>WYAU01000089.1 GCA_011525665.1 Candidatus Brocadia sp.
GTTATGAAGAATAGAATGGCTATAGTATACTTTGAATTTCAAATCGATTACGTTCTTTTTTCCTTGTATCTCTCTTGAATTATAATACTTACAACAAATATTTATTTAAACGTCCGGACAGTAGTGCGGATAGAGAAAAAATTTATATCAGGGAGGTTTTTTGTCATGAAATATCAGATAGGTACGGTAGGAAGGGTAGTTGTAGCAAGATTTGAAGATAAAGAAGATGTCCTCGGAAACCTCGGCAGCATAGCAAAAAGAGAGAATATTAGCGCAGCAGCATTTTATCTGGTGGGGGGAATGCGTGAAGGAAAGATCGTTGTTGGGCCTGAAAAAGACGAACTCCCTCCCATCCCGGTATGGAGAGAACTTGGCGAAAGCCATGAAGTGATCGGTTTCGGAACCATATTTCACCAGAACGATGAACCAAAAGTCCATTTGCATGCAGCATTCGGCAAAAAGGATGCTGTGAAGGTCGGATGTCTGAGGGAAAATGCCAGCACATTTCTCGTCCTGGAGGCTGTAATTATCGAACTTAGCGGAATCTATGCGGTAAGGGAGTTTGACCCCGTATCGGGGCTGAACATACTTAACCTTTAGTCAATCGTTCACTTTGATTTTGTTGAAATTTTCAAAAGACCCGATTGTTACAACTTGTGAAATAGATAGCATCGGGAGACACCATGCCCAATGCCTGTTGCCACACAACCCATGGAATTCCAACTCTTCGCACCCTCTTTGACCGGTTGGATATCAAAGACCGGTGGATGACCCTCGATGCCCTCCGTACCTGGAAAAGTACTTGTTCTCTGTATCGCTGAAAAAAAGAAGCTCGAATTTTCCCAGGTCGGACAAGTCTTTTCTGTTTAATATGATGGGGAAATACGGATGCTCTTTTTGTAAAAGATACAAGGTAAAAAAAAAGAAAAGGGGGCATCCGAAAATCAAAATTGACTATAACAACCCTCTTCTCCATGAAAAAGGCAGAACCTCGGGAATTGAAGTTCTGCCTATGAGCAAAATTGGCTCCCCCGGTAGGATTCGAACCTACAACCAACCGGTTAACAGCCGGCTACTCTACCATTGAGCTACAGGGGAACCTGTCTTATTTTTATAAAGGATTATGCAGATAACCAATCAATCGGGATAATTCTTTTTTCATATCCTGGCGATGGACAATTCTATCCAAAAAACCGTGCTCCAAGAGAAATTCTGCTGTCTGAAAACCCTTGGGAAGGGCACGTTTTATTGTCTCCTGAATAACCCGGGGACCTGCAAAACCTATCAGCGCTTTCGGTTCCGCTATGGTGATATCTGCCACAGACGCAAAGCTGGCCATTACCCCTCCCAATGACGGATCGGTTAACACCGATATATATAAACCACCCGTCTCCTGAAATCGTGCTATGGCAGCGTTCGTCTTTGCCATTTGCATGAGAGAAAAAACTCCCTCCTGCATACGCGCACCTCCGCCCGAACCTGAAATAACAATCAAAGGCAGCTTTAGTTCCGTGGCTTTTTCTGCGAGTCTGGCAATTTTTTCCCCTACTACAGACCCCATGCTTCCCATGATAAACGACGGGTCGGTAATTCCGATCATCGCCTCTCTGCCGTCGATCTTTCCCTTTCCTACAATTGCAGCCTCTTTCAGACCGGTCTTTTGCTGATCGGCAGTTACCCTTTCGGGGTAAGTTATCCGATCTTTAAAAATCAACGGGTCACACGGCACCATGTCAGGCCACATTTCCTCGAAGCTGTTTTCATCGACCAGGAGTTTTAGTCTGTCCCTGCTGAATATCCGAAAGTGATAGTTACATTCAGGGCACACAAACATTTTTTCTTCTACTGTTTTTTTAAATAACATGCCCTTGCAGCCGTCACACCGTATCCACAAGCCATCAGGCATATCCTTTTTTTTTCTGAAGAAAACCATCGGGAATCGCTTACCTGTTATAAAATCCTTCTCACTACTTAAAAGAGCAATTCAGATATCAGAAATAATCCTGACTTGACGCAATTTTGAAATCCCGCGGGATAAAACACCTTCCCTTAGTTTATATTCTTTTCGGGAAAAAACAAGTTGTTTTTTTCTGTTGAGTGCATTCGCAAAAATTATCCGCTATTCAGCTGTTGGCACAGAAAGCTCAGGCGTCTACCCTATTGTGACATTCCTCTTTTACAGCCTGCACTGCCATTTGTCTGAGGGTATTGATTGCACGGCAGGGATCATCCGATTTAAAAATTGCGGAAGCTGCGACTATCACATTAGCCCCCTTTTGAACGGCCTGAGCAATAGTCTCCGTTGTAATACCACCATCTACTTCTATATCCAGTCTGTCCGGCGCTATACTGCGCAATCGTGCAATCTTTGGCAAAACCTCTGGTATAAACCTTTGCCCGGCAAATCCAGGATTTACAGACATGACAAGCACCATATCCACTGAATCCAGGAGGTCTGCGACCAGCTCTGCCTGAGTATCCGGATTCAGCGACACACTGGCCTTTAACCCGGCATTTTTGATCAGCGAAATAACTTCTCCTGGTGTTTTTGTTGCCTCTATATGAAATGTTATCAGATCCCCTTTCCCTGCTGCATCGGCAAAGTCATTCACATAACGTTCGGGCTGTTCAATCATCAGGTGAATGTCCAGCGGCACCTTTGTAATACGTCTTATTCCCTTTACAATAAAGGGCCCCATAGTAATATTAGGGACGAAATGACCGTCCATAACGTCAATATGGATCAAATCGGCGCCGGCTATTTCTACCTTTCTGATTTCCTCTTCCAAACGCACAGGATTGGCCGCAAGAATCGATGCTGCGATCTTGATTTTCGGCTGCATGTCTTTTCTATCCTAATCTTCTCTGATTGGTTGTGCCGGGTCACGGACACAATATCTTCTGTTCTTTCACCTGTCGATTCTATCAGACTGGTGAAGGCGAAGCGGTTCTTACACTTTTTCTTCTGTCTGATAACGAAGCGACGCCAGGAAGCTCGCCTCCTTCCAACAATTTCAGGAATGCCCCGCCGCCTGTAGAGATAAACGATACCTCATGCGACTTCCCTGATTTATGAAATGCCATGTCGGTGTCACCACCGCCTACGATTGTTGATGCATGAGAACTTGTGACGGCGTCCACCATGGCGTATGTTCCCCGGCTAAAGGCGTCGAATTCAAATGCCCCCATCGGACCGTTCCATACAATTGTCTTTGCATCCTGAAGCGCCTCAGTAAACAGCTTTGTGCTGGCCGGACCGATATCCAGGGCGATCCACTTCTCCGGTATTTCCTGAAAAGGAACGACCTTCGTTTCTGCCCGCTCATCAAAATTTTCTGCAACAACAAAATCCACCGGTAAATATAATTTTATGCCATTTTTTCTGGAAATATCCATCAGGTTCTTTACCACGTCGAGCATGCTATCCTCAACCAACGATTTTCCGACACCAATGCCCTGCGCCTTAAGGAAGGTGAATGCCATGGCCCCTCCAATAAGTATCTTATCCATCTTTTTAGCCAGATTTTCAATGATCTTTATCTTGTCGGAAACCTTTGCGCCACCCAAAAGCGCAACAACCGGTCGCATAGGATTATTGACTGCCTTTTCAAAATAATCTATCTCTTTCTTCAGCAAGAATCCTGCCGCTGACGGGACAAAACTATCAACACCAATCATGGAGGCATGCTTTCTGTGACAGTTTCCAAAGGCGTCTTGAATAAACACATCACAGAGGCCAGCCAACTCTTTCGCAAAAGAAGGGTCGTTCTTTTCTTCTCCCGGATGGAACCGTAAATTTTCCAGGACAAGCACATCGCCATAGTGCATTTCTTCGATCTGCTTCTTTACTTTCGGACCAATACAATCCTCCGCCAACGCGACCTTTACCTTTTCTCCGAGTAAACGCTGTAAACGCCTTGCAACCGGTTTTAAGCTGTATTTGGGATTCACCTTACCGTCTGGTCTGCCCAAATGTGAAACAATGATGACCTTTGCCTCTTCATCTAACAAATAGTTGATAGTTGGTAAAGTTGCGCGAATCCTTGTATCATCGGTGATATTTCCCTCTTCGTCCAGCGGCACATTATAGTCCGTCCGCACCATTACAGACTTTTTTCGCACATCGATATCTTTAATGAATAACTTACGCATAGGCATCTGATATTAATGAAATTATTCGGATAATTTTTAGAGACGAGCGGATAATTCTATGAGGTCTGCCATACGGTTTGAAAAGCCCCATTCATTGTCATACCAGGAAACCACCTTTACCATACGCTTATCAATGACATACGTCAGCGCGGAGTCGAAGATACTGGAATGGGTATTTCCAATGATATCTGAAGAAACAATGGGGTCATCACAATATTCCAAAATACCCCGCAATTCTCCTTCGGCAGCCTTTTTCATAGCTGCGTTCACAGCTTCTACCGTAACATCTTTTGATACCACGGCAACCAAATCCGTTACGGATCCGTTAGCAACGGGCACACGCATAGCCAGACCATCCAACTTACCTTTCAGCGAAGGAATTACTTCCCCGATGGCTTTGGCAGCCCCGGTTGTCGTAGGAATAATATTCATTGCGGCGGCCCTCGCCCTTCTGAGGTCTTTATGGATAAGATCGCTGATACGCTGGTCATTTGTGTATGCGTGAATAGTTGTCATCAGACCCTTTTCAATACCAAAATTATCGTTTACAACTTTTGCCAGAGGCGCCAGGCAATTCGTTGTGCATGAGGCGTTGGATATAATTTTGTGTTCGGCTTTAAGATCCCGGGTATTAACGCCCACAACAATCGTGGCGTCTATTTTGTCTTTGGATGGAGCAGAAAGTATAACCTTCTTTGCCCCGGCATCCAGATGCCTGGCACAATCTGCCCGGGAAGTAAATATCCCGGTCGATTCCACTACAATGTCTACCCCAAGCGATTTCCATGGCAACTTTGCAGGGTCTTTCTCCATGAACAGCTTGACTTCCTTGCCATTCACCATGAGCGATTTCTCTTTTGCCTCCACACTGCCGGAGAATCTCCCGTGCACCGAATCATATTTTAATAACATTGCCAAAGATTTCGAGTCGGCGAGATCGTTAATAGCCAAAACGTCTATTCCGTCCCGTTTGGCAATCACGCGAAAGACATTCCTTCCAATCCTTCCGAAACCATTTATACCAACACTAATAGCCATAGCTGCATCCTTTTGCATATCTGTAATAATATCCGCGGGTTAAACTACACTCGTCAAAAGCGCTACAAGAGAAAAATACAGAACAAAAGAAAGAAGCATTCTAACAGACAAGCTCAATTTGTCAAGTATTTTAATAACCGGGAACAAATGCCCCGGATTAACAACCCGCGCGTTCATGCGCTTTTCAATCATACATTTTGTCGTGAGGATATCCCCGTTCTTATGTATATGCCATTACCTCATACCTAAATTGCGTTGAAAATGCCAAAAATAGCATTACAATAGAGGAGATAAAAAACTAAGAAAATACGTGGCTATACACAAATCAATCATTGCCAGAATCATTTATGTCCGACTCGCAAAGTTTGTTTCGCTCCGTAAGGATTATCAGCGCCTGTACCTTTTCAAGCCGCATACTTGGCCTTACCAGGGACATGATATGCGCCAGCGTTTTCGGAACAGGTATGGTATGGGACGCCTTTACCGTCGCTTTCAAGATTCCCAACCTGTTCCGGCGTCTCTTTGGAGAAGGCGCCCTCAGTGCAGCGTTCATCCCCGTCTTTACTGAACACATCGAAAAACGCGGCAAAGAAGAGGCCTTCGTCTTTTTCAACGTTGTTGCCACAGCCCTCATCATCATTCTGGGTGGTATTGTCTTACTCGGCGAGGGGTCTTTCTTCGTTATTCCAAGGGTGTTTCAGATACAGGAAAAGTGGCAACTTATCCTTAAGCTGCTTATTATCATGTTCCCCTATGTCTTCTTCATTTGTCTTGTGGCTTTTATGGGTGCGGTGCTAAATACCCTTCGCCATTTTTTTATGCCTGCCTTTGCACCGGTTGTCATGAATATATGCTGGATACTGGGAGCCGTTTTGGCACCTTATACGGGGAAGTCGCTGGAAAAGATGATTTATGCAGTTGCCATCTCGACCTTTCTCTCAGGCCTCGTCCAGGTAGTTATTCACCTTCCTACCTTACGGAAAAAAGAGTTATACTATCGATTTATGCCCAGATTTTCACATCCGGGCTTAAAACTGGTATTGACCCGCATGGTGCCTATTGTCTTCGGGCTTGGCATTGTTCAGGTCAACGTCTTGCTCGACAGCCTTATCGCTGTCGGATTTTCCTCCGCACAAGACGGACCGGCCAGTTTCAATTTTGCAGGGATGACCGTCCATTTCCCCATGAAGGCCGGTGCAGCATCGGTACTTTATTACAGCGATCGGCTGATCCAATTCCCCCTGGGCGTGTTCGGTATCGCTATGGCAACGGCGGTTTTTCCGCTTTTTTCCTTCCATGCAGTACGGGAAGATTGGAACAATTTTTCGACTGCCTTCAATAAGGCGTTAAAATTTATCCTCTTGATTGGAATCCCCGCATCACTGGCCATCATCATGCTTCGGGAACCAATCATCGATCTCCTTTACAGGAGAAATCAGTTTGATGCGGAATCCGCTCACCGAACGTCACGCGTCATCCTCTTTTATGCATTTGGAATATGGGCATACTGCGGTCTCCATGTATTGATCCGTGCATTTTACTCCGTCAGGGATACCGTAACGCCGGTAAAGGTTGGAGCAGCGTGCGTCGGCTTAAATCTCATTTTAAACCTCTCTCTCATCTGGGTATTCCAGGAAGGCGGGTTGGCACTTTCCACTGCCACCAGTGCCATTGTTCAAATCGTTATTTTAACCATCATATTGCAAAAAAGGCTCCGTATTAAGATAGGAAAAGAGGTCTTTGTCTCGTTACAAAAAACCGTAATCGCCTCGATAGTAATGGCATTTGCGTGCTGGTTCGTCCTCAGAATGTTTCCTGATTTAAACGGAGGAGGGAGTCTTTATTTTAAAGGGCTTCGGTTATTTGTCCCCATGCTGTCCGCACTTGCTGCATTTGCTGCAACCTCGTTTCTGCTCAAATCGGAAGAGTTTGGGCACCTGATAAAGCTATCCTTAAGAAAAACGTAGATTTCCATCTTAGTTTAAGGTTAAAAAATTTGTAACCCAATTCTTTTATGTATTTTTTTTGAAAATAATCTTTATCAATCGTCCAATTACCTATGTACCAACCTGTGGAATTATTATCCTGCACCCAATATGTAGACCAATTCGTTTCACTGATCGGTCGTGTATTGGCTGTAGCTGTAGCATTTATATGATCCTTCTTACAGCGATATTTTAATCCATCTGTGCCCCAACACCCATGATACATCAAATAGGCCCCCATCTACCGTCAATTATTGGCTTATTTCCACGATAATTATCGGAAAGGGACAACACCAAATATATGGAACAAAAGCCTGGTTTCAAAGACATTGAAACCAGGCTTTTGTCTTTTTTTTAATCTGAATAATTTTTGAATTGTTTAAACCATTGGAAGGAGATATAAAGTGTCGTTAGTCCCATTGATATACATTATCATCGTAATACAGTTCAATTTTGTGTTTGTGTTTCAGTTCTTCCTGCGCTAACATTTTGCAGAGATTTTTCATATCAGGGTTATCGGCAGATTTGGCCATACTGACATAAAAATTATAGGCCTTCTGTTCCTTTTTCATAGCAACGATCAGTACATCCTGAAAACTTTTTATCTCCGAAATATCTTTGTCAACCAGATACTCCGCTATATGAAGGTCTTGAATTTTTTCAGGTTTAAATTTTTTGACCCGGGAAGGGTCAAAATTCTCCAACAACTCCTTATGCTTCAATTCTTCATTAGCAAGCTCCTTCAACCACATCTTTGACGGTTCGTCAGTTACATATTTCAGCGCGTCCATATAAAATTTGTATGCTTTTTCTTCTTGCTGTGCGGCTTGCTTTATCATTTCCTGTAATTCCATTGTAGCCATTAACTCCATCCTCCCTCTTTTAAGGTATTAAAATACATGAAAACAACAATCACAAAAATCTTCGCCCGCTGTTTTTACCGAAAACGGGTTCATTGTTTTGTTTTTCCTAATGCCTTTAACTCGGCGAGCTTATGTTCTGCTGCAATAGCTGCAGTGACTCCTTCTCCAACAGCGGTTGCTATTTGCCGGTAAGAATTTTTCCGAATATCGCCAACTGCATACAACCCCTCTATGGCAGTCTCCATGTGAATGTTTGTTTCAATATGGCACCCTGCATCCACACATAACAAATTGTCTAAAAAGCCGGTATTCGGCACACTTCCGATAAATATAAAAACCCCCTGGCACGGGAAATCCTTCTTTTCTTTTGTCAGCACGTCTTGGACGACAACGCCTTCAACCTTTTCCTTTCCCTGTATACTTTCAATTACCGTATTGAGCGTGACTTTTATCTTTGGATTTGAGAAGGCCTCATCCAGATAAATTTTTGTGGCCCTGAATGCATCCCTTCGGTGTATTATGTTCACCGTCTTTGCATATTTAGTCAGAAATATAGCTTCCGTTATGGCAGAATCTCCCCCGCCAACAACAACCACATCTTTATCCTTAAAAAACGCCCCATCGCATGTCGCGCAATAACTAACGCCTTTGCCATAAAAATCGTTTTCGCCAGGCACGTCAAGTTTTTTCGGGTCTGCCCCCGCTGCTAAAATAATCACGTGGCTCGCATACGTATCTGTATCGGTTGTAACAACCTTTAGACCGTTTTCCACCGCCAATTTCATGACTTCTTCGTACCGGATCTCCGCACCAAACCGTTTCGCCTGCGCCTCCATTCGTTGCGTCAGATCAACTCCGCTAATCACTTCCGGGAATCCCGGATAATTCTCTATCAATTCAGTGCCGACTAACTGCCCGCCTAAGTATTTTTTTTCAAAGATTACGGTCTTCAGTAAAGCGCGGCAGGTATAAACGGCCGCCGCAAGGGCTGCCGGCCCTCCTCCAACAATGATCACATCATAATCTTTATTCATGTTTACATCCCTTTTAATCCTTTTATGGCGTTCAAGACCTGCCATCCATAAAAATTTAAGGCGAACTGTTTTTTTTCAATATGGCATTCCAGACACTGCTTTGTTCCTTCGGTAGCCCACGCACGGGTTACAAAGGCAGTTTTCGACCTTTCCCCTTTTAGAGTAAGTTTGTCCTTCCCCGCATGACAGAAATCACATTCCGTCCCCATGATTTCGCACAACTCGAACATTTTTCTTGCCTGCTGCTCATTTTCTCTATAACGCTTCCGATCAATATGACAGTAATCACACTCTACGCCCAGGGCAACAGAAGCCTTCATCATTTCTCTTGATTTTTTTCCTTCTTCCGTAAAAATAGTTAAATCATCATTATGGCAAAAATTACAGTCTACCCCAAAAAGAGAGGTCATCCGTTTGATCTGTGCCTCTCTCTCCTCCTTCGTGCCTTTAAAGTAAGGATTGGAATAGGTAACACCGGGAGTTGCTTTTCCCATTTGTTCCATATTTGCAAGGGCAAGATTTTCAAAACAAAGAAACATCGCACCCCCAAGGATGGATACAACAAGTTTCAGACGCTGCATCTGTCGCAATATTAACACAAAATATTTCCTCAAAAATTATATTATGAAATCCTGCAGGTTTTTAATCGAGCTTATCAAATAAGTCTTTACTTGCGCCACAGGATGGACAAACCCAATCTTCCGGTAAATTCTCAAAGGGTGTTCCCGGCTTTACACCATTGTCCGGATCACCCTTTCCCGGATCGTACACATAACCGCATACCCGACATTCCCACTTTGTCATAATTGCCTCCTCAGAAATTCTATTCATAGACCATTAATTCTATCTCGTAATCACAAAAGGGGCAGGTAAAATCAATTTTCACCCCTCTGTTTTGTCCCTCTTTTTACGTTCTTTCATAAAAATCTGAGGGTATTTTACACTACTTTATATCGTGTAATCAACCTTTAAAATACAAAAGAAAGCGCAGAACACTCACGTATTCCGCGCTTTCTTTTGTTGCCTGACCATGAATTGAGACTTATCGGTTCTCAATAGGTATCATTTTATCACGAATCTCTGCATGACATTCAAAACAGGACTTTTCAACCATAGTGACAAAGGCTTTAAATGTAGCCTTCTGATCGTTAGAACCTGCCGCTTTTTTAATCTCCAGGGCAGAAGAAGCTATTCCTTTCAGATAGACATTAAATTCATCTTTCAGCTTTGTAATCCTTTCAGAATCATTCGGGTCTATCTTTGCACGCTTAAGCCATTTGCTTTCCCGTGGATCAATGGGGAAGAATGTTTTGTTTATCAGGTAACTCTGATCCACAATAGCGCCGGCCTCCTGTTCAACATATTTAAAACTACCCGCCAATATCCCATTAAAAATATTGTCCATTCGCCGTGCAATATCATCCATCAAAGCCTTGGTCGGCTCCGTTACACCTTCATGAGAGACTACCCCTTCTTCATCCGCAAAAGCCATACGCGATGAAAAGTTATTTGATAACCCAGCAAGGGTAATACTCAACACGCCGGCAATTAAAAAATCAGTCTTTTTCACGCTGCACCTCTTTTCTTAAAAAAAGCCGCATAAAAAATAAATCAGAAAAGCCAAAATGTCCCATTCCAAAACAAAAGAAAGTGCAGCTTCCTTGAAGCATCTGCACTTTCTTTTTTTATTCAACCGCGGAGGTTTGAAAATCACCTCTCTCTCTCGCGCGCGCGCGCGATTCCCGCGCAATTACTTTGCATCGCGGAGTCGTCTGTGACATTCGAAACACGCCTTTGTTAACAAGCCGCTATACGCCTGAAATGTCGTTTCCGCATCGCCTGAATCCGCCGCCTTTTGAATTTCCTGGACACCGGAATCTATCCTTCTCATATAGGAGCGGAACTCTTCTTTCAATTTGGTGATTGCCTCAATATTCTTTGGGTCCAGGTCTTTCGAACGCATATACCAATGATCTATCTCAGGGTTCCGCGGGAAGAAATTTTCTTCTATCTTTTTGGCTTCTGACGCAACGGCGCTCGCTTCTTGTTTCACATATTTAAAATTACCTATCAGTATCCCTTCGAGCATGTTATACATCCTCTTCTCAATTTCAATCATCAACCTCTTGGTAGGTAATGTGACTTTTTCGTGTTCGTGAGCAATAATCGCTCTTTCTTCGGCTGCAAGGACTGGAGCGGGAGAAAGCAAATTTACCGATCCCACGAAACCTGCCAAACCCAATAAACCGATACTAAAAATCATTGTCCTTTTCATATGAATCTCCTTTCAAAAATACAAATAAACCAACCCTATCATACACCTTTCCCGCATTCATCTTCTCGCCCCTCCACCTCCTTTCCTTTTATTTTATTTATCCTGTATAAAAATACTTGTGCAGATGAGAACCATCATACAGCAACATCCCTCGCACGGGGTTCAGTCATGGAAAAAGGTGACAGTACCTTATTCAACTGATCAGCGGAAAGGATGTTGTGTTCCACAATAACATCCCTGATGGGCTTGCCAGTCCTCATCGATTCCCTGGCGACTTCGGATGCCTTTGTATAACCTATAATAGGATTCAAAACAGTGACAATTCCAAGACTCCGCATGGCGTAATCCTGACACCGTTTCTTATTCACCTCAAGGCCGCTGATGCATTTCTCATGAAATACCTTCGCAGCGCTGGTAAGGATAAAAATGGAATCGAGGAGCTTATGCTGGATCAACGGCATCATGACATTGAGCTCGAACTGTCCGGCCTGGGCAGCCAGTGCTATCGAAAGGTCATTGCCGATAACCGAAAAACAGACCATATTCATCATCTCAGGAATAACAGGATTCACCTTGCCGGGCATGATAGAGGAGCCTGGCTGGACTGACGGAAGATCGATCTCCGCCAGTCCCGTATTTGGCCCCGAGTTCATCAGCCGTATATCGTTGGCAATACGAATAAGTTCGACGGCTAACGTACGGATAGCGCCGGAGAGTTCGACAAACGGCGCGTTGCTTTGCATGGCTTCAAATCGGTTCTTAGATTCTTTAATATCCAGGTTTACGATCTGCCTCAGTTTTTCAACAACCCTGCAGGCATACTCCCGGTGTGTATTGATTCCCGTGCCAACGGCACTTCCACCGATTCCTAATTCCTTTAACGATTCGGTTGCCTTTTCAACTCCCCTGGATGCCTTCAGCAAGGCATCCGTATAACCGGAAAATTCCTGTCCCACGCGAATAGGGACGGCATCCTGAAGATGTGTCCGTCCAGCCTTTACAATAGCGTCCACGGATTTTGCTTTCTGTTTAAATGCCTCCGTCAGGGCATATAAATTTTTCACGAATTTTTTAGACAACTGAAGGGCTGCAATACGCATAGCGGTGGGATAGACGTCATTCGTCGACTGTCCATAATTAACATGATCGTTCGGATGCACCACGGAATAGTCCCCTTTCGTCCCTCCCAGCATCTCAATTGCAATATTGGCGACAACTTCATTTACATTCATATGATGGGATGTCCCGGCCCCTGCCTGATACACGTCCACAAGGAACTGCTCCTGAAATTCACCGTTTAGTATACGGTCGCACGCAAGAATAATCATGTTTCCGATCTTGCTATCAAGGCAACCGAGCTCTACATTAACCATTGCTGCCGCTTTCTTTATGGAGACCATAGCCATGGTGAATACAGGCAGGGACGTTTGACCGCTGATAGGAAAGTTTTCAAGCGCCCGGACTGTTTGAACCCCATAGTAAGCATCACCGGGCACTTTCACCTCCCCGAGATAATCTTTTTCTGTACGAAATCTCTCTGTCTTTCTCTCACTCATTCGCCTATATACCATAACACAACAAAGCCGCAACCAAAATAACTACCCCTCTTTCCCCTCACTCGCAAAGAGGGGGCTTCGTCGTGAGTGCACAGCCGAACGATAAAGGGGAGGTCAAAAACATACACAAAAAAGAGGTTTTTATACAGTAATAATCAAACTTACCAAACCGCAAGACCCAACAAACATGCGGTTTAAACTTCATAAAAGAGGAATCTATGTCTTCACCCTGCCAACAACCCGAAATCTTTCAAACACATCTTCCCCATGGGGAGCTTCCGACAGGGCGTCAGTCAGATCAACGCCGGAGGAATGCAAGCCATGATGCTCTCCGTCTTCCCACTGTCCGCTGGTTGTAATATCATATACTTTCCCGCCGTACGCAAAATAGGCCGGACGCCCCTCTTTGCCGTCGTATCGGGATAATTCCTGGAGTGTAAACGTCTTTTCTTTTTCTTCAGCCATTTTTTATCTCCTGTTTTTCAGCCGCGTAATACTCTATAGTCATACCGCTATAGTGCGCACCGGGAGCGCAATCCCTTTCATAATTTCTTGTTCACCATGTCCATCCACACGTCATAGATACGACCCTCTTTCTCCGCTTCCCACAGTTCCGTTCTTTCCAAAAATTCGAGGGTATTCTTCAAAATGCCAAAATGCGCCTTTTCCTCCCCAGCAAGGAAAAGATAGGTTTCAGCGTCCCTTCTGTCATCCGACTCCCGGGCGGAGCGCTCATAAAATTCAACACCTTTTTCCTCTAGCCCCATTGCAAGCCTGACGGCTTCTATATCATTCGTACTAACGTCAACTTTATTCTTTAATTCTTCACCCATTTTTCGAAAGATAGTATTCACCCTTTCTTTGAGACTCACCGCACCCTTCACCTTTGCCTGGCTTTCTTCCTTCCGTGCAGACAACAGCGACCGGAGCCTTTTGACATGCGCTTTTTCATCCTCTACAAAGGATCTGAACATTGCCTTCCCCATGGGATGAAGGGTCTTGTTTGCCAGATCGCTGTAAAATTTTATTCCGTCCATTTCCATCTGGAGAGCAATTGATTTTATATCCTGCGGAGTATCACCCATTGATTTTTATCCCTCAGATCCGTTTTTAAAAACCCCGTAACAATCCACCATAATACCCTGTAAATTCAAAATTTCTTCCTTTCAGAAACAGCCATTATTGCGGAAGAGGTTTTATGTCATAGTCATTATCCACATCTACCAGCGCAAATTTCTGGCAGCATAAAGAACAGCGCTCCTCGTTCCCCACCGACGGCATTTTTCCGAAACCAATCTCCCATCCGCACATGAGACAGTAAAAACTTACATCGTGATTGTCAGATTCAATATCCCTGATAATTCTTCCGATTGCGTCCTTGTGCCCCTTGGCAGCCCTCGCCAGATGGTGAAATGTCTGTTTGACCTTCACGTCGTGAGAGGAAGCCGCCAGCTGGTTATAGAGGTGTTCCTGTTCTTCTTCTATTTCAAAATCCGCTTCCAGAAATTCCAATACAGACTTAAATCCCTCTCTCATAGCTCCCTCCGCTGATTCAGGATAATCTATTCAGATGGTCATCCAATTCCGCCCTATGCCGTATCTCATTATGCAAGATACCCTCGAGCAAGGCATTGATTTTGGGGTCACTCAACACCTTAATCTGATCCCGGTACCGCTCAATACCAAGCTCTTTTTTTTGTATCGCCAATTTCAAATTCTCTCTGTCTTTGTTCATTGCTTCACTTTTCTTTCGCACTTATAAATTATAAAGACAACCCTTTTCCTCCCTCCACTCTTTATGCATTGTATTCATCAATTATTATACCAAAACAAAAAACTTTGAAAACAACACGTAAATATATTCTAATTGTAATTATATCAAGCCGTTGCAAATGCAATGATTAAAAAATGACAATCCCGTTATCGCCTGCATCAATCAAGAATCTTAGACCAGAAATCCATGTATTTAGATTTTCAGATTATTCATCTACCGGGAAACGCATCTGTGTAAACGGCTCAGGCATGAACCATCGTGAATCTCCCGGTATAACGGACTCCAGTCGTTTGACAAAACAGCGCACATTTGTGGTCCGTAAAACCTTTACGGGTCTTTTCTGATTTCTGAAAAAATCTTCCCAGTGACCCAGGATTATGTTTTTTGGCTGAATTTCTTTGACGATCCCTTCGGGATATTCTTTGACCTGCGTAAAGGACGCTACACAGAGGATAGCCAGGTCTACCCGTTTCCGATCATTTGCCGGCAGTTCCGGCACAAATCCAAAGGGGGGAGCGCTTGCGGCGTCCTGATAATGTATACGGAATGCGATGCCACCCTGCTCAGTGAGAAAATCAATCAGGTAGGCATACGTCTGACCCTCCATCCAGCCAAATACCGTGCGGGGAAGGTGTTTAAGATCCTTCCTGTATGTACCCTCCGGCAAAAGCTTTATGCCAGCAAAATGTGGCGCGTGCATTGACTCAATAGCCATAAAACGGATGGTCCTGTTCCGGTTGTATAACCATTGCCCAGCGATCCTGCCCTTTGCTGCATACCGGTCAACCGTCACGATGCGGGATCTATCAACAGCGGCAGCCACAATGTGCCCCATGGTTTTAGAACCGTAAACCACTGCCTTTTTTGCATGTCTTTGCATCACGTAGGGGACATCCAGTAAGTGATCATAATGAGAATGCCCCACGAGTATCATTTCCAAATCTTCAACGAAAGGCAGCAAACGATCGACAAGTTCTTCGTCTGTTTTTAGACGGGTCAGCGTCGCTATTTTCAATAAACCCGGATTGGTGATCGAAGGAGCCGTCATCAGGGCGCTCTTGCCGTACCGAAATAAATATCCGCCTACCCCAAGATACTGAACATGGACAAGGTTTTCGCCGTCTTCTTTCAGAGGAAATTTGGCTGGCTCTCCGGTATACACAGGCAATTGTCCCATCGAAACGGAGCATCCGCTGAATGCGAGATTAAGACATGTCAGTGTTGCACATACACTGTATACGATCGTGAATCGGGATTCTTTCATTCCTCCGGCATCCGGCAGCGGTGAATTAAAACAACCAACTGTTCACTATTTTTGTAAGGCCGGCGGCGCCAGTTCTTTTGGCAATTTCTTCAGGCAAAAGAACCAATCGAAGCACGTCACATCTTTGTCCTGTTTTACCATCCGTTCTTTGGCAACGCCACAGGAACCCGGCGGCGGTACAATTACATCATCGCCGGGCTGCCAGTCAGCAGGCGTGGCAATCTTGTTCGCGTCGGCTGTCTGCATGGCAATTAAAAGCCTTTTAATCTCCTGAAAATTTCGTCCATTTGAGAGAGGATAGTAAATCAGCGCCCTGATCTTGCCGTCCGGATCGATGAAGAATACTGCCCGGACAGCCTTCGTGTCGCTGGCCGATGGCTGCAGCATGCCATACTTTCTTGCAACCTCCATTTTAAGGTCGGCGATGACGGGAAAGGTGATATCAACATGCTTCATTCCCTTAAATTCAAGTCTTTCTCTGATGGTACGCAGCCATGCAATGTGACTGTAAATACTGTCGATGGATAACCCCAGCAGCTTGCAATTGAGCGCCTCGAATTCCGGCATCATGGCCGCAAAGGTCATGAATTCCGTTGTGCACACGGGTGTAAAATCCGCCGGATGGCTGAAAAAAATAACCCACTTTCCTTTGTAGTCTCCGGGGAAATCGATAGTGCCCTCCGTTGTTTCCGCTGTAAAGGCAGGCGCCATCTCTCCAATCAGCGGCACACGCGCAACGGTAGCCGCAGGCACTGCCTGTTCTTCTGCAAGAGCTACCGAAACCGGGGCAATACCGAATACGATAACAAGCAGACATGAAAAATGTTTCAGAACCATAATCGGAATCTCCTTAAAAATTGGTTAACGTCACCCCTGCGTCACATTCGTAACGCTCTTTCTTTCCTTTTCGAGTTCACAAATCTTATCCAAAACCAAAATATCTCTCTAAGGTGTGCCCTGTCTTAGCATCTGGAAAAGCTCATCCTTTAAGGCAAGCCTCCGTTTCTTCAGTTCCTCCAGCGCCACATCCGACCTGGGTTCAATATCATTTTCTACCCGAAAAACCTCCCGGTCGAGTTTATGGTATTCCTGAAAAATGTCCCGAAAATGTTCATTGGTCATTTTAAGAGTATGAATCTTTTCACGGTACTCCGGGAATTCATGAACAAGGTCATGATGTTCATGTTGCATATCGCACCTCCTTAGCAAAGTGAGAGAAATTGTCACCGGGGGGATTTGCCCGTATCTGACGTTCATTCCGCATTGTGCGAAATCAGGGCTGCTGGTCAAGCAATGAAGATGGGATGCCCTTTCCGTTTACAACAAAAAAGGGGTTTACCAGCGTGTTTTTGTTATACTTTAACGGCTCTCCGGTCCGCGTATCCACCACGCACCCTTCGGCCTGTTCGACGATTGCCTGTCCCGCCGCTGTATCCCACTCCATTGTAGGACCAAATCGCGGATAGATATCGGCGTCACCCTCTGCAACGAGACAAAATTTCAGGGAACTCCCCGCAGACACGAACTCAACCTCCCCGTATCTCTTTTTCACCTCTTCTACAAACTCTGAAAGCTCCTTTGTTGCATGCGAACGGCTGCCAATAATGGTAAGAGACGTTTTTTTCTCCGGCGCGGATTGACCGTGACGGAAAGGAAATTTTGTGGTATTAATACGTATCGGCAGTTTCCGTGACACATCAAGCAACCCTTTTATGGGCAAGGTATCATTCACCGTTTTACCACCGTTTATCAACTTATAAGCTCCAAGACCCGCGGCCGCAAAGTAGAAAGTGTCCTTTACCGGTATATAGATACATCCGAGAACCGGTTTGTCTTTATGAATGAGCGCAATATTTACGGTAAACTCACCATTTCTTTTGATAAATTCCTTTGTTCCATCAAGCGGGTCAACGAGCCAGAAATACTCCCATCTTTTTCTTTCATCAAAGGGGGTGTCTTTCCCTTCCTCGCTTAACACCGGTAGAAAAAGATCGTCTCGCATAGAGTCTCCGTTATTCCCGGTGAACGATTTTTTAAGATCATTCACGATGATATCATGTGAGCGCTTGTCCGCCATGGTTAAGGGTGATTCGTCCTCTTTCTGCTCAACGGCAAAATCTGAATTATATACCTCGAGGATTGCTTCTCCGGCATGCTTTGCAGCACGAATGGCGTTCAGAAGACAGCGGATGTATTGATCGTTGTTCATCTTTTTTGCTATTTACCCTTTCTTAACTAGTGTCATTTGGAAATATCACACGGCACTATCCCCTTTTTCCGGCATTCTCCTGCACAAATTCTCCCGATAGTGCCAGCTACCATCACAGTTGTCATACAAGCTCGATGTCAAAGGTCAGGTCTTTGCCTGCAAGGGGATGGTTGGCATCCAACGTCACGTGCAATTCGGAGATATCGACCACCATGACCGGAATGGCCCTGCCATTCTCCTGGTGCATGTGCAACGGCATGCCGACCCGCAGATTCAAATCCGCCGGGAATTGATTTCGGTCTACCACCAGCACCATCTCGTCGTTGTGCCGGCCATACGCTTCATCTGACGGGATTTTGATGGTTTTTGTTTCGCCTGGTTTCATTCCAACCACGGCTTGTTCAAAGCCGGGAATAATCTCTCCGTTGCCTATGGTAAATTGTAAAGGATCCCGGCCTGCGGAGGTATCAAATACGACGCCATCATCAAATTTGCCTGTATAGTGAACCCTGACAACATCACCATATTTTGCTTCTGTCATTGTTTTCTCCTTCATAAATCCACGGTTATTAAAAAAACAGCGTCGATAGTCGGGAAAAGGAGCATAAGGGCGGACGGTCGTCCGCCCTTACCTGCTGAAATACTTTGGCTGCCGGGGCTTTCCGGGAATGCGCTACAGAGGATTTTTGTAATAAAACAACGTGATCACATCAGATGTCTTCCTTCTAAAAACGACGCCCTCCTCCCGGCCTCCCCCCGCCTGTTCTTCTCCCGCCACGCTTTTCAGGACGGGGGCGGGCTTCATTAACAACAAGGGCTCTCCCTTTTAATTCTTTGCCGTGCAAACCGTTTATTGCCGACTGGGCATCAGCCTTTGCGGGCATCTCCACAAAACCAAATCCCTTTGATTCGCCACTGAACAGGTCCTTTATTACGGTAGCGGATTTGACCTGGCCAAAGGGCTCAAATGCGTGCTGCAAATCTTCCTCGGTTACCTCACGT
This sequence comes from Candidatus Brocadia sp., assembly GCA_011525665.1. Classification (GTDB taxonomy): domain Bacteria; phylum Planctomycetota; class Brocadiia; order Brocadiales; family Brocadiaceae; genus Brocadia. The sequence goes on from WYAU01000089.1 coordinate 19,153, forward strand.
GACAAATTACCCACATAGATATTCAAATAAATCTCCTTTCAGATTGAGTGTTGTTGCCCAAGTTTAGCCCAACGTATCATGTTCGCACACGAACACAATTCCTTCCGGATAAAACGTCCGGGAATTTTTTTACTGATTTTGCCACCCTACCACCCTCCTTTGCTGAAAATTATTCAAAAAATCTTTTTTTTGGCTGTATCTTAAAGAATGTGAAGCAGGAGCAATCTTCCGGGAATTACGCTGGCGCTTTGCATCTCGTAACGGAAGGAATAATCGTCCTGACCGCAGAGAATCCACCCTTCAGAATACGGCAACGGGTTTTTCTTTACCCCGTGCAAGGATTTAATAAAAATAAACTTTTGGAAGACTGCCCGGTTTGTCTTGGGAATGACATCTATAACCGGAAATTGTTTTGCCTTCTGCTATAGGCCAAAGGCCCGCCCGAAAGGTATATCTTTTTATTCCTTTAAAATTTTTTCTGGTGAGAGCTATAGTGAATGTATTACCGCTTTACCGTATTTTATAGCGTAAATCCCTTTTCATTGTCAAGGTATTTTTACACAAGGGGTAGAGCAAAAAGGGGTTTATCTAAAATCCTGATTCTCCTCTCAGGGCGATGGACAGGTTTTCTTGAAAAACGGCAAACGTGAATTGTTTGCGGTTATGCTTCGTAGTTACTCCCCGTTCTGCCAACGATCCTGAAAATCACGAGGATCATACCAGCAGAGAAGAAGAATATAGTCACAAAGGTTAGCGGAATGCTGGGGTTATTTTTTACACTGACGAGGACACCCGGCGCAGAATGGATGTCCGTAAAGGCAATCTTTACCCCGTGGATATCTTTTGCATTATTTTCTCCGATGTGCAGAAAGGTCTGCTGGGCTTCGTTGTTGCTGACAGCTGAAATTAACTGTACCACCGGATAACGATATTGCGGGGGCATATACAAATCTGCTACGCGCACCGGAGCCCCATTTGCGATGAATGTATCGTTGATCTTTATGCTGCAGAGACGATTATCTATCTTAAGGGTTACGCCCGATGTAATCCACCCATAATCCCGCATAAGGATTTCGAGGACACCGTGCTGCAGGAGAACGGGTTTGTTGTAACCGAGGGTATCTGAGAATTCAATTCCGTCCTTTCGGACGGTTACAAATGCCTCTATTATCTTCGGCATTCCATTCGGGTAAGAACTTGTCTTAAGGTCTGTAACCTTCATTTCAACACCGCCCAAATCAGTCCACTCGTCAGCAACGGATACCGGGGGTTCCGTTGACGAGTAAAGTCCGCCGACAAGATGCGCAACGAGGGTGATTACAAATCCGATATGCACCACCGACGCTCCGTAGAGAGTGACCTTCTTTACACCACCCTTCGCCTTTTTGATAATCGAGTCGAGGGTACACAAAAAGGTATTTATACCATAAAGGATACAGGCGAGAAATAACAGATAAAACCAGCTATGGATCGGTTTTTTATGAATGAAAAAAAACGAAATGTCCTCGCCGGAAAGTCCGGCATACTGGCGGGGATTAAAGCTCATGACAAGACTGCCGGTAATAAGCAGGCCGGTAATTGTAAATCCGGTAATGATGCCCAGTTTTTGTGACTTAAAGATGTCGTAAATTTTTCTCATTTACCTGAAGCTATGGGAACTACCGATAAAAAAGCTGGTCCCTACATATGTCATGATAAGAATGATAAATCCCAGGATAGCCATGGGTGGTTTCAATCGTTTCGCCGCCTGCCAGTAGTCCAGGTGCAGGCACGTAGCGTAAAAAAACCATATAATGACAGACCAAACGACCTTTGCATCCCAGAGAAAATACGCGCCCCATGCGACATATCCCCACAAGCCCCCAAAAATCATTGAAATAGAAAAGGTAATGAGGCCGTACTGGAAACCCGAATCGATAATATGGTCATAGAGCTTTTTCCCACCGGGGACGAAATACCGTGCCACAGCGGCAGCCATAGCGCTAACCCACAATGCATAACAAAAGAAGGAAAGGGGCACATGCAACACGTACCAGATCGTAAGCATCAGGGGAGGGGCATAGCTCAATCCTTTGGGGAAAAGCATTGCGGCTACAAAAAAACCATACCCAACACCGAATAAAGACATGCGGTAGATGCGGCTTTCTGTCCCGGAATAGATGAGCAAAACAATGAAAGTTGCGGCAGCAAAGGCATTAAAGGATTCGAATTTATTGGTCAGGGGAAAATACCCTATGGCGATGCCACGCAACGAGATCGTTGCCAGGTGAAGAAGCACGAATCCCAATAAAACAGAAAAGCGTATCTTCCGTCGTGTAAATCCGAAACCCCAGTAGGTCGTATAGGCAATAAAACAAACCCAGTATAAACTTACCGAAAGGTGATTAAGAAATTGGGCAGTATCCATTATTGCAAGGTAATCTCTATCTTTGCCTTTTCCTTCAAATCTTTCACCAGGTTGCTCATTTCAAATGCAATCATTTCTTCACGCACCTTGTCTTTTACCTCAACAAAACTCACATCCTTCGGAGATGTCTTCGCCGTGACTTTTATCAGGTGATATCCAAATTCTGTCTTGACGGGATCACTGATTTTGCCTACTTCAGTGGCAAACGCCGCCTTTGCAAAATCTTCTACCATGACGCCGTGCCGGGGAAACGTGCCCAATTCACCACCGGTTTTCCCCGTCGGACAATCGGAATATTTTTTTGCCAATTCAGCAAAATCAGCCCCTTCGTCAAGTTCTTTCCTAATGGACTCTATCTTTGCCCGGGCCCTGTCTATTTCGTCCTGAGTCGTCTTTCCTTTTGTATCGACCAGTATGTGGCTTGCCGTGACGGTCTCACCATTAAAATTACTAATATTCTTTATAAAATACTCTTCCACCTTTTTATCATCAATATTCCCGGATACGTAACTTTCAATTGCCGCCGACATATTGATTGCGGTTTTTAGTTCTTCAATATTGCTGCCTTGAAACTCTAAAAACTGTTCCAAAGTCTTGTCCTTCGTCGCAGGATTATTTTTAATATTCTCCCGCATCTTGGCGATCTCTTTATCCACCAGCTCGCTGGAGACACTCAACTTTTTTTCTACGACAAACTGCCTGAGGACACATTGCGTAACAAGTTGATCGGTTATCTGCTGCTCCATGGAAGTCAATGCCGCCGGGTTTACGTGATTTTTGAACCGATCCAGAATTTTATCAAGGTCTTTGCGGAGGATTTTTTCAGCATTAACGGTTGCAATTACTTTATGAGGATCCGCCTTTTCTTTCTTGCCATGAACACTGCCCATGCCATGTCCCCCATACCCGCTGTCCTCTGACGTCAGCCCCAGCCCATGCATTTTTTCCTTGTCTTCTTGTTTGAAGTTGACATTCTTGTGTATCTTTGCAAAATCTTGTTCTGTTGTCTGGCCGCCCAATTCTGGACTCGCCGGTTCATTTTTCCTGCAGCCACAGACGGATAACACAAGCAAACTTGAAAAAACCACGAAAACAGTAATTCCTTTGATCATAACGACTCCTTAATGAAAATAATTTTGGCCAGATTCAGCAAAAAACTACTTACAGAGAAGCAGGAGGTGAGGTATGTTTTCTTCCATAATATTCTGTGATAAGCTTCAGGAGATCCTCTTCGCTGAGATGCGAAATGTAATCCAATGCAACATCGATGAGGAGATTGACTGAAAGCCGGGGATTCTCTGCAGTAACCTGTTTTAATGCCTCATAAATTTCAGGATCCACTTCTAGTGCAGTTTTTGGTTTAAACGCAAGATATTTTATTAATTTAACCGCATTCATATTTTTAATAACAAGCCATGCATGAAATTAGTTCCCGGAACATCACCAACTTTTTATAAAACGATGCGACAGGCTGTCGTGAAAATCAAAACCTTAATCGTCATATGGGCGAGGTGGGAGTCGAACCCACACAACCTTTTATGGTCAAAGGATTTTAAGTCCTTCGTGTCTGCCATTCCACCACTCGCCCAAGGGCATCTTTCTGGTCATTGTTCATTCGTGGCTTATATTCATTAAAAAAAGGCGGCTCTGGGATTCGAACCCAGGATAACGGTTTTGCAAACCGTGGCCTTAGTCCACTTGGCGAAGCCGCCACACTGATGTTTATCATCTAAGCGGTTTATATTACCATCAAGAAAAAGGTAAGGCAAGAAGTTTTTTGCCTGCAGAAGAAAAAGTCTCGTCTTTCCTGCAAACAAAAAGGGGAAGGCTGTGCCTTCCCCTGAACAAGCTCAAAAACGGTGTAAAAAAACCGATAATAATCGCGAAGTATTATTTCAAATTTTTCAATGCCTTTTCCATTCTGGAAAGCAGAACACTTACTTCTGAGATGGATATTGTGGGAGAAGTAACCCTTTCACGCAAGAGCGCAAAGGTCTTGTCTAACTCTTCTGCCGTAGCATTTCCGGATTCCATAAGCGGAAAATGCGGCCCGGAAGTGGAATCGCCTTCAGGCGCGGCGGACGGCTCCTTTTGCTTGATTTTGGCCAATTCCTTCTCTAATTCTTCCTTCGCCTTCTGGAGTTCCTCAATGGTCTTTTGCTTTTCTGCAAGTTCCTGATCGGCTATCTTTTTTGCCTCGGTGTAATACGTGAGTTGATTTTTTAGTTCTTCCTGACTTCTTTTCTTGTCCGCGATCTGCAATCCAAATTTTTCTGCAATGTTTTTGCTCTCCTCTTCAATCGAGGCAATCCGTTCCGATAATTTATTTCTTTCATTTTCCAATTCAGTGAGCTTGCCCTGCTGTTCCTGTATTGTAGTTTGTAAGCCGCTGATCTGAACACCAACAGCCACTTTGATAGCGCCAAACGTATCTACTTCCTTTTGCAATTCAGCTACTTTTGACGTCAAACCATCTTTTTCGCCGGTGCAGGCAGCAAATTTCTCCTCTACTTCTTTTTTTGCAGCCTCTGCCTTATCCAGATTCTCCATGAGTTCAGGGACTTTCAAAACCTCTTTCCTTCCGGCACCAAGCTGCCTTTCAAGCCCATGCACTCGTTCTTTCTGTAATCTGTACTTTTCAGTAACCGATACTGCAAAACCAACACACAGTAACCCGAAAAGACCTACTAATACTACCATAATTGCCTTTGTTTTCGTGTTACAACTAGACATAAATTCCCCCTTCTTATCGTACTTAAAATTAAGTTTTTGATATTTCGTATAGATACCGGGATCAGAAAAAGAAGTTTCTCAAAATCCGAGACGGGATAATAGCAAAATATGCATCTGGTTTCAAGTAAAATTGTAGGCCCCGCGTTTTTTACAGAAAAATCCCGAAGGCGGCGTGCCTTTGCAGCCATAATAACAGCCAAACCAACTGCCTGTTTATCCCATTTTTCCCGTTAAACAAATTCTCAAATATTCTCGCTGCAGAGTTACAGTTTTTCTCCTTCGACCCTACAAGGCATTCTCAAGATCGTCTATCAAATCATCGACATTTTCAATTCCCACAGAAACCCTTATAAGTTCATCAGATATGCCTGTTTTCTCTCTGATTTCCTTCGGAAGAGATGCATGCGTCATGATTGCCGGGTGTTCTATGAGCGACTCCACGCCACCGAGACTTTCTGCCAAAGAGAATATCCTCACCCTTTCAAGAAATCTTCGTGCCGCCTCCAGCCCTCCCTTTATAAAAAAGGTTATTATCCCTCCAAATCCGGCCATTTGCTTCCTTGCGAGTTCATGCTGCGGATGCGACCCGAGTCCCGGATAAATAACTCTTTTTACTTTTGGGTGATTCTCCAAAAACTGTGCGATCTTTATCGCATTTTCCTCGTGTCTTTTCATCCGCACAGCAAGTGTTTTAATCCCGCGAAGCACCAGGAAGCAGTCAAAGGGACCCGGTATTGCACCGACCGCGTTTTGGAGAAACTGGAGCTTTTCGTATAATTCTTTCTCGTTTGTCACAAGGGCGCCGCCAATAGCGTCACTATGGCCGTTGAGATACTTGGTAGTGCTGTGCATAACGATGTCCGCTCCCCGTTTCAGGGGTTTTTGGAAAAAAGGGGTTGCAAAGGTATTGTCAACACAGACCAATAGGTTATTCTTTTTAGCAACACGGACGATTGCTTCAATATCTATAAGCTTTAAAAGCGGGTTTGACGGACTCTCCAGCCATACGATCTTTGTATTATCTCTCACATATCTTTCCAGGGATTGGGGTATGGTCAAATCAACAAAATCAAATTCAAGATTGTATCTCTTCACTACCTTATCAAACAACCGAAACGTTCCCCCATAGACATCGTCACAGCAGATGACGTGATCACCGGTCTTTAGCAGTTGTGTGACTGCAGTAATGGCAGACATTCCTGACGAAAAGGCGAGTCCGTAATTTCCTTCTTCCAGGGAGGCGATATTTTTTTCCAAGGCTGTCCGGGTAGGATTATGTGTCCTTGAATAATCGTATCCTTTATGTTTACCGGGAGACGCCTGAACATAGGTACTTGTCTGAAATATTGGCGTCATGATAGCGCCGGTCCCTGGATCAGGCTCGCATCCGGCATGGATAACCCTTGTTTCAAATCTTTGTTCCATATATCCCTCTCATTTCAAATACATTATTGTGACACGATAACCGTTGTTCATTTTTTCCCTTCGTTTTTTAGTAATTATTCAGTGTATTTTCAAACACTACCGCCCATAGCAAACAAAATCAGATAATAAACACAGAAATTGAGGACTGAAAGGCCGTTAGAATATAGCAGGGGGTGAAACCCCCTGTTTTTGAATAACAAAAGCAACAAGCCCCGAAGGGGCGAAAGGACTCTATGAAAAAAGCCTTTCACGAATGGTATTTAGCGGGCAAGGGAACTCTATTTTTTGTGCTCGACACAAAAATGCATCGCTAAAAAAATGAATATGCTGGCCACCCGAATTCCTTTCGCCCTTTCAGGGCATTGAAATAAGTTTAGATTAAAACGCTAACAGCCATAAGAACACGTATTTAAGCCGTTTGTATAGCCATAGCAACATTTGATTGTGCTAAATTTGTGCTATATTCGCTATAGCTTTTCTCTAGCAGTTCAACGGCCTTTCTCAGATGTACAGGGGTAATATGGGCATATCTTCTGGTCATCCGTGTATCTTTGTGTCCCATAAGTTCGGCAAGGGTATCCAGGTCAACCCCTGATTGACGATGCCAGGATGCAAAACAATGCCTTAAGTCATGGAATCTAAAATCCTCTATTTCTGCACATTTCAAAGCTTTTTTAAAGTTTA
>WYAU01000090.1 GCA_011525665.1 Candidatus Brocadia sp.
ATTGCATCTTTACACCCTGTTTTCACCTTCAACCCTCCTCCTGTTGTGTATAATCTGTTCTTTACAAACATCTTATACCATAAACAACAGGGGATTTCTATCTCTTCGGTGAGAAATCCGGGCTAGGTGACGTGGATATCGGTGCAAATACCATACAGAATTTTCCTGTATTGACATCGGTTGTGAGTGGAAGCGTCACGGGGACACTCAGCAGTACGTCCAATATGGTGTTTATTTTGCAATTCTTTGCCAATACTGCTTGTGATACTTCTGGTTATGGAGAAGGTAAAAATCTCGTAGGCTCAACAACAGTAACAACTGATAGCAATGGGGAATGTAACTTTACAGCTACACTGTCGGTTCCCATGGCGCATGGACAGTCCCTTACGGCGACAGCGACAGACTCGAGTGGTAATACGTCAGAGTTCTCTCTTTGTCTTGATATCACAGGTAATATAAAACCAGTTGCTGATGCAGGTCCTGACCAGACGGTTGAGCAGACAAGCGTTTCTGGTGCAGAGGTAACCCTTGATGGCACAGGCTCAAGCGACCCTGATAATGACACGTTAACCTATACATGGACGGGGCCGTTTGGCACGGCAACAGGCCCCACACCTGCGGTAACCATGCCGCCAGGGATAAACACCGTGTATTTGGTGGTGAATGATGGAACGGTTGATTCAGCACCGGATACGGTTACCATTACGGTGCAGGACACCACTGCCCCCGTTGTTTCAAATACAGCGACGAATCCAAAACCCGGTTGCCGTAAATACGGAGTGTACCATTACTGCGCAGATCGATGATACGTCGTCAAATATCTCCTATGCCGAATATAGCCTGGATGGTATTCAATGGTATAACATGAATCCGATAACCACCGGCACGAATTCTGTAAATGTTTCGGTAACCATGCCTAGTGTTACAGAATCAAAACTTTTAACAGTCTCCGTGCGAGGTACTGACGAAGAAGGCAATACGAGTGAAGCGGAAAGTATTTACCTGCCGGTCTATGACCCCAGCGCAGGGTTTGTCACGGGCGGTGGATAGATCTGGTCGCCGAAAGGAGCATATATGGCAGATACCACCCTGGAAGGCAAGGCGAACTTTGGGTTTGTGGCCAAGTACAAGAAGGGTGCGAATATCCCTGATGGCTCTACTGAGTTTAAGTTTACCACAGGGAATCTCAACTTCCACTCGGATGTGTACGACTGGCTTGTTGTCGCCGGATACAAGGCCATGTTTAAGGGAACCGGTACGATTAACGGAGGAGGGAGCTACAAGTTCATGATCTCCTGCGTTGACGGAGATTTGAAAGGTAACGGCGCGAAGGATACCTTCCGCATCCGCATCTGGGACGAGGATGGAAACGGTGGCGAAACCACCATCTATGATAACCAGATGGGTGCCGATATGGATGCTGAGGCCATCACGACCCTCGGCGGTGGATCGATCATCATCCACAAGGGAAAATAGAACACTGGGAAGATCGGTGGATTCAAATGAGTAAATAAACGGGGTGTATCTGTTTTTCTCGTATTTCATTTTTATAACGGCAACCCTGGAAGGAGAAGCCAAATATAATCGCCCTGTTTATTTATTCTGTTTTGAAAAACAGAAACAAGCGATAAAAGGTAAACTCGAATGATCAGGGGACGCAAAAGAGAGGGTCTTTCCGTGCATACAGGGAAGTATGCGGGGACGATATGTGAAAGTCCTTTATTTATACAGGGAAATAGGTTTAAAAAGATAGCCTTACTGCTGAAGATTTTTGTAAAAAATATCTTTGCAGTATAGTTTAAATAGAATTCAGGCTGTTTATCACAATACCCGTGATCAGCTTCGGATAAAAGTACGTCGATTTGGGGGTCATGACCTTGCGCGCCATGGCAATTTCTTTTACCTGTTCAATACGGGTAGGGTTAAGAAAGAATGCCAATTGATACTGTCCGGATCGTACGAGCGATATGGCCTCTGCTTCGTCCTTTACGTATTTCACATAATCCTTTAAGGTTACATCGGTGGAAGTTATACCCAATATTTTGTCAATAATCATACCATGAAGAATACCTGTATCCAGATGCTTCCATTCGGGATGGTTATTGGCAAATGCCTTATCAAGCAATTTATTATCGCTGAGACGCAATTTATAGCAGGCATCATCCTGGCCAACGTACATGATAAAAGTATGGCCTTTGGTTTCGTTGTTGAGTTGTGACATAACATCCTCTGCCGTACACCCCTTGCCTAAAGGTTCAACCGTAAAAGCCTCCTGTATTGATTGCATAATCCGGTCGGGGCGATAATCTTTTATATTCCGTATGAGCCGATGGGCCGGTAATATTTTCAACCCGTTATTGTTCATCGACACACACACCATCATAACGTAATCTGAAGGCAAGTCGTTTCCGGACTGTCTGCTTTCTTTACGCATTTGTTCTTTGTAAACCAATGCGGTTTCATACCGATGATGTCCATCTGCAATAAAAAGGGGTTTTTCCTTTATGAGGGCAAGTAATGTGTTGATGATCTGGGTTTCCTTTATTACCCAGAGCTTGTTTTTCACTCCCGTATCGTCTATAAAATCTACCTCGGGTCTTGTGAGAGTTGCCGTTGACAAATAAGTATCGATCGCGTTATTCTCGTCCGGAAAAAGGGCAAATATGGAACTGAGGTTGGCCCGGCACGATTGGGTAAGTTTCAAGCGATCCGCCTTCGGGCCAGGGAGTGTTTGTTCATGGGGATAGATGTATCCTTTATCAAAGGGTTCAATCTTTACCCGTGCAATAAATCCTCTTCTGACCAGCCATCTGGTGCCGGACAAGAATTCCTGATCATAAATATAAATCGCCGGGGCATCTTCCTGTTTAAGGATGCCGTCTTTCCTCCAGCTCCTGAGAAATTCAGCAGCACGGGTATATTTGTTCACTTCTTCTGTGTCACCGGGAAGGTCCTTTCCCAAATCCAGACGAATGATATTATTGGGATGATTCTGATAATATTGCTCTTGCTCCTGTGGTGAGATTACATCGTAAGGCGGCGTTACAACGGACGAAATGTCCTTGATGATATCCTGGTTGTACCGTAACCCACGAAACGGTTTTATGATGGCCATAGTAAATTTACGATTTGCGATTTACGATTTTAAATCCAGAATCGTAAATCTAAAATCTGTTTTAGGTGCCTTCCTCCCATGAAGCAAGGTATTTCTCCTGCTCTTTTGTAAGGGTATCAATAGTAATACCCATAGATTTTAACTTCAGACTGGCTACCCACTGATCGATCTCTTTAGGCACTTCATAAACCCTGGAGGCTAATTTACCTTTGTTTTTTACAACATATTCCGTAGCCAGCGCCTGGGTGGCAAAGCTCATATCCATCACACAAGCAGGATGGCCTTCCGCTGCGGCAAGATTAATGAGACGGCCTTCTCCGAGGAGATAAACAGACTTTCCATTCTTTAATACATATTGATCTACAAAATTACGGATTGATTTATTGACCTTTGCAGCTGTGGATTCTAAAGCGGCGATATCGATCTCCACGTTAAAATGACCGGAATTGCAGACCATAGCCCCGTTCTTCATGGCTTCAAAGTGTTCTTTCCGTATTACATGGATATTCCCCGTTAAGGTACAGAAGAGATCACCTATTTTTGCTGCTTCATTCATAGGCATTACCATAAAACCATCCATGGCTGCTTCCAGGGATTTAATCGGGTCAATCTCTGTTATTACGACATTCGCGCCCATACCCTTAGCCCGCATGGCCAATCCCTTTCCGCACCATCCGTAACCGGCTATAACAAAGACCTTGCCGGCGAGCAAACAATCCGTCGCACGGATGATTCCGTCAATGGTGGATTGGCCGGTTCCATAGCGGTTGTCGAAGAGATGTTTTGTGTCGGCATCGTTTACAGCAACAACAGGTATCTTTAGTGATCCGTCTTTTTCCATGGCCTTCAACCTTATCACACCGGTAGTTGTTTCCTCCATGCTCCCCATAATTTGCGGGATGAGTTCCTTTTTTTCCTTATGGATGGCCGAAACAAGGTCGGCGCCATCGTCCATCGTAATGGTTGGTTTGTGGTCCAGCGCTGACATAATGTGCGTGTAATACGTTTTATTGTCTTCGCCTTTGATAGCAAAGACCGGTATACCGTAATCCTTCACCAGGGAGGCGGCAACATCATCCTGAGTTGATAAAGGATTTGAGGCACAAAGTACAATGTCAGCCCCACCCGCCTTGAGTGTTCGGACAAGATTTGCAGTTTCTGCTGTTACATGCAGGCATGCCGACATCTTCATTCCCTTCAAAGGCTTTTCTTTTTCAAACCTCTCCTTCACCTGCGCCAGAACGGGCATATCATTACTTGCCCATTCAATGCGTTTCCTGCCGCCCGATGCAAGATTTACATCTTTAACATCATAGTTCATGCATTCTCCTTTTCTTCATAATCCTTGTTGAGGATAGCATTTTTTGTTAACATCGTATAAATTAAGGGGCACGGTGCACCGTGCCCCTACTGTTAGTGATTTTAAACACCCGCTGCCTTTCGCAAGGCATCCACCATGTCAGTCTTTTCCCACGTAAATGTATCTTCCGAGCGGCCAAAGTGGCCGTGACGGGCCGTGACCTTATAAATCGGTCTCCGGAGTTTTAAACGGTCTATAATACCCTTTGGTGTCATATCAAAAACCTTTTCACAAATTTGGGTAAGTTGTTCGTCGGGGACCTTGCCCGTACCTTCCGTTGCAATATGAATGGCAAGGGGTTTTGCCACGCCAATTGCATAGGCTACCTGCGCCTCACACCGATCCGCCAGACCGGAAGCCACAACATTCTTTGCGATATGCCGGGCCGCATAGCAGGCGCTTCGGTCAACCTTCGTTGGGTCTTTTCCCGAAAAGGCGCCTCCGCCGTGCCGTCCCCATCCGCCATACGTATCCACGATAATCTTACGACCTGTCAGTCCACAGTCCCCCTGGGGGCCACCGATCACGAAACGCCCTGTTGGATTTATATGATAAATCGATTTGCTATCCAGGAGATGGGCTGGTATTACCTGTTTTGCAACCTTTTCAATCATATCATCTTTTATGGTCTGGTATTTAACATCCGGGGCATGTTGGGTAGAAACAACTACGGTATGTACCCGGACAGGCGTATGATCCTGATATTCAACGGTAACCTGGGATTTTGCATCCGGGCGTAAATATTTCAATGTCCCGTTTTGCCTTAATTCCGCGAGTTTTATAATAATCCTGTGTGCCAGCATGATGGGAAGCGGCATCAATTCCGGTGTGTCGTTGCAGGCGTAGCCAAACATCATTCCCTGATCGCCTGCCCCCTGTTCCTTATAAAGACCTTCACCGCTTACGCCTTGTGAGATATCCGGTGATTGTTTGCCAATGCTGGTAAGAACCGCGCAGGTATTATAATCAAACCCCATCGAAGCGTCATTGTAACCGATTTCTTTTATGGTATTTCTTACAATGTCAGGAATATTTACATTGGCCTTTGTGGTAAACTCACCTGCGACAAAAGCTACACCTGTTGTTACGAGTGTTTCGCATGCCACCCTGCTCATGGAATCCTGTTCAAGCATTGCATCCAACACGGCATCAGATATCTGGTCAGCGACCTTATCCGGGTGTCCCATGGATACTGATTCTGAGGTAAATACATGCCTTCCTTTCTTCATACTGATACTGTCCTCTCCTTCAATAAAATTTTTCTTAATACTTTTACATTACGATCGGTAGCACCCCTTTGTTTCATTACAACCGATTGTGCCCTTCTCCCCATTTCCCGAGCCTCATCCGGATGCTCCAGCAAATAGGTCATTTTATTCAACAGCGTCGATTCGTCCTGAATAATTTCGATGGCATCGGCCTTTTGTAATAACTGAACCTCTTCATGAAAATTAAATGTGTGCGGACCAACAATAATTGGTTTGGCCAGTCCGGCAGGTTCCAGCATGTTTTGTCCACCGTGCGGCACAAGGCTTTTTCCAACAAAAACACAATCGGCAATACTGTATGCTGTAAGCAATTCCCCGACGGTATCAATAAGGATGATTGTTTCATATTTCCGTTCGCCTATTTTTTTCCCCTGATCGAGCGAGGTCTTCTTTATCCATCCGAGCCCCATAGACTCGATGAGTTTCACTAAATCGTGTATTCTTTCAACGTGTCGTGGCGCTAAAACCAGCCGTACCTGGCGTATTTTTCCCTTAATTTGCCGGAAGGTCTTCAAAATAATCGCCTCTTCGCCTTCGTGTGTACTGCCACAGACAATTACCGTATCATTTTTGTTCATCTCAAAGAGGTCCGTTAATCGTTTTTTCACGTCTTCCGGGACATCAGTCACGATATTATCAAATTTCATATTGCCGGTGATAAAAATTTGCGCCTCGGGTATGCCAAAATTTACAAGACGAATCGCATCGGCCCCGGTCCTGGCGCAAAAGACATTTTCTTTCCTTGTTAAACTTTCACAGAACCCCTGTGAAATCTTACTGATAACGCGATACCATTTTAGCGATTTTTCTGATATTCTCGCATTCAATAAAACTACCGGGATATGCCTTCTTGCAGCCGCTATGAGAAAATTAGGCCATAGCTCCAGTTCAATCAATATTATGCAGATGGGTTGAATAGAACCCAGCACCTTATCGGCTATCCAGCTCAAATCGAGAGGGAAATAAAACACATTCCTGCTATCAAAAAATCGTTGTGCAACGGACAATCCCGTATTGGTATTGGTCGAGACGACGATATCCAGGCAGTTGAACTCTTTTCCCAGGGATTTCACAAGCGCTTTTACGGTGAGAACCTCTCCGACAGAAGCACAGTGAATCCATACACATGGTCTTGTCCTCTTCTTGGTGTTAATTCGACCTAGGCGTTGTGACAATCCAGAGCGATATCGCTTAGTAGCTATGAATTTCAAAAAAAAATATGGCGAACCAAGAGTGAGTGCCATTATATAAACGGCATCAAAGAGTGTCGACATGTGGGATGGGATTGGTTTCAGGTTATCTCTGCGTCATTCGCAATGTATATGTAGAGGTAAAAAACAAAATTAACTTGCCCTGCCACAGCACTGTTTGAACTTTTTGCCGCTACCGCAGGGGCAAGGTTGATTTCTGCCTACCTTAATTCCCACTTTAATAGGTTCCATCTTCCGTTCACCCTGTTCTTCTGGGTTGACATTTGTGCCCGGAATTGCGGCTGCAACGGGTGATTCCTGAATTGTTTCCAGTCCTGAGACCTCCTGGTGAACATAGCGGCTGGGGTGCCAGATTTCTTTTCTCTCTGCCTCTTTGCTTATTTGTAACTTGAATATAAGATCGGTTACCTCGTCCCGGATCGACAGATTCATGCTTTCAAACATGGCCAGCGCCTCTCTTTTATACTCTATTTTTGGGTCAACCTGGGCATATCCACGGAGACCGATGCCTGACCTCAGATGATCCATGGCATAGAGATGATCTTTCCACTTTGTGTCGATCTTTTCCAGCAAAAGGATCTGGGCAATTTTTTCCATCTCTTCTTTGCCAATGTCATTTTCCTTTAATTCATATGCCTCTTCTGCTTTCTTTATCAGATAGTCTTCCACATTCTGACGCGTCTTTTCTTCAACTTCATTAAGATCAATGGACAACCCAAATTTTTGCTTAAACCAATCTTCAAGACGAAAAGGATCTTCCTCATCCCTTTCGCTTTTTGTATCGAAAGCAAAAGCTGTTACTTCCGTAATGCTATCCTCTATCATCCTGAAAATATAATCACGGATGTTTTTCCCTTCTAGCACATCCTGTCTCAGAGAATAAATCGTTTTTCTCTGCTGATCCATGACCTCGTCATATTCGAGCAGGTGTTTCCGTATTTCGAAATTGTGTTCCTCGACCTTTTTCTGCGCCCGCTCGATGGATTTTGTTACCATCGAGTGTTCAATTGCCATGCCTTCTTCCATTCCAAAGGTTTTCAGGAGTGAACTGACACGTTCAGAGGCAAAAATACGCATTAAATCGTCTTGAAGAGATACGTAGAAACGGGAAGAACCCGGATCTCCCTGGCGACCGGCGCGTCCACGAAGCTGGTTATCGATACGCCGGGCCTCGTGTCTTTCGGTGCCTATGATATGAAGACCGCCGAGGGCTGAAACGCCTTCGCCCAAAACGATGTCTGTACCTCTACCGGCCATGTTCGTTGCTATTGTGACATTCCCGTGCTGTCCGGCTTTGGCGACGATGTGCGCCTCCCTTTCGTGTTGCTTGGCGTTTAATACCTCATGATCAATACCTTCTCTCATGAGTTTCTCACTCAGCAATTCTGATTTTTCAATGGAAACCGTTCCCACCAGTATTGGTCTGCCCGTTTTGTGCACCCCTGCAATCTCTTTAATAATGGCATCAAATTTTTCCTTTTCTGTCCGATAGACCCGGTCGGGAAAATTCGTGCGCCGCATGGGTTTGTTGGTGGGAATCGTAACAACTTCCAGCTTATATATCTTGTCAAACTCGGCAGCCTCGGTCATTGCAGTTCCGGTCATTCCGGCGAGTTTTTTATATAACCGAAAGAAGTTCTGGAGGGTGATAGTAGCCAATGTCTGGTTTTCTTCCTTGATACGCTGATGTTCCTTTGCCTGAACGGCCTGATGCAGTCCATCGCTCCAAACACGACCTTCCATCAGTCGCCCGGTAAATTCGTCTACAATGATTACCTCGCCGCCTTTGACAATATAGTCTCTGTCGTTTTTAAACAGATGGTGTGCACGGAGGGCCTGTTCTATATAGTGAGGCCACTCCATATTCCTGTCCGTGTAAATGCTGTCAACATTCAGCAGTTTCTCGACTTCTTCGATGCCCTCCTCGGTAAGATGCGCCATGCGCTCTTTTTCTTTTATCTCAAAGTGTTTTCCTGCTTTTAAACGTCTGGCAACCTTGTCCGCTATATAATATTTTTCTGTAGACTCTTCCGCCGGACCAGAGATAATCAAAGGGGTGCGCGCCTCGTCGATTAATATACTATCAACTTCATCAACAATGGCATAATTCAGACCGCGGCTGACCTGTACCTGTTCTTCCGTCATAACTCTCATGTTGTCGCGGAGATAATCAAAGCCGAACTCATTGTTTGTTCCATAGGTAATATCACAGAGATAAGCGGCCTTCTTTTCTTCGTAGGGTTGATTTGATTGAATGGCGCCGGTCTTTAAGCCCAAAAATTCATACAAGGGGCTCATCCAGTCCCTATCGCGCTTTGCCAGATAATCATTGACCGTTACTATATGGACACCTTTCCCGGAGAGTGCATTGAGGTAAGCAGGCAGTGTGGCAACCAGCGTCTTGCCTTCGCCGGTCGCCATTTCGGCAATCTTTCCGTGATGCAGAACGATGCCGCCAATAAGCTGAACGTCAAAGTGTCGCATTGTGCGATTGGGGCTGTCAGGGTTGGGGGCAACAAGTACCCGCCTGCTTGCTTCTCTCACCGCAGCGAATGCCTCTGGCAGGAGGTCATCCATGGTCTCTCCTCTGGAGATCCTTTCTTTAAACTCATCCGTTTTCTGCCGGAGTTCGGCATCCGTTAGCGATATCATCTTGGGTTCGAGAGAATTGATCTCTTGCACAAGGGGTGCTATCTTCCTGAGTATTCTCTCGTTCGATGTTCCAAATATTTTTGTTAGAAAGCTCATAATTTAATTAATGCCTTTTGCGATGTAATAACACAGAGAACTTTGCCATTCTTAACTGTGTATGAAAATTAATGCTCCGGGTTTTTTAAGAGTTTCACGAGAAAAAATTTATACGGGAAATTCCGATAGATACGTGATTATTGTAAGCAAACACGGATATATATGTCAAGGTAATGTTTAGGAATGAAAGGAAAAAGAAGGCTGCCGAACCTGTTCGCTCAACAGCCTTCAGAATAAATTGGTTGCCGGTTTAAAACAACCCTCTTACCTTTCCGGTATTTACATCGACATCCACACGCCGGAATGCAGGGTCGGAACTCGTTCCCGGCATGAGTTTAATATCCCCTGCCATCGGTACCACAAATCCGGCTCCCTTGAAGGTCAGTATGTCTCGGACACGTAATCTCCAGCCCTTTGGGGCGCCTTTTAAATTCGGATTGTCCGTTATAGAAAGATGTGTTTTCACCATGCACGTCCCCATTTTTGAAATATCGGGGTCGCTATCCAGTTGTTTTATTTTGTTCAATGCATCGGGCGTGAAATCAACACCGTCTGCGCCGTAAACTTCTTTTGCGATTTTTTCAATACGTTCTCTTAAGGGGGTGTTTAATTCATAAAGAAATTTAAAATTCGTGGGATGGTTGCACGCGTCAATCACTGCATCTGCCAGTTCGAGGGCGCCATCTCCTCCTTTGAGCCAGTGTTGAGATACGGCAACACGCGCCCCGGCGGCATCCGCGATTTTACGAATTACTTTAATTTCGGCATCTGTGTCGGTATAGAAATGATTGATACAGACAACCGGGTTGATTCCGGCTTTTCTAACTGTCTCAATATGGTGGACAAGATTTTCTGTGCCCTTTTCTACCCATGCCACATTCTCCTTTTTGTAACATTCATCTAAAGGACGCCCGGGCACCGGAATAGGAGCGCCGCCATGACATTTCATTGCCCTCACAGTGGTGACTATTACTGCTGCATTTGGCCTCTGGCCTGAATAGCGGCATTTTAAGTTCCAAAACTTCTCAAATCCGATATCGGCGCCGAATCCCGATTCCGTCACGACATAGTCGCCCAATTTTAAGGCAATCCTGTCGGCGATAATCGATGATTGGCCAATGGCAATATTGGCAAAAGGGCCGGCATGAACGAATACAGGCTGTCCTTCGATGGTTTGCATGAGGTTTGGATTGATTGCTTCCACCATCCATGCGGTCATAGCGCCGGCCACTTCAAGATCCGTTGTTGTTATGGACCTTCCTTTTTTGTCATATGCGACAACCATCCTGCCGATTCTCTCCCGCATGTCTTTTAAATCTTTGGAGACTGAAAGGATTGCCATCAGTTCAGAGGACACTGCTATGGCAAAACCAGACTCCATCATGAAACCATCCATCCTGCTCCCGATGCCGATGATGATTTTTCTCAATGCCTGGGCGCAAAAGTCAATAATCCACCTGATTTCAATTCTATCGGTATCGATGTCAAGCCGTTTTAAATTGCTTTTTGCAAGCCTCTCGTCGTCGTAATTGAATTCATGTTGTATTCTGGATGTGAGCGCCACCATGGCCAGGTTATGTGCATTCATAATGGCGTTGATATCTCCCGTTAATCCCAGGGAGAACGGGGTTAGCGGGATACACTGGGAAAGCCCACCGCCGGCAGCAGAGCCTTTTATATTCATCGTAGGTCCACCTGACGGCTGACGAATTGTTCCGATTACATTTTTTTCCCTCTTCCCCAAACCCTGTACCAATCCGATGGTCGTGGTAGACTTTCCCTCACCAAGAGGCGTGGGGGTTATTGCGGTAACATCAATAAATTTGCCGTCAGGTTTATTTCCCGTACGGCTCAGAACCTTATTGAAGTCGATTTTCGCCACATAGTGCCCGTGGGGAAGCAGTTCTTCTTTTTTAAGACCTAATCCGTCGGCTAATTGTTGCACTGCTTTCATTCTGGTTTCGGCATCTTCTGCTATTTCCCAATCTGCATGCTTGGTGGGATCCAATGTCATAAATATTACCTCCTAAAATTCTGTTTCATTGTAAAATTAAATCCAAAATCACCATAAGGGTTGTTGTCAAACAGCTAAAAAGCATATATATATACAAATATACCTAAATTACCCAGGCAAGAGAAATGGACAATTATACTGATAAAATTTTCAAGGTCAAGAAAAATGACTCTGGATCATCAGGATTTTTTGATTTATTTTAAGATTTTTGTTGACAAGCACCATTATAAATATAAAATGCACAATGTCATAAAGCATCCATTGATGAAATATGCTGTTCTATATCGGCCACCACATTGCAAAATTTCTGGCAGGTGAAAAAGAAAGGGAATGTTATTTCTTTCTCAGGAAGTTTTTAAAATACCGGTTTGCAATTAATTAATCAGCGAAAACTTGTGGCTTTGCAAGTGGTTGTGATCTCTATGGTTAATTCAACGATAGCATATCGTTGCCCACTTCAGTATTCATGAAATTTTCATTTTCGCCGTAATATTATATTTTAGGAGGTATAATTTTTGCTAAATTTGACATTAACGATTTTGAGTGAGGAGGAGAAAGGGGGGCATATAAGACTTAACTAATCAATTACGTGTAGTATTTTTAGTATAGCTAGTCTCGTTGATTGTGTGATTTTATTTTTCATCTTAAATACCTTAGGGAGTCAGAATAAAGTAAGTTTTACGCGAGATCCTTAATCGATAAGGAAAGGAGGAAGTTCTAAATGAAGAAGGTAAATAGTTGGGGGTTAGCAGGTATAGTGTGTGGTGCGCTGACATGTTTTGCTGCGCCGATTTTTGCAGAGGAAGCACCTGCCCCGGTAGCGATGGCTTCTGCAGAAGAGGAAGGCAAGATGGCCAGTTTTTTCAAAAGCATAGAGATAAGCGGTTTTATTGATACCTATTATAGTTATAATTTTTCAAAACCGGACGACCAGCGTGGCTCCGCCGGTGGCTTTGTGCGGGATGGCGGACAGGGGGACTGGGTAGATGTAAGGGCGTTTGACAGGGAAAATAATTCCTTTACATTAGACAATGTTGAGATCTCTATCTTCAAACCATCAACGGAACAAGACCCCATCGGTTTTGGTTTTACCACCAATTACGGTGAAATTGCACAAAGGATTACTTTTATTCCCAGTGATGGCAGGGTTGATGATGACGATTTTACCATAAGCCAGGGTTTTGTAACCTACAAAGCGCCGGTTGGGAAAGGATTAGACTTTAAGTTTGGTAAGTTTGCCACCTGGATTGGCGCGGAACTCTGGGAAAGCGTCGATAATCCTAACTGGTCACGGTCGCTTCTCTATCAGAATGCGATTCCGTTTACCAACACCGGTTTAGCTGTAAGCTATCCTGTATTGGATAGCCTAACCGTGACGGGATATCTGGTAAATGGGTGGGATACATTTGTAGATAACAACGATAGTAAGACGTTCGGATATCAGTTTAACTGGAAAATCAGTGAAAATACGAGTTTTATCGTTAATGGCAGTCACGGGGCAGAACAGGATGAAGATGTGGTTGCTAAAGCAGATTCAAACATCCGCCATTTCTGGGATTTGATTTATGTGTTTAAGCCTTTTGAAAAGACGACTTTTAACCTCAATTTTGATTTTGGCACGGAAGAACACGGAAGGATGCTTGCCACGGAATCTGGAGTTGGCAAGTGGTGGGGTTTCTCCGGTATCATTAATCAGGATATTACCGACTACTTCGGGCTGGCTCTAAGAGGTGAATATTTTGATGACACGGACGGAGCCCGATTGGGTGTTGCACGTCTTGATATCTGGGAAATTACCCTTACGGCCAATTGCAAGATCAGGGAAAATTTATTTGTAAGACCGGAAATCCGTTATGATGAGGCAAGCGAAGATATATTTAACGGTCATAACGATGAAATTACCACGGCAATTAGTGTTGCCTATTTGTTCTAAATAGTTTTAATTCCAGGTCAAAAAGGCATTTTGATTTTATCGTGAATGCCGGAAGTTTATGAATCCCCCTGTACGCCTTTTCATAAAGGAGGTATAGGGGGATTTGTATTTAGAGAGGTGATTGTCATTAATTCGTTCTTCCTTTGTAAATCACCGCAAATTCAGCAGGGTAAAATAGTGAAAAATATCTCAATTCACAAAGAAAAAAAGTTTTTTGTGTTTACCCTCGTCTTGATATCGGCATTCTCTTTTTTGCTGTATTTAAATGCAACGAACGGCAAATTCGTTTACGACGACTTCAAGATTATTGTAGAAAATTCCTTCATAAAGGAATGGAGGTATCTCCCTAAACTCTTTACGAAAGATTACTTGTTTATCTCGGGGGAGATGAGTTATCGCCCCCTTGTTACGTTCTCGTACTTCGCTGATTATGCCGTCTGGAGATTAAATCCCTTCGGATTTCACCTCACCAATGTTATTGTGCATACAGTAAATACCGCGCTTTTTTACCTTTTGCTCCGCATCATTTTGCGGAACAATAAGGTTGTTTTGCTTTCAGTTTTTTTCTTTGTTACACACCCGCTACTTGTGGAAACCGTTAATGCCGTCGGCTATCGGGAAGACCTCTTATCTGCAACCTTTCTCCTTGTCTCTCTTATTTATTATATAAAATCCGATACCCTTCTTTGCCAGGAAAGTGTTAACAATAGCCGATTTGTTGTCTATTATACAATTTCTCTTGTTGCATATTTGTGTGCCCTCTTTTCAAAAGAAATGGCAATAACCCTCCCTGCCTTGCTTATGTTGTTTGTGGTATTTTCTGATAAAAACCCATGGCCTGCCCTTGCAAAAAGATTTAAGGGAATCTATGTGGGATACCTTACGATTTCCCTGTTCTACCTCATAATAAGATTTATGGTCTTCAGTAATCCGGCATTAAAATCTGCCTATCAACCCGGTGGCCTCTGGGTCAATACTTTCACGATGATGAAGATTCTGGCATGCTATATTAAATTATCATTCTTCCCGCTTGATCTTAATGTGGACTACGTGGTTTCTCCCGTAATATATCCACTGGAAGTATCCTTTGTTCTTTCCGCAACGCTCCTGGTATCAATTTTTATTATATTTACAATATTGTGCAAAACGCGGAATATCTTTGCCTGCTGGATGGCGTGGTTCTTTATTACCCTGTTGCCGGTCATGAATATCATTCCGATAGGCAATATCATGGCAGAGAGGTATCTTTACATACCAGTGATGGGATTTTGTGTGGCAAAAGGAATTCTGATTTATCGGATTACAGATCACACCTTGTCTCCACGTGCCATCCCATTGAGGCGCATAGTGCAACTGGTTCTGGTGACCTTAATGCTCGGGGGATACGGAGTTTCTATTATCGGGAAGAATGGAAATTGGCGGGACGAACTTACGCTGTGGACAAAAACCATCGCACGTTCCCCCGACAGTTATCGTGCTCATTGTAATTTAGGGAATGTATACATAGAAAGCGGCCTTACAGAAATGGCGCAAATGGAATATGAAACTGCCTCACGAATAAACCCAAAGGATGCCAGCGTTCATAGTAATCTGGGAAACGCTTATACAAAACAGGGACTTATTGACAAGGCATTTCTGGAATACCAGGAGGCCATTCAACGGGACAGGAATTATGCGCCGCCCCACAATAATCTCGGCAATATCTATTTTAATCAAGGAGCTATTGATAAGGCAAAAATGGAATATGAAGAAGCATTAAGAATAAAGCCGGATTATGCGCTGGCCCATAACGGACTCGGAAATGTTTATACCCGATCCGGAGACCTCGATAAGGCCATGGATGAATTTAAAAAATCTCTTTATTACGACGGCACGTACATACCCGCCATGATTAATTTAGGGGTAAATTACGCCCAAAGGGGACAGCTAAACGAAGCCATTGCTGAATTCAAAAAGGCTATTGAATTGGATGCGAATCAATTGGTAAGCCATTACAACCTGGGCCTAGCCTATGAAAAATTGGGAAAGCACGCTGATGCATTCACTGAATATAATACCGTTATTCGATTGGATCCCAACAACTTCGCTGCCCACTACGCGCTGGGTAGTCTATATTGCGGGCTGGGCATGACAGATAAGGCCATAGACGTATTTCAGAAGATCATCGTGTTTAATCCCAATATCGTCAATGTTTATTGGCATCTTGTTTTTTTATATCTCGATAGCAAAAATGACGCTGAGATGTCCCTGTATTATCTGAAAGAATTATTGAAGTTGGATCCTTCTCAGGCGCAAAGGCAGGACATAAAACAGGTACTGGAACGTTTGAAACTATCAGGAAACTAATGCTTCAAAGGCCTTTTTCATTGCATCTTCTGCAATTTTCAGAATGGGTTCCTTTGCATTTCCGGCACCTATAACAGCGATGTTTTTTTTATTCATTATTTAAAAATGAAATTACGTAACACTTTAGTTTTTTAAAAACATCGTGTTTGAAAAATGCCTTTGAGCCAGTATGTAGTGGCAATTCATAAATTGCAACTACAGTGCATGATAACCACACTATTGCTGGAATTTCTCAAAAAACTAAACTGTTACAAATTATCTAAACCATGTATTAGATGATAGAAGTAGGTGGTCGAAGAAATATTTGGAGGAAAAGTGGGCCCACAAGGATTCGAACCTTGGACACGCGGATTATGAGTCCGCTGCTCTGACCGGCTGAGCTATGGGCCCTTGTTTAGATAATGCGACATTATATCAGAATCCTGCCCCTTTTCAATTTCATTTTAAAATAGACTCCGTGACAAAAAGAGGAATACTGTAATTATACGGGTAATGTGACGGAACAACCAAAGAACGGGGGCAATGCAATGAAGTTACCCCCCTGGGGGGGATTCCGAGAGTAACCGGTCAAAATCGAGTAATTGCGGTACGGATGAGGAATTTTACTGCCTTGCCACAAAACCAATAGTGGAGAAAAAATAGATACCCTAATAAACGTGCAAAAATGGCAGGGGCAGAGTCCCGCTGGGAATTATTGGATGCATTCCTACCCGTTTTAATTTGAAGCGACTTGCTACTTTCTGTAGAAATGTAAAAAATAAGTAGCGTAGGCGTCATCCCGGCCCGTTCGGATCAGGTTGGTGCGATATACTCTTTTTCTTGCTGGTCGGTACTTATCAGCTTGTTAATGGCATCCAGAACCGGTTCTTTGGAATTGTGGAATTTTGCGATGGGATTAACGATCGCAAGGCCTCGGTAATAGGTAACAAGCCCTTCTGCGATCTCTGTCATGATCTTGTTGAATGTACTTCGTTTCTTTGCCCTGGCAAGCTTCACCTCCGGGCCCTTGTCACCCGTAATGGGAATCCTTTCGTAACTGCCGAAATCCATTCGCAATATATTTATCATACCTCCCTGTCCGGACAGTTGATTTACAATCTCCGCAGAAGGCAACGAGGCAATATAGGCCAGAGGATAGGTGTAATCTTTATATTCTCCTTTCTGGAAGTAAAAATCACTTCGAATCCCCACTGTCTCAAAATAGTCCCGCACCCTTGCTAAACATTTTTTATTTACGGTGTCTTCATCTATTTCTTTGACCTGTTTGTTTGCAGTTTTCAACCTTCCCAGAATAATAGTAGTGGCAATAGCCCTGTCTTGTTGATAGGTCTTTACTTCAATTTGAATGTAGTCGTTACTTACAAACTGCCAGAGAAACAGACTGCATGTCCTTTCGTCATAATAGGCAGAACTCGTAAATTTTATATTTACCGAGGATATTTCTAATTCTGGGAAGAGAACTTCTAAGGGAAGGATGATCTTGGAAACAGTCATTGCTCCGGGAACAATATTGCCCTTCCTGTGGATGAGATTGTTGTCGTTGGTTACATCGACGAAACGTTCTCCCTGCTGTTTAGAGACCTTATATTCATGCTTGATTAAAAATTTATCCCAGACCAGAAGCCTTCGATCGTTATGGTGGTCTGTTTTCAGTGTTAGACCCGGATGTGGAGTCCGTGCCTTCGCATCCCGAAAACAAATTTTATCGGTCACGAAGCCATCTGTTCGTTTGAGGGGTATTGAAAATATAGGGAATTGCGCTCTGCTCATAGAAGTATTATCGACAAAAAGCATTTTTGCTCAAATTTTTTTGATTGTATTACGCAACCTATATTATGTCAAGGATATTAAAAAAAATTTTAACTTTTTCCGGAGGTAAACTGTCGTTGGCTAAAACTTATGCGTCGGTTGGATGCGGTAGGCCGGTTGAAAGAGATGAGAGTGATAAGAAAGAGTGCACATACATTACCGTGGCTGTAAAGAATTTCCGTATTACTTAAGCGCGTCGTATGATGGTGGTAAAGGAAAAGTTCCTGTGAAAAAGGGGGATAAAGGGGGTTGAAAATAACCCCCGGAAAAACACAATCTCCCGAATGAAGGGGAGATTTATTAGGAATAACTTGACAAAGATTGCAAGCCTAAGTATGCTACCGACACGGAACATAACGATATGTTGTTCCCGTGGCAATCCGGTACTGATAATCTCAACCCCTGGGTTGTACTATTCTATAAGAGAGAATAAAAAACCAAATCCTTGTCCATTTTTTCATAGCGTTTACCACAAAAAGGTGTATTTCCAGGTGATAGAAAATGGAGGTATTTTCAAATGCCATATATCTGCGTATTTGAAGACCGTCATTCTTCACAACTGACTCCCCTTCTCTATACAAGAGCGGCCTTTGAGCTTCGATGCGGGTTGTTTACTTTTTTGGAAAGAATCGTCAGCCATTATCCCGGTGCCACGATTATTCTTTTCTGCAGAAACTATTTATCCGATGTATTACAGGAGGGGTATTCCTATCGCGTTAATGACGTGCATACAACCGATAATACCTGTCTTTTTTTAAACGGGCGTGCTATCTTTTCCCTCCCTATTCCTGCAGAAGGTCGCGAGGAAATTGGGGTTCAGGATAATACCCTTGTTTATGCCCGACTGAAGGGAGAAAATGCGAAGAAAATGTCATCCGAAATGCTTCTTACGGGCGATCCGATTGAAATGTTGAAAGGTACGGTTCCGGTAGTTAATAGCCGGGTACCTCTTATAAACTATTTTTGGGATATTATTAAGCACAACAAGTCTCAGATAGAAAAGGATTTCAGGGTATTTATCAAAGAAGGCGCCAATCTTGGTAATCTCTACGAAGGGGTTCACCTTATAAACGAAGACCAAATATTTATTGATAAAGGCAGCCGTATTAAGCCAGGTTGCGTATTGGATGCCGAGGATGGGCCAATTTATATTGGTCAGCACGTTACTATAGCCTCCAACACGACCATCGAGGGGCCCGTTTTCATCGGCAATCATTCTGTAGTTCAGTCTAATTCGAGGATCCGGGGAGGCGCAAATATTGGAAAGGTTTGCAAGATTGGAGGAGAGGTCGTAAATACTATCTTCCACAGTTACACCAACA
The DNA here is from genome assembly GCA_011525665.1 of Candidatus Brocadia sp. Taxonomy (GTDB): domain Bacteria; phylum Planctomycetota; class Brocadiia; order Brocadiales; family Brocadiaceae; genus Brocadia. The sequence continues at coordinate 19,127 of WYAU01000090.1, forward strand.
AGCAACATGATGGATTCCTTGGTGATTCCTATGTTGGTTCATGGGTTAATATGGGGGCTGATACCGTAAACAGTAATCTGCTTAATACCTACGGAGATGTAAAAGTCGAAATTGATGGAAATATCATAAACACAAACCATATGTTCCTTGGTATGGCTATGGGAGACTACTCGAAAACAGCCATCAGCACAACGATCATGACGGGTAGCAGTATTGGTTTCTCTTGTAATATCATCACCTTCACCTATCCACCCAAATATCTTCCGTCTTTTACGTGGTATTCATATCATGGTGTGAAGGTCTATATCGTAGAAAACGCATTACGTGCAGCAAAGATAGCGATGAAAAGACGGGATAAGAAAATGACCTCAGCCGAAGAACGGCTCTTCAGGCGGGTATTTCAGCTTACACAAAAAGAAAGAAATTCCGTACCTAAATGAAAGGTCTTGTATGGAAAAGGACATCAGACGCGAACGGGTTATTATTGATACGAGTATTTTTACCAATCCGGAGGTCTATCAGTCATTTGGCACAAATCCAACGGAGGCATTGCGTACGTTTCTGGAGATTATTGGTGATCTGGACGGACCGGCTTTTTATATGCCCCCAACGATCTATCAGGAATTGACTAATTTTGTAGAAATAAAAGATATCCCCCCCGACCTTCAGATTCGTATAATCCAGAAACCACCAAAGCGGTATGAACTGTCGGTTCCCGCTTTTTTGCTGTATGAACTCATCGAGGATGTGCGTCACAGGATAGACAAGGGATTGCGGGTAGCAGAAGAGGCCATTCGGAAAAGGATTAACAAGGGATTAAAGGCAGCCGAGGAAATTGAGCGGAAGCGGAAGGCATCGATTGAAAAATCGGTCTTTCTTTTTCCGGATGTACGTATGACTGAAGAGATTCCACACAGAACCGAGTCGGAAGCATTGGAGGCCATTGCTATTGCTGATCTGAGGAAAAAGTATCGTGCCGCCCTCAGGGAAGGGATTATTGATAGTAAGGAGGACGTAGACCTGATCCTTCTTGCCAAGGAACTTGATGGCATATTGGTGACGGCCGACACGGGCATTGTAAAATGGGCTGACAAGCTTGGTATCCGATACATCGATCCCCGTACGTTACGGGGTATACTTGACAAGCTGATGCAGTAAGTCTGTGAAAAGGAATCATGAATTTCTCATATCTTACCCGTAAAACTGAATTTTCATGCCGGCCCGGGGTCAGGCGCTGGGGGCGCAAGGCTTCTGGCTTTGAAAATTAGTCCACGTGGGCTGAACCTTCCAGGTGTTTCTGGAGGATATCATACGAGGCGTAACACTTTCTTGCGAACTTGACGTGCCAGTAGTTCCCCTCCTTGTTTTTCGATAATACCTCGAACTTTACTTTGCATTTATAAAGGTGATCAATCATTCTCTGAACATTCTTCTCTTCCCGGAAGCGGAGGGAAAATTTTTCATCAATGATTTCATTCCGTGCCGCCTTGCCAACATTTTCGTATACAGGTTTTAACAATACCTCTCCCAACTGGGTGAAAATTCCCGATTTTAATGAATGCGCATGCTCGTGCATGAACATGGCCGCGCGAATGATCCGATGGGTAAAAAACTCCGATGCCATCTCTGCCATCAAAGGGGCAGTAACACGAATATCTCGCAGGCAGGACCCCAATGTAACGTACTTTAAAATCTTTTCAGCAGTATGGGTTGGTTTTATTACGATCCCTTCGCATCCCGCCTCATCCAGCTCTTTAACAAGCTTTTTTAAATCTGAAATATCAGATGCTGAATACCGTCCGAACCTCCTTACCGTTGGTATGCCATAGGTATCGAAGATTTTATACCGTTCCTCAACAGAAATTTTCTGAGGTTTGCTCATTCTCATTATATCAAAAGCAAAAAATCGGACGTCTTCCCTCACATAAGGGGGGTGTTCAATGTTGTACGGATTCTCCGGACCGGCAAATTCTCCGCAAATAACAAGACCCGGATTTTCATCAAATATCTTTTTTACATCTAAAAAATCTGCAATCCGATCCGTCGAAAACGGGCAGATGTATGCACCACGTGAAAAAACTACGATACGACCCTGAACACGCGCTACCCTGACATTGTAACCGTCTACTTTTTCTTCAACATAAAAGGGTTGGCTATAGGCGTTGCGGATGCCATTTTCCAGGTGCAATATTCGCGCAATACTTGGAAAATCAAAAATGATGCCCTCCGGGGTAACGAGAGATCCCTTTCCCAGAGTGCCAATTTTTTTTGTTACCCGGTAAAGGTCAATACCGTCGAATTCCTCATGGACAACGTCGTGCTTTTCTGCCGAAGCCTGCCACAGGGTCTCGGAAATACCAGCCTGCTTCACAATATCATATATTTCCATGTGCGTTGTCTTTCCTGATAAACGTATTCTCTCTGTAATGTCTGATACGATGTTACATAAACCGGTTCCCTGATTTCAAGACAAAACTGGATTGCAATGAAATATGCATACAGCTACTTAATGCTGTAATTTCATATATAACCCCTATATTTGTAAAAGCTTAAAACCGGGGATGCGATCCGTTTTTAATATTGACTTCAAAAAGACATAATCGTATAATTGGTCGCCGTTTAATTATAACTGAAAATTTGGATTCCGCTTAGGGATAGAGCTATGTATATAATTTTTGGTTGCGATGACATCGGATGTGAATTGGCCAGAAATCTAAGTAAATCCGGCGAGGAGGTACTGGTAATCGGTAATGATGAAACGGCTTTAGGCGCGGTGAAAGCCCCTAACCTCCAAATGTTCACAGCGGATGTCCATGCAGTGGACTTTGAATCGTTGCCGGCAAAAGACGCCATAGCGTTCATACTCCTGCAGAAAAGTTTTGACGATAACTTGGCCCTGGCAAGACGTATCAGAAAATCATTTCCGGATAAATTTATATTATCAAGGGCTACGGGCGAAAAAGAGGAATCTGAATTATTGGGAAACGGCGTGGATCAGATTATTCAAACAGTCAGAATCCTTACAAACGCAATCCGGAATGAACTGGAAACGGCAAAATTAAAAAGATCGGTTTTTCGTTTGGTTAGTGTCATTAAGGAAGCGACAGGGAGGGGTTTGGCGATTTTTCTCCAGGACAACCCCGACCCCGATGCAATTGCCTCGGGTTTTGCGCTCAAGCGCATTGCCGAAAAATACGATATTAAATCCAATATTTATTATGGTGGAAATATCGGGCGTCAGCAAAATAAGACGTTGGTCAATTTATTGGAAACCGAACTCATTCGATTAAAAACCCCGGAAGAGGCTCTCCATATAACTCATGCAGTTGATAAAGTGGCATTGATAGAGGCCTCCATTTCTTCAAAGAACAATATATTACCGGCAGAGATAATTCCCCATATTATCATTGATCATCATCAAACAGACTTTAATCTCGTGAAAGGGGAATTCGTTGAAATATTGCCAAAAATAGGAGCCAACTCTACTATCATGACAAGATATCTGAGGCATCTGAATATCATCCCTGACCCGCCCCTCGCTACAGCGCTTCGTTACGGAATCAGGGTGGACACGTGCGGATTCACCAGAAACACGACCACCGAGGACCTTGATGCGGCTGCTTATCTTTCCCCCCTGCTGGATGTTGGTCTGTTGAACCAAATTGAAAACCCCCCCATGAGTGCCGAAACTATTGATATTATTGGAAGGACCATACGAAATCGGGAGGTTCGAGGTTCGTATCTGATATCTTTTGTTGAATTTATAACCGATCGGGATGCATTGCCGCAGGCGGCTGAATTAATGTTACAGATGGAAGGTATTTCTACCGTTCTTGTTTTTGGCATTGACAAGGACAAAGTTCAGTTATCCGCCCGAAGCGTAGATACAAGAATTAATCTTGCTTTTTTGCTGCAAAAAGCATTTGGCTTTATGAACGCCGGCGGACATGCTACTATGGCGGCCGGCTGCATAGACTTGGGCATTTTTGGGGATGTAACGGATAAAAAATCACTTTTGAGAATTACCTTTGATGCCGTAAGGAAGAAGTTTTTCACAGCAGTGGGAATAGATATAGAAAAGCGGGAAATACCTGATGAGTTAGAGTTGATGGTCAGCAACAGCACCAAGAGTTGACCGTAATTAAGTATTTATTTTATAGAGAAGGAGAAAGAATTATGGGAAAAGGGTTTTTGGGGATAGGTTTAATAAGTCTTACAATTTTTTTAAGTTCTTGTGTTGCCACCCAGCAGCAAGTAAAGGAAGAAAGGGAGCCAGAATTAAAGGTGGAAGTAAAGGCAGAGCCGCTTAAGGAAGAGGTAACTCCGGAAACACCCGCTCCTGGAGAAGAAGCTGTTGCTCCAGAAGTCCCAGAAGCGACTGCGCCGGCATCTCCTGAAACCCCGGCAGAAGCTGCACCTGAAGCCCCGCAAGCAGGTGAGCCAACCACTCCGGCAGAAGCTCCAGAGGCTGCGGCGCCAGTAGCTCCGGAAACTCCGGTCGCTGAAGAACCGGAAACTCCACCCACAGCAGAACCGGTTGCTCCTGAAGCCCCAGAGTCAGCGGCTCCGGAAGCAGCCGCGCCCGTGGCTCCGGCTCCCGAGGTTGTTGCACCTCCGGCAGAAGAGGAAGAACCAGCGGAACATCCCGTAAAACCTGAAGAAGAAAAGGCAGAGGTATTGCCTCCCGAGGGGCAGGAATCCAGGGCGGAGGGATTACGGCAATGTGCCACCTGTAATAAAGAGGCAGGGGAAGGACACATCTGTGGTCTTACTACCTATTGTCAGCAATGCAGGGAAGAGGTCGGTTCCGGCCATATTTGTGATTTAACTTTCTTTTGCCATGATTGTAAAAAAGAAGTGGGAGATGGCCATATCTGCGGAATAACGGCTTTTTGCCCAACGTGCGAGGAGGAAGTTGGACCTGGCCATATCTGTGATGTAACCTATTTTTGTTATGATTGCGAGAAAGAAGTGGGAGATGAGCACATTTGTGGTGTCACGCAATTTTGCTTCACCTGCAAGGCAGAAGTCGGAGAAGGACATGAGTGCGGAAGAACCTACTTCTGTTTTGATTGCGAGAAAGAAGTGCCGAAGGACCACCGGCATGAATAGGCGTAAAGTAAGTTTTTTTTGAGAATTCAGGGTATATCGAAAAAGGCATGTTTCACACTGAAACATGCCTTTTTTATTTCCTATTATCAAAGCATGAAAACCCGTCCGCTTTTCCGTGGATAAGATGCCGGTTTTTCGCTTCCAGAATATAATTGCGGTCTGTCCGGATCACGTATCAGAACTCAGGCATTTGCATCTCGTGTAAAGATGTCTACGATATAACCTCCTGATTGTATGACCTTCGACTTCGATCAAAAAGGAAACAAACATGAAGGAAGTATGTAAAGCGTTTTCCGCACCCGACGGATACTTTGCCCCCTCGCAGGACTGATTTCATACCTTTTCTAATCCACCCATCTTTACGCCTATGAGCCTGACCTTCTTTTTCATTTCAAACCTCTTCAGACAATCGAAGACAGCCGTTCTTATCTCATTTACAGCATTCGTAGACGCTTCCAGCGTTTTTGCCCGTGTGTGGGTTTCAAAATCGCTGAATCTCACCTTTACCGTAACGGTTCTGCCTTTATAACCCGACTGCTTCATATCATTCGCAACATCCCGTGTAAGCCCTGCAAGTGCCTTCGCTATGATCTGCCAGTTGCCAACGTCCCTTTCAAAGGTGGTTTCTCTGCTTGTGGACTTTGGTTCCCAGTGGGTAACGAGCGGGCTTTCGTCTATTCCCCTCGATGCCTCGTAAAGATATCTTCCGTGAGATTCTCCGAATTCCTCAATAAGCCTCTCCCGTGATAATGAAGCAAGCTCTCCGATGGTTCCTATACCCATTTCCTTCAAATATGCTTCTGTCTTTGGTCCCACGCCCCAGAGCTTTCTCACCGCCAAAGGCCATATACGGTCCTCTCTGTCGCCTTCCGTAATGATGGTTAGTCCATCCGGTTTTTGCATATCAGAGGCAATCTTTGCCAGAAGCTTGTTAGGCGCTATTCCTATAGAACAGGTAAGACCCGTCTCTTGCTTAATTTTTGTCTTGATTTCCCTTGCGATTTCCTCTGCCGGCCTGTCTCTTTGGGATAAATCAAGAAATGCCTCGTCAATCCCGACATCTTCCATTATCGGGCTGAATTCCCTCAGGATGCCCTTTATCCGTCGGGATACCCTTGCATATTCCTCATAATCTACAGGGAGAAAAACGGCATGGGGGCATAGTTTGTGTGCGGTTTTTAACGGCATCGCGGAGTGTATTCCGAATTTTCTCGCTTCATAGGATGCCGTTGATACTACGCCCCTTTTGGTGGGATCGCCGCTGCCCCCAATTACAAGAGGTTTGCCGGTCAGTTCAGGATTTCTTCTTTGTTCAACTGCGGCAAAGAATGCATCCATGTCGATATGAAGGATTCGTCTCATGGAATCAGGATTTTCCATAAATCCAATAATCCTTGTGGTAGGTATTGAACGTGAAATGCCCCCGTGCACACGTTATTCTGGGGCATTGTTAACATCCGAGTATTCTTGCTACCGTTGTGCCAATATCTGCAGGGCTCTCTGTCATAGTAACACCGGCATTTTCCAGCGCAGAGATTTTTGATGACGCAGTGCCCTTACCACCTGAAATAATGGCGCCGGCATGACCCATGCGTTTCTCCGGTGGCGCTGTTCTGCCCGCAACGAAACCAATAACCGGTTTTGTGATCTCTCGTTTTATTACCTCCGCGGCTTTCTCCTCTGCGCTTCCCCCGATTTCTCCTATCAACACGATGGCCTGTGTTTCCTTGTCGTCCTGGAACAATCTCAGAACATCGGCAAAATCGGTTCCAATTAGGGGATCTCCCCCAATACCCAGGCAGGTGGATTGTCCCAATCCTCGCCGGGTCAACTGCCAGACGGCTTCATAGGTGAGTGTTCCGCTGCGTGAGACAACTCCCACGTGGCCTGGTTTATGGATGTATCCGGGCATAATGCCGATCTTGCATGCACCAGGCGTAATGACGCCAGGGCAGTTTGGTCCGATAAGACGTGTCCTCCCGGATGAGAGATATTTTTTTACCCTGACCATGTCCAGTGCAGGAATCCCCTCGGTAATGCAGACTACCAATTCAATTCCTGCCTCAGCGGCCTCCAGGATGGCATCCGCTGCAAACGGTGCGGGCACGTAAATGACAGAGGCATTTGCATCCGTATTTTTCATTGCGTCGATTACGCTGTCAAAGACAGGAACGCCCTGTTGTCGTGTGCCGCCTTTGCCGGGAGTAACACCGGCGACAAGTTTGGTGCCATATTCCAGCATTTTACCGGCATGAAAACTGCCCGCATGCCCGGTTATGCCCTGGCATATTACCTTCGTATCTTTATCTATTAATATACCCATTCTATTGTGATGCCGTTACTGCCATACGTGCGGCTTCTTTCATGTCTTTTGCACACAGGATACTTAAAGCGGAATTGTCGAGTATTTTTCTTGCAATTTCAACGTTTGTTCCTTCCAGTCGGACGACCAGAGGGATATGTATGCCTGCTTCTTTAATAGCCTGAATGATGCCGGACGCAATGACGTCGCACTTCATGATTCCCCCGAAGATATTGATCAAAACAGCCCTTACTTTGGGATCGGACAAAATTATCTTGAACGCCTGTGCGACCTGTTCCAGAGATGCATCGCCGCCGACATCCAAAAAGTTGGCGGGTTCTCCACCGTGGAGTTTGATAATATCCATGGTGGCCATGGCAAGGCCGGCGCCATTTACAAGGCATCCGATATTTCCGTCAAGGCTTATATAACTCAGCCTGTGTTTCCTGGCCAGGGCTTCTGCAGGAGAGACGTCCTGATATGAGATACACTGATCGAATTCGGGATGGCGATAGAGGGCGTTGTCATCAACGTCCATCTTCGCATCGAGCGCATATATTTCACCGTCCGTTGTCACAGCCAGGGGATTGATTTCCAATAACGAACAATCGTTTTCCAGAAAGGCACGAAACAGACGCACGATAAGGTTGTTCAGCCTCATTGAAAGCGCCCCCGATATGTTTAATTGAGAGGCAATGCGGCGTGCCTGGAAAGGGTGGATCCCAAAGAAAATGTCGGCCGGTTCTTTGATGATTTTGCCGGGTGTTCGCCTGGCAATCTCTTCGATTTCCACGCCTCCTTCGGCGCAGGCGATCAGCATCGGCATACAAAGGGAACGGTCTATCGTTATAGCGAGGTATAATTCCTTTTTCACCGAAACGGCTTCTTCTATGAGAACATACTTAATTTCAGCGCCTTTTTGGTTTGTTTGATGTGTTGCAAGGCGGGTGCCGAGCATGCTTGTTACGCATGACAGGGCTTCCTCCGGTGTATTTACAAAATGAATGCCGCCGCGTTTTCCTCTGCCGCCGGCAAGGATTTGCGCCTTTACAACACAACGATTACGTCCGATTTCCCGGAATGTCTCTGATGCGTCATTGCTTTGTGATATGGTCTTTCCGCAAGGAACGGAGACGTTGTATGCTTTGAGGATATTTTTTGCCTGAAACTCATATAACTTCAAAGATGTTATTTTGTCTTCGCAGTTCCGGATTGTTGTAATTTATCCGCTTTGATGAAATCCCGAAGGTGGATGCGCACCTGTTCAATCATTTCTCCGTCAGAAATAGAAGTAATGCGCCCCTCGGTATATTGTTTGTCCACCCATTCTTTTATCCGTGAGACACCCTCGTGTGTTTTTGAAATCTGCTCGCTTCCTTCCAATCCGAAGAAGATATTAACCCACTGCGCAATTCCAGCCACACCGGATTTGTCCGTTACGGCAACACCAAGGGGCCTGTTTAAAAGCTTCTTTGTATCGAAGATATTATATATCTCTTCGTTTTTCAATAATCCATCCGAATGGATACCTGCACGGGTGACATTGAACTCTGCGCCTACAAGGGGTTGTGTGGGAGGAATGGGATACCCGATTTCATTCCTGTAATAATCTGCAATTTCCGTAATCACGGTGGTATCGATTTGTTCGTCGTCTCCCCGGAGCGCCAGGTATTCAATCACGAGGGCTTCAATCGGTGTATTTCCGGTCCGCTCCCCCAGTCCCAGCAATGTACCATTAATTCCACTGCATCCGTAGAGCCATGCGGTGGTGGCATTGCTTACCGCAAGATAAAAATCATTATGACCGTGCCATTCCATGTATTCGGAAGGGACGCCTGCAAAATGATTGAGTCCATAAATAATGCCGGGCACGCTCCGCGGTAATGCGGCGCCTGGGTAACTCACCCCCATCCCCATGGTATCGCAAGCCCGTATCTTAACGGGGAGTTTGCTTTCCCTGGACAATTTCATTAGCTCCTTGGCAAAGGGCACAACAAAACCATAAAAGTCAGCCCTCGTAATATCCTCAAAATGGCAGCGGGGGATAATGCCCTCTTCCAGCGCGGCACGCACAATATCCAGGTACATCTCCATTGCCTGTTTCCGTGTCTTATTTAACTTTAAATAGATATGATAATCCGAGGACGAACATAAGATGCCCGTTTCCTTAAGCCCCATTTCCTTGACGAGCTTAAAATCGTTCTTCACCGCCCTGATCCATCCGGTAACTTCCGGGTATTTATAACCCCGTTCCAGGCACTTCCTGACCGCTTCCTGATCTTTTGCATTATAAAGGAAAAACTCACACTGACGAATAAGCCCTTTTTTACCGCCAAGTTTGTGTATCAGGTCGAAAAGATCGACGATCTGTTTTACTGTGTACGGCGGACGGGACTGCTGGCCGTCCCGAAAGGTCGTGTCCGTAACCCAAATCTCTTCAGGAGGGTTCATCGGATTAAGCCGATAATTGAATGGTATCTTTGGTATTTTTTCGTAGGGGAAGACGTCCCTAAAGAGATTGGGTTCTGACGAATCCTGTAATTGGAAAATGTACTCTTCAGGTTCTAATGTATTTCGGCGTTTATTGAATCGAAGCATCTTCAAATTCCCCTTAATAAATATTTTTTTATCACCACATATCAGAAAAAGCTAAAGGAAGGATAAAATCAGATTGTAAAGGTAATATTTTTGCAAGTCAAGCGAAATGATGGAAAATTCTTGTGATTATGGATTGACTTTGCGGGAAAAAACTGGAATACTAAAGAAATTCTTTTTAGACACTCACCATTACTGGGGAGAAGTGATTGTTTGCACTATCAGGACAGGAGATGAATTATGGTCTTAACGGAAGGTATTTATACTTTCACTGCAAGTTCTGGAAAATTATTCGTCTATACTTTCAAGGAGGGATTTCTGAGTGCGGTAGCCCACGACCTGCTGATTGAGGTGACCGATTTTAAAGTTAACCTTACCGTTCCGTCCGTCGGTGTTAATTCGGCGGCTGTGGATGCAGAAGTCCGGGCAGATTCCTTAAAAGTTGTTTGTGCGATGAAAAACGGACAGCGCCACTACGATACACTGAAAGAAAAAGATAAAACTGATATTGAAGAAGCCACCGCCAAGGATGTTCTGCATCCCGGCAAGTATCCTTCCATTAACTTCCGTTCCACGGGTATCCGGCAAAAGGATGGTATTTACCACGTGAAAGGGGAAATAACCCTGCACGGTGTAACGCGTCCTGTGGAGTTTGACGTTCAAACCACCACGGGAAAGGATCTGAAAGGAAAGATTGTCCTATCCCAAAAAGACTTTGGAATAAAACCCTACAAGGCCTTATTGGGAACCCTCAAGGTGAAAAATGAGGTGGAGGTTGCCTTTGACCTGTCGTTGAATTAAGCCGGTTGTAGCGGAGACTTTTTGGATGCACGGCAAATGGTAATGAAAAAACACCTCCTCGTTCCCTTTCCTCTGTACTAAGGGAGATTTTCCCAAGTCCCCTCATTCAAAGAAGAACTTCGGCGGGAGCGTTCAACCGAGTTTGCTCCAGGGGCAGAGACGAACGACCGGTCGAAAAGTTCCGGGTGTGCGTGTCACGTTTCTCGCCACGGTTTTGAAATTCCTTAAACATCTGCCAAGCCGCCTTTGCCGCTCACTTGCGACCCTTTTATATTCGGTTGATTTCTCAAAAATTGACTTTATTTTTGGAACAGAAAGTTATACAATTTTTGTTTTGAGTTAAAAGCCATGCGCTCGAAGAATGCAAATAATGTCAATGGCGGGCGTATAATCTTTACGATTGTCAATGAAAAGCTGAAAAGGGGTAAAATGTGGAAAACAGCAGGAGGAAATTTCTAAAAATCGCATCGCACGCACTGGGAGGGACTTTGGCAGCAGGGGTGGTTGCACCGCTCATAGGCTTGACAGTGCACCCGTTGATGAAAGAAACGGTATACGGAACAGAAGACTTTATCAGTATTGGCAGAGTGGATGATTTTCCCGTTGGCGTGCCAACAAAGACGACCATTACATCTTCGAAAATGGATGCTTGGAATATTTTTGAAGGACTGGTTATGGGGTCAGTATGGGTAATACGAAAAGAAGATAATTCGTTAAACGTGTTTTCCGTTAATTGCCCGCATCTTGGTTGTGGCATAAACTGGGGAGAGGATGTCAGGCAGTTTCTGTGTCCGTGCCATGAAGGTGTATTTGACATAAACGGAAGGAAGATATCGGGGCCTGCGCCCCGTGACCTTTACAGCTTTGAAACAAAGATAGAAAACAATAACGTCCTTATAAAATTCGGGAGCTTTACATAACAGGGGTGTGCCGCAAGCCCTGCGGATGTTTAAATTACAAAAGGTAAATTTACCAATACTACTCTAGCATTATTTCTGAGGTGGCCTAAATCTATGGCAAACAAATTGGGTGAATGGATAGAAGAGAGAACCGGATTAAGCAAGCTATTAAAAGCGGCGCTGGATGAGCCTGTTCATGGCGGAGCCAAATGGTCGTACATTTTTGGAAGCGGCCTGGTATTTCTTTTCATTCTCCAGGCGGTTACCGGAATTATTATGACGAGTTATTACTCGCCTTCTTCGACGTCGGCGTGGGGAAGTGTTTATTACCTTCAATACAAGACTTCCTTCGGTTGGTTTGTACGCGGTATACACCACTTTGGCTCCAGCGCCATGATGATACTCGCCCTTGTGCACATGTTCCAGGTCTTTATCTTCGGCGCATATAAAAAACCCCGTGAACTGAATTGGATCTCCGGTGTATTCCTTCTTCTGCTTCTGGCGGGTTTTGGGTTAACCGGCTACCTTTTGCCCTGGGATCAGAAGGGATACTGGGCTACTCAGGTCGCTACCAATATCATGGGAACGATTCCGGTAATCGGGAAATATATCAAAATACTCCATCAGGGCGGCGCTGATTATGGAAATTTTACCATTACCCGCTTTTACACCCTTCATGTATTTTTGTTGCCTCTCTCCCTTGTCTTTTTTCTCTTCATTCATATAGCGCTTTTCCGTAAACATGGCGTGACCCCCTGTTGGAAAATGAGTAAAGAGGTATTGAAAAACCGTGTCGACCCCTTCTGGCCGGACCAGATATTTAAAGATGCTGTCTTTGCCGTAGGAATATATGCGGCGCTTGCAGGCGTGGTCTTCTGGACGGGTGGTGCTGAACTGGAGGCACCGGCTGATCCTGCTTCAAATTACCTAGCCAGACCCGAATGGTATTTTTTATTTTTATTCCAACTCTTAAAATATTGTCAGGGAAATTTCTTAATCGTGGGCACCGTTATCGTTCCTGCTCTTGCCTTGGCCTTTCTCTTTGTATTGCCATTTATCGACAGAAATCCGTCGCTCTATCCATCCAAACGAGCGCCTTTTTTTGGCGCTGTATTTTCCGGCCTGGCCGGAGTTATTGCTCTGACCACTCTTGCTATCCATCATGACAGCCAGGATATCCATATCATTCATCAGCGGGAAGAGGCAGAGAAACAGGCTTCAAGGGCTGTAAAACTGGCCTCAAAGGGAATTCCACCGGCGGGCGGCATGTCTATCTTTCTTAACGATCCTGTTTATCTTGGGGAAAAGATTTTTAAAGAAAGTTGCATCGGCTGCCATATGGTGCGGGGAGAAGGCGGTGAAAATAGTCCCGATTTTACAAATTTTGGCTCACGAGAGTGGGTTGCAGGACTCTTAAAAAATCCGAAAGATAAAAAATACTTTGGGGAATCCGGTGCGATGCCTCCCACAAAACTCCCGGACGAATCGATCCTGGACATAACGGAGTTTCTGCTCAGCCAGTCGGGAAATCTGCTCAATATAAATCCAGAAAGAGTGGAAAGAGGAAAAGAACTTGCCCTGAAGGGTAATTGCGCTATCTGCCATCCGTTCGGGAACAAAGAAATGAAAAAGGTTGCGCCGAATTTAACCGATTATTTGTCAGAGACGTGGTTAAAAGAGTTTATCAGAAACCCGGCAGATCCCAGATTTTATGGTGCCAGGAATAAGATGCCGGCCTTTGATAAACTTACCGATAGGGAGCTGGATGCTGTTGTACAGTATCTTTTTAATCTCTCGAAAGACCGGGCGCTTGTTTCTGAAAGGGAGGAAGATGGGAAAAAGACATATGTGTTTGGCCTGACAAGCCCGCGTGCCATAATCGACTTTAAAGGCAAGTCCTGAGCGAGGCAGCTCCCGAAAATTCTGGATACATATTTTGTGACATGTTGGATTTTTGAAAAATGCCCGTGCGTTTATGACATCTAGGTCCCTCTACTTCCTCGCGCAAGAAGCTTGTGGGAAAAAAATAACTCCAAAGAAAAAGTCATGAAGTGGTCGTCGGGAGGAAAACAGATGAATGAGGGCTTATGCTACAAATACTGAATAACCCTCGTCCTTCCGTATTCCCTTCCATCCCGGCCAATCTTTAACACCCCGAACCGTATTGTTGCAATTCGGGAAATGTCGTTTACAGGCGTGAAGAGTTTTATATTGCCTCCCAAAGGGTCTAAATCAATAATTGTGCCAAGACCCAGTGTATTATTGCCTTTGTCATTGAGGCCAACGAGGAGGTCGTTTAGTGCATGCCTTTCGATGAATACAACCGAGGAAACGCCAAAGTGACCTTTTAGTTTATCGAATGGCGCCACTACATTTCTATCGTCCGCCATTACCAGCAGTTCGGTGCCGCATTTTTCAGGTACAGATGGTTCATATCATGAATACAGTATTCCTTTGGCAACTCATGGGGATGTATCCTTCGGCCCGTACCCAGAATACCGGATGGGAATACCACCTTATGGATTGGACATTCCTTGATTTTTGCCGGTTTGAAATATGCCTGATACTTTTCGCTCCGGTACCTCTGCCTTTCGGCCTGTGAACGGGTCGCTACGTGTTTCGGGCACGCCAGACGTATGACATGCCATCCCATTTTTTCATATCCTTTTAAAAGATGTTCCATCTCGTCTTCTGCCTGTAACGCAAGAATCCATTGCGGACGGAGCATTTCTAGCTTGTGCAGTTTCAGGATACGGGCGACAGGGCCGTCGATAAAACCCGTAGTGTCTACAAGGGTGATTTGGGCGCCTTGCCGCAGGGATATATTGACCATCAGTTTTACTGCATGCAGTGTCTGCAACAAAAAGCCTTCAGGTGCCGTATTACCAACGAAGTGCAGATACGAGGGATTTGCATAATCACCTGCGTCGGGTGGGGTAGTGAAATTTTTTAAGCTTACCGTGGTTGGCGGGCCTAAGGTGGATTGGCCTAAGTCACTGTCGATATACCCAACACGTATTCCGGAAGCCGTCCATGTACGGATCAGGTATTTACACAGGGTGCTCTTGCCACTATCGGTTTTTCCAAGAACGATGCATATTTTTGTGTTGTGTTTTATTCGCCCAGCAACCAGCTCCCATTCTCCGGGGATATCGATTTTGTCCATTACTCATTATCAAACTTTACGTCCTTTACCTCCAGTTCCAGTTGTTCGCTGTCCATCCAGGTATTTATCTTTACTGCAAAGACAAGGGAACACTTTCTTCCGTTTTGTTTAAACCTGTCTATCTGGTCTCCCATGCCAAAGGCAACTGCCCTTATGGCCACATCCCCCTGTCTGGCATAGAAACTCAGGTGCTGTCCCTTCGAGCCAATACGGCGCGGCTGTCCGGCGATCTTTAAGTTTGTGGCGGCAAATAACGGAGTGGGATTGCCTTCGCCATGCGGAGAGAGTCGTGCAAGCTCCGTTACCACTGCCTTGGACAACAGGGAAAGCGTGACTTCCGCATCGATATGCAGGATGGGAACCAGATCCGTCTTGCAAAGTCTCTGAGATGTCGTGCTGTTGAGCATTTCACGAAACTCGTCGATATTATCCGGGTGTATCTTTAAGCCTGCCGCCTGTGCATGACCACCCACGGAAAGCAGCGTGTTCCTGCAGCTTTCGAGGGCCTCCAGGATATGGAATGAAGGAATGGAACGCGCGGAACCGTGACCGATTTCATCGGCAACGGCAATCATCACGGTGGGGCGGTTAAATTCTTCTACAATTTTCGAGGCAATAATTCCGATTATCCCCGGGTGCCATGCCGGGTCTGCCAATACGATGGCAGTGGTTTCGTCCAGGTTTATTTCATTTACGACCTTTTTCCTCGCCGATGCCATGATATCAATCTGGATTTCCTGCCTTCGTTTATTTTCCTGTTCCAGAAAATTGGCGATTTCCGCCGCCCTTTCCTTGCACGATGTCGTTAACAGTTCAACGACAATGCCCGCGTTGCCAATACGTCCCGGCGCGTTTAACCGGGGCCCCAACCGATAGCCCACATGAAAAGAGTCAAGATTTGTACCGGAGAGGTCTGCCATATCGAGAAGCGCCCGCAGTCCCGGAATTTCAGTTGATTGCAATGCGCTCAGCCCGTATTTTGTAATGACACGATTTTCACCCAGGAGCGGTACCACGTCCGCGATCGTCCCCAGCGCCACCAGACCCACGGCGCTTAACAGAAATTTCTTAAACTCCAGAGACACCTTTTTCTGTGGCGAGAAATGCTGCCCGATGGCCCATGCCAGCTTGAAGGCGATACCGACACCAGAAAGGTTATGGAAAAGGTGAGGGGAGGGATGTAGTTTTGGATTGACGACTGCAAAGGCGTCGGGTATCTCCTGGCCGGGTCGATGATGGTCGGTAATAATCAGGTCGATGCCGTATGCGCGGGCGATATCCGCCTCCCGGCAGGCATTGATGCCGCAGTCTACAGTCAGGATGACTTTTGCCCCGCCTTCCTTCAGTTTTTTAATAGCGTCTGCATTTAAACCATACCCCTCTTCCAGTCTTTCCGGGATATAGTAACTTACCTGCGCCCCCACCAATTTCAGACACCGGTACATAAGAGCCGTTGCAGACAGGCCATCGACGTCATAATCTCCGTAGATGACGATTTTTTCTGCCTTCCGTACTGCCTCGTTAATGCGAATGGATGCCTTTTCAATGCCGGGCAGAAGGGAGGGGTCTCCTAATGTTCCAATGTGTGGCTGGAGAAAGTTTCTGGCAGATTCAGCATCGGCAATCCCGCGATTGATGAGAACCTGCGCCATCAGGGTTGATATTTTGAGTCTGCTGGCAAGCTCTGTCTGGAGCGGCTTGTTAGGAGGGAAAAATACCCACCTTTTGATCATGGTGTTTTTGCTTATGAGAAAAGTGCGCCGTTATTAAGATACGAACCTCAAATATGCTATTGTTCTTGTAGTGCGCCTGCCACGGATACTGCGCATAACCATTTTACTGGGATTTACAAGTCTTTCAAGGAAATTTCATTATTTTTCATTTTTCTTTGATTTTCCCGTTTTTTTTGTCACTTTACCCTGTTGCCCGGTCAACACCAAGGACGGTTACCCAAATCTTTTATTGAAAAACGCGCCATAGTGTGATAGCATTTCGCTATAGTTTACGCTACTTCGCACATGATGGCAAAATATACTGCCCTGATGTCTCTTGTTTTATTCCTCCGCCTTGATTCAGAATAATTCTTCAAGACTTTTTACCTGTAAGTGTCATTTCAGCCGAAGGCCATTTATGTTTCGTTAAATTATAGTCAATGGAAGAAACCCATGAAAAAAAGCACGCTTTTCAGTGAATGTGCAAAGTTGTTGTCATTTGCAAAACCTTACTGGAAATATATGGCGCTGGCCATTTTCAGCATGGTTCTCTACACATCGGCAAATGGTATACAGATCTCATTGATCAAACCCATCATAGACAAACTGCTTATAGGGGGGGATACCAATCAGATTGCTCCCTTACCGAGAATCGATATAGAGCATGCCGTAGACAAAGAAAATAGTCATTCCCCCGTCAAACAGTTTAAAAAACAGATATTCCATAAATTTGCGTTTATCGAAAAAATACAAAAGCGGGCTACGCGTTCATTTACGAGTATTGGTATT
Source organism: Candidatus Brocadia sp. (assembly GCA_011525665.1). Lineage (GTDB taxonomy): Bacteria > Planctomycetota > Brocadiia > Brocadiales > Brocadiaceae > Brocadia. Next base: position 36,503 of record WYAU01000090.1, read on the forward strand.
GTGATGGCGATCGTTGCCCCCCTCATCTTCCTCTCCTGTTATTTCCAGCAATACTTGAGAAATCTTGTCATGTGGGCAGTTATTGTGGATATCCGGAACAAGGTATGCGACCACCTGCTTCCCCAGCCCCTGAGTTTTTTTGAAAACAGGAAAAGCGGCGACCTCCTTTCCAGAATGACAAATGACATTTCTGTAACACAGTCAGGGCTTACGGTACTTTTTGATGAAATCATGCTTCAACCCTTAAAGCTGATTTGCGGATTGGTTCTGGCATTTTATTTTAGCTGGAAGCTGTCCCTGCTGACCCTGGTTGCTGTTCCCGTTATATTTATCCCTGTGCTTGTAATGGGTAAGAAGATCAAGAGGCACGGGAAGGGGAGTTTGCGTCATCTTTCCGATCTCACGGATGCCCTCCGGGAAATGTTTGCAGGCATCAGGATTGTGAAGGCTTTTAAGATGGAGGCGGAGGAGAGCCGTGAAATCCATGACATCAGCGAACGATTCCTCAGGAAAAGGCTGAAAATGGTCAAGGCAAAGGCAATAAACACGAGTACCAGTGAATTTGTCTATACCCTGGGTCTTGCCGTCTTGATTATTCTGGGTGGCTATGTGGTTGTGTCAAAGAAAATCACGCCGGGGGAACTGGGTGGGTTTATTACTGCCGTAGGCTTTATGGTGATTACCTCCATCAAGAAACTGGCAAAAAGTTATGCGAGTTTGCAGGAATCCCTGGCTGGCGTCAACAGGGTATTTGAGTTGTTTACGATTGAACCCACAATAAAAGATATCCCCGACGCCGTGGTGCTGAAGCGCATAGAAGAGGGTATCTCTTTTAAGGACGTGAGTTTTTCCTACAACAATAGCAAAGATTTTATCTTAAAGGACATCAACCTTACCATCCACAAGGGAGAGGTGCTTGCTATTGTAGGGAAGAGCGGGGCCGGGAAATCGACCCTGATAAACCTGATACCGCGTTTCTACGACCCTGTCAAAGGTAGCGTGGAGATTGACGGCATCGATATACGAAAGATTAAACACGAATCACTCCTTGCGCATATAGCAATAGTTTCCCAGCAGACCTTCCTGTTTAACCGCAGCCTCCGCGAAAACATCCTTTATGGGAGGAAGGACGCCTCAATCGAGGAAATTTATGCAGCCGCCGAATCTGCCAATATCCATGAATTTATTATGAGTCTCCCCAAAGGCTATGATACCGTCGTGGGTGAATTGGGTGTAAAACTATCCGGAGGAGAGCGTCAACGGATCGCCATTGCCCGCGCCATACTGAAAAATGCCCCCCTTTTACTTTTAGACGAAGCGACTTCGTCGCTGGATTACGAGTCTGAGAAACTGGTGCAGGACGCACTCAACAACCTGATTGTCGGAAAAACGACCATCATCGTCGCCCATCGCCTTTCTACGATACAGCATTGCGACAGGATCATTGTGATGAAAAACGGGCATATCGTAGAAACGGGGAGCCATGAATCCCTCATGTCAGGAGAGGGGGAGTATAAACGCGTTTATCAGTTGCATTTTGACACACTTCAGACATGAAAATACTCGTTATTGGTTCTTGGGGCATGCTCGGCAGGGACCTTGTCAGCCAATTGTCCAACCTATCTGTTCCCGGCTCTCTACCTGTTGAAATTATTGCAGCCAATCACGGGCATGTGGATATCACGAACGGCTCAAATACCTCCGCATTTATTGCCCAGATCAAGCCGGACGTCATTGTCAACTGCGCCGCATTCACGAATGTTGATGCTTGTGAAACCCGGATTTCTGAAGCCTTTGCCGTCAATGCAACCGGGGCAAAGAACATAGCGCAGGCGGGAAAAGAATCGGGGGCAAGGGTCATCCATATCAGCACCGATTATGTATTCGACGGCACGAGGAATGAACCTTACAGCGAAACCGACCAACCCAATCCCCTCTCTGTCTATGGCAAATCAAAACTTGAAGGAGAATTAGCAATACAAGAGATAAGCGATACCTACGCTATTATCAGAACGGCATGGCTCTATGGCCCGTATAAGAAAAATTTTGTGACCACCGTGCTGGACCTGGGAAGGAAAAACCGCTCCGTATCCGTTGTTACCGATCAGTGCGGATGCCCCACGTATACGGCAGACTTGTCGTATGCCATAGGAAGCATCATATCGCGGAATCTCCGGGGCCTGTACCACGTAACGAATGCCGGAACATGTTCACGCTATGAGTGGGCAAAGAAGATCTTTGCATTAACCGGTGAGCAGGTATCCGTACTTCCTCTGAAAGCCGCAGATTACAAACGCGCGGCAGCAGTCCCTCAAAATTCTTCCTTAGACTGCACAAAATATACCACGGCCAGCGGACACAAAATGAGGCCATGGCAGGAAGCACTGGAAGAGTATTTAAGGCTATGTAACGATCAGGCCGCGAATTAAAACACATGGGCACGATTGGAAGGCAGAAATATTAATAACATAAGATTTGCAGCCATTCTTTCAATAAACTTCTCTACATAATCCTTTGAAATCAAATTCTTTGGAATTTTTACCACTAAATTTTCCTGATGCAAGGACGGGGTGATCTCACCCTTGCTTAATTTTCTGCCTGTGCGCTTGCCTACGTTCCACGGACAGGCAGGTGTCCGCACGCAAACAGGTTGGTAGGCAGTGCCTACCCTGGCTAGCAGGCTATTGATCCTTTGCTTATTCTTTTAAGGTGAATGTTAAAAAACATTGAACAAGGAGAGAGGATGAGTCCAACAATATTCAGATACAAAAGCTAGCGGCTTTATTTCTTTTCAAAAGAAGAGGCCAGAGTGCATATTCATGTGAAATGTCCTGACGGTGAAGCGAAGTTCTGGCTGGAACCAATCGTTGCGCTGGCAAATCATTATGGCTTATCGCCAAAACAGTTAAACGAAATACAAAAATTTATCCAGGAGAAGGCTGATGAAATTACAGAAGCGTGGGAAAACTATTTCAAAAGTTGAGGTTTTGAATATTTCTGCACACGGTATATGGCTCTATACAAACAAAAAGGAATATTTCTTATCATACAAACAGTATCCTTGGTTTGAGGATGCTAAAGTAAAAGATATCTGCAATGTTGAATTACTTGACGGCTACCATCTTTACTGGCCTGCCCTTGACGTTGACCTCGAAATAGACTCACTTAAAAATCCGGGAAAATACCCATTAACATTCCACAAAAAATAACATCTGTACGATAAATTTACCCGACGGAGGCATGGGAGTACGTCGGCAATGACGGCTTCTTGCAACCTTTGGCGGGCCAGTACAGGCAAATGGAATTTATCCATGCCACCTGCAATTTTTACGTAGGGCAAGGCATCGCCTGCCAGATCAAATCCGGCAATAGAAATACGTGGCAGGCGATGCCTACCCTTATATGTTATGGAAAAGTTCCCTCCGCCAAACCAAATTTCTCAATCATTTTCTTCGGAAATACACCTTCCCATTTATCGTGAAATTTATCTGCTCTACAAAAGAATAGTGATTCAGAATCGATAAGATTGACGAATTTTGTAAAGTTCATATATCGCCAAATCTTCTTTGTTAAATCACCCGGTAATTTTGAGTTTGAATGTTTTACATACATCAAATAATTCCCATAATTATAACACTTAGGTTTTTTAACATATTTGCATAACTCATTAAAACCCAAACAAAATGCCATTTTAATGGCATTTTGTTTCTTTTAACATTTTTATACACCCATTACTGATGAATCCATGGTACTTGTCAAACGATTTCTCAGTCTTTTTGCCTCAGCGGCAGTCCTGGAATTATCTTGAGAATAGAGCATGAAAATCTTATATTTAATGTCTTGGAATTCCGGTAATTGGGATTCTTCGGTCGCTTCAGTTTTTGTATGATGGGCACTGCCCATCATAATTAATCCTTCGACTTCGCTCAGGACAGGCCCTGTTAGAATAAAAAATACAATGATTCTAAATTAGCCACAATGCATACCGGGAACGCAGAGTAAAAAATTATCCGTGTAATCTCAGTGACCTCAGTGGTTAGTAGATTTTATAAGTTATGAAAAAATCCATTATTGCCCGCGGCATACGGGTGAATAATTTAAAAGATATTAATATCGAAATCCCTCACAAAAAATTGGTGGTAATTACGGGGGTCAGCGGGTCAGGCAAATCCAGCCTTGCATTCGATACCCTCTTTGCAGAAGGGCAAAGACGGTATGTGGAATCATTTTCGGCCTATGCGCGTCAGTTCCTGGAAAGGATGGACAAGCCCGATATCGACCACATCGAAGGGATTCCCCCTGCAATAGCCATCCAGCAGAAAAACCCGGTAAAAAACCGGCGTTCAACCGTTGGGACCGCCACAGAGATTAACGATTACCTGAGATTGTTGTTTGCACGGATCGGCAAGACCTATTGCAGTTCCTGCAAACGGCATGTGCAGATCGATACCGTCTCTCATATTGTCGATACCGTCCTTTCGTTACCCGAAGGCACACGCTTTCTGGTTGTCTTCCCCATCACCGTCAGCCAAAAAGTATCGGGCCAATCCCAAATCAATCTCCTGAAAGAACGCGGGCTGGTAAGGATACTGGCGGATAATGCCATTGTCGATATAACAACCGAAATGAAAGATTGGGACATCCGTTCTGCAAAGTCCGTTTATGGAGTTATCGATCGGCTGGTCGTCAAAGACGTGATTAAAGAACGGCTTGTGGATGCCCTGGAAACGGCATATCGTATGGGCGCCGGACATTTGAGCATTATCTACAGTATCCAGGACCCTTTCGCTCATTCTAAGATGAATACAGAAGGATATCCGATAACTATTCAGGGTTCTTCCTGGATTGAACTAAAATACAGTAAGCAATTCTTTTGCAGTTACTGTGCTATTGAATACCCGGAACCTGTTCCCGTGTTATTTTCCTTTAATAATCCGATCGGTGCCTGTCCCCAATGTCAGGGTTTTGGATACACCATAGAGATTGATATGGATTGCGTCATACCGGACAAAGAAAAAACGTTGAACGAGGGTGCTATTGCGCCGTGGAATACACCCACATACAGCACGATGTTCGAATCACTGAGAAAGGCGTCTTCCCAATATAATATTCCATTAAATATCCCCTTCGGTAAGCTGACAAAAGAGCAGACAAAACTGATCTTGGAGGGTACAAAAGATTTCTGCGGCATCCGTGATTTCTTTGCATGGCTGGAACAGAAGAAATATAAGATGCACGTCCGTGTGTTTTTGAGTAAATACCGGGGATATACTTTGTGTCCTACGTGTAATGGGAAGCGTTTAAAAAGTCAGGCGCTGAATGTCTTGATAAACCGTAAAAACATAGCCGACGTTTGTACCATGACAATCGATGACGCCTATCGGTTCTTCGACGGGCTTCCGCTTACCGAGTATGAAAAAAATATCGCCCATCTGCTCTTACAGGAAATTAAAAAACGTTTAGACTACATGATTAAGGTAGGACTGGGATACCTTGCCCTTGACCGTATGACCCGCACGCTTTCCGGAGGTGAGGCCCAGAGGGTCAATCTGACGACGTCCCTTGGCTCTTCACTGGTAAATACCCTTTACATCCTGGACGAACCCAGCATCGGACTTCACCCAAGGGATACCGACAGGTTAATACGGATACTCGAGCGGTTACGGGATATTGGAAATACCGTTGTTGTGGTAGAGCATGACCAGGAGGTCATCAAGGCTGCCGATGAGATCATTGATCTTGGGCCGGGTGCCGGTGAAAATGGAGGCATGCTGGTTTATCAGGGTTCATTTGGCGCTTTACCTGCCCGCAATGGTTCGCTTACCGGACAGTATTTAAAAGGTAATCGGGCGATCAGAGTACCCTCCCAGCGGAGAGAACCCACCAGTAAGGTTATTACAGTGAAGGGCGCCTCACAAAATAATCTGAAAGGCATTGATGTTACCTTTCCCCTGAATGTGCTCGTATGTATAACGGGGGTATCGGGATCAGGGAAAAGTACGCTGGTACAGGATACCCTTTACGGGGCAATTAAAAAAAAGCGGGAGGGATATACAGGATTCGTCGGAAAGTATAAAAGCATCGGTGGTATGCAGTTTATTAACGATGTTATTCTTGTGGATCAATCTCCCATCGGGCGCACCCCTCGTTCCAATCCTGTCACGTACGTAAAAATATTTGATGATATCCGGAGGCTTTTTTCTTTAACGCGCGATGCAAAAATGCGGAATCTGAGTATCGGCGCCTTCTCATTCAATGTCGTTGGCGGGAGATGTGAGCAGTGTGAAGGCGCCGGCTCCATAAGGGTAGATATGCAATTCCTCGCAGATATCTACGTTACATGCGACAAATGCAACGGAAGGCGATTTACCAAAAAAGTGCTCGATGTAAAATATAAAAACAAAAACATCCATGAGGCGCTTGAGATGACGGTAGATGAAGCCGTTACCTTCTTCCATGATTCCCCCCGTATTACAAAGGGGCTGAAATTTTTGCAGGAGACAGGATTAGGCTACTTAAGGCTGGGCCAACCGGCCACCACCCTGTCCGGAGGAGAGGCGCAAAGACTTAAGATCGCTACCTATATGGCCCAGGAAAACCCTGACGCCATGCTCTTCATTTTTGATGAACCGACCATCGGGTTGCACATGGACGATGTTCAAAAATTGCTGATCTGTTTTCAGAGACTGATTCAGGCCGGGCATTCCCTCATTGTAGTGGAACATAACCTCGACGTTATTAAATCAGCGGATTATATTATCGACCTCGGACCGGAAGGCGGCAGCGAAGGAGGATATGTCGTTGGGTGCGGGACACCGGAACAGATAGCACAAATAGAAGCAAGTTACACGGGGAGATACCTGAAACCTTACTTTTCCTGAAAGGTCACAATGAAACTTAAAAAAAAGAATGTCCTGTTTATTGTAAGCATTACAATCAGTATCGTTTGTACCTGGTTATTTGTAAAACATATCGATTGGTTGCTCCTGAAAAACGCCTTGGGAGGCGCAAATTATTGGTTCATCATTCCAACACTCATTTTAACCCTGCTGGTTTACATTGTGAGGGCGCTCCGATGGCAGGTATTGTTGTCCCATATCAAGCGGATATCGGTAGTAAATTTGCTGTCTGTTACCTCCATTGGTTTTATGGCAAACAATATCCTTCCCGCCCGTGTGGGAGAGATCTTAAGGCCTTTTATTTTGACGAAAAAGGAGAATGTAAAATTTTCAACCTCCTTCGCCACCGTAATCGTGGAACGGATATTTGATATGCTGGGGCTTATCTTATTCACGGTGGTTGTCATTGCGTTGTTACCGCACCCCCCGGCCACTCAAGAAAATTCTCTCACCCACGTTTCGGCAGATCATGTGTATACGATCAAGGAATCGATTATCCCTTCCCTGAAAAAATGGACCGAGATATTTGCCGCGGTGGGAGTAGTTACCATCGGCACCCTATTCTCCGTCGTTATGAGACCTGATTTCTTTAAAAAAATACTCTTTAACCTTTGCGCCTTTCTGCCTCATAAACTGAGAGATAAGGTTTTGGGACTGTACGAATCCTTTGTTTATGGCCTGAAAATTCTGGAAGATAAAAAGCAGACCGTATGGATACTGATGCTTTCACTTTTTATCTGGGTTCTCGGGGGAGCAGAAATATACCTTCTCGGATTTTCTTTCCACATGCATCTCCCTTTTATGGGGGCATGCCTTGTTGCTGTTTGCCTTGCGCTGGCCGTTGCCCTGCCTCAGGCGCCCGGATTTGTCGGCGTCTTCCATATCGCAGTGTTAAAATCACTGCATATTTTTGGGATAGAAACTACGGCTGCCCAGAGTTATGCCATTGTTTTGTGGGCCATCAGCATTCTTCCGTCTACGCTTATGGGCTTTCTCTTCCTCTGGCGGGAGGGCATTGCCTTCCGTGAGGTGATCAAACTGGAAGAAGAAATCGCCGAAGGAAAACTGGAAGAGCTGGAAGGCGTAACAAGAGACATAAAATAAACGGGCGAGACAAAACCTCAGACCTATAAAAATTTGGAGCCACAGATTTCGCAGATTACCCAGAGGATTGAGATTTTTATCTGTGAAATCTGTGGTTTCGGCAACTCTTTTTAAAACTTAACTCATTTGTGAAGATAAATCGCATATAAAGTATTCATGTCACAGGAAGACCTTGTAAAATTAAAGATAGACAAATCTGCAAGGAGTATTTGTCCGGTACGGCACAGAAAACCGCACTACCGTATCGCAATTATAGTACTCATTGTCGCAGTGGTGGGATTCCTTTACTCGCGAGGGGTCCTGACACCGGCCGTCCACGTTGAGGTTGCCAGCGTTACCAGGATGTATCCGTCCCAGACCCTTACCCTGTTGAATGCCAGTGGTTATGTGGTAGCCCAGCGCAAGGCTGCCGTGGCGTCTAAAATCACCAGCCGTCTTGTATCATTGAGCGTTGAGGAGGGAAGTAGGGTAAAAAAGGGTGAGATTATTGCACGTCTTGAAAATGAAGACGCTGTTGCTTTACGGAGCCAGGCCGAAGCCAACCTGGATGTTGAGCGCTTTAGCCTCCGGCAGGCGAAGGCGGAGCTTCAGGACGCCACGGTCTCCTTCCGCCGTGAAAAAGAATTACTTGCAAAGGGGATTACAACACAGGCCGGTTACGATGCCGTTCTTGCCCGTTACAAGAAGGCCATGGCCGCAGTTGCCGGCGCAAAGGCTGCAGTTAAGGCCGGCGCAGCTGCGCTTCAGGTGGCTGATGTGTCTCTGGAATATACCTTCATCCGGGCCCCCTTTGATGCGGTGGTTTTAACCAAAAATGCCGATATTGGCGATATTGTTACCCCAATCGGAGCGGCGGCAGATGCCAAGGCTGCCGTTGTTACTATAGCCGATATGGATTCGCTTCAGGTAGAGGCCGATGTTTCTGAATCAAATCTGGAATTGGTGAAGGTCGGTCAGCCGTGCGAGATACAGCTCGATGCCCTGCCGGAATCCCGTTTCCGCGGAGAAGTCCATATGATCGTACCAACAGCCGACCGGAGCAAGGCGACGGTCATGGTCAAGGTACGCTTTACCGATAAAGACAGCCGTATATTGCCGGAAATGAGCGCAAAGGTCGCCTTTCTCTCCAGGCCAACAAAAAGTGAAGAGCAAAATCCGCTGACTGCCATTAACCATGCGGCTATTGTAACCCGCAACGGCAGGAATCTTGTCTTTCTCATAAAAGACGATCATGTGGTACAGACACCCGTCACTTTAGGAAGACAGAGTGATGATATGACAGAAATCCTTGACGGGGTAAAACAGGGCGATAAGGTGGTAATTAAACCGGTGAACAAATTGAAGGACGGCACAAAAATAAAGGTGATGGAAAAGTAATGGAACGTAAGGTGCCGATTGTTGAAATAAAAAATCTGAACAAATCTTACCGCAGAGGCAACCAGACAATACCGGTATTGGAAAATATCACCTTTGACATTGAAGAAGGTGAATTTCTGGCGCTGATGGGCCCCTCAGGTTCGGGAAAGAGCACCCTCTTAAACCTGCTTGCCGGCATTGATACATCGGATAGCGGCATCATCAAGGTTCACGGTGTTGATATTACGGTACTATCAGAAACGGAGCTTGCCCGGTGGCGATCTGCCAATGTTGGCTTTATCTTCCAGTTTTATAACCTGATCCCGGTACTTACTGCCTTTGAGAACGTTGAATTGCCCCTGCTTCTGACACATCTCTCCGGAAAAGAGCGAAGGGAACATGCTGAAACGGCGCTTCGGGTGGTCAATCTTTCCGATCGCATGGACCATTACCCTGGTCAGCTCTCCGGTGGGCAACAGCAGCGAGTGGCTATTGCCCGGGCACTTGTTACCGACCCTACGATAATTGTGGCAGATGAGCCGACCGGCGACCTGGACCGTGTCTCAGCAAAAGAAATACTGGAACTGATGAACCGTCTCAATTCCGAATTCGGCAAGTCCATTATCATGGTTACCCATGATCCGCATGCCGCAGAAAAGGCCCATACGATAAAGCATCTGGAAAAGGGCGTTTTGAATGTACATAATCAGGCTCATTTATAAAAATACCTTTCGCCATAAACTGCGTGCATCGCTAACCATTCTCGGAATAACCATTGTTATTCTTGCCTTTAGCCTCCTGAGGACTGTGGTGAGCGCCTGGTATGCAGGGGTGGAGGCATCTTCAGCAACCCGTCTCGTGACCAGAAACTCCATATCCCTTGTCTTTACGCTCCCCATTTCGTATAAGGATAAAATACGGCAAATACACGGGGTGAAGTTTGTATCCTCTGTATATTGGTTTGGCGGAATCTATATTGACGAAAAAAATTTCTTTGCCAATTTTGCCGTGGAACCGAAAAATTTCCTGGAATTATATCCTGAATACATACTTCCTCCGGACCAGAAGGATGCCTTTTTCCGCGATCGAAAGGCTGTTATTGCAGGAGAAAAACTTGCGGCAAAATATCATTGGAAAATCGGCGATACCCTTACCCTTAAGGGGACGATTTTTCCGGGCAACTGGGAATTTGTGCTGCGGGGGATCTATCGTGGTAGAGATAAAAGCGCCGATGAGACCCAGTTTTTTTTCCACTGGGACTATCTCAATGAAACGCTGAAAAAGACCGCACCCCTGCGCGCTGATCAGGCCGGTTTTTACCTCATCGGGGTAAATAACCCGGTGCTGGCGGAGGAGGTGGCGGTGGCCATTGATAAGACCTTTAAAAATTCACTTGCGGAGACCTTGACCGAGACGGAAAAGGCGTTTCAGCTGAGTTTTGTTTCCATGAGTGAAGCGATTGTTGTTGCCATACAGTTGGTTTCCTTTGTAGTAATTATTATTATCATGGTGGTGCTGGCGAATACCATGGCCATGACTGCCCGCGAACGGATCGGAGAATATGCAGTATTCAAAACCCTGGGATTCGGGGGCTGGTATCTTGCCGCGCTCATATTTGGAGAATCCCTGTTTATTGCCATGGTTGGCTGCACCGCAGGTATTGCTTTAACGTTCCCGGTTGCAAAGATCTTCGGGAACGTTATGGGAACTTATTTCCCCGTGTTTAACGTGGCAACAACAACCATCTACCTTGCAATTGCAGCCTCTTTCCTGGTTGGAGCGGTTGCGGCAATTATCCCGGCCTGGCGTGCTGTAACGATACGGATCGCCGATGGCCTCAGGAGGATCGGATAGATGAGAATACCCTTTTCGTACAGCTTTCGTAATCTCCTGACCCGCAGGCTTACTACCATACTCACGGCGTCCGGTATGGCGCTGGTGGTATTTGTATTTGCCTCGATTTTAATGCTTGCCGAAGGGCTGCGGAAAACCCTGGTGAATACCGGCTCCTATGATAATGTGGTGGTAATCCGCAGGGCGGCTGCCTCTGAAGTACAGAGTGGAATTGACCGGCGGCAGGCCTCGATAGTGGAAACACAGCCGGAGGTGGCTACGGGGGCAAATGGTCAAAGATTGCTGGCTAAGGAGATGGTAGTGCTTATCAACCTCCCCAAGAGGGGGAGCAATAAACCATCGAATGTGGTTATCAGGGGAATTTCGCAAAACTCTCTCTTGTTGCGTCCTCAGGTAAAACTCATTGATGGGCGTATGCCCAGAACGGGTTCGTCCGAAATTATTGCGGGTCAGAGTATTGCCAAAAGATTTAAAGGAGGCGGCATCGGTGAAACTCTCCGCTTTGGCATGAGGGACTGGACGGTGGTGGGGTCGTTTGATGCGGGGAATACGGGTTTCAGTTCGGAGATATGGGGGGATGTGGATCAGCTTATGCAAGCATTTCGCCGCCCCGTGTACTCGTCTGTTATCTTTCAGTTACGTGATCCTTCTGAGTTCAGTAAGGTTAAGGCACGCATTGAAAGCGACCCTCGCCTGACCCTGGAGGCCAAACGGGAAATCACATACTATGAAGATCAATCGAAGATGATGGCAAAATTCCTGCGCATCCTTGGGCTATCACTCACCATAATCTTTTCTTTAGGTGCCATTATTGGTGCTATGATTACCATGTATTCTGCAGTGGCTAACCGTACCAGTGAAATTGGCACGCTGCGCGCACTCGGCTTTCAAAGAATAAGCATTTTGGGTGCGTTTCTCATGGAATCACTCATACTGGCTTTTTTGGGCGGCTGTGCAGGACTATTTTTTGCATCATTTATGCAACTCCTCACCATTTCTACCATGAACTTTCAGACCTTTTCCGAACTCGCCTTCACCTTCTCCCTCAACTACGGTATCATCTATAAATCCCTCACATTCTCTCTGATCATGGGTTTTCTTGGTGGTGTGCTGCCTGCCGTCAGATCATCACGCATGAATATCGTGGACGCCCTTCGGACGAGTTGATAATTTGTAACAGTTTAAAACCTTGTAGGTACTGGCAGTAATTGTCCCCCGCTGGCGGGGACAGGGGGTGGAAACAGGGGTGGAAATTGGAAAGCTAATACGATGGCAATTACTCCCTGAGCGCTAGCCATAAGATGAAGCGTTGCAGAGTATAAACAGTGACACATAACGCAGCACAGCCGCAACTAAATTAACTACCCCTCTTTCCCCTCCTTTGCAAGGAGGGGATGAAAAGGGTGGTAAATGATAATAATTTTTCCTTGTTCCTCCTTCGCAAGGAGGGGACTTCGTCGAGTCTTCGGCGTGAGCGTTCGACCGAGCTCACACCGAGGGCTCAGACGAACGCTCAGTCGAACGATGAAGGGGAGGTAAAAAATCTTCCTAAAAAAAGAAACTTTTGTGGAGTAATGCTATAAATGGAGAAAACAGATGGTAGACACAAGTGAAGCAGTCCTGTCCACCCCCTAACCCCCGCCAGCGGGGGACATGTAAAGACGACCCGGCGGAGCGTCTTTACCGGAACAAGGGGTTGGTGGTAATTATAGATTCTTAACTTAAACGTATGGGCTTTGCCCCCTGCTCTATACTGACGGCCTTTCAGTCCTGGCATTGAAATTCAAAGGCTTTGCCTTCATAGACTCTCAAAACTCTTAGACAAAACGGATAGGAGGTATTCCATGAGTTGGCTTTATCTGATCTTAGCAATCCTTTTAGAAGTCTCTGGTACCACGTGCTTGAAATTGTCTCAGGGTTTCACGAAACTATTGCCATCGGTATTGCTCCTTATCTTCTATGGATTCAGCTTTACTTCGTTTTCCTTTGCCCTCAAAAAGCTTGATGTAAGCGTTGCCTATGCAGTATGGTCGGGGCTGGGGACAACTCTTATCGCAACGGTGGGTATTTTATGGTTCAGGGAGCCATTAAGCGCCTTAAAGATAATTTCGATTGGACTGATTGTAATAGGGGTAATTGGGTTACGTCTGAGCGGGGGAATACAGTAATCGCCAGGGAACCGCCTCCATCTATGGCAAATACAAAAAGAAAGGAATTCTTAATAATGTCAAAATAACGTTTGAGTTGGGCACCAAGATGCGATGCCTGGCCTTAACGCAAGGTGGATGCTGCAATGTACTGCAACGCCAGAAGCAGCAGGACACCTCCCAGAAGCAGTTTTAGTGTTCTTTGTGGCACGAACTTTTGAAAGAGCGCGCCCAGGTACATGCCGGCGATGCCGCCGAAGCCGAACAACAATCCCAACGGCCAATCCGGATGGGTAGGCAACCCGTCCGGTACCGGCAGCACGCTATACAGAATCACGCCGACAACCGATGTCGCAAGGGTTCCCGCCAAAGCTGCGCCAGCCACAGTGTAAACAGGCAACCGGAAGATGGAGACGCAAAACGGCGCAATGATTGAGCCGCCACCAATGCCATAGGTGCCGCCGATAATGCCCACCACGAACGCCAACATGAACATGCCCAGCGTACTGAAGGAGAAGGTTTCCCACCAGAAGTCGTATTCCACCCTCGTAAGAGAAAAATGCCTGACCCGAATAGTGGCGTCGTCTGTCAGACCTGCCGAAAGCCCTGAAGCCTGCTTGGTCTGTGCCTTGAACTTCTCATCCAGCTTCGATTGTGACTTACCCCCCCATGGGGTAAACTCGGAAAGAAGACGATAACCGATATAGAGCAGGACACACCCGGCGAACAGTTTGAATTGGCGTGGGTCGGGCAGGTACAAGATGCGCACGTAATAGCCGATGATGATTCCAGGCAGCGTTCCGAACACAATAAGCCAAGTTAGCGGCCAGGCCATACGGCCTTCCTTGATGTAGCGCCAAACGCCACTGGGGATGGCGACCAAATTGAACACCAGATTAGTGGAATTTACCGAGGGACTAGTGAAATTCAACACGCTCATCTGGAAAGACAATAGCAGAAATGCGCCCGAAATGCCCACCATTGAACTGAAAAATGAAATGAAGAAAGCCACCACCGGTGGCAGCCACAGCCATGTCTCCACTCCAGAAACAGAGAAAAATACGTTCATCATCATTTCCGTTTCTTTAATTGTCGGCAAACAATGATTATCTTTCGATTATTGAGTCGGTGGGCATCGAAACCCTCGATCATGGTGCCCAACAAGTTATTATACAGTTTCTGTCTTTTAGCAAAGCAAAACTTGAAAGTCAATACGTAAATATAATTAGTGTAATTAGTGTTTGAACGGAAACCAGCCGAAGGCTGATAATACAAGGAGAAGAAGGCGAAAGAATCGAAGAAGCTAAGGGTCAGACCTTCGTTATTCAACAATTACTTGTTTTTTTAACACTTCGATTTCTTTCTTGAATTTTCTCTCTCTTTTTATCCTGGTTTCTACTCGCTTTAGCGTTTCACTTACGGTTGACC
>WYAU01000091.1 GCA_011525665.1 Candidatus Brocadia sp.
ATTGCATCTTTACACCCTGTTTTCACCTTCAACCCTCCTCCTGTTGTGTATAATCTGTTCTTTACAAACATCTTATACCATAAACAACAGGGGATTTCTATCTCTTCGGTGAAAAATCCGGGCTAGGGCAGGCCACGGCGGTATCAGCAACGTGGTACAAGGACTGTTCTTTGATCTTCACGCGGGACGAGATGCGACAGTTCATGGCGAACTGCAGAACGGTCAGCGGAGAACCGGACCGAATGTTCGGATTCGGGTTCAACGACTTGTCCCAAATTGTGCTAAATCGCGGTGACAAGGATCGCTCTGGAAAGGATTACGCGGACTACCTTCTTGAGCGCAGATACAAAGACCTCATGAAGAAATGAATGGCGAACAAAGCGGTGAACCCGAGCTGTGGATCGGATCGGTCCTGAAGTCAAACGTTCTTAGCCGCCGCCGGATTACCGCTGTCGGTAGGCACCGCCTACCAAAAATTGAGCAATCGGGAGACTGCATGAAGGACACATCCTCATGAAAACGGGGATTGGATCGAAATAGTTTTTGTAAATAGCTGGTAATTCGGGTGGTACGAGTACGAACATTAAACATTCGGTGTCTGCTCCTTTGGAACTGTGGGGTTGATTATGGCGGGCAATGCCCACCCTACCTGACTTAAACTCAGCAAAGAAGATTTTCTCCGCCCTCTCCTTCCTATCAACATCATCAATCCACATACCAAGCTTTCGTACACCACTTTTGGCATCATAGACACTGGCGCAGATGAATGTGCAATCCCTGCCGGCATCGCCTCTATATTAGGACATAACCTTCAATCAGGTTCTACAAAGATTATAGGCACTGGAAATGGAGAAACTATTGCATTTGCCCATACAACAAAGTTTGAAATATACAACCCCCTGTCCTTCAAGCTCGCTTACACAATCCAGGATACCCCTATAGCTTCATGCCCAACCTACACGTCATTCTTCTCGGTGTTAACAGTTTCCTCAGTAAGTTTGTCTTGAACATAGATTACCCACGTAAGGTCTTTTCAATTAGTTCGCCTCCAAACACGATAAAAAAGAAGATAAAAGGAATAAAATAATAAATGATTGCCTAACTAGCCGCTCCACATTGAGTCTTTCCTATCATGCAAAGAGCAAAAGCACGAAGCAGGAATCTCAAAACGCAACAGATTACCCACCCCTGAATCCCCTCCCGAGAGGGGACTTTTTCTATTCCCCTCTTGAAAGGGGCTGGAGGTTTGTCCTTCTGTTATCTCAAAACAAGGATTGCTTTGCTATCGCTCACAATATCAATTTCATGTCAACTCATGTAAGACGTACACAATATTTCAACAACAACTCCCCGGTTCGCAACACGGAGCATTGCCTCCATTTGTTATGCTGTAACCCTCCCCTTTTGTCTCACGCGGGGATCTGACGAGCATCTCCTTTGTACAGGGGAAGGGTTGCGCCTGATCTTCCGGGACTTCCTTCAGGGGTCTTATGAATTCAAACTGATTTGCATACGGGTCTCGTCCCAGGATATTGAATGTCTTACGGCAGACCGATACACGCACCCCGCGGCGATACCGGTGTCCGTCATCATCGGTAATCTCCTGAAACGGCCCTTTATACACAACCGCCTCTTTATGGTCCCAGCAGGGCCCTTCTTTCCCCTTGTATGCCAGTACGGTGATGCTAAGAAACTCGATGCCCTGAACCGTTCGCCAAGGCCTTTCATCACGTTTGGCAATGGTAATTCCATAAAACCCGGCATCCTCAAATGCCCTGAGAAATTCGTGCTCCTGCAGCGCCCCGGAGATGCACCCACTCCATAGTTCTGGGTCTTTCTGAAGCTCCAATGGAACTGGTTCGTCTGATACAATGTCGCTGATGGCGGCGCGCCCGCCCTGCTTCAGCACCCGGAAAATCTCATGGAAAAGCATAGTTTTGTCGTTGTGGTGCACCAGATTTAAGACACAATTACTGATCACAACGTCAATCGACTTATCAGGAATCATGGGAGATGTCTCACCGATCTGTTTTATATATGACTCCAACAGGGCAAGGTCCGATTCATTTTTTATCGGGTTCCTTTTCAACCATTCATCAATCACATCTCTATCGATACGCAAATCCTGTATCTTTCCCTTGTGGAACTCGACGTTGGCATATCCCAGACGCTCCGAGACCTCACTATTTGCCCTACGGGCGAGTGCAAGCATCTCATCGTTCATGTCAACCCCGATTACCCGCCCGGTGGGTCCGACTACCTGGCTTGCAATGAAGCAGATTTTACCACCTCCTGAGCCCAAATCGAGGACCGTTTCTCCTTCGCGTACATATTGTGAAGGGTCACCACAGCCGTAATCCCGCTCTAACACCTCCGGGGGGATGATTTCCAGATACCTGGTGTCATAGGTAACAGGGCAACAGAGCGCTTCTTCTCTTTGTGCAGCAGCGGTACGATAACGATTTAAAACGGCTTGTTCTATAAACATAACTTCGCACCTCTTTCATAAAAGGACAGCCATAGAAGGTAACTGGCAGGTCAAATACAGGGGTCTTGCGAACGCATTGATGATAACTAACCCTGTCAGGGCTCACTCACGAGTTTTTTGCCTCGGATTTTGTCTTTTCCGGTTTTTTCGGGCCAGGATATTTGCACTCACCCATTGCCCATTCCTTTGAAAGTCAGTGAGCCTCCGCAACTGCTTCCAGCCCCCGCAGTACAACCGAAACAGTGCGTACCAGTGGCAATGGAACCCTGATTAAATTCCCCAAACGATTCGATATCCCATAGTGTCCTGCAATGCCCACCAATGGGTATTTCGAGCATCTGATTAAAATCGCAGTCGTAAAGCCGTCCATCCCACCCAACGGAAATAAGCGTCCTGCACATGAGACTGTCAACCGTCTCCGGATTGAATGCGCAGATCAGAAGCTCGCGGTAACGTTCCATCTGCCCGGTATGTTCGAGATAATCCTTCCATCGTTTGATTGGCATATTTGTTATGGTATACAAATGATTAAAGTCAATTCCAAACTTCTCCCGCAGTTCTTTTTTATACTGTTTTTCCAATCCCTCCTGAAACGAGGGAAGAAATGCCCCGCCCGGATTGTAAACTAAATCCAATCTCAAACCGGATCCTTCTCGTCCATACCCAACGGAATTCAATCTCCGTAATGCATCAATGCTCTTGTCAAATATCCCTTTGCCACGCTGTGTATCCACATTTTCCCTGGAATAACAAGGCATCGATGCGACAATTTCAACGGAATTGTCCTTCAGGAATGCCGTTAAATCCTCCTGTCCCTTGACAAATAAGACGGTGAGATTGCACCGGTCCATAACGCGGAGCCCCAGGGAACGGGACCGCGCAACGAGGGAACGGAATGCCGGATTAAGCTCCGGGGCGCCACCGGTGAAATCTACAATCTCAATTGATGGTGTATTGGTAAGGAGATTTACTATCTGATCTGCTGTTTCTGCCGACATGATTTCAGTTCTTCCCGGGCCGGCATCCACATGGCAATGTGCACAAAACTGGTTGCATAATTTTCCCATGTTTATCTGGATCGTTTTCAGCGTCGTACGATTTACATAGATACCGTATTGCCTTAATTTATCGTCAAAATCTATCTTTGAATCCTGCACCGTGTTTTCACCCTCAATTGTTATTTTTTCAACAGTTTGCTGAGTTCTTTATCCAAATCTTTTTCTGCCAAATACCCAACGTGTTTGTTCACCACCTTGCCGTCTTTTCCATAGACAATGGTGGTCGGATAGGCCTGAAGATCATATGCGGCAGCGATATCACCGCCATCAAGGTAGTTCGGATAACTGACGCCCAATGCCTTGAGAAATGGCGGAACTACCTCCTCGCCGTTTTCATCAAAAGCAACGCCAAGGATCTCAAGCCCTTTGTTTTTGTATTGTCCGTAAAGGTTGAGGAAACCGGGTATCTCTTTCCTGCAGGGCGGGCACCACGTTGCCCACAGGTTCAGGACAACCACCTTTCCTCTCTTACTCTCAAGCAAGGCCTGTAATTCCGCAAGCTTTATTCTTTTAACCGTATCGCCTGCGTATGTAACAAGTGAAGCGCCGAAGAGAATAATACACAGCAACAGAGTAATACCTTGGTATTTCAATAGCTTCCTGCTCATAGCTCTTTCCTTTCCGGAAAATAATTTTACGAAAATAATCAGAGGTTTTTCACCCCATGTAACAACAAGAGCACCTTGGCGTTTTTCACCATAGATGATAGTACATCATAAACCGACTGTCAATTTATCAGTTAAATTCAAGGACTTGATGCTAAAGAAAAAGGCTTTTGTGTAATATCCAATAAGCGCCACCGCCAAAGATAGCGGCAACCGGCAACGTTGTGAACCACGACGACAGTATTTCCAGCACCGTACGAATGTTCAAGCGCCTTGTGACGAGACCGATTCCGAAAAGAGATCCCACCGACACATGCGTCGTGGACACGGGCACGCCAAGTTTACTGGCAAATATCACGAGAATGCTCGTAACGAGGTTTGCGGTAAAGCCCTGGCCGTGATTTATTTTTGTAATTTTATTGCTCATCGTATCAGCAACTTTTCTTGCATTCAGGAGCCCGCCCGTTGCCATACCGAAGGCGACAGCCATCATACTCCATTGCAGCGACAGCCCCTTCATGAGGAATAAAAGAGCAACAATTTTTGGCGTGTCATTAAGGCCACGTGCGAAGCCCACTACTCCGGCAGAACAGAAGTGTAAATAGTCCAGCAATCTCTGGCTATTCATACCAAGGAAATGTCCTGTATAAATCTCCTGGCAATTTTCTTCAGTATCGATGGCAACACCAATAGCGCTACGGTATTTTACTGAAAGAGCGGCGGCAGGCTTACAGGATGGAATTGCTTCTCCCCGCACACCGACACAAAGACACCACTCCTTTGTTATGCCGGAACGAATTCGAATTTTTCTGAAAAGACCATAGAAAATACTCCCGAAAACCATGGCAAATACCGGACTGAGCAAAAGTGGTAAGAAAAAAGAGCTGCCCAAAACAGCAAAGCTTACCTGCGGACCCGCAGCAACAAAACCGGCACCGACCAAGGCACCCGTCAGACTGTGCGTAGTTGAGACTGGAAACCCGGTAATCGTTGCGACCATGACGGTAAGGGCAGCCCCAATTGCCACGGCGGCAAGGAATCCTGGCGAGTCAGCAAGGCTTTGAGGAACCAAGCCCTTGCCAGAAAAAGTGCTTACAAGGCCGGATGCAATGAATACAGAAGCCAAAGAGCCGGCAAAAGTTGTAATTGTGGCCCACCAGAGTGCCCGTTTATAATTCGTGGTCCTGCTGCCAAACAGCGTAGCGACTCCTTTAAAGTTGTCATTAGCGCCGTTTGAATATGCAAGAAAACAAGTTGCCAGAAAAAGTATTATTAAGATGATCATCAGAAATCTACCTCTACTTTCAGTGAATCAAGAAATTTATTAAAGGAGGTAAAGAGTTCCATTACACCCAGCGCCTCAACAATTTCAGTAAATATCTGCTGCATTTCAAAATCATGCTTCAGGATTTGATCTCTCCCGATAACCGAAAGTCTTGCCATGGTCTAACCTCTCTATAAAAAATTTCATAACAATTTAGATACAAGCCCGCCATAAACGTTGGTGAATGCGCTTCGCTTCATCCACCCTACGTGTGATGTAACTAATCGCAGTAGGGTCTGTAATAGTAAGGTCTATAATAATAGGGCCTATAATAGCGAGGCTGATGGTGAGGCTTATAATAGTATGGCCTGTAGTAGTCCGGCCTATAATAATATGGTCTGGAATTGTAAGGTCTGTAGTAATGTGGACGATAGTATTGTCTGTGATAGGAATAATTATGACGTTTATGGTGGTAAGACCTATCATACCCATAACTATTAGCAATCGTTAATAGAGATAATATGCCTGTAAACAGCGATAGTGAAATAATTTTTTTCATCTTTTTCATCTTTTTCTTCCTTCTTGTTATTTTTAAGAATCCATGAATGACGACCCCTGTACCACTGAACCAGAAATAATCCCTGTCGGCTTCAAACATCTCCTTGTTTTTCTTGTACTGGTGGACAAGGAACTGTTCCGTATGAACAGAATACACAACAATGACCCTTTTTTGGTCTTAATATTGATTTACAATTTTCACATTCATAAAAATATTGGCAGGCATCGGTAGGCATTGTCCCTTCCTTCTCGTAGCCACAATGGGGACAGATAATTACCGATTGCAAAATTGTTTTTTCCATCGGCTTTATTACTCCAGGCTTTTTAAAACCTTCAAAAATTCTTTGGCATTAATGAATCCTGTAATCTTTCTATCCTCAAGCACCGTTCCATCTTTGCCGATAAAAACAATGGTCGGCAAACCAACAACGCCGTATTTTTCCCACAACTGCTTAACCTTTGGGTCATCACTCTTGGTGCTGTCAATCTTAACGTTCACGAACCTCCGGGATTCTCTGATAACTTCCGGATCGGTATAGGTAAGCTTCTCGAATTCCATACAGGCCGCGCACCACGACGCCCAGAAATCAATCATTGCCACCTTCCCCCCGGACCTGGCCTGCCTGAGTCCTTCCTCCTCACTCAACACCCAATCGATCTCCTCCCTGACTGTCACTGCATGACCCGGAGTTGTGGTCGGGAAGGGGGGTAAGATAAACCCCTTGATCATGAGATGTCCTGCAAGGAAGTATGTTCCAAAGATAAAGGCTATAAGGCCAAAGGTCTTTTTGGCGCGATGGAGGTTTGTACTCTCATGAGTCAGCCGGTCCAAACCGCCTGAAAATACCGCAGTAACAATCAAAAACAGTCCGAGAATAATGACAAAGGCGCTCTCTGAGATGATAAAACTCAAATAATAGAGTGCCGCCCCGATTAAGAGGAGTCCAAAAATCCTCTCCACCGTCTCCATCCAGAACCCGGATTTCGGGAGGGCCTTCAGGGCACCGGAAAATGTGCCTAACACAATCAGAAGCACGCCCAATCCCCAGGCAAAGACAAAAAGCATCCAGAACCCCAGGAATTTATTTCCCGTGCTGGCAATGTAGACCAACAAACTGGCAAGGGCAGGGCCAATACACGGAGAGGCAACGATCCCTGAAACCAACCCCATGACAAAAACACCGATAATACCCTTTCCAGTTTTTGTCCCAAGTCGATCCGAGATAAAGGACGGCATCCGCAGGTAATACACCCCAAACATGCTCATGGCGAGTCCAACAAAAACTACCACGACAAACCCTATGACCCATGGGCTTTGCAAGGCCGTACCAAACAGTGCCCCGGTAGAAGCCGCTGCCACACCCATGGCGGCGTATACGATGGATATGCCCAGGACATAAATCAACGAGAGAAAGAATGCCTTTAAGGGTTTCCTGGCCGCAGCCTGTTCTCCTGCAACTGCCTGCCCACCAATTACTGCCACGGTAATGGGTATCATGGGGTATACGCACGGGGTAAAACTGAGACCCACACCCGCCAGAAAAATGAGGATCAAGGATACAAAAATCCCCCGGGTTTCAATTGTCTTTTGGAAACCACGAACCTCGGCCTTTTTTTCAGATTTTGAAACCGGGGGGATTTTTTCTTCTTCCTGTGTTGCAGAAACGACCGATGTGGCTGACTCTACCTGAACGGGTAATGTAAATTCCTCCATCGTTGGGGGAAAGCAGACTTTATCAGAACATCCCTGGTAATGTACCCTGAGTTTTACATCATACGGACCAGCCGCTAAATCCTTTGGTACCTGAAGGAACGATTTTATCTGCACTTCTCCTACGTAATCTTCCACTTCTTTCTCCAGGAATTGATCGTATCGGATTTTTCCAGCGGGAAGTTCGGTAGAAGCCACGGTAAATCTTTCAGGGTCCCCGCCTTCTACCCTGATTTGATCCTTATAAACATGATGCTTGGGGGCAATGGTGATAGTAATCACAATGGGTACGAGTCCACCCGCCGGAACACGTTCTTTTAAAAGTGTCGTATTTAATTGAAACGGTGAGGTTTCTCCAAAGATTGTCAGTGGAAATATAATGAAAACAACGGCAATAACAGCTAATGCTTTTATAAAGTGGCGTATTTTCATAGTATATTCATCCTTTTCATATTTAAATTATTGCAATTTCGCCGGTAATAATAATATCTATAGTGATGACGATGATAATAGGGATGGTAAGGTCTGTAGTAGTACGGATAATGTGGTCTTTGATAATAAGGCCTTTGGTAGTAAGGTCTATCATATTTTTGAGCATTACCACACCCAGCGGTAAATAGAGTAATAATGAAAAATAACGTAATAGTTTTTTTCATAGTATTTCTTCCTTTAATAGCACTCATTAATAAATTATGTTATGAATAAAAAGGTCACAAACTTTTGGGGAAAATCTCTCCCTTCATTCATTATCTCTGCTCATTTAAACCCCAGTCGTAATCAAGATATTTTACCGTTATTGTATTATTTCTGATAAATTCAGCATCTTCCGGGTTTAAATATCCTGCAATATACCCTTCTATTTTTTCATCGCTCCTAACAAAATCATCTTTATACCATTTAAAGATTGAAGAGAGATATAAGACCTTATTCTCTTTATCCAGATAATTCCTGCTTTTATTATTGATAAATGAAATTGCCTGTGTCTCCAACTGCTGCTCCAATGTTTCTGCCCGGTATGCCTCTGGTAATAATTTTGGACAACTCATCGATGCGCAGTTAATGGCAAAGTGTATCCGTGGTTCCCGAAATGACACTCTGAGCTTTTCATTTTCAATTTTTTGCAGGGTAATCTTTCCCTGTTGTATCACAAACTCCTTTCGCTTAAAAAAACTGTGGGGAAGCCAGCCCACATCAAGCACACTTTTTATGGGATATTCTTCCACTACTCCTTTTAAGACAAATGCATTGTATGCATTTATCCAGAAGGCCATCAGGTGTTTTTCAGATGGCAACGTGTCAGGATTGGTGGATGAAAGATGTTTAATATATCCGGGAAAATCCTTATCCGTTTGTAATCCTTTATAATTCACCATGCCATCTTCTGAAACATAACGGCCCAAAACACGATCAAGCACAGAGTTTGCATCGTCCTTTCCTGATGCAAATACGGTCATTGACATGCCATGAATCATGGTCATAACGAACATCGGTATCATGAACTTCATCTTACCCCTCCATTTTGAAGGTTTTCACCACGGAGATGCACAGAACATCACCGGATGTTGATGGTTAGCGTTAATGGTTACTCTTGCCCTTTGCAACGGTGTAATTCCATTAAAATCCGTGGTCAGGTTAGTCCACCTTACTAAAGGGAGAAATAGGGGGTTGTTTTTTCCCAAATGAAAATTATTTACCACCCCCTTGTTCCCCTTTGTAGGGATACTTTGTAGGGACACGGAGTGTCCTACGGGGATTTTTATGCTTCGTACCACCGCAAAACCCGTATTAATAAAACGAAAATTCCTCGCCCGAACGAGTCGGAAAAGACAAAATCCGAAGCACGAAATTTGTGAGCCAACCCTGACAGGGTTAATTTTTATTTTTGCTAAAAATGTCAAAATATTTTTTATAAGATCCTTATTTGCTGATGTATTGTCTACCCGAATATTCGTATCAGCTTCTTTGTAACCCTGGGAATCCACCCGGAGAATATCTTTTCAGCATAGTATTTATTTGTTGTCCTTCTCACTGCCTGAGCGAGCGTTGGATAGACGTGTATGGTATTGGTAATACCTTTCACCCCAAGATTATGCTGCATTGCCAGGACAAATTCATGCACTATTTCTCCCCCACGCGGCGCAAGGACGTGAGCGCCCAATATCTCACCCTTTTTCGTACAGACGATTTTAATCATGCCTCTGTCTTCCCCTTCTATAACGGCCCTGTCCAAATCCTTCACGTCATACCGATACACCTTTACGTGCTTGTATTTCTGTCTTGCCTCGTCCTCAGTAAATCCTACCCGGCCCAGTTCGGGGTCCGTATACGTAACCCACGGGACTACACGATAATCCGTCTTTCTCTTCAAAAATGGAATCAAGGCATTTGCCACGACAATGCCCGCATGATATTCAGCAACATGGGTAAATAAATATTGCCCTGTTACATCCCCGCAAGCCCATATATTTCTGGCGGTAGTGCGCAGAGACCTGTTTACCACAATAGCCCTCTTTTCCACCTTAACACCGGCGGTTTCAAGGTTAAGCCCCTCCAAATTAGCGGCACGTCCAATAGCGATCATAAATTCATCGGCCTGAAATGCCTTTTGCTGTCCGGTACATTCCGCCACCACGACGATCCCCTTTTGCCCCTCGTTTTGCTTTACCTGGTCCACATGCACACAGGTATGTATCTCAATTCCCTCGTCCTTCAGAATAGACTCCAGAGTATCAGAGATCTCTTTATCTTCACGGGGCAGCACCTGACCCATCTTTTCTAAAATGATAACCTTCACCCCGAATCTGGCAAATACCTGCGCAAACTCAAGCCCTATCGGACCTGCGCCTAATATAATTATTGATTTGGGTAAAGAATCCAATTCCAGGGCGCTTTCACTGGTTAAATACCGAACGTTTTCGAGTCCTTTAACAGGAATGGCAACGGCCCTTGATCCCGTTGAGATGACAAATTTATTGCTGGTAATCCTCTTGCCGTCAAACTCAAAGGTATGGGGGTCGATGAATTTTCCATCTCCAAAAAAGACCTGAATCCCCATATCTTCAAATCTTTTCGGACTGTCGTGCACGCCAACTTTTGATATAACCTCCCTCATGTGGTTCATAATATGCTTAAAATCAAAGGAGATATCTGCGCCATTCAAACCAAATTCCCCGGACCTTTTCATAAGCGAAGCTATCTTTGCGGACTGAATCAACGCCTTTGTGGGAACACAGCCATAATAGAGACAATCTCCACCCAGTTTCTTTTTCTCAATAAGCGCAACCCGGGCGCCGAGTTGCGCAGCGCCGCTTGCAACATTGAGCCCACCTGCCCCGCCACCAATTACGGCAAGATCAAAATCCCTCACATTCTTCCTCCTTTCACCAGCCCTTAAATCTCTTCCCATCCTGTTTAAAGTAGGGCAGAGTATCACCTGCCGTCATAAAAATGCGGGACAAGCAATATCATCTGTTTTATCCTTTTAATTTAATTGGTGGTAATGCCCACCAGGTAATGATGGGTTCGCTCCGCTTAACTCATCCTGCTTTTTCTGTCTACGCCCTGCCAGCAATGTCTTTCGACTTTTTAAATCTCTTATAAAGAGACGGCACGAATGAAATGAGTATCAACAGTGCACTGGCGATGATCAGGTTGAAATATGCCCTTTTCCCGCTTCCCGTTACTCCTTTGAGAAGTGCATCTGCAAAATAGGTATAAATAAACGTACCGGGCAGCATACCCAGGGCAGAACCCAGTAAATAATCACGGTATTTTATTTTGGAAAGACCCGACCCGAGATTCAGGCCGTTAAACGGGACAATGGGAATCAGTCTGAGGGTAAAGATAAACCGAAGGCCGTGTTCTGCAACCTTTTCATCAAATGCCTCTACCCTTCCCTTCGTAAACCGGGATACAAAGTCCCGGCCAAAGTACCGTGCCATAAAGAATGCAAGGGTTGCGCCCAGATTAGAGGCTAGTATGTTATAGATAGTACCCCATGCCACTCCAAAGATCGCCCCGCCGCAGAGGGTCAAGAGCGAACCGGGAAGGGCGACGATACATCCGATACCATAGAAAAAAATAAAACCAATAGGTCCCCACCAATGCCCTCTGAGTTGTGTAAGCAACTCCAAAAGCCTGTCTTTTTGGGTATATTGCGACAAAGATGTATACCGGAATGCAAAAAATGCCCCTCCAATGACCATCAGGAGAATGATAAATTTTAGTATTGCTTTCTTATCCTTCATGGTTCGTTTTCACACTTTCGTAATGATTTTTAGTAATTTGTCACTCTTTAAGGTTGATATCATGACATACTGATTCCCGGCTTCTTTCCATCCAACAATCTGACAGGCGCCACAGTATCCCGTGCCTGTGTGTACCAACATCTTATCTACCATGGTCTCTTTCATCTTTTTAAAATCAACGTTGGTATTGCAAACAATGGCCACCGTTATGGGGGTATTGTCAAACAGGTAATAGACAACCGGTATGCTCATGTTTTTGATTTTAAGCACCGAAGCGCCCACAATCTGCACTCCTTCCCCGACTCCCGGCAAAGAAATCCTCATATTCGTCTGTTGCCGGAGGTACTCCGCCACGACTTTGGAGCGCTGCAGCTGTAAATTTTCTTCGATGCCAGGGAGCGTTGCAGCGAGACCCGTTTGGCTATAAAATCTGCCCATGACTGATTCGGCATCCGGTAAATGTAAGTCGGGTTCATGCCTTTTCATCAGGTAGTCGTGATATCGTGACTCCGTGAGATAAAGAATATCTTCTTTCTTGAGTTTTGTATGTAATACAAAATAGCCCACGACAAGAAGTAGTGCAGCCGCTAAACCAGAAAGCAGGGCAACTTTATTCCGGAACAAAAAATGCTTAAACCATAAGTCGAAGACCTTTGGTTTCCCTTTGACGCTTTTCAAAATTTTTTGTTCAAGAGAAGCAGGGGCTGTTACCTTGCAAACTGTCTCTTTCACCCTCTTCTGAATCACCCTTTCCTTTTCTATTCTTATACCGCAGGCATGACACATATTCAGATGTGAAAGGACCTCGATGTTCTTTTCCACATCGAGCTCGCCATCAAGAAAGGCATAAAAATATCTTCTCACCTTATTGCAATTCATTTCTTATTCTCTTTCATAACCCTGTTTTTTTGCATACCTGGTTAATTTTTCCTTTAGTATCTTTCTCCCCCTATATATCCTGGACATCACCGTTCCGATGGGGCAGTTAATCATTTCAGAAATCTCCTTGTAAGAAAAACCCTCTACGATCGAGAGTAAGATCACCATCCGAAAATCCTCGGGCAAATCTTCCAGTGCTTTCTTCACATCTGCGTCAAGCAATTCCTTGAATTCTGCCTCATTTTCTGTAATCGAGGACGCAGAAATTTCTTCTGATATTGATTCATGAAAGGATTCAATCGTATCAAAATCAGCCAAAGAAGGTTCTCTTTTATCTTTCCGATACTGATTGATAAAAGTATTCATTAATATTTTAAATAACCATGCCTTTACATTGCCGATTTCTTTGCTGTTCTCGAGAAATTTGAATGCCTTGAAATAAGTCTCCTGCACCAGATCATCCGCATTATGTTCGTTCTTGACAAGATACAATGCGGACCTGTATAAAGCATCTATATGAACAAGAAGACTATCTTTTTGGCTCACGGTTTATTACCAGGAAAAATGTGATGAGTAGTAACAACCTCATTGTGCGGGAAAGATGGCTATCATCAACAATTTTGCAAATTTAGACATAATTTTGGTTTTTCAATATTAGATCGTAAAAACTTCTTTAAAAATGAAATCTTTTTACCTCCCCGTTATCGTTCGACTGAGCTCACGATGAAGTCCCCTCCTTGCGAAAGAGGGGCAAGGAAGCCGTTTATTTCTACCTCGCCACCCTGTATATCAATTTAAATATTCACTGATTATGAACCCTCTGAATATAGATGCGGCTGTGCTGCGCCATAATATTAAAGACAAATAACAATCTAGGTTTATTCCTGCAAAATAAAAAACCCTTTACCTTGCGTTCCCTGTCGGAGGATTTGATTATGTAAGCATCGGCTCCCCATGCCATAAAATTATCCCCATAACTACTATATGCCGTATTAATAATAATCGGTATCTTTTTACGTTCACTCATAATTCTGCCCATCGATTCAATACCATCCATCTTGGGTAAAATAATATCCATTATCACCAAATCTGGAGAGTACTCTTGTGATTTCTTCACGGCTTCATAACCATTTTTTGCGGTAATAACGATATATCCTTCCACTGATAGTTCTTGCTCATAGAGTAATAGTTGATTTTTATCGTCCTCTACTACAAGAATAGTCTGCACCATTCTTACTTTCCTTGAGTTATTCACTACCTCATAGAACCAGACCCTGAATTTCTTAAATTCTGTTCTTCGGTAATGCTTCATTTCAATGCTAATGACAAATAATAAATAAGATATATTCCCATAAAAGAGAAAATATCTTCAATATCTTACATTATTAAGCTATTTACACATAAGTTGCGTGAAAAATAGAGCAAACACCAGCTAACCAGCCCTCCGTAAGGGAAGTGAGGTTGGTATAGCCGGAATAGCCTGCAAAATCTTGGTTTTCACGATTTTATTTCCATGGAAC
>WYAU01000092.1 GCA_011525665.1 Candidatus Brocadia sp.
ATTGCATCTTTACACCCTGTTTTCACCTTCAACCCTCCTCCTGTTGTGTATAATCTGTTCTTTACAAACATCTTATACCATAAACAACAGGGGATTTCTATCTCTTCGGTGAAAAATCCGGGCTAGGCCAGTGGACTACCATACCGTTGCGGGTGCCCCCAAAGTCCGAGGCCACCTGCTTCATCCAGCCGAACGGTGCATCGAGCGCTACAGCCCAGCCCGCAGCCATGTGAGGATAGGTCTCGGGCGATCCCCATTTATCGAGAATCTTTATCAGGTCGGGCACCTCCTCACGAACACCGTTAAAGTAAGTGTACTCATTAAACATGCCATTCTCGCCGCCTTCGCCGCTCGTGCCATTGTCGCCGGCGATATAGAAAATAAGAGTGTTGTCGAGTTGTCCAGTTGCCTCGACTGCCTTAAGCATCCGTCCGATTTCGTGATCAGTGTAATCAAGATAGGCTGCAAAAACTTCAGCCTGATGCGTGAACAGACGCTTCTCGTCAGAGGAAAGCTTGTCCCAGTCCCTGATCGCCTGAGGCTTTTGCGCAAGCTTCGTGTCTGCAGGAACAATGCCAAGTTTTATCTGGCGGGACAACGTTTCCTCGCGTAATTTGTCCCATCCCTGGTCAAACTTGCCTTTCCAGTGGTCAATCCATTCCTTAGGCACGTGGTGCGGCGCATGCACTGCCCCTGGCGCGAAATAGACGAAAAATGGTTTTTCCGGTGTCAGGGCCTTCTGATATTTGATCCAGGCAACCGCTTTATCGGTCATGTCGGTCATGAAGTGGTATTTCGGATCGTCCGGCAGTTCGACCTGGGTGACGCCATCGTACAGGTATGGCGCCCACTGGTTGGTCTCGCCACCGATAAAGCCGTAAAACTTATCGAAGCCTTGGCGGGTCGGCCAGCGGTCGAAGGGGCCAGAGACGCTGGCTTCCCACGCGGCTGTTTCATGCCATTTGCCAAAAGCCGCCGTGCTGTAACCATTCAGGCGCAGCATTTCGGCCAGTGGGGCAGTCGCATTGGCTATCTGGCCGGTGTTGCCAGGGAATCCCGTCGCCATTTCGGTTATGAAACCCATGTTAACAGTGTGGTGGTTTCTGCCTGACTTGAGCGCTGCCCGTGTCGGCGAGCAGAGTGCGCTGGTATGGAAGTTGTTGTAACGCAATCCATTCTGCGCCAGGCCGTCGAGTGTCGGGGTGCGAATCGGCCCTCCATAGGTGCTTGTTGCGCCAAAGCCAAGGTCGTCGATCAAGATAATCACCACGTTGGGCGCACTGGCCGGGGCCTTGACTTCGAAGTGCGGCGGAGTTTTGACGTTGCGCACGTCGAGCTCTTTGTAGACCGGCCTCTTCGGCTCCTGGATTGGCAGAACAGTGCGATCGATTTTATCGGCAGCCTCCGGGGTGCCTGCCGGACCTAGCACCCCTGCCACCATCAGCGCTATAGCCGTACAAACTATCAATCTCTCCCAATATCTTACTGTTGTTTTCATTTACTTCTCCTTTTTGCTGTGTCTTTTCCTTGTTTTAAAATTCATGTTCACTTATTTGTCCAATGCAAAACCCAGAAATCAGGATGCCTGAGAAACCTCAAAAACGGATTCCTGCTCCTAAAATAGGCCCGTGGATCGTGGCATCCATTCCATTTTTATCATTTCCGCTTCCTGTTTCATACCGTATATCCAGTGCGCGGTAACCTGCGCCCAGCACAATCCTTTGTGAAATGTCGTACTCAAAGAGTCCTATCGCCTGCCATGAGAGGTCGGATGTATCATCCGAAATATCGAAGCCGCCAATATCGCCCCTTACACCGAACCGTAACTTTTTCGTTATAGCCGTATCAATACGAAGTCCTACGAACGGGTCTATTAAATTTTTGTCAGAATCAACATCCTTTTCTCTTCTTATATCCATATCGACCGTGGGCAAACTTATATCTATATCCAGGTCAATTTCATTATCAATATACCAGTATCTTCCTCCCCCCAGTATGTCAAGTGATACAGGGAATCTGTCCCCCCAGGTTCCCAGTTTATAAAACGTCCCAAATTCGAGGATCAACATCTCGGTCTCAACATCCGCATCCAGAGTAATAGCATTTCTATCAACATCCCCTTCCGGCGAGAGTTTCATATAATTCGGTTGAACAAAAAATTCCCATCTTCCCCTTTTTGCTATAAAATGGGCTAACGCTGCAATGTCCAGATCATCGAGAATATCATCGAAACTCACATCGACATCAGCGTCACGTCCTTTTATCGTTACCTCACCGTCGATTCCCGTCATCCATAAATAAGGAATCATAACAAATTCCCACCTGCCATCCTGTCCACTTCCAGACCTGGTATCCTTCATATCTTCGGCAAAGGAAGTCCTGCTGATAAGTGACAATAAAAATACTGTCAATATCGTGAAAAGGTTGTTTCGTTTTTTCATTTTCTTCCTTTCTAATTCGAACGACGGAAATCCGAAACACGAAATTTGTGATCAACCCTGTCAGGGTTAATTTTATTCATTATTTTTGCTAAAATTTCAAAATTATCTTTGGAAGATACTACGCCTTTCCCAAGACTGCGCTTGGGGAATGTGGACTTAAAGGGCAGTTGAAACTATAGGCACGCAAATTAATTACAAAACATCGACAAATTTTGTCGATATCGAAGCGCTAAGCGCCTATGGCATCTTTGCAAGTTGGTCACAATGATCAGCCAGGTCTTTTATGATATCTTTTACACGTCCCCACTACGTGACCGCCTTCAGGTCAATGATGGGCATTTGGGACTCATGGTGATCGGCGAACATAAAAAGTGTCTCACCGTTTGCACCGTTCCTGGAATTTTGTCAGGTTCTATTTGCCCAGCATCCCCTGTTTGAGCGAATTATCCACTGGCTTTTCTCCCAACCAGATGGCAAACAGGGCATTTTTAAAATCAAGCCCGCTGATTGATCCTTTCAGTTTTCCTTTAATAGATACGGTTACTCCATCTCCCGGGGTATAGATGATATCATAGATATCTCCTTTTCTAGCTTCTTCTGTAAAGAAAGAATTAAAGGTATCCGCGCTTTCCTTGATATGCCCGAGATTTCCCATGGTGGCGTTCGCAAATCCTTCGTTCCACGCGTCAACCAATGCTTTGCCGGAAACCCCGTCATAGATAAACTGCATCCGGATGGCCATAGGTTCATCGGCAGTGATAATCTTTTTCGCATCGGTTTCCTTTTTTCTGAGATACAACCCTCCGGCATAGACCTTTACGAAATATTTTTTGCGCAGTCCTGCCCCGTTCAAAATAAGCTGCTCCTTCCCCGCCGTAAAAGTGTCAGGCAGACTCACGCCGCCGATTTCCTTAGCCTGTGCCGGCGTTATGATTGTTAATGCCAAAAATATTACGATAAGTATTTTTCTGATCATTATTAACTCCTTAACCAAAAGAATTTAACCACGAAGAAGACGAAGAAAAATTTATAAAAAAATAACTGTTCAGCGTACTTTTGCCCACAATCAATATGAGTGAACAAAATGTTGATTCGGTAATCCCGAAGGGATGACATGATTATAGCATATTGTTATGCAATTACAGTTAACCCCGTAGGGATGGCATGGTATCATTATTTCCCCGATATTTCACCCCTACGGGGTTTAATTTGGTGGTGTGCATTTTTTTATAATCATGTCATCTCTTCGGGATTTTCCGGTCTTTCAGTTATCGATGAATAGTTACATAAAAATTGCTTTTTGCAAAGTAATCCTATTAAGGGTGGCACGGACAAGCTCCTTGCTTGTCCGTGATTCTGCAATGTTGCTTATTGCTTAATTCTTACCATAGGTACACGTGCGTAGTATATCCATGTTTAAAGAGGAATAATTCATAAACAACGTGGTACAAGTCCAACACGGACAAACGGCGTTTGTCCGTGCCACCCTGTATAAATTCAAATTTTGCAAGCAGCTTGAGTATTGACCGGCGCAATTACCAGGTAGTCATAATCTTCCTTTTGAACGTCCGGCTTCACCCAGACCCTGTCAAAAGGGAATCGCTCTTTCTGCGGGGCCATTTTTTCCGGTTCCTGTAAAAATCCTGCATCAGGCGCGGGAGCCGTTTTGCAGCCCAGGGGAATACAGAAAAACATCCCCCCCCTGACCTTACAGTTGGACAATTTTTTGCTGGACAAGTTTACGGCAGGAAATACCCAATTATTCAAGGGTTTTGGCGTATACTTCACAAAATACGCCTTGTCAAAATATACAGTTCAACCTATATTTGAAATG
>WYAU01000093.1 GCA_011525665.1 Candidatus Brocadia sp.
TAAAACGATCAGGATATTCAATGTTGATGCATAAAAGCAGAAAAATCAGTCTTGGATACCAAACTCATTATGTATTTTGAAACCTTTTGATATCACAAATTACCCTCTGTGAGAAATGCGGGTTAAGGGGGAGGAAATTTTTGTTTGAAATTCCTATGCATGAACTTATAACCACCGTCTTTTGCGATAATGGTTATGATTACAAAACCCTGGATTTAAGGGGTGGGTAAATAAGTCGTTGGGTTTTGCCGTTTAAAACCAACCTAATGGAAATCCACCATTTTCTTATTCCTCCTGTATTCTCTGCGTCCTCCGTGGCGAATCATTAAGAAATTTATGTATCCAAAGGACTCCTGACCCCTAATACATTCTTTGAGGCAACGTGGGTATAAATCATGGTGGTTTGAAGATTGCTATGGCCAAGCAACTCCTGGATTGTCCTGATGTCATATCCGTTTTCCAGAAGATGCGTAGCGAAGCTATGCCGTTAACGTATGTACGGGTGCCTGTTCGGAATTCCTGCCTTTGTGACGCCGACCTTGAATGATTTTTGGAGTGATGCAGGGTGCATATGATGACGCCGCACCTATGGGTACGTGGATTAACGGAAAGAGATTGAGAGGGAAAAAGCCAGATAGCAAAATCAAAAAATTATCAAGATTCCGCATATTAAGAATATTAGCATGATATTTATAGAAATATATTCAATATTTTCAAAATAATTTAATCGATTTATGTTTGACAACCAATATGGCAGAATATAATATGCTGGCAATTATAGAATAAAGATAAAAATTAATGTTCGCGACATATTGAGAAAAGAAATGAGCAAAAGAGCAACATTCAAGGCGCTAGTCGAGAGTCGTCTCGACGATCTGGCGCAACTATTAAAGAGTGGTGTTGACGTGGATTCTGTCGCAGACTTTGATGTCTCACTGGTGGACTCGACGCATATTGCGGAAGGTGATACACTTCTCCATGTTGCTTTACATACAGGAAATCGAGAGGCAATCGAATTACTTCTCCGTTTTGGAGCAAATCTAAATGTCAGTGCCGCAGATGGGGTGACGCCACTGCAGATTGCCGTAAACAAGGGGCTCAATGATCTTGCTCTTTGGTTGTTGGATAGCAGAGTAAACTTCAACACGGCGGATCGCTATGGTCTAACTCCACTTCATTACACCCAATCATCGGAGATTATTCAATTCATTTTAAACAAAGGTGTGTCAGTCGATCTTAAGGCTCATAGCACTGTTTACACGCCTCTTCATTATTCTGCATATCACAATTGTGTCAAAAAATGCGATTGCTTTTGGCGCGGTGCAGATCCCATGGCGCGTGGGAATGATGGAGAGACTCCCTTGCATTTACTTATGGCACTCAAATATCGAGATGTTTCGGAATGTGCTAAGGTTCTTCTCGATGCTGGGTGTGATATTAATGCATCTGATAATGAAGGGAATACTCCATTGCATTGGGCTCTTGGTGCACATGAGAAAGCTCATTGGATGCACAGAGGAAATCCGCAAGCGGTCTCTTGTCTTCTGGATCATGAGGCCGACTTTCGGATCAAAAACTTCAACGGATTGACAGCTGTGGAGATGGCGTGGCGTTGCGATGGAAGCGAATATCGGAAACCCTTTGAAGAACGATTTGTCCGGCCTGCATTTTGGGATCGAATACAAATGATGCTGTCTTAAAAATGAACGCGAACCAAGCCTTCACCGTACCATCAACCCGCGACCAAGGGGGCGCAGGTTGATGTCCGGTGAAGGCAAATGTTGGGGCGAAAATGTAAGAAGGCGTCTCTCATGGCAATATATAACCTCGGATTTAGCGAAAAATTAATTGAGGCAGCCCAATTCGTCCTTGATGATGAGGGTGATGAATTTGATAAATTGCAAACTATTCTCTATCTGTCTCATTTATCGTGTGAAATCACGCTAAAAGCTTTACTGGAAAAGGCCGGAAAACCTATAAAAGACATTATTGCGTGCTCGCATGATTTTGACAAAATGTTTCAGCCGTTCTTTGTCGAAGTCGAAATTTATGAAGAAGTTGGAAACAATATTTATAGATGGTTCAAGGCTGGCGGCATAGGCTGTGAACAGACGAGTGAGGGAATTAATGAACCAACAGTTAGAACTACACTAACAGATAGAAGAACATCTCAGTACCCGTCTAATCTTCGATACGCAGGGAATCACATCTCCGCTTATCCTCCCCGAGAATTAATTAAGGCAGCCACAATCTTACTTAACGACGCTCGCAAATACTGGGATAACATTCGTCTTGCTCCTTATAATGGAAAGCCAGGTAGGGTAGGCACCGCCTACCAAAAATTGAGCAATCAGGGTGCGTTCTGCATAAAGGACATGTCCTCGTGAAAACGGAGATTGGATGAAATGGTTTTGACAATTAATCGGTAATTGGGGTGGTGCATGTACGACATCTACGTTAAATATTCGATTGTAAACCACTTTGGAACCGCGGGATTGATTATGGTGGGCAATGCCCACCCTACATAAAAATGCGCGAATGGAAAATAGACACGTATGCCAAATTATCGAAGGATACGGATAGGCATAAAAATTAGCTCCACCTGATCGCTATTCTGGAGCACTCTAAAGCGGCAGGTGAGCTTTGTCATTAGACTATAAAGAGTAATGATAAAATAAAGCATGGAATTTGAATGGGATCCCGGTAAGTCCAAAGCGAATCTAAAGAAACATGGCATCTTTTTTCATGAGGCGTCAACAGTATTTGGTGATCCACTGGCGATAACCTTCAACGATCCCGACCATTCCATTCGCGAGCATAGATTCTTGACTTTTGGATATTCCAGAATGAATCAGTCAGGTAGGGTAGGCATCGCCTACCAAAATTGAACTGGATGTGATGAGTATACGACATCCTACGTTAAATATTCTGGTGTTTTGCCGTTGGAAACTGTGAGATTGATTATGGCGGGCGATGCCCGCCCTACATAAAAAAAGAGCACATATGCCAAATTATCGAAGGATACGGATACCAGGTATAACCTACTTCTTTACAGTGGTCACCTACAAACGGCGAGAAATCCTGGTGATTCCGAAGAGCAGGCAAATTCTACGTGCCGTGATTAATGAGGCGCGGCAATTACAGCCATTTACGATTTGTGGATGGGTGCTGCTGCCCGATCATATCCATTGTATATGGACTCTTCCGGAAAACGACGGCGATTATTCCAAACGCTGGGGTATAATTAAGTCAGGATTTTCAAAAAGGGCTAAAAGCCTGTTTCATCGTAACCAATGGATGACCGATTCAAAACGGAAATACCGCGAAGCAACGATCTGGCAAAGGCGTTTTTGGGAACACATGATTCGTGATGAGGATGATTTTAGAAGACACATAGATTATCTCCATTTTAACCCGGTAAAGCATGGACTGGTAAAACGTGTCAAGGACTGGCCGTATTCGGCGTTTCACCGGTTTGTGAAAAATGGGTTTTATCCTCCAGAATGGGGTGGAGATGAAATGGGTGAAATAACCGATGCAGATTTTGGTGAATGATGTTTTGGCAGGCAAAGTCTGCCCTACATAACTGGTTATAATTCCCTATGAGAAACATGGGAGTGAAATAATACCTGTCTCAATTCATGCTACTACGCCCAGCAAATTAATTTCCGACTTAAAAGGGGGAGGTTCATATATGGATAAAACAAAAATGGCATATTTTAAAGATGAAGATATTCTGCATATAGTTATCTCTGAGGAAAAAGCAGCAGATAGCATTGAGTTAAGCCCAAATATTACTGCTGAGTTGAATGAAAGCGGTGAATTAATTGGCATAGAAATATTAGAGGCAAGTTCTTTTCTTCGCGATTCAATACTGGAATCATCACAAGCCAAAATACTCAAATTAAAAAAAAACGCATAACAACCAAATCCAGCGCATGGAAAAAACCCGAAATTATGAATCAAAATCAGATAGAACACTACCGGTATTTTCTCAAGGATAGTATCCGGAAGGAAATAGATTTTTCTCTGACAAACCAAAACAGGGGCGTGGATATTCCTCCCCTCGAGAAGCCGTATCCGGCCGATGCCGTGCGCATTGACCTGATGGGGCCCGGTGCATGGAAAAACATCGCCGGAATCGATCTTGTCACAGCAATCGGGAATCGGAAGAGTCGCCGGTCATATACAAAAGAACCGCTTACCCTGGAAGAAATCTCCTTTCTTCTCTGGGCAACCCAGGGTGTGCGGGGTGAAGTTACGCGCAGCCATGCATATCGCACGGTGCCCTCAGCAGGTTGTCGTCATGCCTTTGAGACGTATCTTGTTGTAATCAACGGAAAAGGGCTGAATCCGGGTGTCTATCGGTATTTGCCGCTTTCTCATCAATTGCTCTTCGAATTTTCTGAACATCACCTTGCCGGAAAGATTGTCGATGCCGTGTTCCGGCAGCCCTACCCCGGGAATGCATCGGCAACATTCATCTGGACGGCGATTCCTTACCGGATGGAGTGGCGCTACCATTTGGCAGCGCACAAGGTAATTGCAATCGATGTTGGGCACGTCTGTCAGAATCTCTATCTTGCATGCGAGGCAATTAGTGCAGGAACGTGTGCCATTGCCGCCTATGATCAGGAAGCTTTGGACCGGCTACTTCGGATTGACGGAAAAGATGAATTCGTTATCTATCTGGCGCCGGTTGGCAAGATATGAGAGAGAAAATGCGGGAATACTTATCGTTGTCATTTACCTGCGGAACGATAGTTTCCGGCACAGCACGCCCCGCCGGGCACCGTTACGAAGGAATTCTCCCTTCGTTGCTGATTCCGAAGCATCAATAAATTAATTGTCACGCGGGGTACAAATCTTTATACTGAAGACGTTAAATGAGGACATTATGTTAGTCTTAAAGAGAATCAGAATTTACCGCTCTTAGCGGAAGTTTCCATGATAAAAAGAATACAAATATCGGCCACGGGTCTTGTTCAGGGCGTAGGGTTTCGTCCTTTTATCTATCATCTTGCCACAAAGTTTTCCTTAACCGGTTTTGTGCAAAATGACACGAACGGTGTTTTTATAGATGTCGAGGGCCATCATGAATCTCTAAAAGCATTTCTCGATTATCTTATTAAATCACCTCCCCCCCACGTCATTATTGAAGATATCTGCCATAGAACCTTTCCTCCCAAAGGCTATAAAGACTTTAGCATCGGGGAAAGCGTCGTAAGAGATGGCAAGGCAACAATAATTTCTGCTGATATATCACCATGCCAGGATTGCCTCAAAGAACTCTTTGATCCGAATGACAGGCGTTATCGCTACCCTTTTATTAATTGTACGTGTTGCGGCCCCCGTTTTACTATCATTAAAGATACCCCTTATGACAGGAAAAATACAACGATGTCGGGTTTTACCATGTGCCAGGGTTGCAGCAGGGAATACCACGATCCCACAAACAGAAGATTCCACGCCCAACCCAATGCCTGTCCCGTTTGCGGTCCGAAGCTGGCATTATACAATAATGAGGGTATAAAAAATCACACGGGCGATCCCCTTTCAACCCTTTGCTCCATTCTTAAAGAGGGCGAGATCGTTGCCGTAAAAGGGCTGGGTGGATACCACCTTGCCTGTGATGCAATGAATAATGATGCCGTTTCACTGCTGAGGAAAAGAAAGAACAGGGATGATAAACCTTTTGCCGTAATGATAAAAGACGTGGAGACGGTAAGGCAGTTTTGTTACGTTAATGGCAAGGAAGAGTTACTCTTAATATCTGCAGAAAAACCCGTTGTGTTGTTAAGAAAAACAAGTAGTTGTCCGCTTTCTACAAAAATTGCCCCTGAAAATAAATATCTTGGCGTACTGTTGCCGTACACCCCCCTCCACTATCTGCTACTAAATGAATCAGGGCTTTCTCTCGTAATGACAAGTGGCAATATCAGCGATGAACCAATTGTTTTTAGCGACACAGAGGCTTTTGAAAGGCTCAAAGGCATTGCAGGCTATTTCCTTACCCATGATCGTGAAATCACGATGAGATGCGACGATTCGGTTGTAAGGGTCAATGAAGATAAGGAAACGATCATTCGGAGGTCGAGGGGTTATGCGCCATTTCCACTCAGACTGCAATATTCCTTTGCAAGACCTATCCTTGCCTGCGGGGCGTTCCTGAAGAATACATTCTGCCTGGCAAAAGACAATCATGCCTTTTTAAGTCATCATATAGGAGATCTTGAAAATAGTGAAACACTAAACTCTTTTGAGACAGCTATTGAACATTATAAAAGGCTTTTTTCCCTGGAGCCGCAGGTGATTGCATATGACCTCCATCCGGAATACCTTTCTACTAAATATGCCCTTGCACAAAACAACAGCCTTTTAAAGACAGGAATTCAGCACCATCATGCCCATATTGCAGGCTGTATAGCTGAGCATGGAATTAGACACAAGGTTATTGGCGTGGCATTTGACGGGCTGGGGTATGGGGATGACGGTAATTTCTGGGGAGGCGAATTTCTTATTGCAGACCTTTCAGGCTATGAGCGCGCCGGCCATCTCGATTATGTGCCTATGCCCGGAGGAGAGCAGGCAATTAAGGAACCGTGGCGTATGGCTGTTTCATATCTTTACCATATTTATGGTGATAATATACCCGTGTTTCCACAGACGGGTATTTCTTTGTCGGAGGCGAAAACTGATTATGGGTCAGATCACACAAAACTAAAGATACTCTTAAAAATGCTGTCGCACCGCATAAATTCGCCTTTAACATCAAGCATGGGAAGGCTTTTTGACGGTGTGGCTTCAATACTTGGTCTGCAGCACTCTATTACGTACGAGGGTCAGGCTGCAATAAAACTTGAATTTATCGCCGACGAACGCACAACAGATTTTTACCCCTGTGAAATTGATATTTCCGGAGGGATGCGCCGCACGGTGCCCCTTCATATTATTCATTGGAAACAAATTATCGAACATATAGTAAAAGATGTGAAATCCGGGTTTCCGCATTCGGTAATTTCCGCAAGATTTCATAATACCATAGTAAATATGGCCGTTCGGGTATGTATTATACTCCGCGATAACACGGGTTTAAACGAAGTTGTCCTGTCCGGCGGCGTATTCCAGAATAATTTCCTTTTAAATCGCCTCATAAACAGGCTTACTTCATATGGTTTCACGGTATATTTTCCTCAAAAAATTCCCTGCAACGACGGTGGCATTTCATTGGGACAGGCAGTTGTTGCCGGTGAAAGGTACAGGACATGTGCTTAGCTGTACCCATGAAGCTTATCGAAAATAAAGGCGCTACCGGCGTAGTTGAACTTGGCAGCCTGCAAAAGGAGATCGGACTTCACCTGTTAGATGACGTAAAGGTGGGTGATTATGTGATTGTTCACGCCGGCTATGCAATCAAAAAGCTTGATGAAAATGAGGCCGCTGAAACAATCGCATTGCTGGAAAGCTTTTTAGAATAAGCCTTGGGTTTTTTTCCTCCGCCACCGTCTGACTGATCTAAAAACAGAAAAAAAGATTGCATTTTCACATGAGTTCTTATAACATTTTAAACTTTCTCTCATCCGCAGCATCGGTTTTTTTTAAATCATTCAATTTGACAGTATCATAATTTAAGGGGGGGACGACATGACGGTACAAAAAGCTACCAATATTAAATGGCACCATGGAAAGATTACCAAAGATGACAGAATAAAACTAATGAAACAAAAAGGGGTAACCATATGGCTTACAGGACTATCGGGTTCGGGAAAGTCGACTATCGCCGTTGAACTTGAGCATGCCCTCCTTGAAAATAAACATCTGGCATATATACTCGATGGTGACAATATCCGCCATGGTCTGAATAAAAACCTTGGCTTCTCACCCGATGACCGCACGGAGAATATTCGCCGCATTGGAGAGGTGGCAAAGCTGTTCACGGATGCGAATATGATAGCCATAACGGCATTTATATCTCCCTACAGGCAAGACAGGGATAATGTCAGGAAACTCTTGAAAGAAGGGGAATTTGTCGAAGTCTATGTAAAATGCCCTCTTGATGTCTGTGAACAGCGTGACACGAAAGGTCTCTATAAAAAGGCACGCGCCGGCGAGGTCAAGGAGTTTACCGGCATATCAGCACCGTATGAGGAGCCTTTAAATCCCGAATTGACAATCGATACCTCAAAGATGACGGTTGATGAATCAACGCGGGCAGTACTCAATCATCTTGAAGAAAAAGGATATGTGAAGTTTTGATGATGATGGTTGAATGAAAATTGTTCAATCTATCACCAGCCGTCATGGCGATAAAATACGGCCAATCTTAACCAAATCGACCACCCCTGCTCCCCTCCTTCGCAAGGAGGGGACTTCGTCGTGAGCGCTCAGTCGAACGATAAAGGGGATGTTTAGAATTGAAACCCTTCCGATTTCTCCTTGGCAAGGGGTGGACAATGGGGTAGTGAAACTCTTCTTTTTAAAAGGGGAAAGCTAAAAATCCTTTATTATGCTGAGCCAGGCGCGCTTATCAAATTCTTCTGAGCCGTTTAAAGGAAATTCATATCCTGCCAGCACATAGAGTTCCTGGCAAAGGTCCCACCGAAGTCCGGGCAGAAGATCGACAAAATACTGTTCCCCCTCATCCAATCCAAACCCCTTATGCCCGTTTAACTCAATAAAAGGCGTAATACCATGCAAAAACTGAGTTTTGTGTAGAGTAAAAGTTTTTGATACCGCAACGCCAAAAAGAAAATCCATATCTGCGTCTTTTTTGTTGTTTCCGCCTGTGGGGACATCTACACCCAAAAAGGTATGGAGGTTTATACGGTGTCCCAGATCTATCCAGAAGGCAAGTTGTTGGCCAAGAGTCGTTATTCCCTTACCCAACCCGCGGTCATCATCACCGGTAGGAATGTTGATTACGGATCCTGTAGATAACGATACCCTCTCATTCTCAACAAGCATGGCTCTCAGAGCAAGCCTGGTATCGCCAAATCCAGCAATATCGGTGTCTTCCTTGGTATTGATATGCAACACCGTGGGCTCAATATCGATCTTAAAACGCAGCGTAAGGGGCAACTCTAAGGCTACTGCAAACTCATTAACATCCGCTTCCCCATGATGTTCGTCATCTATATAAATATAGTTAAAACGAAATTCCCTCTTAAAAAATGCCGGTGTAATACGCAAGAGTGGCACCCTCGGCGCCTTGTCTTCGGTTTCTTCATAGATCTGCCAGGGGGTAAGCCATCCGTCAAAAAAATTTGAAAATCCAAGGTTTCTTTTTTTACCGTGATGTTCTGACGGTATTTTTAATATCTCCCGCGGAGATGTATTCCCCTTGATTTGCTGGATTTTTTCTTCATGCGCAAAACCATATATTGTTTCCGTAATGAACAAACCCAGCAGACATAATAAAACTGTTATACGACAAGGCATGTCCCTTCTCCTTTCTGCATACGAAAAAATGATCGCTTCCGGACAGTAAACATCATAGAGTTTATTCTCCCTCAAATAAAGTCCTCC
The DNA here is from genome assembly GCA_011525665.1 of Candidatus Brocadia sp. Lineage (GTDB taxonomy): Bacteria > Planctomycetota > Brocadiia > Brocadiales > Brocadiaceae > Brocadia. The sequence continues at coordinate 9,526 of WYAU01000093.1, forward strand.
GTATTAAACCCGTTGTTCATGGCGTTGTCAACAGTCCATATCTGAAACGGGAAAAAAACAGTGTATGTCCAAGGAAAATCAAATAAGCGCTTCCACTTCTCCCGGACAATGATTAACATTATTTCCGTAATATACTTCATTCTTTTTATAATTCACCGGATAAAAATATCTAAATATTTTTTCGAATCTTCCGATAATAATGAAGCTTAAGTCCTGAGTAATTGCTTTGGACAGATATCGAATGCTTTAGAATATTTTAGAGCACACTGGCATGCATTATTGACGTTACTAAATAAAGAAAATTTATTGCGGTAACGACTCCGGAAAAGGAGAAGGTGTATGAAGCTGACCATAGGGAAAAAAATTAATAGCAGTTTTGTAGGAATAATCCTCGTAGCAACGGGTATCGGTAACTTAGTTTTACATAGAGAAACGGACTCTGCGTTAATTACCCCTACACTAGCAAAGGTGATAGCGCCATCTATAACAGGCGTTGAAACTCTTTATAAATTAGTCCTTAACACGATACGGGGTTCTCTTACCTCTGAAAATGAAAGATACATTCAAGACCTTGAGAATAGAAATAATGCAGCGCATCTTTATTTTAATCTAAACCTTGTATCCTCATGCAAATCGATGGATGAAAAAGCGGATGAACTATTGACTATCCTTGAGGGCATGCCATCTTCCGAGATGGTAAAAAATGCCCTGATAGCTACGGCGCATTTCAGGACAGGAATAGCGCATTCTGGTTTTGTAATATCGGAATTTCTAAAAATTCCGGATGAAGTCTACTTAAAGGGTTATGAGGCTGCGGTGCTTTTACGTATGAGAGGATTAGCTGAACTGCAGGCATGTTCAAAATGGTTAACCAACGGCGCTCAGGACTTGATTCACAACCTGCAAGACGAGGATGAACAACTTACAAATCATGCGAAAAGAGTATTTGAGTTACAGAGCGGACACGGCTATCCATTTAACCCAAAATACCTGAAGGAAAAACTCGTATATAATCCTTAAAAACTCAAATTTGTTAGGCGCTTCTGCAAAGATTAAATTGTCTTTTGGCCTTCCTTCACATTATTTCGCTTCCAGAGAAAAACGATCAGGCGGTCTACAAGCACGTAGACAAGTCCGGAAAAGGCGGCCAGCCAGGCCGACAATGCTATGTACATAAAGTAGCGCGGAATCGCGTTCAGAAATTCCAGTTCCATCGCCCGGGCCATCTGGAATGTACAAGCGGTGTACATGCCCAGAGGGAAGATCGCTCCCCAATATAACGGATCATATTTCAAGGGAAACCGCTTGTAGACATACCTCCACATAGCCAAAATAAAGAGCATAGGGATCCACCACGTCCCTGTCGCCCAAAAAAACACCGTGAAACCCTTCATAAACGGGAGCAGCGACCGGAGAAATGGAGCGTCGGGCGAGTTAGCAATCAACAGAGAACCGGCAAGCGTGGAAATGGCCATAGCTCCCATGTTGATCCAGTAAGGCGGAGCCAGATCGCCGGGAGAAAACTTAAAAAAAGTGTAACGGTAGAAAATAAGTGAAATCATCCAGATGTAGAGCATGCCACCCCATAACCACATAGACAATGCAAAGAAATTCACCTCAAGCTTATAGGGCTGTTCCCAGTGTGACGCTATAAGTGCGCTCAGGACGGCAATCGACTGGGTTGAGACAACGGCAAGAAGCCACGCTCCGGTGATGCCCTCGTCCAGGAGGGGCTTATTCTCCTTAATCGTAAAGGCGGTAAATATCGTGTAGGTCAGGGCTATCCAGAGAACGATACCCAGAATCCATAAAAATATCGCTACCCCGTAATTCCCTGAGATCAACACGAATTGGCTGCCAAGTACACAGGAACCGGCAACGGATGTAAAGAAACCCGGACCACGCTTATGATCAACCATATCGGTGAAGAACTGTCTCCTGAACCAAAAAATCCGCAACGCATTTAAGAACCATAAGACTAAATAAACAATGATATTCAGCCAGAACAGGGCACAAGCAACAAATTGCATTCCTAATAAATGGGCTGCGATGGAAATAATCCCCGTGGCCATGACCATTGCAAAATAGGACGGGGACAAACCCCGCGCGCTCTCTTTCAAGCCATTCAGGAAAAATATGTAATAATAGTTCTGATTGTTCATAAAGTGAACGTTAATTGTGAATTTACGGTTATAACGCGAACTTCAATTCGCGCTACGGTGAAAAAACTGCCAAACGCGTAAATTTATAATAAAGAATTTTAAAGTCATAATTTATTCCTCCCTTTCCTGAAGCACCTGATGGTTTCCGCCACATTTCTTACACCGAAAATCGGTCGGTTCAATCTCCCCACGCTCGTACATGGTTGCCAACTCCATTGCATGGTCTTCCGTATTGGCACATGCAACAAGCGCATCTATTTCAGTATAATCCTTGTAACAATTAAAAGGATGAACTTCACCGTCTATAATCGTGTACAAATTTTTTCCCATATCCCCCCCCTTTGCATTAATAAGAACTTCACTGCAGTTATCATACCGCTTTTGTGAAACGTAAAGCCATAAAAATATTTCAGATGTTCCGGTGTGGGGACACATCGAAACGTATGTACATTTCCGGACTATGGTGTTTTGGTAAGAGGGTATACAAAAATATTCCGGCATCGCTTCATAAAAATTTCGCACCCCGCTTATAAGACTATACAACAATACTGTATAACAAACAACCGTAAATTGTCTTGAATCGGCTGAGATTATTAGTAAAATCAAAAAAGCTCGCAAAAGACCATAAAATATATTACCCTCCCTTAAAGCCGCCATCGTTTGCCTGAGATCTCGCCGAAAACCACGGGGAAGTCAAGGGAAGGAAAATTTCTGTATTCACTGCGAGGGAGCACCCGGGCGAGGGTATTTTTCGTGTCGAGACGAACGGTGATATTTTCATGAAATATATTGATGAGTTTCGCAAAGGAACTATTGCGGCGGGCATATCCAAAAAAATGGCTGCCCTTGTGGAAGGGCACGACAGGATTACCATTATGGAGGTATGTGGAAGCCATACCATGTCCGTATACCGGTATGGACTAAAAAATCTGCTTCCGCCAAAACTGAGATTACTCTCCGGCCCCGGGTGTCCCGTATGTGTTACCTCTCCCGATTATATTGACACTGTTATAGCAATGGCTCAGCTAACAAATTCTTCTTCACCTGCAAAAAAAGACATAATAATAGTTACATTTGGGGACATGATGAAGGTACCTGGCTCTTCATCGAGTCTGGAAATAGAACGGGCTAAAGGGGCATCTGTTGCCGTGGTTTATTCGACACTTGATGCCTTGCGTCTGGCGGAGAAACATCCGGAAAAACAAATCGTTTTTCTGGGTGTAGGTTTTGAGACCACTGCCCCAACCATTGCCGCGTCTGTTATTGAAGCGGAGAGGAGAGGACTGAAAAACTACTTTGTCCTTACCGCACATAAGATAATGCCACCTGTCATGAGGGCTCTTCTCACAGACAAAGAATTGAATCTCCATGGTTTTTTGTGCCCGGCGCACGTAAGCACTATTATCGGATCGAGACCGTATAAATTCATTGCGCAAGACTTTCATATTCCCTGCGTAATCGCTGGTTTTGAACCATTGGATATTTTGCAGGGTATTTACATGCTTCTTGAACAAATTGTAGGGAAGAATGCATGTGTCAAAATCCAATACTCGCGGGTGGCAAAAGAGGAAGGAAATCCAACAGCCCTGGCTTTATTAGAAAAGGTTTTTGAGCCATGTGATGTTGAGTGGCGAGGACTCGGGCTGATCCGGAAAAGCGGCCTCAAATTGAGAAAAGAGTATGAAAGATTCGATGCCCTCACGGCATTTCGGATTTTTGATTTCGGATTTCGGATTAATCCAGAAATCCGAAATCCGAAATCCGCATTCCACGGTTGTATCTGCGGTGATATCTTACGGGGTGTAAGAATGCCGCCTGAATGCAGGCTTTTTAAGACGGTTTGCAATCCGGAACATCCAGCAGGCGCATGCATGGTTTCAAGCGAGGGAACGTGTGCGGCATGGTACAAATATGGAGAAGCCCCGTAGGGATGAAATCTCGTGAAAATGAATGATACCATGCATTCTTTTACGGTTATCCAAACAAATATCATAATGTCATTGCCAAGGAGGAACGACTGAAGCAATCTCTTAATTTATGAAGCATTTCGGAAATAGATTGCTTCGCAGGGTTTTCACCGTGCGGTGCAGATGTACTCGCAATGGCATTTAAAAATACACTCTTTGGAATAGTCCATTTTCTCGAAATATTCGGATGAAAAATACTAAAATAACACTTGCTCACGGTAGCGGCGGGAAATTGACTCATGAACTTGTTAAAGGACTTTTTCTGCCGAGCTTCACTAATACCGTCCTTTCTCAGTTAGGTGATTCCGCCCTTTTACAACTCAAGGATATGAATTTGGCTTTTACGACCGACTCTTATGTCGTTAAGCCCCTCTTTTTCCCCGGCGGGGATATTGGAAGACTCGCGGTCTGCGGAACCATAAACGACCTTGCAGTGGTGGGCGCACGACCCCTGTTTCTTTCCGCGGGGTTTATTATCGAAGAAGGCCTTGAAATGTCATTGCTTGAAAAGGTTGTGTGTTCTATGAAAGAAGCAGCAGTATTTACCGGCGTGGATATCGTTACCGGTGATACTAAGGTTGTGGAGAGGGGAAGCGCTGACGGTCTCTATGTCAACACCTGCGGGATAGGTATTGTTGATAACACAATACATTTTTCCACAGCACTCATTGAAGTTGGCGATAAGATCATCGTTAGCGGCACCATCGGAGACCACGGCATGGCAGTGCTTTCCGAGCGAGAATCTCTGGGTTTCAGCCCACCCATACAAAGCGATTGCGCCCCCCTTTCCGGAATGATCGGCAATCTGATCGCCTCCGGCGTAAACATAAAATTTATGAGAGACCCCACGAGAGGCGGTCTTGCAACCACACTCACTGAGATAGCAAGTACGCTGCAATATGGCATTGTGATTGAAGAACGAAATATTCCAGTGAAAAACGGCGTGAGGGCTTTATGCGAAATACTGGGTTATGACCCGTTGTATATTGCAAATGAAGGAAAGGTCGTAGTTGTTGTTTCGGAAAAAGATGCCGTAAATGCCCGTGGCATACTCAGACAAGACGAGGTGGGCAAAGACGCCGAAATCATTGGAGAGATAGTTGATGAGCCGTCCGGTAGGGTGTGCCTGAAAACGGCAATCGGCGGAATGAGGATCGTTGATATGCTTGTAGGCGACCAACTTCCGAGGATATGTTGATTATGTGTTTTTTGTCATTCCGGGCTAGTCTCAGAGTTTTTCGTGGTTACTTTACCGCGTCGGAGAGACGTTTACAGGTTGTTTGCAGTGAACCAATCAAATTCCGCCTTTATTGCTGGTCAGCGGTTTGAGGTGAAAATATACTTTGTAACATCTCGATCTGACTTTTTCCCATCACCCTTTCAATCTCCTGCCTGATTTCTTGTGCATCAAATGGTTTTCGTATATATCCGGCAGCGCCAAGTTTTTGAGCCGCGTCCTTTTTTTCCTCCCATCCAAGCGCCGTAATCACTATCACCTTAGCCTCCGGGTTTTCGTTCATAATAGCAGACAACGCTTGCATCCCATCGCTCTCATCCAGCATTATATCCATTGTCACCAGATCCGGTTTAAGTTCTTTGTAGAGTTTTACAGCCTCATCCCCGTTTCCCGTTAAACCTACAACTTCATGATACGCCTTCTCCATAATATGGTGCAATGTGCGTCTCATAATTGCAGAGTCATCCACAATAAGTATTTTTGCCATACATTCACTCCGTTCTTTTTGGATATTTTGTTTAATTTATTACGTTACCGGTATTGATTTGCAAGCGCATAATCAACAGAAGTAATTGCCGCTTATTTTTTTTGTGTATAGACGGTAACCATGTTTCTGCCATTTTTCTTTGACTCGAACAACGCCTTGTCCGCGAAATCAATGAGATCGTTTTTCGTAAAGGCGTTTGCGGCGGGCCTTATTTCAGCTATTCCGCAGCTTATCGTTACACGAAATGTTTTATTGTTATAGATAAAGCTATGGCCGCAGATTGATTGACGAAGCTTTTCGGCCACACCCTGAGCGTCTTTCCCGGTTGTTTCAGCAAGGACAATGGCAAATTCCTCGCCTCCATAGCGGGCGATAATATCATAGCTCCGGAGCGATTTTCTCATCACCGTGCAGAGTTCTTTTAAAATAAAATCACCGGTTTGATGTCCGTATTTGTCGTTAAATATTTTAAAATCATCAACGTCTGCCAGAATAAGACTAAGGGTGGTATCTTTGCGGGCTGCAAGGCTAATTTCGTTTTCAAGATAGCCCTGAAAATAACCGTGATTGTATACTCCGGTTAGGCTGTCCAGTTGTACAAGTTTTTCAAGATATTTTTTATTTTCTTCAAGTTCTTTGTTAAGCCTTTGCAATTGCACCTTGGCGGCGATGAGTTCCCTGTTCATCTGATCATAAGTTAGGTTTATAATACTCAGCGACGCGTTGGCCTCCTGGAGGATTTGTTCTATTGTTTTTTGGTTTTCGATATGAGAACCGAATAGATGGGCGGTTTCGTTGATTTCCACGGTAATACGTTCCAATATCCTGTCTATGATGACATCGTTGAATCCGAGCGTGGATTCAGATTCATTTCGAAATATTTGATGATATTTCAGGGGATTATTCGAGTAGAGAATGTTGGTAATTAAACCTGAAAGATAGATGACATTAACGATAACTTTAAGCTTTTTGTCGCTATTTATGTAGCTTTTCGGACAATGATGGTGCCGGATAGGGGCCAATAATATATCAGGAAAGTTCCATGTTTTTGCAACCTCATACCCGATAAAAGTATGGTCTGCTCCTATAATTTGCCGTTCTAATTCACTGATGTCCTTATCACTCCTGGAGGCTTCTTGCACTATTTCTTTGTATTCATGAGGAAAGGAAAGGGCTAAAATCAGTTCTCCTATATCCTGCAAGAGCCCTGCAATAAATATTTCTTCCCAGTCCGATTTTACAATCTCCGTAATGATGAGTTTTGTTGCGACGGCGTTGGCAAGCGACCGCTCCCAGAATAACTCATAGCTGAAATTGTTTTTTTTGTCCTGTGCCCTCATGGATAAAAATGAGAAAGAAAGAAGCAGGCTTCTGATCGCATTAATGCCGAGCCTTGATGCCGCCTGATGTATTGTGCTCACTTTATGGGGAAGGTTGTAAAAGGCAGAATTGGCCATCTTTAATACCTTCGCAGAGAGGGAAAGATCTTTTGAGACCATATCCGCAATCTCCTTCATGCCCGTTTCTTCATTTGAAGAAATTGAAAGAAGCTTGCATGCAACGGCAGGCAAGGTAGGCAGAGAAGGTGATTTCAGGACAATCTTTAAAACATCATCCTTTGTCATGACGGATTCCCTCTGACGGCATAGCCGCAACCAAAAAGTGCAGGAGGCAGTACGCAGTTGGCAATGAAAACGGATCAGTCTTCGTCTTTTGTCAACTGCGCACCGCTTACTGCTCAATCATAATAGCTTCAAGCTTTGGCTTGAGACGTTCTATCTCATGTTTCAGCGTCGTATATGCTTCCTGAACACCGGCCATATCCTTCTCCCTTCCCATAATTTCCAACCTCAGCGCCGTTTCAAAAACACGTTTTGCGCAAAAGACACCTACCGAGCCTTTGAAGTTGTGGGCGATGCTTTCCAATGCCTTGCTGTCTTGCCGTATAATGGCACTTTTTATACCGGTTAATTGTGCCGGATAGTTTTCAAGAAATAATCCTGCCAGCTCTCGCAATAACTCCGTATCACCATCTATACGCGATAACGCCTCGTCTATATTACAAATGTCATTTTTCAGGTGCCATCCCCGTGTCATCATAAATCAAGCCTTCAGCGACTTCCCCCCTTTTTCCCATAGGTGTCAGGTTAAGGAACCAATAAATCACTACGAATCCCTTATTTGTGTTAAATCCGTTATGTCCCCCGCCAGCGGGGGTGCAGGGGGTGGATTGGACTTCTTTGCCACTTCGACTAGCCCTTTGTCGTAAATACAAATCCTTATCTTGAACCCTACGGCAATGGTCCGCCAATCATTGCATAGGAACTGTCTAAACAAACTTATGGATATTCAGGTTATAAGACTACCGGAATTTTCACTCATGCCATTCCACCCCCTTAATCCCCCGCCAGCGGGGGACAATGGCCTGCAACATCCCTGGCGGTTTTCATACCCTTGTAAACCACAAGCAGCCACGGACAAACATGGATTGTCCATACACCTCAAATCGTTTAACTTAACGCCTATGCCCTGTTTCCCATTGTTCACGGAAGGATTGTAGGAGGAATTTCAATCCCAATCATCAGGATACAGCAATCAGGTTATCGATGGCATCATAAAGTTCCTTCGATCTGACCGGTTTGGATACATAGCAATCCATCCCGGCTGCCAAACACCTTTCCCTATCGCCCTGAACGGCAATTGCCGTCATGGCAATAATAGGAATATGACCGCCGTTTACTCTTTCTTTTGCACGAATGGATGCAGTGGCTTCAAAGCCGTCCATCTCTGGCATGTGAACATCCATGAGGATAAGATCGAAATGTTCATTTTTGAGGATTTCAAGCGCTTCTCTGCCGTTGTTTGCAAGGACAACTTCATGTCCACGTTTTTCCAGCACGCGGACAGCGAGTTTTTGATTTACGGCATTGTCCTCCGCCAGAAGGATGCGCAAAGACCGCACCCGCGCTCCTTGTGCCGACGACAGGGTATCCACAGGAACTTTGGCTTTCACTGGATTTTCCTGAGACACAGAGTTTGTCTGGTCCATTGCCCGGCAGACGGCGTCTTTCAGGTGAGATCGCTTTACAGGTTTCACCATGTATCCTGTAATGCCCAACTCCTTACACCGTGCGATGTCGTCACTTTTGTTATCCGAGGTAAGCATCAGGATAGTCATGGCCGGAAGGTTTGCTTCCTTTTTGATTTGCTCTGCCGTCATGAACCCATCCATACCGGGCATACGACAGTCAAGAAGCACCAGGCCGTAGCTATCGCCTCTTTCTTTGGCATTTCTGAGTTCCTCAAGCCCCTTCGCACCGTCTTCAGCCTCGGTTACCACTGCTCCCCACCCGGTGATCATTTCCCTTAAAATCATGCGGTTTGTTGCATTGTCATCAATCACAAGCGCCTTTAAACCCCCTATACTCAGAGGTCTTGACTTATTACGGGATTTATTTTCCGCTTGCATTCCAAATTGGGCGGTAAAAGCAAAAGTACTCCCCCGTCCCACTTCACTCTCTACCCCAATGCGTCCACCCATGAGTTCAACCAGCCGTCTGGAGATAGCCAAACCCAATCCGGTTCCACCGAATTTTCTGGTGGTAGAGCTGTCAACCTGTGAAAAAGTTTGGAATAAGAGATGTTTCTTATCCTCTGAAATACCGATTCCTGTATCCCGAACGGAAAACAGCAGTTTTGTCTGTTTTCCGTTTGAAAATTCACCGCATTTTTTCTGTACCTTTTCTATACTCAGTATAATTTCACCTTTATTGGTGAACTTAACGGCGTTCCCAATGAGATTGACGATAATTTGCCGCAACCGGAGGGGATCGCCCAGAAGATAAGCCGGCACATCCGGCATTATGTGGCATGCGAGCTCCAGCCCCTTTTTGTGGGCGCGTAATGCCATGATTTCACTAATCTTTTCAACAATCTCATAAAGATCAAATTCAACCTCTTCGAGCGTAAGTTTGCCGGCCTCAATCTTTGAAAAGTCAAGGATATCATTAATAAGATCTAAAAGATTCTCCCCTGCCGTTCTGAATAATTGAATATAATCCCGCTGTTCCGGGGTAAGAGGAGTATCCAGTAGTAATTCCGGTATACCGATAATGGCGTTCATGGGAGTCCGGATTTCATGGCTCATATTGGCAAGAAATTCGCTCTTAGCGCGATTGGCCGCCTCTGCCACCTCCTTTGCCTTTTCCAGTTGGTCCTGGTTTTGTAACTTCACCAAAGCAGTGCGTAATTCTTTCGTTTTTCTTTGTAATTCAAACCTCGCCTTACGTAAATGGTGTATCATATTGTTGAACGATGACCCTAATAAGCCAATCTCATTTCCGCTCTTTATATTTATTGAGTAACTCAAATCACCGCCGGATATCCTGGCCATCCCCCGTATCAACGTATGTATCGGCTTCACGATACCTCTTGTGACAATGATACTCATGAATATTATCAGCACAAGACCAATGCCTAAAATGGAAATCAGGTTATACTTTAATTTCACTATAGTGAACAGGGCGTCTTTTTTTGCCTGCGCCACAATTATGTTCCATTCCGGAAATATGTAGCCTGAATCAAATGTACATTTCTCCAAGCGATAGATAAACTTTTCAGATCCAGACCCCGGATAACCGGCAGCGACGGGTTGCAGTTTCAAAGAAAAATCTGACTTCCGGAATAAATTCTTCCTGTCGGGGTGGGCAATAAACTTATTCTGACTATTAATAAGCGCAACAAACCCATCCTTACCGATCACTACATTGTCTGTTATATTCCATACCTGCTCCATATTGAGCTGTCCGACAATTGCCGCCTGTATTGTTCCCGTGTCATTTTTTAACGGAAAGGCAATGGCAATAACAATCTTATGCGGATCAAGGATGACATGCGCATCCGAAATATACACGTTTCCTTTTATTGCTTCCTGAAACCATTTTTTTGTTCTCCAGATACCACGATAATTATATGCCGTAGAAACCAGCACCTTACCCTTCGTATTGATTAACGTAATGTCTTCAAAACGATGGTAATATTCCTGGATTTTTTTCATCTCTGACAATTTTTTACCGGGGGGAATATTCGAATTCCTCATAATTTCACTTTCGGACAGGATTTTTATATCTGCCACGCAGCTTTCCAGAAGGCGATGTATTTCGTTTCTCGTGTTTCTCGCCAACACATCGAGATTATTGCCTAGTTCACTTTTTATATAATTCTCCGAATTTTTGAAGAAATATGTTATGCCGAAGAATAACGGCAAAATCCCCACCGTCGAAAAAAGTAAGGGCATTTTAACCCCCAATCGTTTGAATAAGCTTATTTTCCCCATGCAGCATTACTGTGTAAAAACCTCTTTTTTAGGAATTTCATTTTTTTTACGTGAACCATAAGGATCACGTGATACAAATTCCCGCTTAGAATAAACTAGGGGATAAAGGGGATGTAAAATTACCCAAAAAGGCACGAATCCCCTTATCCCCCTTGCTTAAGGGGGACTAACTTAATCTGGAATAAGTTCCGCCCAGCATTTATTGAAGGCTATTTGGACGTCAGGCTTTAGCAATTCATATACCTCAAATTTACCCGTTACCTTCATGTAGATATAAGGATTTCTTAAAATTTTTTTGTCGACAAATGCCCACGCCTTGCTGTTACAGTTGGCATAATGAGAATAATTGGTATGTCTTGCGCTTATTTGCGGACGAAGCATAAAATCAATAAAAGCTTCTGCAAGAGGCTTGTTTTTTGCTCCTGCGGGAACGGCCATACCTTCCACCCAGTAACCGGTGCCTTCCTTTGGCAGTACAAATTTCACATTGTGGTTTTCTTCATTGGCGATAGCGGCATCGGCATTGTAACACTGGGCTATCCATAATTCCTCGCTGATCAGCCTTTCCCTGATCTTGTTATATGCCATAAACCCCTCATCCTGAAGCAGCGGTTTTATTTCCCCCAATAACTTCAAAGCCTTATCCATAACATCCGGCATGTTTGGATTCAATGGATAACCCAGCAACTTTTGTCCTATTGACATCACTTCATTGCCATTATTCACCAGCGCCATTCTCCCTTTGTATTTCGTGTCCCAGAAGATATGCCAGCTATTAACATGACCCTTTACGTATTTGGCGTTATAGGCGATGCCTACACCGCCCCAGTCCAAGGTTACGAAATACCCCTTCCATTTTTTGTTTATGAGGGTTTTAAACCGTGATTCTATGTGCTGTTTGTTAGGAATTCGGTCCGGATCGAGTTTTAATAATAAATTGGTTTTTATCATTAAATCCGCCATGTAATCAGTAGGAAAAACAATATCATACTGTCCCGTGCCGGACTGGATGGCAGAGAACATTTCCTCCTCGTCATCGTAAACATCGACGTATACCTTCGCGTGAAATTCTTTTTCAAAGTCTGAAATAATCTCCGGGTCCAGATAATCCACCCAGGTATACACGTTAAGCAAGGAATTTTTGCTATGAGCCACGTTCCTGGTATCCGGCTGCTGTGTGTTTTTAGCCGGGCTGCACACACTGCCAATGCAGATTCCGAACCAGAAAACGAGAGTAAGGGCAGGAATGTTTGTTATTGAATACATGGTTTTCATTTTTCGATTCCCTTATTTTCTTAAAACGTAATTTCCGTTGCAAATTCAATCTGGTAAGCAATGTCTGCCCCTCCGTCAAAACGCGGGGACGGCGCTAAGCCCAGAATATCCTCATCATCCCGCTTTTCGTGATAATACTTTCCCGGGAAAAATAGACCGGACAGGAGGTTAAATGAGATATTTTCCGTTACATCATAACTTCCATAAAAATCCAGTTCATGCCCCAGGTCGGAACTCAGCGTAATGGGACGGTCATCCCGCATCCCTATGGCATGTTCAAAACTCCTGAGATACCAATAGTCTACCGAGACAGACCATTTGTCTGTTATTTGTATGTCCACCCCTATATTGGGTAATATGAGATCATTTAATTGATAGGGATCACCAAAGATACCTGGCCTGGCAATGCCGTAATTCAGCGCGGCGCCCCCTCCCGTTGCCAGATAAGGACCGTATGCTGCAGGATAAATAGCATCCGAGAGGTTTGCATTTGTGGGAGAATAAACGGAAAATGCATAATTGCTCCGGGAATAAAAACGGCCATTTACTACATCGTCTGCATCCATTTTGTTTCCTGAACTCACGAGCAGTTTCGATCGGGGGGTAATTTTCTCAAAACTATAAGAAACATCAGCGTACGCCATGTATCCTTTATGGATTATGTCCGACTCTTCCCCTGCGACATTTGCCCGTCCAAAATTCTTTGCCACCTCAAACCCAAAATTCAGCTTATCCATGTTCCTGTCAATATCGATACCAAGAGTCCCCAGATTGTCCTCATTGACAGGAAAAGGGTAAGCGTTGGTCCTGCGATTACTGTGTGTTGTGTCGTGTAATAAACCAATGTATGGTTGGAATGAATAGTCATTCCATTGAATACTCATGTCAAAGCTCAAAAAATGGGCATCTGAATCGTATTCCACATCCAATGCCTTTTCCTGAGAAACCTGGGGTCCCAAAATAATTTTATTTGTCAGATCAGGCCTGGCATAGTAGACCGTCCATGTGAAATCCTCATCGGTGCTGTAGACACTGAGACCATAATTTTCATAATATCCACCAAGTGCATACCCGTTTCCAACCTGATAGGGATATTGCCCTATCTTGAGTTTTACCGGCAGTTGAAACACTAATGAGTCAATCCAATATTCTTCAACTCTGGGGATCACCTCTGGAATACTATAATTGTCGACCTTTCCAAAAAAAGTTTTAATTTTTTTATCAGACATGATCGGGGCGTCAAAGTCAAACGGTCCGTTACTTTCCAATTTAACAAAAGACGTAAGAACATCTTTATATTCCATATTAAACTTCAGATCATAGGTATATCCCATGTAAGTAACACCGTCGCTCTTGTCATTATCCAGGTCGAGATTATTACCCAAAGTATTTCCCGATATACGTAAGTGGCTTTCCAGAGAAAGTTTCACGTCCGGAGATAAATCATACGAATTTCCCCCAAAGACGACAGTTGGCAAAAATACAATCAATACCGTAAAAAAATATTTTTTTGGCACAAAAGCGTTTTCTCCTTGCTCCCGTAAAACAACTAAAGAAAAAATTAATATAAAAGCAATTAATTAAACAAACTGTATAATTCTTAGACATTTTTGGACTTTTAGAAATAAGAAATATACAGGTTATCAGAGCGCAAAGCTAGTTCCGATTTATCAGAAACAAGGGTATTTTCCTTCCTGTTGTTATTCTCTGGTCAAAAAAACACATGATATTCGTTATATCCGTGTTATAATAAATATTTAAATATTTTTCAAATAAACTGCTATAAGAGTATACAAATGATTCCCAAATTTTCTGTGCGAAATATTCCTCTGTGCGGGGACCTGATCCTCTCCCCGATGGCCGGTTTTTCAGATGTCCCTTTTCGGCTCATCTGTCGGGAATTTGGCATGGCAATGAGTTATACCGAGGTGATTTCTATGGATGGTGTATTATGGAAAAACAAAAAGACCTTTAAACTCCTTGATTACAGGCAGGGAGAGAGGCCTGTCGTTTTCCAGATTCTTGGCAATAATGAGGACGGAATTGTAAGGGCCTGTCAAATGATAGAACCACTTGGACCGGATATTATCGATGTTAATATGGGTTGTTCCGTGTCAGATATAGCCGGCAAAGGAGCTGGCGCAGGACTTTTAAAAAATCCTGCCAGGATCGGCCGCATTTTTCATAAACTCACAAGAACACTCCGGGTACCCGTAACGGGTAAAATTCGGCTGGGATGGGATGACAAATCCCGTAATTACCGGGAGGTTGCCCGCATACTTGAGGATAACGGTGCCTCTCTCATAGCCGTACACGGCCGGACAAGATCACAGTTCTTTTACGGCAAGGCCGACTGGGACGCAATTGCTGAAATCAAACAAATCGTAAAGATCCCGGTGATTGGAAATGGAGACGTGAAGTGTGTGGCTGACATTGAGCGAATCAAAAGAAATACCGGATGCGACGGGGTAATGATCGGGCGGGCTGCAATAGGCCATCCCTGGATTTTTCAGCACAAGGACAGGGAACAGGTTATGTCCTCCGATAAGATAGAAATCATCCAAAGGCATTTATCGCACATGCTGGAATACTACGGGTCTGATACCGGTATTATTCTTTTCCGGAAACACGCGACAAAGTACATCATGGGTATGCCGAATGCAACGGAACTGCGTCCGCTCCTTGTAACGAGCACTAGTGCTGAGGAGATTGTCGATCTTATTGCTTCTCATTTTGATCGTATTCAGAAACACAGAGCAGCATAACGTTCGAGTTATGTGAATGTCAGAAATTTCACACAAAAGTAAAAAAACGTTGTTATCTGCGTTTTATCAGAAAAAATCTGCATCCTATTGAAAAGGAAGACAAATGAAAACAGGTGTCATACTAATTTCGCATGGCAGTAAATTAAGTAGCGGTAATGACGGGTTGTTTAAAGTTGCTGAAATGCTCCGTGCGATGAATCGCTGGGATATGGTGGAAGCCGCTTTCCTGCAGTTGGCAGAACCAGGATTTCCTGATGTTGTAAAAAAGACCGTGGAAAATGGCGTGAGCCGTATTGTTGTGGTGCCGTTGTTGTTGTTTAAAGGAAATCATGTCTATAAAGACATCCCGGAAATGCTGGAAACTGAGAAGAAAAACTATCCCCAGGTTGAGTTTATCTATTCCAGCAATATTGGCGCCGATGAGAGAATTGCCCTCATTGCGGCCGACCGCATTCACGAGGTGTTGATAGAAAAACAGTATGGGAACAGGCAGCGCATTGAGCAACCGCAGGCTATCGTTGACGAGAGTTTTGAAATTATTGAGAAACTGGTCGACCTGGAATCAGTACCTGAACGGCACCGGCCAATTATCCAGCGTGCTATCCATGCAACGGGAGATACGGAATATGCATATAATTTAATTTTTCATCCCAAGGCCGTTGAGTCTGGCATTTGTTCCTTAAGAAGCGGAAAAAATATTGTTACCGATGTGAATATGGTAAAGTCCGGAATCAGCAAAGGGCCTGTCGAAAAATTTGGGGGTAAGATCGTTTGTAAGATTTCAGATAAATCTGTCATTGACGAGGCCAGGCGGTTTGGCAAGACCCGTGCCATTGTGTCTATGCAGCAATCTACAGATGAGATGAAAGACGGCATTGTGGTTATTGGCAACGCCCCCACCGCCCTGTTTGAGCTTATTGAACTGATAAAAAGGGGTTTAGCACAACCCGCCCTTGTCGTAGGTATTCCTGTGGGCTTTGTGGGGGCTGTGGAGGCAAAGTATGCGTTAAAGGATATTTCAGTACCTTACATAACCAATACCAGCAGGAAGGGAGGCAGTGCCGTGGCGGTATCGATTGTAAATGCTGTGATAGCACTGGCAAAAGAACAACCAGGGAAATAAGAGGAAGGATCCGTGGGGAGAAAAGAATATTGAAAAGTATTCACGTTGAGAGTTTGCGCTATCCCTGTTTTTTGCATTGTTTAACGGAAAAAGGTTGAAATTTCTTATCATTGAAATAGTGGGGGGATGGCTGTTGAAGGAACAATCATATTGTCAACCGGGGATGGTTGACCTGCCATGACACGTTTTGGGATTTGCCATATCATCAATCCATCATCCATCATATTTGGCATGACAAGCGTCTCTGCTTGTCATGATGAAGCATTTCCTTATTTATTTCTTTTTTTCTGCCATAAATACTGATAAGATATTTTTTGCCGTTAATGTGTATTTATGACAGTAAGAATTTGTGGTGGAATGGATTTAAAGAATTATACATGTCTTTACGATTTGGCTACACAACAGGAAGTTGCGCAGCGGCAGCGGCCAGGGCGGCTGCAATCGGTTTGTTTCAGGGAAATATCCCTGATGTGGTAGAGATTGATACCCCGTCAGGTATAAAGCTTAGGCTTAATACACTCGATAAGCAGTTATCAGACACTGTGGCATGTTGCGCGGTACAAAAAGATGCCGGAGACGATCCGGATGTGACTAACGGGTGTCTGGTACATGCACGGGTTGAAAGAACTTTTAGCGAAGCAATCGAGATTGATGGAGGCGAAGGCGTAGGCCGCGTGACAAAACCAGGATTGCAGGTGCCGGTGGGTCACGCAGCAATTAATCCTGTACCGCGACGCATGATCGAGAATGCAGTCAGAGGAGCCATTGGCAATGGCGCCGGGGTCAGGATAACCATCTCTGTCCCCAGCGGAAAGATTTTAGGGGAAAAGACATTTAATCCAAAGCTCGGCATCATTGGCGGGATTTCCATCATTGGAACCACAGGGATTGTGAGACCAATGTCAGAAGACGCATTCAAGACCTCTTTGCTGTGTGGACTTGATATCGCACGTGGAATTGGATACGAAACGGTAGTATTGGTACCGGGTAACATGGGTGAACGCTCTCTGTTAAATTTGGTCACTATTCCCAAAGATCAGATTATTCAGACAAGCAATTTTGTGGGCTTCATGCTGGATGCAGCCCGGGAAAGATGCTTTCAGAAGGTCATACTTGCAGGACATCCGGGTAAATTGGTCAAGCTGTTGCGGGGTGATTTCCATACCCACAGTGCCGTTTCTAAACCTGCAAACGATATCCTGATAGATATCATAGTACAACAAGTACAAAACAGGGGTCAGGGGCAAGGGGTCGGGGATCAGAAGGCGGAGGCCAGAGGCCGGTGGTCTGAAGGACAACACCCGGCGTCCGGAGCAAAACCCGGAGAAAACAAATATCCTTTACACGATAATACCTCCAGGGAAAGCCCCCAGGCAAACGCATTACTCAATCGCGTAAAAGAGGTTTTAACCGTAGAAGGGATCGTTGAATTGTTGAGAGCATATCAATGCCTGGCTATAATGAACGAAGTTGCGGAACGGATTGAGGACAAGGTACGGATATTTTGCAAGGGCGAACGGCAGTTAGCCCCTCCAGAGGTTGGTGTAATTTTATTTGATATGAAAGGCGCAATTATAGGTATTTCAGACAGTGCTCGGTCATGGTTGAATCTTATAAAAACAAAGTCATCCTTGTAGGTTGCGGGCCGGGATTGAAGGCTTACATTTCTCCCAAGGCCCTTTACAATGTTAAAAAGGCTGATATCCTCGTGGGAAGCCGGCGCTTATTGAAGCTCTTCCCCGGTGTCGATGCCGAAAAGATAATTTTGGAGAAAAATTATAGTATTTTGATAAAAAAGATTGCCGACTGGAGTTCTACGAAACAGGTCGTGGTGCTGGTGAGTGGCGATCCGTGTTTCTTCAGTTATGCAAAGATGATTGTAAAGAAGATGGGACGCGAATCTTGCATAATTATTCCCGGTATCAGCAGTATACAGCTTGCCTTTGCAGCCGTTGGTGAAAGCTGGGATGATGCGTGTTTTGTTAGTTTGCACGGAAGAAATGATGGCTATGACCACCTTATGAAAAAAGTCAGGGAATATAGTAAGGTTGGAATCCTGACAGATCTTAAAAATACACCTGCCGTTATTGCCCGCCAGTTATTAAAAGGCGGAATTCAGGAGAGACAGATGTTTGTGTGTGAAAATCTTTCCCTTCCGGAAGAATCTGTTCGTGAGACAGATTTGGTCTCAGCGGTACATTTAAAAACAAACGCTGCATCTGTAGTGATTATAAAAAAGTATTAAAACTGAAACATTTACGAGCCACAGACTCACAGGAAAGCAGGAAGGCAGAAACAGAAAGAATGAACTCCTGTTTTACGGTAAATGCTATATATAAAGGGTTTTCATGTGGCAAAAGGTAATTTCTACGGTATTGGTTTGGGTCCGGGTGATCCCGAACTCCTCACATTAAAGGCGATTCATACCCTTCAACAAGCAGATTGTATCTTCGTCCCAAAATCAGATACAAAAGAAGACAGTCTGGCGCTGGAAATTGTCAGGGATTATGTAAAAGGGAAAAAGGTCACTGAGCAGATTTATCCCATGACAAAGGATAAATCCGTTCTGAATGCCGCGTGGCTCAAGGCTGCAGAAGAGGTCTATACCGAGGTGAGAAACGGATACGATGCGGCTTATCTCACAGTGGGGGACCCCATGACATTCAGCACCTATATTTATTTGCTGCGCCATTTAAGCACCATGTTGCCGGAGAGTACTATACACACAATCCCCGGTATTACCTCATATAATGCCGCTGCATGCGTGGCCAATTATCCCTTACTGACGGGTGATGAACGTCTGGCAGTAATTCCTGTGCCAAAGGATATAAAGGAATTACGTCCCATCTTGGAAGCATTTGATACAGTTGTTATAATGAAGGTGGCCAAGACACTGGATGAGGTAATTCAACTGCTCGAGGAAATGAATCTCTCCGATAATGCCTTGTTTGCCTCTTACGTCGGACAAAAGGATGCCTATCTTACGTGTGATCTTGTATCACTAAAGGGAAGCGGAAGAGGTTACATGTCTGTGTTGATTGTAAAGCGAGTGAGGCATTAATACATCATGTAAAGGAGTCAATGAACGCCGGCAGCTTCAAGCACGATATCCTTTCCGATAATCTTTTCACCCCGCAAAATCTTGACTTGAACTGGACCGTCGCGTGCGTTTGGTCTCACCCCTGCGGTGCTTGGATTCCAAACGACGCTTCTTCGAGGCGGACGTAGGCCTTGTCCTTCGGCGAAGCTTCGGTTTTTCGGTTGCCTTACGGGTCAATTCAATCAGGCGGTCAATCGCATCCTGACGGTTGCGCTCCTGGGTGCGAAACCGCCGGGCGTTCAAAATGAGTATTCCCTCTTCGGTAATACACTTACCGGCAAGGCGAAGCAGACGTTCGCGGACATCATCAGGAATGCTGCGAGAGTTACGCACGTTGAAACGAAGTTGCACGGCCGTGGCAACCTTGTTGACATTCTGTCCACCCGGTCCGGAGGCACGAATGAAATCAAACTGAACTTCATCATCGTTAAGTGAAATTGTTCGTGTGATTTGGATCATGTCTTTTTTTTATCCACCACGAGCAACAAGAGGTAACCTCCCGGCGCACGTATCCCCCCTCTCAAGTTGGCCCCCATCACTTCCCGCCTTCGCACGAAGTAACTTCAGCGAGAGCTCAAACGAACGATACAGGAGAAGTATAAACCTTCCTAAAAAATTTTAACAGGTCAATACTTTTGCATTCACCATCAGAGAAATCTCCTCGCTCCCGGCCTATTTAAAAAATACTTTTTTAACTTTCAGTAATTGTCACCTTCGTCATGATTTCACCCTGGCGGATTGCATTGACCACATCCTGGCCGCTGACCACTTTGCCAAAGACTGTGTGCTTACCATTGAGGTGTGGTTGCGGCGAGTGTGTGATAAAGAATTGGCTCCCATTCGTGTTCGGTCCGGCATTGGCCATCGAAATCACACCGGTGTCATGGGTTAAAGGGTTGCCTTTTACTTCGTCTTCGAATCTGTATCCGGGCCCACCTCTGCCGCTGCCGGTGGGATCGCCGCCCTGGACCATAAAGTCGTTGATTACCCGATGAAATGACACACCATCATAAAATCCCTCCCGGGCCAGAAATACGAAGTTGTTGACCGTTTTGGGGGCGTGTTTTGGATATAACTCAATCTTAATCTCACCCATCTCAGTTTCTATTGTTGCCTGGTAATTTTTTTGCGGATCTATCTGCATTGCCGGCGGGCTGCTCCAGTGTTTGTTAGACACAATGACTCCTTTCTCAAAAAACACAGTGAAAAATTTTTACTGACAATTTATCTTCACATTTTGATGAAGTATTTAGACGCACTGCTATAACCACAGATTTCAAAAGATAAAGAAACATATCCTCCGGGAAATCTGTGCTCTAAAAATATTTATGGCATAAGAATGCCATATTCTCTCCCTGCTACTGTATGTGTGGTTCTGATACCCCTGCTTCCTGGAATGTAGCCATTTCAGTTAATAATTTTACCCCTGCTTCCATCATGCTTATGCCCAGTGCGGCACCAGTTCCTTCGCCAAGTCGCATGTTTAAATTAAAGAGCGGTTTTTTGCCCAGCAGATCCAACATGATCCTGTGCCCCTTTTCCGCCGAAACGTGGGAAGATATAAGATACCCGTTTACTTTAGGCTCAATCGCGTGGGCTATGAGGGCTCCAGCCGTTGAAATAAAACCATCCAGAATTACCGGAATACGATAACGAGCGGCTCCTAAACATAAACCGGCAATCCCCCCAATCTCGTATCCACCGACCTTCGCCAGCACGTCTAAAGGGTCATCAGGATCGGGTTGATTCACATCGATTGCCTTTTTAATCACACGAACCTTTCTTTGATAAGATTCTTCATTCAGACCCGTCCCCCGGCCTGTTGCCGAATCAACGTCCATCCTTCCCAACACAGCAAGTATGGCGCTGCTGGGGGTTGTGTTGGCAATTCCCATATCCCCCGCGCCGATAATATCCAGACCCTCTTTCACTTCCTCCTCTATCAATTCAATACCAGCTTCAACAGACCGAATCGCCTCTTCCCTTGACATTGCAGGACCTACTGCCATATTCTTTGTGCCGGGACCAATCTTCTTCATCTTCAGACAGGGATTCGTTTCCACATACGATACAATCCCGCAGTCTACCACAATAACCTTTGCACCGATATGACGTGCGAGGACATTGATCGCGGCCCCCCCTTCTATGAAATTTCGAACCATTTGTCCTGTAACGTGCTGCGGAAAGGCACTGACACCCTCTTCCACCACACCATGGTCACCCGCCATGGTAAAGATTTTCTTATGGTTTATTTTGACGTTCACACCTCCTCTTATGGAGGCGTATATCGTAGCCAACTCTTCCAGTCGCCCCAGGCTTCCCTTTGGTATGGCAAATGTTTTAAATTTAGACGCGATTTCACCATAGGGATCTATAATAACATCATCCAACCACTCTAAGGTACGTTTTAATAGTTTCATTATAAAGCTGCTGAACTAAACAAGTTAAACCAATAATTTAACTAAAGTTATTTTCTATCTGACCGATAATATCAGTTAAGCGACATACCAGTCTTTCACGATAAGGTATTTTGAAAAGTTCCTTCTCCGTAGTGTAAAATCTGTGAAATTATTACGCATTTCACAAATTTTATATGTCAAAACAGGATATTTCAAGCAAATTCACCATGAATAACTTTTTCACCCATATCGAAAATGCCCTGTTAAACGGCGGCATTATCACTGAAGAACAACTGAATAAGGCAAAAGAAATCCAGAAAAAAGAGAACTCGCATCTTGAAGATGTTCTCGTTAAATTGGGATATTCGACCTACACGACCATTATTCAGTGTCTGGCAGCCCACTATGATTTACCGGTAGTTGATCTGGGCAAAACCGCTATTCCGCCAGAAATTGTTTATGTGTTGCCTGTCTCTCTCATAAAGAAGCATTGTATTATGCCCGTTTCAAAAAATAACGGCAGCGTTACAATCGCCATGAATAGTCCGCCCGATCTTGGATTTATAGACAATTTACGTTTTATGCTGAACGCAGACATTAAATGCGTTCTTGCCACCCGCGATGACATAAAGGAAACAATTCGTAAATATTTTGAGATGGAGCCTCAGGAAACCGTGGACACCTTGCTGAAGGAATTCACCGTTTACGAGACAGCACTCTGTGAACCAGAGGTTGAGTGGCTGGGTGCGCTTCAAGCAGAATCGAAAACCTCCGAAAATGAAGGACCTATTATTCAGCTGGTTTCCTTAATTATCAATAAAGCCGTTTCCTCCCGCGCCAGTGATATTCACGTGGAGCCTC
Organism: Candidatus Brocadia sp.; assembly: GCA_011525665.1. Taxonomy (GTDB): domain Bacteria; phylum Planctomycetota; class Brocadiia; order Brocadiales; family Brocadiaceae; genus Brocadia. The sequence goes on from WYAU01000093.1 coordinate 32,237, forward strand.
TTTCCAACAGGCTGCGCATACGATACCGAATCGATGGCGTGTGCCAGGAAGCCGATGTCCTTCCTAAACATCTTCAGGAGTCTCTTATTTCCCGGATTAAGATACTGGCTCACATTGATATTTCAGAAAAGAGGAGACCACAGGACGGCCGCATCAGCCTGAGGCATGCAGGAAGGGAACTGGATATTCGTGTGTCCTGCCTGCCATCTATTTATGGAGAAAGTGTGGTTATGCGCCTCCTTGAAAAATCAGCCATCCTGATGAATCTGAAAAATCTCGGGTTTTACGAAGATGACTACAGGCGCTTTCATTCCCTTATCAGGAGGCCCAATGGCATATTGTTAATTACAGGTCCCACAGGGAGCGGCAAGACAACTACGTTATACGCAGCCATAAATGAACTGAATAAACCTGATACAAAGATCATTACTGCTGAAGACCCCGTGGAGTATACCATTCCCGGAATTAATCAAGGCGAGGTAAATGAAAAAATTGGTTTTAAATTTCCTGTTATTTTGAGAACGATGCTCCGTCAGGACCCGAATATCATCCTTGTTGGTGAGATCCGCGATACGGAAACCGCCGACACCGCCATTGCTGCAGCCCTTACCGGACACCTCGTTCTCAGCACCCTTCATACAAATGACGCTCCTTCCGCCATAACTAGACTGATTGATATGAATGTAAAACCCTTTCTTGTTGCTGCCTCTTTACAGGGCATCATGGCCCAGCGCTTAGTCAGGACGATTTGTTCGCATTGCCAGGAACACGTTCAATACACATCAGAACAGTTGTCAGAAATGGGATTCGAGCCAGAACGATTAAAAGGGTGTTCATTCTATAAGGGGAGGGGTTGCAAGAACTGCAATAATATTGGCTACTATGGCAGAACGGGTATTTATGAACTGCTGGATATGAATGAAACGTTGCGTGAGATGGTTTATGGCATGGCTGCAACAAATGATATCAGGAAGGCCGCCAGGACACTGGGTATGACGACACTGAAAGAAGATGGACTGAGAAAGGCAAGAGACGGCAAAACCACCCTGGAAGAGATATTCAGGATTACAGGAATGGATGATTAATAATTATGCAACTGCAAGGAAAAACAAAAATAGATGGAAAGATTGAGGCACAGCGAAGACTTTTCGGGCAAGTATTGAAAGATAAGGGGTTTGTCACGGAAGAGCAGATCCAGGAAGCATTGGCCGTACAAAGACAAAAAGGTGGCTTGCTGGGAGATATCCTGGTCAGTCTTCATTATGTAACCCATAAACAGATCATGCAGGCATTAAGCGAGCATCTGGGGCTGGAAATTGTAAATATTGAAGATAGGGAAATACCGTCCGATATTATTAACCTGGTGCCCCATGCCATCGCTCACCTGTATCGTATAATTCCCGTAGGCATTAAAGACAATGTTCTTACCGTTGCCCAGGAGGACCCATTAAGTTTTGAAACCATAGATGATTTAAGATTGATCCTGAGGTATTCGATAAAACCGGTTCTTTGCAATAAAGATGAGATCATTCGCGCCCTGGAAAAATACTATCCCAAAAAACACGAATCTGTGGAACAGTTATTGTCGGAATTTAAAAAAGACACATCTTATCCTGAAAGTATGAAAGGCGAGTATATTGACATTGAAGACCTTAAAAAGATGGCCGATGCGGCCCCCGTAAAGAAGTGGGTTGGTCTCATGTTTCTGGATGCCGTTTTTAACAAGGCCAGCGATATCCATTTTGAGGCATTTGAAGACGGATTCAGGGTCAGATATCGTATAGATGGCGTACTCTACGAAAAAATTTCTCCGCCAAAACAATTGGGGATACCGATTACCTCAAGAATCAAGGTCATATCGGGTATGGATATTTCTGAACGCAAATTACCCCAAGATGGACGTATTCAGCTAAATGTCGCCGGTACGCCCATCGATATGCGGGTGTCCACACTCCCCACGAAATACGGGGAGAGCATTGTCATGCGCCTGTTGAATAAATCGGCTGTATCGCTTAATCTGGATACCTTAGGTTTTACTCCTGAAGAATTAAAATTGATGTACCAGTTGTTGAATAAACCCAACGGAATAATCCTTGTCACAGGACCAACAGGATCGGGAAAAACAACCACTTTGTATGCGGCATTAAATTATTTGAATGATACCGGAACAAAGATCATTACGACGGAAGATCCTGTGGAATATGACATTGATGGCCTTATTCAGGTCCAGATAAACCCGGCTATCGGCGTAGCCTTTGCAAATTGCTTGAGGGCAATTTTAAGGCAGGATCCAGACATTATTCTTGTGGGTGAAATACGGGATGAAGAATCAGCGCGAATCGCCATACAGGCATCGTTAACGGGGCATCTGGTTTTCAGTACATTGCATACCAACGACGCTCCTACGACGGTGACCCGTTTAATTGATATGGACATCAAACCTTATCTGATAGCTGCTTCAGTAGAGGCCGTTATTAGCCAGAGGTTGGTACGTAAGATTTGCGCATCCTGTAAGGAGGAATATGAACCTTCCGGTGAAGCCTTAATGAAACTCGATCTTACAAAAGCAGACGTCGGGGGGAAAAAGTTTTTCAGGGGGAAGGGTTGTAATAATTGCAACAAGATAGGCTATAAGGGACGCACGGGGATATTTGAAATAATGTTGATGAATAACGAAATCCGGCGGTTAATTACCGAAAACGCAAATACGAATTTAATCAGAATGACTGCGAAAAAAAATGGAATGAAAACCTTAAGGGACAGCGGATTAATGTCAATTTACAACGGATTGACAACAATTCAGGAAGTCGTAAGGGAAACGATGTTAGTGTAACTTCAGAGGTACAGAGTATAAACTTATTTTTATAAAGTTTTTTACCCATGATCATTTTTATTCGTTTAAGTAAGCAGTTGATTGCTTACTGCCTGCTATATTTTTTGGTTACAGCTATGATGTGCTGCGAGATTACTGTGTGAAGAAAAATACAAAGGAGTTTACCGATGGCCGTTTTTCAATACCTTGCCGTTGATAACAGGGGAAAAGGCGTAAAAGACCGGATTGAGGCACCCACCCCTGACGAAGCGATTGCGAAAATACGGGGCTTGGGATACTTTCCCACCAGCGTCAAGGAGCTACATGTTCGCCAAAAATCCGGCGAGGCATCCACTGCAGGCCTGTCTTCAAATAAGCGCGGTGAGTTATCTGTCTCTTTCGGGGGAGTGAAATCTAAAGAATTAACCCTCTTTACACGTCAACTATCAACGCTTCAGGACGCAGGACTTCCCATCATACGCGGCCTAAAAATACTTGCATCACAGATGAAAAAGGGTTTGCTGAAAAAAACAACGGTGAAGATCATAGAAGACATTGAGGGGGGAAATACCCTTTCCGGAGCGCTTGCAAAGCATCCGAGAGTCTTCGATAAACTCTACATCAATATTGTAAAAGCCGGGGAGGTGAGTGGTTCCCTCGATGTCATCTTGCAACGATTGGCAGATTTTCGGGAGAAGATAGAGCGGCTTGTCAGAAAAATAATCAGCGCCATGATATATCCCACCGTCGTCGCAATTGTTGCGATAGGTATTCTCGTAGGGCTCATGGTTTTTATTATACCAAATTTTGCAAAGATATTTGACGAATTGAATCTGGATCTGCCCGCCCCCACCAAGATGCTTATTGCTTTTAGCATAATTTTGAAAACCCACTGGGTATTTATCCCCTCTGTGCCGTTTGGAGCACTTATTTTTTATAAGATTGCGGGGAAGATAAAAAAGGTACGGATAATAATAGACAAAACCAAATTTACATTGCCACTTTTTGGAACAATTATCAATAAATCCATTGTGTCGAGATTTACCCGCACACTTGCAACGCTGACTTCCAGCGGTGTACCCATTTTGGATGCCCTCAATAACGTCAGGGAGACAACAGGAAATGCAGCCATGGCGCAGGCGATACAGCATATCCATGACAGCATCAGGAGCGGAGAAAGCATTACGAAGCCTCTGCGCGCCTCTAAAATTTGCAATGAAATGGTAGTCAATATGGTGGAGGTAGGAGAAGAAACCGGGGAACTGGATAAGATGCTCACAAAGGTAGCTGATAATTACGACGATGAAGTGGATCGGGCTGTGGAGGCAATGGTCAGTCTTATTGAACCTGTTATGATTGTATTTCTTGGGTGTTCAGTTGGTTTTATCGTAATTGCCATGTTTGTGCCCCTGATAAAATTAATGCAGGGCATAGGCGGTCAATAACCTGTTTTACCCCTCTTTTCTTTTTACAAAAACAATTTAACACAGACCTTCGTGTAGCGCAAAGTCCGGTTCGCATTACGGCGGCATATATGTGGCATTGCATGTTCCGACTCGTTCGGAGTAGGATAGTGAAAGATGCTTGATCAAAGGGGATTCTCCCTTATCGAACTGATAATAGCTGCGGCCTTAATTGCAGTCTCGGCAGGAATTGCCGTTTCTGTCTATGTCAGCATGAAACCGTCACTGTGTTTAAGCGGTGCAACAAGGCAGATAACGGGGGATATCATGTGGACAAGGATGCAGGCGATCAGTCAGAATAATCAATTCAAGATATTTTTTCAGGCAGACAATCATCGCTATACCATTCTGGATGATGATAATAATAACGGCATCATTAATGACGGTGAAAAAACGATAACAAAAGATATTCAGGATGCCTACATTGACGTAACTTTTAGCTCTATAAACGACCCCATTTTTCATCCGAGAGGAAATGCATCGAATTTACCGATTCAAATAACCGTCAAAAATTCACACGGCACCAAAAGTGTATCAGTTTCTATAGCTGGCCGTGTAATGACAGAGTAGCGTGGTGAATCCGATTCCGGAATAATTATGCAAAGTACTTCGAACCGACACCAGGACAAAGGCTTCACGATGATTGAGGTTATGCTGGCAATTGCGATCATCGCCATAGGCTTATTTGCCGTAATGACTTTGACAACAATCGTGATCAAAGGTAATGCGCACAGCAAAGAAGTCACTGTTGCAACAACACTGGCACAGGACAAGATAGAATATTTTAAAGGAATAGATTACGACAATGTCTCAGGCACTGACACAGTCTATACCGATTATTATCTGAAGGCAATTGTGGAGGATAATACTCCGGGCGTGAATACAAAGACCGTCACCGTCATCGTGTACTGGAATCCGGGAACCACAACATCAATCCACAAAGTCGAATTAAAAACTATCTTTGCAAAATAGGGACGCAGCAATGTCTTGCTTGCAAAAAAGCAATAAACATGGTTTTACTCTTGTTGAATTAACGATCGGTCTTGCAATCAGCCTGATCCTCCTGGGTGTAGCAGTCAGTATGCTCAATCTTCAGCGTAAATCATATAGCTTTCAGGAACAGGCCGCAGAGATGCAACAAAATATCCGTGCCGCCACAGATATGATGGTAAGAGAAATCAGGATGGCCGGGTATGACCCCTCAGGTGCAGGTTTTACAGGAATTGGTACTCATACAACGGAATTGCTTCAAATATTGGCGGATCTTGATGGTAATGGAACTACTACGGGTTTGTATGAAGATATAACGTATCATTATTATAATGCCGGTGAAACGACCTATCCACGCCAAATCCGAAGGACTACAGGAGGAGAATCCCAATCGTTTGCTGAGAATATTGATGCGCTCACCTTTTCTTACTATGATGATAACGGTGTTGCTACGAGTACGGCATCCGGCATTCGTCAGATACAGATTACGATAACCGGAAGGACCGCTAAAGCCAGCCCTGATTTCGGGTATAGTTACGGCACGCTGACTTCTCTTGTAACCCCGGTAAATCTCGGATACTAAACGAAAACACATATGGGTACAAGACGTAAATCAAAAATATTAAGTATCGCATCACCATGCGCATCTGAAAGTGGGATAGTCTTTGTCGCCGTTCTGGCGCTTGTGGCTGTTTTGGCTCTGGTGGGAACAGTATCAGTTGTAACAACCAGCACCGACATTAAAATAAGCACCAATTACAAAACCAGCGTGCAGGCGCTGTATGCAGCGCAGGCGGGTATAGAAGAGGCGAGGGCACGGCTCAGTGGACATTCATCGGCTGCCACTTATGCAGGTGATCCGGCTCCAAATCCTGATGGAAGCTGGACGGCTTATATCCTGGTATCAAATACCTGGCAGGCCTCTGATGACCCACATTATAACGCACACTACAAAAACTATATTCCTACATATAACCCCGTCAATCATACAAATACTGTTATGGTAACAAATAGTCTTCAAGGATGCATTTCATACTGGGTTAAAATCAGACATAAAAGGGAATATGACGCCGAACAAGCTGGTCATAGCGCCACATCACTCCACTATTATGACAATGACGGAAGCACAGCAACTCATACGGCCGGAGAGCCAGGTAATATTGTCTATTATGGGTACGGGGATCCATTGTCACCCATTACTGCAGTTCAATTTACTTCAGGCTCCCCGCCGCCAACATATAAACCTGTGGAAATAATAACGGCATACGGATATAGCGGGAATAGTATGAACAAGATTGAAATTGAAGTGATTCATTATCCAGGGCCTCCCATAGTGGCACCTTTGTATTCAAAGGGTAATGTAAACATAAATGGAGCCGGACGTTTTTACGGAACCGATCCCTGTTTGGCACCATCCCTCCCGCCAATTTATACACAAAGTCCCTATACAGTAATTACCAGTGGTAGCAGTTATACATATGATGGGAATCCACCATCGCCGCAAACAGGCCCAACGAATATTGATATTCTGGGATATATTAATGCAATGAAAGATGATGCCACAATAACTATAACCAGCGATCAAACCAATGGCACTTATGGAAATTCAAACAATTATGTTATCTGTTACTCGGACACATCGAACCCTTACAATGTGGATGGGTTGAGATTAAATGGTGTGACGGGTTATGGAATTTTACTGGTAAACGGGGATTTAGATTTGGGTGGTGGTTTTACCTGGAATGGATTGATCCTGGCTACCGGCAATATTAAAATGAGCGGTGGAGGCGGTAATCCGGTAAATATCAATGGAGCAGTTCTCTCCGGTAATGACTCCATGACCGAAACAACATCGGGTGGCAGTGTAACCTTGCAGTACAATAGCTGTGAGATAGAAAATGCTTTGATTAATCAACCCCTGAAAATAATCAAATGGAAAGAGATTTACTGAAAATAAGTATGATTTCTCACTGGCAACCAAAAATAGTAAGGATAGTGCCAACATATGGAGATGAAAAGGGAATAATCCTCATTGCTGTCCTCTCCTTAATAGCCATTTTATCGATTGCAGGAACTACGGCAGTTATCACTACTACCACCGATATTAAAATCAGCAGCAATTATAAGACTGGTGTGCAGGCATTTTATACAGCAGAGGCAGGAATACAGGATGGAATTAATCGGTTATTAAATGGTATAATAATTGACAATGCAAAGACGGATACAAACTGGAATAGCACATCGACGTATTCATCTGATGGTTTTACAAATAGCTTTACCCTTTCTCATGTGATAAATGGGGGGAACGTTGTAAATGATTCTAACGGCAACCCGCTTTATACAATTACCAGTACCGGAACAAGCTCTTCGTCAAAAAAAGTAGTGGAAACGGTATTTTCTTTAACATATGACGCTGTCTTTCATGATTCTTTACTTGGATGTGACGGGATTTACGCATCAAGCTCCATTGATACAGATAGTTATAACTCTGGTAACGGGACATATGAAAGTCAAACGCCGGAAAACTCCGGAAATATCAGGACGACCAATAGTGACGCAAATATTACTATGGCAAGCAGTTCAAACATCAAAGGCAACGCCAACTCCACGGGAAACATGACTATCAATAGTAGCGCCCACGTTAATGGAGACGCCAATGCAACCGGAAATCTTACGATGTATAGTAGCTCCAAAGTTTCTGGAAATGCCAACACAGCCGGAAGTCTTACTATGGTTAGCAGCGCAAGGATTTACGGAAATGCCCATGCAACCGGAAATATATCGATGAGTAGCAGTTCCCAGATTGATGGAAATGCAATCACAGTGGGGACCATCACCATGTCAAGCAGTTCCGGAATTCTCGGAAATGCAACCGCAGGTGGCACGGTAAGCATTAATAGCGGGTCTTCTGTTTCAGGAACCGTTACTCAAAATTACACGGGTTATTCTGGCTATCCCGGTGTGCCACCTGCAGATTGTGATCCAATAGATACCTCTGCATTTTTTAATGACAATGCAGTACCGATAGCATCCAGTAATGATAATGGGGAATTAAGCCCTTTGTATTATAATATTTTTACCAATTCCTTTTCCATTGGCGCCAGTAATAGTTATACACTAGGAGATGCCGGAGAAAGTAAGAAATATTATTTCAGTACTGTGAGTGTTACTTCAAGTTCTCAATTGACAATAGCAGGAAATGTTACACTTTATGTAAACGGTAATTTCTCTTTTAGCAGCAGCTCTGATCTTGTACTTGCGAGTGGCGCAAAATTAACTGTTTACATTACAGGTGCAGTAAGTGTAGGTTCATCAGGTAAAATAAATGCTGCTAATGATAAAAAGCCAGGCCATTTCTTTCTCTGGTCTTCTGCCAATTCTGCTAACAATAGTGACTATAAGGTCACCCTGACTTCGAGTTCGGACGTATATGCAGCCATATATGCCCCACGAGCGGCAATCAGTATCACTTCGAGCGTGGGCCTCTACGGTGCCGTCAGGGGAAAATATATTAACATAACCTCAAGCGGAGATTTCCACTACGACGAAGCGCTGAAAAATATGGCCGTGGGAAATCCCACGGGTTATAAAATAGTATCCTGGCGCGAAGTCAATTAGAGTATTTTTTAAAGGAGTTTTTGTGCTTATCTATTCAGGAAAAAAAATAAACATCAGAAAAGATGAAATTGTTCTCGATGACGGAAGCACGGTGATGAGGGAGGTCATTGAACACCCGGGTTCGGCCGCCATTATTCCTTTTATTTCAGAAGATGAGATCATTCTTATCCAACAATACCGGCATGCAGTCAAGGAAACCCTCTACGAAATTCCCGCTGGCACCCTCGATAAGGGCGAATCGTTCGAAGCATGTGCGGGACGAGAATTGGAAGAGGAGACGGGCTATAGAGCCGGTACGCTCGAACCGCTCATAGTACTTTACCCCTCCCCCGGTATTCTGAGTGAGACTATGCATCTCTTTAAGGCAACCGATCTTATTAAAACCCAAACAAATTATCAAATGGACGAATCAATCAAGGGCATTGTGCTCGTTAAGATGAGTGATGCACTGGAAATGGTTAAAAACGGTAAGATTAAAGACGCTAAAACAGTTTGCAGTATTTTGATGTGCCGGAATGACCTGCAGGAATAACATGATGCAGACAATTTCAATGGAGATGCACGGCGCACCAGCGCTCGACGACTCCATGGCAAATAAAAAGCCTCCGCAGAGCTATTTAAATTATGAATAAATCATTATGCTTTTCTTAATTCGGCGCCGAGAATTTTATAAAGTGTATCAAGGATAATTTTCTGGGAACTATCGACTTCTTCGTTTGTTAGTGTTCGGTCCTGGGCCTGGAAACAGAGGTTAAATGCAATGCTCTTTTTTCCTGCCGGTACTTGTTTGCCGTAATACACATCAAAAAAATGCATTTCCTTTAAAAGGGCAGCCTTTGCTTCTGCAACGCATTTTTCAACAGATGACCACGTTACTTCTTCATTGACAATGATAGCAAGATCCCGAAAAACCGGGGGATACGGTGGTATCTTTTGATATTTTTTGGCAAAAAGTGACTTTTCTATAAGTATATCCAGATCTATTTCCGCTAAGCAGGATTGCGTTTTGAATCCCAATTCTCCGGTAACTTCTCCAAGATATCCCAAAACGGTATTATCCATCTGAATACTTGCTGACCTTTCATCCAGAAAAAGTTTGGATTCGTTAAATCCCGTCCATTCCTGCTTCAAAGGCATGCCGAGGTTCTGGAACAGAGATTCAACAATTCCTTTTAACGTCAAAAAATCTGTATCCGCCACAATGGCAAGACAGGCCTTTTCCTCTGGCAGTGTATTTCCTGCAAGATAAATTCTGGCAATTTCATAGATTTTTACCCGTTCGGTGCCATGATCCATGTTATATCGTTTGGTAGTGATAAGACTGGGGAGTAAAGATGTCCGTAAGCGGCTCTCTTCCTGCCTCAATGGGTTAGCAATATCAATGCTTCCTTTATCCGACCACAAATTTACAGATTGCAATGGCGAGGTATCAACGATACTAAAAGTTTTGACTTCATAAAAGCCAAGTCCGGTTAGAAACCGGCGAATAGTATCCTCAACAATCTCATATTTGCTCCTCGCGCTGCCGCGGATACTGATAGAAGTCTTTGTGGGAATGTTATTATACCCGTAAATCCTGGCTACTTCTTCAATCAGGTCAATCTCCCGATAGACGTCGCCACGAAAACTGGGCACTTCCAGATCAATAAAGTTGTCAACGTCGTTTAGAACAGTGAACTGAAGTTTTGTTAAAATGTCAACGGCAACGTCTCTTTTTATCTCTACACCAAGCACTTTATGAAGGCGTTCCATGCGCAGGGTAATTTTTTTTGTTTCATGTCTTCCTGTTCTTATATCAATGGCACCACCGGCAATTTCTCCACCCGCGTGGTCTTTGAAAAGTTGTACAGCTCCCTGGGATGCACGGTCTATACCTTCGGGATCTGTACCCCTTTCGAATCGATATGAAGAATCTGAAGCAATACCCAAAGCCCGTGACGTACGCCGTACTTGTCTCGGCTCAAATTGTGCACATTCCAGGAGGATATTTCTGGTTGATTCGGAAACCTCCGTTTCCTTTCCCCCCATAACTCCGGCAATGGCAACAGGTCTCCTGCTGTCCGCAATGACCAGCATGTCATGAAAAAGAGCGCGTCTTGCCCCGTTAATGGTAACAATTTCCTCTCCACTCCTGGCCTTTCTTACAATGATTTTCTGTTCCGTTAACTTGTCCAGATCAAATACGTGGAGGGGCTGGCCGGTTTGCATCATCACGTAATTGGTAATGTCTACGATATTGTTTACAGGTCGAAGCCCTATACACTTCAACCTCTTTTGTATGAATTCAGGGGAAGATTCCACTGTTACATGGCGAATTATTCTGGCTGTATAGCGGGGACAGAGTATCGGTTCCTCAAGGGTGATGTTAATAAATGTTGATATCTCGTCACTCGCCGTTACAAAATGGATTTCCGGGATGCGGAGGCTTCCTCCCACCGCTGCAGCTACCTCACGCGCAATACCAATAATTCCGAGACAATCGGGACGATTGGAAGTGACTTCTATATCGAGGCAGAAATCGTCTTCAACGGGTTTAACGTCAGCGACTACCAATCCTACTTTGGTTAACCTGTCGGCCACTTCCTCCGGTGATAGATAAAAATAAACGTATTCTTTTAGCCAATTGTAGCTGATCTTCATTTATAATTCAGAATTGTGATAAAAAACGCATGTCGTTTTCGTAGAAGAGTCGAATATCGCCAATACCGTGCTTCAGCATGGTGATCCGTTCAACACCCATTCCAAATGCAAAACCTGTATACTTTTCTGCATCATAATGTACCGCCTTGAATACATTGGGGTCTACCATACCGGCCCCCAATATTTCGACCCATCCACTATAAGAACATACATTACACCCTTTGCTCCTGCAGAGTGAACATGAAATATCAACCTCAGCGCTCGGTTCGGTAAAAGGAAAGAAAGAAGGCCTGAAGCGCATCTTGATGTCCTGTCCGAAATAGGTCTTAATGAATTGATTCAGTACACCTTTCAGATCCGCAAAACTCACCCCTTCATCCACCAGCAGCCCTTCCACCTGATGAAACATGAAGGAGTGCCGGGCATCAACAGTATCAGGCCGGTAAACCCTGCCTGGCGCAATAATACGAATAGGGGGTTCTTGCTTTTCCATAATGCGAATTTGAACGGTGGATGTTTGACTTCTGAGGAGAATATCGCCTTTGATGTAGAAGGTATCAAAATCCGTGCGGGAGGGATGATCTGGCGGAATGTTTAGTGCTTCAAAGTTGTAATACTCTGATTCCACTTCAGGGCCGTAAGCCACATCGAAACCCAATCGGGCAAAGACCTCTTTAATATCATCAATTGTTTGAGTAAGCGGGTGGCTCTTTCCTATGGAGGGACGTTTACCCGGTAAAGTAATATCGAATATTTCAGTTTTATTTTTTGGGATTGTTTTTGACGAGAACTTTTTAATAAGCCCTTCTATTATGTCCGTAATTTCAATCTTAAGAGAGTTGATCTGTTGCCCGTATGCGGCGCGTTTTTCAACTGGCAGAGTCGGGATAAGTTTCATTAAATCATTGATACTCCCCTTCCGTCCCAAATATTTTGTCCTGAGTTGTTCCGCACCTTTCAGGGTGTTGATTGCTTTGGTTTCTTCTTGTAAATTTCCTTTTATCCGTTCTAACTTATCTAACATGCAGATGGGGTGTATAAAAAGTATAAAAAACGCAGGCACGTTCTTTCTGGTCTGGCCAACTACCAGAGCAGGACGTGCCTCATATTTTAGAGATACAACATACGTGAACGGAATAGACAACTCACTAAATACTTGCGTAACGGAGAAGCGATGCCTTACCGTTATCGGTCATAGTTTCAGACAGCAGCTTTTACCTGTTCGACTAATTTATCAAAAGCTGGCTTATCATTGACTGCCATTTCAGCCAGCATCTTTCTGTTTAAATCTATGTTTGCTTTGATTAAGCCACGAATGAAACAGCTATAAGAAATACCATGCTCTCTTGCAGCGGCGCTGATTCTGGAGATCCAGAGTTCGCGGAACTTCCTCTTTCGTGCCTTTCTGTCCCTAAACGAAAATACCATGGCGCGGATATACGTTTCCATAGCCTTACGATACAAATTACCTCTTCCGCCCCAATAACCTTCCGTCTTGTTCAATAATCTTTTTCTTGACCTTTTTCTTGCACAACCTTTTGTTGCTCTTGGCATGTTACAACTCTTTCATAATAAAAAAATCCAAAATATACCTTATGACCCTCGTAATGCCCTCTCCATGATTTTATTGAAGGCGGGAGAAACTCCCGCTTTTTTTCTCATATGCTGCCTTCGTCTTCCGGATTTTCCCGACAGCAGATGGCCCTTTCCGGCCTTCGGTCTCTTGACCTTGCCCCTAGCACTGATTTTTATTCTTTTTTTAAGCCCTTTATGGGTTTTTAACTTTGGCATCTGTTATACCTCCCTCATTTAAATCATATATCTTCACTTAGGAGACAAGATTATTCCCATTCTCCGATCATCCGAAATCTTGTCCTTTTCTACTTTAGCAATGTCTTCAAGTGCATCCGCGATTTGTTTTAATATTTCATTGCCCAATTCTGCATGGGCACGTTCCCTCCCTTTAAACATCATATTGATAAGAACACGGTCTTTATTTTCTAAAAATTTTCTGGCCTGACGAATCTTTGTTTGAATATCATGTTCACCCGTCTTAGGTCTCAGCCGTAATTCCTTTAGCTGAACAACATGCTGTTTCTGGTGCAATTTTTTCTTTTGTTTATATTTAAACTTGCCATAATTCATAATCCTGCAGACGGGCGGATCTGCGTCAGGAGCAACCTCTACAAGGTCGAGTTCAACGCTTCTTGCCTTTGCGATGGCGTCTTCCTTACTAATTACACCGATCTGCACACCATTCTCGTCTATCAGTCGTACCGTAGACGAACGGATCCGTTCATTAATTCTTAAGTCTTGTGAAATGTATGTTCCCCTCCTAAAAAATAAAACTATCTTTTCTCTCTCACTTCAGATTCCGCTTTGTTTAAGAAATCCTCAGTTGCCATCACCCCTTCATTCCCATTTTTTCTGCTTCTGACGGAGACAGTGTCACTCCCTGATTCTTTGTCACCTACTATCAGCAAATAAGGAATTTTTTCCAGGGTACCTTCCCGTATCTTGTAATTAATTTTAGCATTGCTTGTATCGCATTCTACCCGAAAATTTTTCATAAGCAGCTGATTTTGTAACTTTTTTGCATAATCTCTTTGTGCATCCGTAATAGGTAATATCCTCATTTGAACCGGCGCAATCCACAGAGGAAAATCACCCGCATAATGCTCAATCAGACAACCCACAAACCGTTCCATAGCCCCCAGGACTGTACGATGAACCATCACCACCCGGTGGTGAAGCCCATCGGGGCCGACATAATTTACATCGAATCTCTCCGGAAGATTAAAATCAACCTGTATAGTAGGCCCCTGCCACCCGCGTCCTATTGCGTCCTTCACCTTGATATCGATCGCCGGACCATAAAACTTCGCCTCGCCCTCCATCCGTCTATATTTTAGTCCCTTTTTATCAAGGGCTAATTTTAAAGAATTTTCTGCATGATCCCAAATCTCATCCCGCCCTATATATTTTTCCTTTTCGCCCTTGCCCCGCACGCTTAATTCTATCTCATATTCATTAAACCCGAAACTCGACAACATAAACTGAGCCAGTTCAATTACCCCTAAGATTTCTCCTTCTAATTGGTCCGGGGTACAGAATATATGGGCATCGTCCTGGGTAAATCCACGCACACGCAACAACCCATGCAAGACACCTGAGCGCTCATACCGATACACGGTTCCCAACTCCCCCCACCGCAAAGGAAGATCACGGTAACTGTGAAGCTTAGTCTTGTAAATAAGCACCGCAAAAGGACAATTCATGGGTTTCAGGATATATTCATGTCCGTCAACCTCAATCGGCGAGTACATGCTTTCACGGTAAAAATTCCAATGACCACTTGTCTTCCATAAGTTAATTTTTGCAATATGAGGACTGTAAACAATTTCATATCCTCTCTTGAAATGCTCTTCTCTCCAAAAATTCTCGATGATGTTGCGAATCCTTGCGCCCTTTGGATGCCAAAAAGTTAAGCCGGCGCCGCCCTCTTCATGAAAACTGAAAAGATCCAAATCCCTTCCGATTTTCCGGTGATCACGTTTTTCAGCCTCTTCTAAGTATCGTAAATACTTATCAAGCTCGCTTTGGGTAAAAAAAGCAGTCCCATAAATACGCTGTAACATGGGATTCGTTTCTTTCCCACGCCAATAAGCGCCTGCCACGCTGAGTAGCTTGAATGCCTTAACCTTGCGCGAACTCTGAATATGCGGGCCGCGGCATAAGTCTACAAAATCTCCTTGCAGGTAAAAAGATACAGTGTCATCCTCGATATCCTTAATAAGTTCAACCTTAAAAGGCTGACCTAACGCTTCCATCTTCTGAATGGCAACATCGCGAGGCAATTCCATTCTCTTAAAGGCAATGTCCTCCTGGATAATCCTTGCCATTTCTTCTTCAATCTTCCTGAGATCATCTTCAGATAGGCTGTGCTGGAGGCTGAAATCATAATAAAATCCATTTTCAATGGTGGGACCTATGCCGAGTTTCACGCCGGGAAAAAGCCGGCTAACCGCCTGCGCCATGATGTGGGCTGTACTGTGACGAAGGATTTCTAAACCTTCTTCTGTGTCGTCAGTTATTACCGACAGGGAAATGTCTTCTTTTATGGGAAAACTAAGGTCTACGAGAACGCCGCCCGCCTTTCCAGCTAACGCCCTTTCGCTCAGACGGCTGCCAATATTACTGGCAACTTCACCAATAGTTATATTTTCCCTGTATTCCTTTTTAGTCCCGTCAGGTAATGTGATCTTAACCATGATTAAACAACTTATAAAAATTTAGAAATATACGTTCTCTCACCACTATGGACGATGCTAGACCCGAACCACCACCCCTTTCGTCCGCCAAGCAACCGGCGGTATTATAACAATTTTATGCTTTGGTTTCAAGTATTTTGTTTCATTTATGTTAGTATCAGTATTAATAATTATTGAGCGGTATGGTTTTATTTGGAATTAGCTATGGGCATCTAACGCCGTGGCGCTGTAAAAAGACTTATGATATACCGGATAAAGTATGGATGGGGACAATCAGGAAAAAAGGTTCACTATTTGTTCATAATTTCCCGAAGACGGCACCCAATACTGTATATCGCAAGTCCCTTATATGGCATGGTGGGCGATACTGGGCTCGAACCAGTGACCTCTTGCTTGTCGAGCAAGCGCTCTAGCCATCTGAGCTAATCGCCCTAAGTATTTAATCCCCGGTAATACACACATCTGCTGCCTAAATCCTTAAGAATAACGTAATTTATGTTATCAGGTGGTTTTTTTTCTGTCAAGGAAAAAGGTTTTGGGTGTAGAGTGTTTGCAGAATTTTTAAAAAAGTATTTAAAAACAATTCGTGCTTTGTTATGATCTGATTATTGTAATTTTATAAAAAATATAATGAACGGCAGAGAGTAATTCCCTGAATCTCCCTGGCAAAGGGCAATGAGGGGATTTTTCCTTATTCGTTATCGTTACCTAATAATTATTCTTCATGTCTGCTATAACAGAGAAAATTCATGAATTAAAGAAAAAAAGGAATGCGGTGATCCTTGCGCATAACTACCAAAGAGGGGATGTGCAGGATATCGCAGACTTTACGGGCGATTCACTGGGACTTTCCCGGCAGGCAGCTAAGACAAAGGCCGATATAATTGTATTCTGCGGTGTACACTTTATGGCCGAGACGGCGTCTATCCTCTGCCCTGATAAAATGGTGCTATTGCCCGACGAGCACGCCGGTTGTCCCATGGCCAACATGATCACCCTGCGAGAACTCAGGATAAAGAAAAAGGAACACCCCAATGCCAGAGTAGTTTGTTACGTAAATAGCACGGCAGCTATAAAGGCGGAAAGTGACATATGTTGCACTTCTTCCAATGCAATGAAAATTGTTTCGTCAATTCCCAGAGACCAGGAAATCCTCTTTATACCGGACAAGAGCCTTGGGGGCTATGTATCGTCCAGGCTGAATCGGCCGATGATACTCTGGGAGGGATACTGTCCTACCCATCACAGGATATTGGCCGAATATATCATTAAATTAAAGTCTGAATACCCCGGAGCAAAGGTCGTTGTTCACCCTGAATGCACACCGGATGTGATTGCGCTGGCAGACCATGTTGCCAGCACAACGGGTATTGCCAGATACTGCAAAGAGACAGATGCAGGGGAATTTATCATCGGCACTGAAACAGGCATTCTTCATCGTTTAAGAAAAGAGAATCCGGAAAAAAAATTTTACGCTATTACACAGCTTGCAGATTGTTCCAACATGAAGCTTATTAGTCTGGAAAAGGTCTTGTGGTCCCTCGAAGACCTCGTTTACCAGATAAAGGTACCCGACGACATTGCGTCAAAAGCACGGGTGGCCATCCAGAAAATGCTCGATTTGTCGGAATAATTCATCGCACAGATGCAAAGGGGTGCAAAAAGAAAGATTTATGAATGCAACGGAAAAACTGAGAAAACTACAGGATACGATAAAAACTCTGGAAAGCGTTGTGGTGGCATTTTCAGGGGGTGTGGATAGCTCCCTTGTAGCAAAGGTTTGTTATGATGTACTGGGGGACAGATCCCTTGCGGTTACTGCACGGTCAGAGACGTATCCAGAGTATGAATACGAAGAAGCCAAAAAGATTGCTAAAGAAATTGGCATTGCCCACATGACCATCGATACCAGCGAGCTTGGTATCGATGGATTTGCCCAAAATCCTCCCAACCGATGCTATTTCTGTAAATCGGAATTATTCGGAAAGCTAAAAAAAATTGCCAGGGAAAGAGGTTACAAAAACGTCGCGGATGGTGCAAATCTGGATGATGCAGGCGAGTACAGGCCCGGACTTGATGCCGCAAAGGAGCTTGAAGTACGAAGTCCCCTAAAGGAAACCGGCTTGAGGAAATCAGACATACGTGAGATATCGAAGCACCTGAATCTTTCCACCTGGGATAAGCCCTCCTATGCATGCATGTCTTCCAGATTTCCTTATGGAAATTCAATTACCGAGGAGAAATTGGCCATCGTTGCTGCAGCAGAAAACTATTTGAGGGGTATCGGGCTGAAACAATTCCGCGTCAGACATCACGACACCATCGCGCGAATTGAGGTGATGCCGGAAGACATCCCAGCACTCTTGCAGAATGGCAAGCGCAAAGAACTTGTCAAAAAATTCAAGGAAATCGGTTATAAATATGTAACTATAGATATGGAGGGATACAGGAGCGGCAGTATGAATGAGGTGTTGCAAGCAGTCAGAAGTTGACAATTATAAATTATTATTGAATAGAGATTACCCGGATCCGCTTTTCTGCAAATAGCTGAGCAATAATACAAAAACAAAAAAGGGTAATATCCGAAAATGAATATTACCCTATTTAAGTTTAAGAATTAAAATTTTTTGTTATTGTAAGATCGCCGTATCGGTTCCCCCCCCCGTACCTGCCCAAATGTTATCATACGCTGAGCCATTGTAAAAGCCGCACGTGCTGGTACCTTTCCATTCCACGTGACCATCTATATAAAGCACGTTTTGGCCTTTTTGATTGTGATTGTCCGAAAGGGTAGTACCGGTGCCCTTTGCATCCGCTGCAATAGCCACGCCCGGATCATCTGCCGACGTATGGTTATCATCGTAACCATAACTGCATGTGGATAGCATAAAGGAACTATTGGTCGTTGTTAAAGTCAAAACGCTCGCTTCCGTAACGGCACTATCACTGGGACATCTGAAGACTTTCCTATCGGTAATGTAGCCATCATAAAGTTTTCCCAGTGATTGCAGTTCCCCATCTTGTCCGCTGCCACCCGAAGGAAACGTTTCATTGTTGTCATTGGCATACATATTAAGGGCAAGACCGATCTGTTTCAAATTAGAGGCGCACTGCGTCCGGCGCGCCGATTCACGCGCCCTTCCCAATGTAGGTAAAAGAATGCCTGCCAGAATACCAATTATGGCGATTACCACCAGCAACTCTATTAATGTAAAACCTGTATTCTCCCTTTTCTTCTTCATATTCATAACACAATCTCCTTAACTAGAGTTAATATTAACCATATACAATTATAGGAATTATTTTCTTCGATTACCTCCTTTTTGGGCAATACGATTATATAATTCTATTGTTTATGTATATACTACATATCCGGATTCCGTTCAATATAAAATATTTCTGGAATTCATCTGTGTAAACGAAAAACGTGCTATTCCTTTAAATATTTATCGGAATAATTTAAAAATTGTTTAGCAGAAATTCCATCCTCTTTGTTAACCCCCGGCACACGAATACACAAGAGTGATTAAAAACTTGCCAGAAAAGACAAAAGGCGGTAATATAAAACACCATGAAAGAAGCAATGTTTTTTGAAAAACTCGGGAATAACAGGGTTAAGTGTCATCTCTGCCGTCATCACTGTGTCATTGATGATGGCAAAAGGGGTATTTGCCGGGTCAGGGAAAATCATGGTGGCACGCTCTATTCTCTTGTTTACCGGAAACTCGCTTCTGAGAATATCGACCCTATTGAAAAGAAACCTCTTTTCCATTTTTATCCGGGCAGTAGCGCCTTTTCTGTGGCAACGGTGGGATGTAATTTCAGATGTCTGAACTGTCAAAACTATGAGATCTCCCAATTGCCAAAGGATCATGACAGGATCACAGGCAGAGACGTTGCGCCGGAACAGATCGTTGATGATGCCGTAAATCATCATTGCACGAGTATTGCTTATACCTATACGGAACCAACCATTTTTTTTGAATATGCATATGAAATTGCAAAAATAGCAGCACGAAAAGCCATAAAAAATATATTTGTAACAAATGGATATATTACCCGTGAAGCCCTAGCAACAATAAAACCGTATCTTCATGCTGTAAATGTAGATTTAAAAAGCTTTTCTGAGGAAAGATACAAAAGGCTCTGTGGCGCACGGTTGGACCAGGTGCTTGATTGCATCCGTTCCTATAAAGAGATGGGCATCTGGATAGAAATTACCACATTAATCATTCCGGAAATTAACGATACGGAGCCTGAATTGAAACGAATTGCAGGATTTATCAGGGAAGTAGGCCCTGAAATTCCGTGGCATGTAAGCCGCTTTTACCCACGGTACAGGCTGATAGAAAAACCGCCGACTCTGATAGACACGCTCAGAATGGCCAGAGAAATCGGCCTTGCGACGGGGCTACGC
Organism: Candidatus Brocadia sp.; assembly: GCA_011525665.1. Lineage (GTDB taxonomy): Bacteria > Planctomycetota > Brocadiia > Brocadiales > Brocadiaceae > Brocadia. The sequence continues at coordinate 52,448 of WYAU01000093.1, forward strand.
TATGTTTATGAAGGCAACGTACCGGGCGAAGGCGGGGAAAATACTTATTGCTATCAATGTAAAAAAATCCTTATCCGGAGGTATGGCTATCAGATCGTTGAAAACAATATCATCCATTCAAGATGTCCTGCATGTGATGCAGTGATTGACGGTATCGGCATGTAGTGCAAAGGTAAAAGGAGATCTCATGATTAAATTAAAAAAGATACTATGCCCTGTAGACCATTCCGAATGTTCGTATCTCGCCTTAAAGTATGCTATTTCTCTGGCATTAAAAGACGAGGCAAAATTATATCTTATGCACGTGATAGACACCCGTTTGTACGATACGGAAATATACAAATTCAGCCCTTATAAGATCAGTGAGATTGATATTGTGAAAATTCGTGAAGATTTGATGAAAAGCCTGCCAGAAGGCACAACAGACGTCCTGGAGGTGGAAACGATTGTGGTAAAGGGTGTGCCATTTTATGAGATTGTCAATGCAGCGGAGGAAATCGGCGCTGACATTGTAGTGATCGGAACCCATGGCAGAACGGGACTTTCCCATGTTGTCATGGGCAGCGTGGCGGAAAAGGTGGTACGAAAAGCCCCCTGCCCCGTGCTTACCGTCAGAATTCCCCCTTCACTGCCGAGTAAGAATTAAACGTGTGACTTTATTGATAATTGCTTAAAAATAAGCCATTGCAGCATTATGGTTCACACTGCAATGGCTCTTTTTACAAAGGGGTCATTGGGAGAAATCTACCTTTGTTTTATAGTTACCGTACTGAATATTTTCCCATATGCCTGTCGTGTAATTCACCAATTTTTGACTTATTCCAGTTAGATACCCGGCTATAATATCCTACGATGCGGGTAACCCCATGAAGACGAGTGGTTATTCCCGTTTCAAGGGCATGGATAATCGATTCCAAATCCTGTCGTATCACTGAATCCACATCTATAGCAAATGCACATTCCAACTTGTGATTAATAATTTTTAAACAATCCTCTTTTGGTGTATTTCCAGGGATTTCACCATCGATCTCTAAAAACTCATGGCCTTCCATTACCTCATCAAAGGCATTCAGCTTCTCTTCAATAAAGAACTGGATGTCCTCGCCGTCTCCAACCTTTCCCCCTATCGCAGGATTTCCCAATATAGCTGTTGTCATTTCGCCTTATCTCCTTATATGCATTTTTAGTAATTCCTTTACCCAGTAACGATTTGCTTTTGCAAATACCCTCTTTTTTTTCAGTATAAAACTTTTGCACATGCTCCAATTATTCCTATTTTCTCAACAACAAAAATCTTCTCTGATCACCTCCCTTCCTCTGAAAAATGATTTATACCTTTATGCTATATGTTGTACATCACTATGGTTGTATATCTATATCATAAAAAAAAACTTTGTCAAGAACAAAACACAATATTTTGTATACCCCAAGAGTGTATATACAATATATTGGTATTTAACTGCTCTTTTTATAAATACTTACGATTTTGACAAACAATCTGCAACCAATCAATCTGTTGTAGGGGAAAGATTTATTTTCCTTGGAAAAATTTTTATTGAAAGACACTCCCCTAGTTAGTAAAATCCAGCATTGTGAAAAAGGCTGCTATATTTGATATTGATGGTACAATAATAAAAAACATCTCTTCGGAAAGGGTACTTTTCCGTTTTCTTATTGAGAAAGGGATTGTTACTTCCAAAGATTTGTTACGATTTGCGAATATTTTTTTAAATAAACTTTTGTTTTTCAAAGGGTTATATATCAGGAGAAATAAATATTACCTCAAAGACAAGGAATACGAAAAGATCGTTTCAGAAATAAATGAATGTTTTAGAAAACGGATTTCACCGCATATTTCACCAGTTGCTTTAGAAGAGATAAGCAGGTTAAAAGCCGACGGATATATGATTATATTGTTGTCGGGGACATTGAACCCTTTTGTTGACTGTTTCAAACAATACTGCAATGCCGATATAGGCGTGGGGACCGGACTTGCCGTTAATGATGAAGGAGTAATTACCGGAGAAATAGATGGCATACATTCCTACAGCGGTGGAAAGGCAAAGATTGTAAATCGCATGGTTGCTGAGCACAACATCGATCTGGCGTCTTCTCTGGCCTATGCGAATCAATACGTAGACATAAAATTTATGCGTATGGTGGGGTATCCCGTGGCCGTCAACGCAAGTCCCCTGCTTCGCGTTTATGCAAAGTTTAATCGTTGGAAGATTGTAGAATTTTGAGAGGAAGGGTACATGGATATCTATGAGGTCGTGAAGAAAAGGCGAAGCGTTCGTTCGTACAAATCAGAACCCGTTGAAGAGGAAAAACTAAAGCGGATACTGGATGCGGCGCTCTCAGCCCCCAGCGCTGCAAACAGGCAACCTGTCTGTTTTTTCGTCATTCATGATGGAAAAATAAAGCAACAATTAAAAAAGGCCTATGATGAAGAATGGTTTTATACGGCGCCGGTAATTATCTGTGCCTGTAGTCTTCCGGAAAGGGCATGGAAGCGAAGCGATGGAAAAAACTATGCAGATATTGATGCCACGATTGCTATGGACCATCTCATCCTTGCTGCAACGGCTGAAGGGTTGGCTACCTGCTGGGTTGCTGCGTTTAAAGTGCCACTCGTAAAATCGATACTAAATCTGCCCCCCGGAATTGAGCCCCTTGCATTGACGCCGCTTGGATACCCGTCACATATCCCGGAACCGACCTATCGCAAGCCTCCGGAGGAAATGATTCATACCCTTTAACGGGAAACGGGCATCTTTAACCGTTCCCGTAATTCTTCTGCATTTTGAATGACCATTTTCTGGCGTTCATGCTTTGGCATCTCTTTTAAAGGATCTAACTGGTAAGTGAAGTAATGCTCATCCTTCAGTTTCAAGGGTATCACGATCTCAGAAAAAAAGTCCAGGGGTAAAATCTGATAAAAAGGCGGTTTGATTTTTTGATAGGCGATCTTTCTTTCATACAGAAGCCTGCCCTCTGCATCAACTTTTTCCAATGTGATTTTTCGTGTTCCGTAGTAAGTAAAGGTTGTTGTCACCGGCGTCTCGCCGATAGGCTCGTCATCCAGAAAGACCATGGCGCCTGCGGGTTCAGAATCGATCGTGAGGGTCCGGAGCACACACCCGCAAAGTGCGGCGCAACTCAATGCACATAACACAACGGTTATGGTGGCGAGTTTTAAGAAATGTCGCGTCATTTTACTCTTTGTCCACGGATATCGCTGAAAGATCAATAATTTCAGCACACGATGTTTCGATGTCCAGCACCGCGACAGTACTCTTTCCATACAGCCACGCGCTGCACTCCCCAGGATTTACATATAAGGGGTTCCCTCCCTTCACCTCAGCGATATGCGTATGGGCGCTGATAATGATATCCGTATTCTTTTTTGATCTCCCCGAAAGACTCTCCATCATATGCGTAATCATAATATGTTTTCCCTCTAAAAGAAGATCGAATGGTGGTTCATGGATGTTCCTGCAAATGTTTTTCAATCCCCTTCGTTCACCATCGTTATTCCCAAATACGCCAATGAGCTTCGCATTGATCCTCATTAATTCTTTTAAGGAGAATGGGGCAACATAATCGCCGGCGTGTATTACATACTTTAAGTCCTGTGTATTAAAGAAACTAACGGCCTTTTGAATAGCTGCAATATTGTCATGCGTGTCAGCGATGATTCCGATCTTCATTACGATGGATGAGAGTGATTATTGAGATATTCGGCACTTGCGACTATCTGCTTGCAGCGAAACCGTCTATCGTGCACATACATGGCGGAGAGGCCGGGATTCGAACCCGGGGTAGGGATTTAGTCCCTACAACGGTTTAGCAAACCGTCGCTTTCAGCCACTCAGCCACCTCTCCGTTATCTGAATACTGTATTATAGAGATGTATATAAAATAAAACAACCACGGACATCCTCAATCTCTAAATGGTGGAGGAATACACGTGGTTTTATCACTCTGTTTTAGCAGAACAACATACCAAAGTAACGGCGCTATACATGACAAAATACATGGCGGAGGGAGTAGGATTCGAACCCACGGGAGACTCACGCCTCCAGCAGTTTTCAAGACTGCCGCCATAGTCCACTCGGCCATCCCTCCTCATTTTTCCGAATCCGTCCGAAACAGGTTTAAAACCCTTCTTCCGATTTACAAACTTCTTCTAAAACCTTTTTGGCAACAAAGATCGGCGTGTTCCGTTGCATTGCAAGTGCAATAGCGTCACTGGGCCGGGAATCGATCTCTACCAGTGAACCGTTTTGCTGTAGTATAATCTTTGCGTAAAAGGTGTTGTTCCGCAGATCGCTGATAACAATTCTTACCACTCCCGCATTCAGACCTTCAATGATATTTACAATCAGGTCATGCGTCAAAGGACGGGGGGTGGTAATTCCTTTCACTGCCCGATCAATTGCCCATGCTTCGTGGAGTCCGATAACGATCGGAAAACTTCGCTGTCCGTCTTTTTCCTTCAGGACAATAATCTGATGATCGCTTGTCTCTGTAATTATAATTTTTGAGAGTTCCATAGGAACCATATACCGTCCCCTTTGTTCAAGCGACATCACTGCAAATCCAATCGCTCTTGTAATATTATCCTGCAAAATCTTCATTAATCTTGGCAAGCTTTTCTCATGCCCTCGCCCCATTCCCCCTCATTACGAAGGAAGATTAGATTGTGGCTTTGCAGCGTTATAGTACCTTGCGCATGGACAAACTAACCAAAATTGTAGCACATCGACCCCTTTTGTCAAATGTTTTTTAGTTTAAAACTCTCCATATTATACGGCTTTCTGAGTTTTTGAAACTTTATTGACACCCCTTAGATTGGCTGATATACTAACTTCACTTCTATAAATTCTTGTAGTGACAAGGTTGCCACTACGGTCTTTTCCGATTCATTCGGGTCAGGATAGTGATCGTGAAACTTCTGTGAGACGTTCTTCCTGAATTAACAGCCCATGTAAATGAAGTCGTATTTTCATCGTTCAAAAAGCCTGGCCAGCAGTTTTTTATTTATTCTTCCCCTGCTGATTCTCTATGAAGTGGGCATCGCAATGCAGGGATCGGGCATCAAAAACGCTGCCGATGTTATTGTTAAAACACCCCTGAACTTATTTGGCAAAAACGGTTCCCTGATATTTAACTCGCTGGTTATTGTTTTTTTATTTACATCCGTATTTTATATAGAAAATGAATATCGCTTCAGCCCCCTGATATTTATTCCGATGTTTCTGGAAAGCATGGTCTGCTCCCTTTTTATGGGCTATGCGCTTGGATTCCTTGTCTATAAGATATTATTCCCTTATGTGCTGGCAAAACCTTTTTCCACGGGTATAGGGGCGGGAATTATCCTTTCCGTTGGCGCAGGGGTTTATGAAGAAATTGTATTTCGGCTCCTTTTCCTGTCGGCGTTATATTATCTCTTCGCGGTCCTGTTAAAAATAAACAAACCGGTCAGTACAGCGGCAAGTATTCTGGTGGGCGCACTGATATTTGCCGGCATGCATTATGTGGGGGCTTTTAGCGACAGCTTTACGTATACCGGTTTTACGTTCCGTCTTTTGGCAGGAATATTTTTATCCGCCGTCTTTCTGTTTCGCGGATTGGGTATCGCCGTTTATACGCATGCTATTTACGACGTGCTTTCAGTGTTAAAGCCTTTTCACGTTTAAGGGGGTTTGCGTGGAAAATATTATTGTCGGTATTACAGGGGCAAGTGGAGTCATCTATGGTCAGCGTTTCCTTCAAATCCTGTGCAGAAAGGACTACAATATTCATCTGTTAATATCAGACGCAGCAGCATTAGTTATTCAGCATGAATTAGGAATCACTCTGGACCTCAGCCGCCCGGATCTTACGAAATTTTTGGGTTACACAACGGACAATGTCATCTATCACAGTAATTCAGACATTGGTGCAACTATTGCCAGCAGCCGATACCCCGTCAGGGCAATGGTCATTGTACCATGCAGTATGAATACCCTGTGCACCGTTGCCCATGGTATTTCAAACAATCTCATTCAGCGGGCTGCAAGTGTAACCATCAAAGAGGGAAGAAAGCTTGTCGTAGTGCCGCGCGAAACACCACTATCTTCCATTCATCTGGACGCTATGCTAAGATTATCTTCCCTCGGGGCATGCATCCTGCCGGCTATGCCCGGATTTTATCATAACCCAAAAACGATAGATGATCAGGTGAACTTTGTGGCGGCACGGATACTGGATGTGATGGGTATAATACATACGCTCATTCCGGAGTGGCAGGGCGAAGAATGTATCAATACGCCGGATGCCTGAAGCTATTATAACAGGAAAGGAACCGTTTCGGATTTGTTGTGCTATGGAAATTGACAAATTTCAAAAACTTATTGAAGACACGTATTTAAAAAAAGACACCCGGCGCGGTTTGTCCAAGACCTTTATGTGGTTTACCGAAGAAGTGGGGGAACTTTCCCGCGCATTGAGAGAAAACAATAAAGAAGAGATGAAAAAAGAATTTGCCGATGTGCTTGCGTGGCTCTTTACCCTGGCAAGTCTGTCGGGTATTAAAATGAAAGAAACAATTAGCAAATACACCGCAGGATGTCCTGTTTGTAAAGGAATTCCTTGTATTTGTGAAGAAAAGTAGATAAAGAGGGTTTATGACAGATACACAACATAACAACATACCACCCGGGGCGGGATGGCAACCCGTATACATCAAAAAGAGCAGGGGTGCCGGTTTCTGGGTTGCCGTTGGACTTGCCTCATTCTTTTTCCTCTGTACGCTTTTGCTATTCATGCTCTTTATCGGTTCCCTGGTCTTCAGCAAGGCGCTCATCACGAGCGCCACGACAAAAGGCAAAAAACAAGTCGCTGAAACCGTTGTCGAGGGGGGCGGAGAGGGCAAGGTTGCCATAATTCCCATCAAGGGCATCTTGAGTAATGAATCGGCAGAGGGCCTGTTTGTAGAAAAACCCAGCATTGTCGAGGTCGTAAAACAACACCTGGAACAAGCCACAGGCGATGCCCATGTAAAAGCCATTCTGTTAGAAGTAGATAGCCCCGGTGGCGGCATTACGGCTAGCGACATTATCTATAATCAGATTATAAAATTCAAGGCCGTGACACAGAAAAAGGTTGTCGTCTATATGCAGGACATTGCGGCCTCCGGAGGATATTACATCTCCTCGGCGGCCGATGCCATCGTTGCGCATCCGACGACAATTACCGGGAGTATTGGAGTAATTATGCCGTTAATCAATGTGGCGGAACTCATTAACCGGTACGGCATAAAGGATAATTCCATTGCCTCCGGTAATCTGAAAGAGATCGGCTCTCCGCTGAAGCAGATGACCCCTGAAGAAGCAGCCGTTTTAAAGGGTATCATCGATGAAATGTATATGCAATTTATAAAAGTAGTTTCCACCGGCAGAAATATGGATATCGAAGCGGTAAAAAAGATCGCTGACGGAAGGATCTATACCGGCAAACAGGCCATCGAGCATGGATTAGTCGATCAATTGGGTTATCTGGAAGATGCCATTGGTTTAACGAAAAAACTGGCGGGGCTTACCGAAGCGACTATCGTAAGATATGAAGAACACTACGGACTGGCCGACCTTTTTGGCTTAATGTCTAAAAAATTGCTTCAGAATAACACTATCAAGCTGGATATTTCTCAATTTCAAGAACGGGGTGATACCAGACCTATGTACCTTTGGAATGGGTATTCCAAGAGGGAATAGTTTATGAAATACAATGCAGTATTATGCTAAAGGATAAAATAATTCAAAAAAATCTTGATTTGCTAAATGAATTCATGAAGTACGCCTTTGAACATCCCGAAGTATTAGATAAAATACCGCCGGAAGCCGAGCTTGTAATCTTACCAACAAACGACCCAGATCTTCGCGCTGTAAATAAGAAAATGGCTGACTCCCTTGTAAAAAAAGGGAAAAAGGTTGTCGTGGTCGAGCTTGAGAAACCAAAGATAGTCATACCTAAAATAGAACCGCTGGCAGTATAATTTCAATGTATATGAATTTTCATTTTATTTATGCGGTTTGTAGAGCGAAGAGCCCCTTCGCTCCACAGTGAAAAGGGAATGGGCTTATGAAAAAGTTAACATATTTGTTGCCGCTAAGGCAAATGGCAGTATAGTTGAATATTTTGATATTAAATATCGATTTTTCAAATATCGCTAAACATTAACAATTTATGGTACGAGTTCGTTTTGCACCTTCACCCACAGGTCTTTTACATATCGGCAATGCACGCATGGCCATTTTCAACTGGTTATTTGCAAGACGGCATAAAGGCACCTTCATCTTAAGAATCGAAGATACTGATGTTGCCCGCTCTGAGAAGAAGTATATGGATCAACTCATCGAAGACCTCCACTGGCTGGGATTGACCTGGCAGGAAGGGCCCGATGTGGGTGGTCAGTACGGTACCTATTTACAATCGGAACGTTTGCATATCTACCATGACATCTGCCAGAGATTTTTAAATGAAGATCTTGCATATCGTTGTTATTGTACCCCAGAAGAATTGGAAGAACGCAGGCAGATTGCCAGACTGACCAGGAAACCGCCGCGGTACGACAATCGCTGCCGTAACCTGACAGACAAACAAAAAAAGGCATTTGAAACATCCGGTCTGAGTTTTACCATTCGTTTTAAAGTCCCAGAAGAATTGCTCGTATTCGATGACCTGATTCGGGGCACATGTCAATTTGATATGAGTTTGGTTGGAGATTTTGTGATTATGCGGTCAGATAGAACACCCTCGTTTCACTTTGCCGTTGCCGTGGATGACACCCTGATGCAGATTACACACGTCATCCGTGGAGAAGACCATTTATCAAATACACCGTGTCATATATTGCTTTTTCATGCATTGAATCGAAAACCCCCGCAATTTGCCCATCTATCACTCACCATGGGTGCTGACCGCACCTTATTGAGTAAGCGGCACGGGGCATTTTCACTTTCGGAATACCGCAAATTGGGTTATTTGCCGGAGGCGCTCCTCAACTATATGATACTTCTCGGGTGGGCTCCCAGGGACAAAAAGGAAAAGTTTAAGATTGACGATATCATTGACACATTTGAGATAGGTACCATGAGCAAGGCATCCTCTGTATTCGATCAGCAAAAACTGGATTGGTTAAGTGGACAATACATTCGTGAAGCAGATTTAGAAAGGCTTACAAACCTGGCAATACCTTACCTGCAAGCCGCCGGTTTTATTCCTACGGACGAAAATAACATCAATAGGGCTAAATTGAGATTGGTAGTAGATGCGGTGAGAAACAATATGTCTTGTATGTCCCAAATTATTCAGGAAGTTGATATCTTTTTCAAGGATGTGGTTGTCAGTGAAAACCATGTTGAATTTTTGTCGTCGGAGATATCACAATCAGTCCTTTTCTCCTTTTACAGGGAACTCCAAAAACAGGACACCCTTTCCCCAGAAATTTTTAAAGAGATCTTAAAGTCTGTGCAGAATGAAACAAAGGTTAATGGCAAAGGGCTTTATATGCCTATTCGTATAGCCTTAACCGGTAGAGAACACGGGCCGGAACTGTATAATATTGTCAATATTTTAGGTATTAATACGTGCAATAAAAGGATCGAACGGTATTTTGTGGTGAAAAAGTAACTATTCCGGCGTCAGAACAGTCATCCAAACAAATCATTTGCTGAGGAGATGTATCATGGCACACATTGTCGTAGAAAAAAAAACGAAAAAATATACATACGAGGATTATTGCAAGATCTCAGACGATAAGAGGTACGAACTTATCCATGGAGAATTGCTTATGACGCCATCACCGATTACGAATCATCAAAGAATTTCAAGAAGGCTTGAATTTATTCTTGAAAAATTTATAACGGAAAAAAAACCTGGTGAACTCTTTGATGCGCCCTATGATGTATATTTTGATGAAGAAAATGTTGTTCAACCCGACTTACTATTCATCTCAAAGGACAGGCTCCATATTATCGGTGAAAAGAATGTCCAGGGCGCACCCGACCTCGTAATAGAGATAATTTCGGAGAATAGTGCCTACAGGGACATGGTGCTGAAGAAAAAACTGTATGCAAAATTTGGTGTAAGGGAATACTGGATAGTAATTCCGGAAGGCGAAGAAATAGAGATTTACACCCTGAAGGATAATACCTATCAACTTTATAAGGCATACGGAAAGGGCGGCACCCTCGAATCCCCCTTGTTAAAAGACTTAAAGATAGGATTAGTGGATATATTTTGACACGTAGCGTACTATAAAAAAAATATTTGAAATCTTAAGAAATGAAACCATGACACTAAAATTTTACAATTCTTTAACGAAAAAAAAAGAAGTCTTTACCCCTTTGCATGAAGGTTACGTTACTATGTATGTATGCGGTCCGACGGTGTATGATCACCCACATCTCGGACACGCCAAGAGTTACGTGAGTTTTGACGTGATTGTCCGTTATCTTCGATATATTGGTTACAAAGTGCGTTACGTGCAGAACATTACCGACGTCGGTCACCTGACAGACAATGCCGATACAGGTGAAGATAAGATACTGAAACGCGCGCAAAGGGAACATAGAGAACCCGCCGAACTTGTTGAAATATATACGCGAAGCTATTTCGAGGACATGGATGCACTCAACAACGTAAGGCCCGACATCTCACCGCGGGCAACGGCGCATATCCCCGAACAAATCGAGCTCGTGGAAAGGCTGATTGAAAAGGGGTATGCCTATGTATCAAATGGCTCAGTGTACTTTGATGTTCAGAAGTTTAAGGAATATGGAAAACTCTCCGGGAGAAAACAGGAGGAGCTTGAGGCAGGCGCCCGAATAGAAATAAACCCTGAAAAAATAAATCCCTCCGATTTTGCGCTCTGGAAAAAGGCTGCCCCTGGCCACATCATGCGATGGAAAAGCCCCTGGGGAGAAGGTTTTCCCGGCTGGCATCTTGAATGCTCTGCCATGTCCATGAAATACCTCGGACAGACGCTGGATATTCACGGGGGGGGACTGGAAAACACCTTCCCGCATCACGAGTGTGAAATTGCCCAGAGTGAGGCAGCAAACGAGCGGCCCTTTGTGCGATACTGGATTCACAACAACATGGTCACCGTAAATGGCCAAAAGATGGGGAAATCCCTCGGTAACTTTGTTACCCTTAAGGAAGCCTTCAAGAGTTACCACCCCTTAACGATAAGATTCTTTATCCTTACCTCCCATTATCGCAGTCCCCTTGACTATAGTAATGATGCGCTGGATGCCGCCAATAAGGGTCTTGAACGCCTGCTCAACACCGTCAAAAGCCTGCGGGAGCGGATAGCAAAAGCAAAGGACGGGTTTTCCCCGGATGAAATCTATGAAAAACTGGAACACTATAAAAAGATGTTCCTTGATGCAATGGACGAAGACATCAATACCCCCGGTGCTATTGCCGCCCTTTTTGATCTCTCAAAAGAGGTAAATACCCTGGTGAATTCCGGTCAGGAGATAAGCAAAAAATGCCTAGAAGACATTGATAAACTGTATCAGGAACTCGGGGAAGATATCCTGGGTATAATTGAGCCTAAACCTAAAACATTGACTACAACCTTCACACTCAGTTGGCAAGTAGAAGATAAAACAACTGAAGACATCATGAAAGTTCTCATTGACACGCGCAATGAACTCCGGAAGGCAAAGCAGTGGCAGTTATCCGACTTCATTCGTACGAAACTGTCAGAAATAGGCATAGTCCTTGATGACAGGCCGGATGGCACCACATGGAAGAAGATAAAGTAAGGCATGATTACACTGGAGCAGGTACAAAATCATCCGGATGTAAAAGTTTACATAAAAAAGGCGAACGACTTCCTGGGTATAATTGGCTACACGGAACACGGTGAACGCCACGGGAAATATGTGGCCAAAAGTGCACGAAAGATTCTTGAAAAACTCGGATATGATGCAAACACTTGTGAACTTGCGGCCATCGCCGGATATATTCACGACATCGGAAATGTGGTCAGCCGCCACTCGCACCCGGAGCACAGCGCACACCTTGCCAGTCAATTCTTAAAAGAGCTAAACATGCCTGTGGAAGATCGGGTTCTCGTCATGAGTGCGGTAGGAAATCATGATGAAGGCGCCTGCGATATCGTTAGCCCGGTATCGGCGGCACTCATCATTGCGGATAAATCCGATGTCCATCGGTCGAGGGTGCGGAGTCTGAAGGAGATTAAGTTTGATATTCATGACCGTGTTAATTACGCCGTAACAAAATCCGTGCTTCACATGAATGCACAAGAAAAGGCAATCACGCTCACACTCGATATTGACAGGGAAATCTCTGATCTGGTGGAATACTTTGAGATCTTTACCGCCCGCATGGTCTCCTGCCGCCGCGCCGCCAGACTGCTTGAGTGTACGTTTGACGTAAAGGTAAACGGCACTCCGTAGATACCTTATTTTAGAATCTGGATATTGGATGAATAGTGAGTAGAAATTTAAATATCGAAAGCCGAAACAAATGCCAATATCAGATGACAGAAACTGACGCAAAGGCATTTTTCAACTATTGACATTTTCAAAAAACTAAACTGTTACGAATTTTTAAGCTTACCAATAGCCTCTGAAAGACAGACCAGTTGATCGACGCCAAGATTTTCTCCCCTTATTCGTTCATCCAGTTGCATGTCTTTCAGAATCACCATCAGATGTCCTCTTGAAACTCCGGGTAAGTTTAATTTTTCAAGACTATTTATTAATGTCTTGCGACGGGAGGTAAATATTGCATAAACAATCTTTATGAAAAACGGATATTCTGATATTCTGCCTGTATACTTCTCTTTGTGAACAACCACTTTAACAAGGGCAGAATGAACCTCCGGCCTCGGCCAGAAAACTTCCGGAGGCAACGTCTTTACGACTTCCACTTCTGAAAATAACTGCGTAATTACCGATAATATTCCATATTCCCTTGTACCGGGAATTGCCGCCATACGCTCCGTAATCTCCTTTTGAAGCATGAGCACCATCAGGCCGACAGATAAATCACCTTCTAAGAGATTGATGATTACCGGGGTGCTGATATTGTACGGCAGGTTCGATACAACTTTTATGGGGGTTTGTTTGTGTTCATTCAGCCAGTTGAATATCAGTGATGTTATATCCTCATTCAGTTCGTGCTTCGTTTTTAAGATATCTGCATTAATGAGGGTAACATTCGTATAAAATTTTAATATGTCAGATGCGAGTTCAAATAACTTTTTATCCACTTCTACGGTAAATACGTGCCGGGACCTGGCTGCCAATAGCCTGGTCAATCCTCCGGTCCCTGTACCAATCTCCAGGACAACGTCATCTTCCTTCAGGTCTGCAATATCGGGAATACTCAGGAGAATATTCTGGTCAATGAGAAAATTCTGACCAAACCGTTTGCTGGGAATAATTCCCCGGCGGCTGAATATCTGCTTCAGTACGGCTGGTGTATGTGGTATAAAGCCTATTTCTTCAGGTGGCATGGATACCTCACTATATAAAGCATACCTATAAATGTTTTTTACCGCAGAGACGCAGAAAACGCAAAGAAGGACTATTCTTTTAAACCTAACCCGGACAAGTCGGAAAAGACAAAATCCAAAACACGAAATTCGTGAGTCAGCCCTGCAGGGTTTTAAAACCTGACCAGGTTAATTTTGTGCATATTTTTCGGATATATGAAAAAATCTGTTTATACTACCTCTTCATCTTCCGGTTGCCAGCACGGATCAACGATGCACAGGAATTTTAAATCACCCTGTCCGGTATTTTTAATACATTGGACTGCATTTGGTGGGATATAAATGGCCTGACCCGGATGAACATCTGCTGTCTCATTATCAATATACATGATTCCCTTTCCTTCCAGAATGTAATATACCTCTGAATTCCTGAGTCTATGACGGTATGAAGTATTACCCTCTTTAACGGTGGCATATGCCAGGCTGTAGTGAAGCTTTAGGTTCTCCTTATCGGGGTGCAGAAGTTCACGGAGAATTGCATTATCCCCGGCAACAAATTCTTTGCAATTTTTCAGGTCTTTTATAAACATTTTTCCGGTATTTCTGTATCTCCGCCGTCAACGGCACCGTGCCATTCTTACTGCCGTCTTTATGGCCTCCATCATTGAATGAGGAACGGCAATGCCCTTGCCTGCAATATCATAGGCAGTGCCGTGGTCAGGCGATGTACGGATGAAGGGAATGCCCAGAGTAATGTTTACCCCGGTCTCAAAGGCATGCAGCTTGAGAGGGATTGCACCCTGATCGTGATAGATGGCCACAACCGCATCATAAGCGCCCTTCAAAGCCTTGTAAAAAATGGTATCGGCAGAGACAGGACCATCGCACAGTACGCCCTTTTTTCTTGCCTTTTCAACTGCAGGAATAATAACCTTCCTTTCCTCGTCTCCAAAGATACCTTCCTCCCCTGCATGGGGGTTCAGGCCACAGACAGCAATCCTGGGCATTTTAAAACCAAAATACTGTTTCAGGTTGTCGTCACTCATGATTATTGTCCCCAGAACATCTTCGACGTTAATTGACTGCGGCACATCCTTTAAGGCGATATGCGTGGTCACAAACGCCACCCGCAACTTTCCACCCGCCATCAGCATAACGACACGCTCAGCACCCGAAAAGATCCTGAGCATTTCCGTATGACCGGGGTAGCTATATCCGCCGAGATGGATGGCCTCTTTGCAAATCGGTGCAGTAACGAGGGCGTCGATGTGACCGCTCATGGCGAGATTAATCCCCCTGATCACAAATTGAACGGATAGTTCTCCACCCTCTGCCGTTGCCTTCTTCTGCTTCATGAGATTTGAGTTGAAATTGCCAATAGACAACAGTGTAATGGGTCGTTTTGAGTCCTTAGTTTCCGATATATGAGAAATTATTCGATATTTTAAGGGTATTTTTAAAGCCCTGGCCGCTTGCTCAAGTATTTTTTCATTGCCAATGATGATATAATTGGCAATTTTTCTGACGGCCGGAGATTTTAACGACTTTACAATAATCTCCGGTCCGATCCCACACGGGTCACCCATCGTTATCCCGATCAGTAATTTTGATTTTTTATTTTTTTTCATTTTATTTTTTGAAAATCATATATATGGCGTAACAACTTAGTTTTTTGAAAATGTCAATCGCTGAAAAATGCCTTTGCGTCAATATTTGTAGTGGCAATTCATGAATTGCCACTACAGTGTATGATAATCGCATCATTACTGGAATTTTTTAAAAAACTAAATTATTACTCTATTACCAATGACCAAATTCAACTAATGTGTGAAAAAAGCCACAGCCATAAAACATTTTATTGTATACTGATATTTTCATTATCAAGACAAGTGCCATCCCCTTTCCATACAGTATGGGCAATAGCGTTCTTACCCTTTTTTTTAACGGAGTACATTAAATCATCAGCCAGTTTAAGCGCCTGATTAACTTCATTTGGAGCAACCTCGTAAGTTACTACACCCACGCTGAATGTAACTGGCAGTTCAGTCTGCCTCATTTTATCAAGCAGACATGACACTATTTTTCTGACTCCGTTGGCCGAATCATGTAATCCTGTTTCGAGAAACATAATTGCAAATTCATCACCGCCCAACCTGGCAGCTATGTCAGTCTCCCTCTTGTTTGCCTTTATGATCAATACTATCTTTTGAAGCAAATCATCACCCACTGTATGCCCGTACCTGTCGTTAACCATTTTAAAATTATCGAGATCGATATATGCAATGGTAAAGGGATGATTGTATCTGCGTGACCTCTGGATCTCTTTCTCCACCAGTTCATAAAATGCCCGACAATTGAAAGCACCCGTCAGTGGGTCGGTATCCGCAAGTTCCTCTTCTTTCCTGAGTCTGTGACGTAAGTTAGAAAGTAAATATGCTATAATCAGAAACGTGCTTAATTTTACCAGCATATTCCAATAAGGTATAGCAACATTAGAATATTGTCGCCCTAACGTCCTCTCAGCAATAAGCCATATTAATGCCGCTGCGACTGACATTGATATACCAATACGCTGAGTACCGTACCATGCGGTAACTGCTATGGGTGCTATGTAAAAAATTGAAAAGGAAATCTCTGTGCCTGTTAAATAGTCTGCAATACCTATGAGGATCGTAAAAAGAAGGCAAATGAGAAATACAATGCTTTTAGATCGACCTTCTAAAAACCGAGAAATCATTGTTTTCGCTTAATAACTTTTTCACCCGCGTTCAATCTTAAGGACGGAACCGTTTAATTTAAACCGAACGCAAGCGAGTATCCTTTATCCCATTCCACACGGACAAACTTGTTTGTCCGTGCCACCCTTCCTTGCTTATGATATTTATTAAAACCCGCAGAGACCTTTGTAATACATTTCCGTACAGTCTATGTACCTTAATACAGAAACCCTTGTTCCATCAATTGCTCGTGAGTAATACCGCCCTTTTTCTCTTGCATATTTACCAAAAGTTTTTTAATCCACTTACCCATCATATCGACCTCAATATTCACCGGATCCCCTGCCTTCCTGAATCCTAAGGTAGTCAAAGATACTGTATAAGGGATTAATGCCACGGAAAAAGCGCCGTCTGCAAGATCGACGATCGTAAGACTGATGCCGTCTATGGCAACGGAGCCCTTTTCAATCATCATATCGGTGAATTTTTTTTCGACTGAAAAAGACAGGGTACATTGATCGGCAGATGGTTTCTTCCCCTTTATTGTGCCTATACCGTCCACATGACCCGTGACAAAGTGCCCCCCCATTCTGTCACCCACCCTTAACGCCCTTTCAATATTAACACTTTCCGCATACCGTAATCTCCCC
This sequence comes from Candidatus Brocadia sp., assembly GCA_011525665.1. Classification (GTDB taxonomy): domain Bacteria; phylum Planctomycetota; class Brocadiia; order Brocadiales; family Brocadiaceae; genus Brocadia. The sequence goes on from WYAU01000093.1 coordinate 69,334, forward strand.
AATGTGGTTTTTTTCAGAGTTTCATGGGAGATATCAAAACCGACCACTTCACCAGATATCTCTTTTACCGTAAGGCATACCCCATTAATGGCAATACTCTCCCCCACCGCAAGGTCATCGTAAAAACCTGAAAAATCTAAAAACAGTTCGCCCCCCCCTGCTTTTAATGACAAGTTTTTTACTGACGTCAGATGTTCTATGATGCCGGTAAACATAAATAATAATTTTTGATTTGCGATTTAATCTGAATTCTCAAATCTAAAATCTTAATTTCTTGTTATATAATATGTGTTTAAATAAAGTGTTTATAAATCCTCGTTATATATCTTTCCCAAAATGGTCTTCCCCGCTGTAACTTTTTCCCCTACCCTGACCATCACTTCAAACTTAACTGATTTAGGGACAAAGACCTCTACCCGTGAACCAAACTTGATCATGCCGAATCGCTGCCCCTGTCCAAAAACATCTCCCACCTTGCAGGCGCATACGATGCGTTTGGCGATCCTGCCGGCAATCTGTTTTACCGCGATCTTTGTATGACTTCCCATTAAGGACAAACCCATCAGATTGTTTTCATTGCTCCTGAAACACTCGTCGTCCCTGGCATCCAGGAATTTGCCTTTTGTGTGTTTTATGAACTCAACACGCCCATGCGCCGGTAAGCGGTTTACATGGACATTCAATACCGACATGAAGATACTGACCTTTGTCGTATCGCATTTTAGGTAATTTTCTTCAAAGACCGGCATGATATGTGATACCGTTCCATCCGCAGGGGAGATTATGAATTCGGCACCTTGTGGTGTGTTTCTATCGGGGTCACGAAAAAAATTCAGTAAGAATGCCAAAAAAAGTACTGGAACAGGGACAATCCACGGGAATAATACAATGGAAACTCCTGTCCCTATAACGCAGGGGATACCAAAGATCATTAATTCCCTGATTCCGTATTTTGCCAGCGGGATGCGCATAATAAGTATCTCCCTTTCATGTAAAGATAAATGGAATATATATACCAGAAAAGTCATGTTTTTCCATAAAATATTTGATATGATATTTTTCTGACTATTCATGAAAACTCTTTCTAGGGAGGGTAGTATAACAAAATGAAGCGGGGAAAAAAAATCTTTCTGCTTGCAGCCGCCCTTGTTATCACGGCATTCTTTCTTCCATTTTTTCCGGATAAACAGGGGGATGTAAACAGAGTATCAAAAGACTCATTTATTCAAAAAACACAGAGACTGCAAATCCCTTTTATTGCCAATGAACAGCAGATGGATGAAAGAGTAGCGTTTTTCACCCATACCTTTGGGGGTACTGTATTTGTTACAAACGCCGGGGAACTTGTCTATTCATTGTCATGCATGCATGAGAAAATCCCGGATGGAAAATGGTCGAAAAAACTGATCCTTAAAGAGGAGTTTATCGGCGGAAAACCAGGAAAAATAAAAGGAGAGGGGGAAACGGAGACAAAAATAGTCTACCTGAAAGGGAAAGACCCGGCCAGGTGGAAAAACAGTATTTCAACATACGATGTCGTTAACCTGGGTGAGGTGTATGAGGGTATTGGCTTACGTCTGAAGGCCTACGGAAATAACGTAGAAAAACTCTTTACGGTAAAGCCTGGCGCAAACCCTGATCAGATAAAAATAAAGCTGGACGGAGCAAATGCCATACGGGTAAATGCGGAAGGACAGCTTGAGGCGGAGACAGCATCAGGAACCGTTGTATTTACAAAGCCAGTAGCATATCAAGAGCTACGTGGCGAGAGGTTTTATGTTGACGTTGAATATCGAATTCAGAAGTCAGAAATCAGCAATCAGAATACAGAACCAAATCTTTTAAGTCCGAAGCGTGTGGTGAGCGAAGCCGAACCATCCGAAGTCCAAAATCTCAAATTGCGCGTTTCTCATTCTCAGCCTGAAACTGCCGCCTCAAAACCCGCTTATGGTTTCACAGTGGCCTCTTATGACAGAACGAGAGAACTTATCATTGATCCGCTTCTTGCCTCTACGTATTTAGGAGGGCTTGACTCGGATTATGGCTATTCACTGGCTATTGATTCAGACAGAAACATCTTTGTCGCCGGTTATACCATGTCTTCTGATTTTCCGGCAACTACAGGCGCTTATGATGTTTCGTATAACGACAGTGATATCTTTATAACAAAACTCAATGGGGACTTAACGCATCTTATTGCCTCTACCTATTTGGGAGGTGTTTACGAAGATTACGTGCGCTCTATAGCCATTGGTTTGGATAAAACCATTTATGTGACCGGACAAACTTCATCACCGGATTTTCCCGTCACCCCCGGCGCTTTTGATACCTCTAAAAGTGGTGCCAGCGATGCCTTTCTGGTAAGGCTGAACGGAGATTTAAGCCGCATTCTCTCCTCTACCTATTTAGGCGGGTCATCCGACGACCATGCTCATTCCATCGTTTTAGATCCGGGTGGAATTAATGTTTACGTCACCGGCAGGACGTTATCGCCAAATTTTCCAACAACCCCTGGCGCGTATGATACTTTGTTTCATGGCGGCGATGCCTTTGTATCGAAACTGAACTGGAACCTGAACCACCTGCTTGCATCCACCTATCTGGGAGGATCTGATAATGACTATGGAACCTCGTTAGCCTTGGACCGGGACAGGAATATCTATGTGAGCGGCGAGACCTGGTCTTCTGATTTTCCCACAAGTGTTGACGCTTTTGATCCATCCTTTAATGGAGGTTTTGGTGACGTCTTTGTATCGAAACTGGATCGTGATTTAACACATCTTCTTGCATCGACATACCTGGGAGGAACCACAGACGATTCCGCAAATTACCTTGCCATAGATTCTCAGGGAAATATCTATGTAACCGGTAAAACGGAGTCTTTAGATTTTCCAACGACCCCCGGCGCATATGATACTTCGTTTCATAACGGCGATGCATTTATATCAAAACTCAATTGGAATTTGACGCGCCTTCTTGCATCCACCTATCTGGGCGGGGCGGATGATGATGTGGCTAATTCTCTGGCAATCGGCCCGGGCGGGCATATATACGTTGCAGGCTACACGGGATCGTCAGACTTTCCGGCTACTCCCGGCGCTTATACCACTTCCAAAGGTGTTTTTTTCGATGCCTTTGTGTCAAAACTGAGCAACGATTTGGCTGCCCTCATCGCATCCACCTATATAGGCGGCTATTATCGGGATATCGCTCGTTGTATCGTCCTTGATCCCGGGGGAAATATTTATGTGGCGGGTGAGACTCGGTCATCAAACTTCCCGGCAACTCCGGGTTCATACGATCTTTCCTACAACGGAGATATCAGTATTTCTTATACTTTTGATGCCTTTGTGTCAAAACTTGATGGTAATCTTTCAGCATCACTCCTTATGAATACGAAATAATTTTCGTTGAAAAGTATTTCGTTGTATTTCCTTTCAGAATCTTGTAAATATTACAAAATCATTTTGTAAGTCTTACATAGTTTTGGGTTAACAGTGACGGCGGGCATCATGAAAAATAGAGGTCGTCAGGCAACGATTATTCTGGTCTTTTGTAATACCTTTCTGTTCGCTATCAAGATTGCCGCCGGTATCATGTCGAACAGCATGGCCATTATTTCAGATGCCGTTAATTCGCTTACGGATATTATTTCTTCAATGATTATCTTTTTCGCTGTAAAAACTTCTTCAAAGCAGGCGGACGAGGGACATCCTTTTGGTCACCATCGTGCAGAGCCGATAGCAGGTTTGATCGTGGCTATTTTTGCGGGTATTTTAGGATTTGAAATACTTCACACCTCTGTGTTCAAGCTGACGGAGACACACGTGCATAAGATCGGTATCCCTGCGATCGTAACACTTCTGATATCTATAGGCATAAAATTGATCATGTCCGGATACTTTAAAAAGGTAAGTCGTAAAATAAATAGCCCTGCTTTACTGGCAAGCTCTATCGATAGCAGAAACGATGTCTATGTTTCCGCTGCCGCCCTTGTGGGGGTTATCTGCGGGCGTTATGGTTATACACACATGGATAATATTGCAGCAATCTTCATCAGTTTCTGGATTATTTACACGGGGTATAAGATCGGCGTACAAAACATCGATTATCTTATGGGCAGACAACCGGAATCCGGCGTCATGGAAGAAATAAAACAGAAGGCAAGCGCCGTTTCCGGCGTTATGGGAATTCATGACGTCCGCGCACATTATGTGGGTAATTATATTCACGTTGAAATTCATATAACATTAGACCAGACATTGACACTGACGCTGGCACACGATATCGGGAAAGACGTTCAGCGGGCAGTAGAGTCTATCGAAAGTATCCACAAGGCATTTGTGCATATAGACCCCGTCTGAAGAATACACACTCTTCAGGGTTTGATACTCTTATAGTCAGCGACAATAACTAAGTACCCCTTGCTCCCTGATTTGCTAAAGGGAGATTTCAGGGGAATAAATCCAAGTCGCGCACTATAGTAATGATCCCCGGTTGTATGTATGATGTGACTGATTTAAATTTCTCTATTATGTATCCGGTATTTTCATGCTATTTGGTAGCAACAAAGATTTATTCAATAATTTGTGGAAAATCTCCCCTATTTATTGTTTGACTGAGCGTTCATCTGTACTCACGCGGGAGACTCACGACAAAGTCGCATCCTTGCAAAGGAAGGATAGAAAGGGTATTGATATCTTACCCCCCTTATCCACTCCTTCGTAAGGAGTGGATAAGGGGGGGTATAACGTGATCATTCTTGGGGATGTGAAAGGAACGTATCTCATCGTCAGGGACGGGACATCGCGCCGGCCGGAGCACTTTTTTTAAGTCTTTGCGCCGTCTGGATGTATTTTTTGCCGACAGTCGCGGCATTATCATAATCAAACGTTTGAAAACAATGCTGACATTCAATATAGTTGTCATTGTGCCGCAAGCTGGGGAGAATATTGCTTTCCTCTGTCCTGATGCCCAACTCAGGCGATTGTTTAACAACTTGGAAGTTCCTCATAAAAATTTTAAATTTTTTATTATTACCACAACCGGGACATACAAAAAATGTTTTCATTATCATGCGTTCACCCTCCTTGCAAAAACGAGCAACAACAACAAATCTAAAATTTACATGACAATAAACACGATATGACATTATTTTGTTCCCCGTAAAAAGATGCTCCCCTATAACTCCATCATCCAGAAGGCCTGGTCTTTAAGAAAAAAATATATAAACCACGCCACAACGAACGCATACCGGTTGATAAATTCTTATGGAGATGCCCTCCCTGAAGTAACCGTGGATATCTATGATAAAAATATCCTGGTGCAATATTTTAGGCCGTATGAAAGGCACAGAAAAGACGCCCTGCATCACGCCCTGAAAGAAGCGCTGTTGCCAGGAAGTATTACGGAAAAGATGCGATTAAAGGGCGAAGATATTAAAACCAGTTTAATTTATGGCGCAGAAATCCCAAAAGATTTTGTCGTCCTGGAGAATGGTATAAAATTCGACATATCATTTCGTGACGGTGGCGGAACCGGGCTGTTTTTAGACCAGCGGGATAATAGAAAAAAGGTACAATCCCTTGCGGAAGGCAAAGAGGTATTAAATTGCTTCTGCTATACCTCCGCCTTTTCACTCTACGCAAATTATGGAGCCGCGGCAAGGACTGTCAATGTGGACTTATCGAGAAAAGCAATAGAATGGAGCAAAAAGAATTTTATCCTGAATCAAATCGACGTTTATAACCACGAGTTTATTGCTGGGGATGTCTGGGATTGGATCAAAAGATTTCAAAAGAAGGAACGGGCATTTGACATGATTATTATCGACCCCCCGAGCTTTTCTACCGGTAAAGCAACGGTGTTTGCCGTAGAAAAAGATTTTCCGAAATTGATCGGACAGGGACTCACTATCCTTCGTGAGGATGGAATTCTCGTCTTTTCAACAAATATGGCCAAAATGAACTTTTCGAAATTTTTTCAGGTATTGCAGAAGGTAAAAAATTTTACCACAAAGTCGTACAAGCTTATCGATGTTTCATCGCAAGGTTTAGACTTTCCCACCGATGGAATACATTTCCCGGAGCCTTATCTAAAGTTTGTCATGTTGACCTGCTGAAGACTTACAGATCTTTACGCCTCCTTTTCAGAAAATATCCCACAAAAACTGTTACCCCGAACACAATGAATACCCCGATAATGCCGGCATACTGTCTGTTGAATCTCTGTTTTACGGCTGGTATTGTGTAATCAGGCATAGGAGACTTCAGCATGGGCTTGAAATCATCCTTTTTTAAAAATCCCATGGTCTCTTCCGACACCTTTTCAAGCCCATCGGGCATCTCCGAAACAAACGGAATAATAAGGAATATCAGTCCGACGATGAAAGATAAACCAAAGACGAGAAACAACACGATATTTTTTTTGAATAGATTCATAACAATATAGTTATTATTGCCTATTATATCCAACTGTCAATTACAATTTTTTAAAAAGATCGGACAAAGAGAGCTTCGTATTGAAAAACGGTCTGCATTCAGCTATAGTAAATAACGTTTGTGCATCTGTCTTTTGACTGTTAACTCACATGAAACACCGTATCTTATTAGCATCTTGGCCTATATAGTATTTGCACGAAAATACCCATCACCCAGAACCTCTCCCACAAGTGGCGAAGGAACTTTCCCTCCCTTGACGGGAGAGATCAAGGGAGGGTGACATATTTTCATGCTCTTTGGTGAGCCTTTGGTTCATGCGGGTTTACCTTGTAAAACACAAATTAATAAATGAAGTCCAATAAAAGACATTAACATGAGTGAGTTTGTCATGAGCCACGAGGTTGTCATTCGCATCGGGTTCTTTTTCGGTGTCTTAGCGATTATGACCCTGTGGGAACTGGTGGCGCCCAGGCGCACGCTCACGACATCGAAGGTATTCCGCTGGATTAATAATCTCGGGATCGTGTTCCTGAACAGTTTGCTGTTGCGCGTCATCTTTCCCACGGCAGCGGTGGGCATGGCGGTATTTGCTCAAAAATACGGATGGGGTCTTTTCAATTACGTCGAGATACCGTACGCAATCGTTGTAGTAGTATCAGTGGTCATCATGGACTTCGCCATCTACCTGCAACACGTGATGTTCCACGCCCTCCCTGTCTTTTGGCGGATGCACCGCATGCACCATGCAGACCTGGATTTCGATGTCACCACGGGTGTGCGGTTTCATCCTTTGGAAATCATCATTTCCATGCTGATCAAGTTTGCGGTGATTGTGGTGCTTGGCCCCCCCGCGCTGGCGGTGGTCGCGTTTGAGGTAGTACTCAATGCAACCTCCATGTTTAACCACGGCAATGTACGTATGCTACGCAGCGTAGACCGCGTGCTGCGCTGTTTCATGGTGACGCCCGATATGCACAGGGTGCACCACTCGATGGAGGACCACGAGACCAACAGCAACTTCGGCTTCAACCTGCCATGGTGGGACCGATTGTTAGGCACCTACCGGGCCCAGCCTCGCATGGGACACGAAGGCATGACCATCGGTCTCCGTGATTTCCGGGATACAAAACACTGCGTAAATTTGCCCGGTATGCTAACGATCCCCTTTATCGGTAAGATTACAGGTTATGCGATCGGACAACGGAAATGGGATAAGTCCAAAGAAAGACATTAACCTCCCACGTCCGTATTTTGGAATTTCAGTTGGTGGATTTGTTGCGCTCATAAAACTTGACATTGTTTTGACAATTCCATAGGATATCGGTAAATAGCCTGCAAATTTTATTAGTCAAAATGATAAATGATGTGCATTATACCAATTAACGCAATTCCATTGTGATGTTTTTGATATCTGACATGTTATGCGATCATAAGCCGACAATTATAGGATAGAGATAAAAATGAATGCTATGTCTGTCTAATGAAAATACCAATGGGAATTGACGAATATAGTAAGAAAGAAGTTTGACGAACTAATAAAGCTTGGCGATCACCTCAAACATGGAAGTGAGCATGGCCAAGTGCGCAGCGTGGCACATCTGCAGGATATTGATGGTGCGGGCAGGTTAGCCAGAGTGTAACAAAATAAAAAGAGGAGGTGAAAAAATGTTTGCTTTAGATAAGAAAAAGATAATTGACAGTTTACGTGACTTACCAGAAAAAACTACAGTTGAAGAAGCAATGGAGAGATTATATTTGCTTGCAAAAATTGAAAAAGGTATTAAACAGGCAGATGAAGGCCAATGTATTTCTCATGAGGAAGCAAAAGAGAAGATGAAAAAATGGCTAAAATAAAATGGACTCCTCAATCTTTAGAAGATATTGATGCCATAGCAAATTTTATCACAAGGGATTCAAGTTATTACGCACGGATGTTTACAATAAAAGTTTTTGAGGCAGTAGGCCGTTTAGAGTTATTTCCTGAATCCGGACGAGTTGTGCCAGAATTAAATCGTAAAGAAATCAGAGAAATAATTATTGGTAATTACACATAAGTTGCGCGAAAAATAGAGCAAACACCAGCTAACCAGCACTCCGTAAGGGAAGTGAGGTTGGTGTGACCGGAATAGCCTGAAAAATAAGGGTTGAGAACAGCATACTATATGGTA
>WYAU01000094.1 GCA_011525665.1 Candidatus Brocadia sp.
AGCAAGCTTTCATTGAACCTATAAGGAATTGAAACGGTAAAATCTTCCTCAGTAGACACGCCAACATCAGCTTTCATTGAACCTATAAGGAATTGAAACAAGACAAGCACCGTTCCAACAGATACCGGTATTACTCTTTCATTGAACCTATAAGGAATTGAAACGGAAAATTATTACAGTCACTGTCATTACAATCAACACTTTCATTGAACCTATAAGGAATTGAAACCCGAGAGAGACCCCGAAAATATCCGTCATTTTTTACTTTCATTGAACCTATAAGGAATTGAAACACCCCATGAGGAAATGCTGATCAGCGGTCGTAATTCTTTCATTGAACCTATAAGGAATTGAAACGGAACAAGCACGGGCGTAAGTATTGTTGCCGGTACGCTTTCATTGAACCTATAAGGAATTGAAACACGGTATTTTTCGCTCCGAAACAGTCCCTGGCCTCTGCTTTCATTGAACCTATTATGAATAATAAGTATTACCGATGCGGATGGAATTGGGCTGCCAGCCATTGTCCCGCATCATCTTTTTGAGATCCCGATCTTCGGGACCGCTGCCGGTGATGAATCCACTGGCGGCAAGGGTGGCTGCCAGTCCCGCGATCATGCCGCCGAATGCCATCTTGCCCAGGGCCATGTCACGTGCTGCACCGCCTGCCTTGATGTCTGCCCTGATCTGGCTGCGGGCATAGGCAAGGAACGGGGTGCGGTCAAAGGCATAGGTGAAGATGTTTGACGGGGTGCGCACAAAGGGCACGATGATCTTGGCTATGGGTACGCGTTCGGTAAGTCCCGATATGGCCGTGGCAACCGGTCCCATTTCACCGGTGAAGGTCTGGACGTTGGCGTGCGCTATTGCGCGGGCCCGCATTTCTACCGTGGGCTTCTGGATGAGTTCGGCGATCTTTGCGCCTGCCTTGTCACCGGTGAGTCCCTCCATGGCTGCCTGGCGATATGCCAGGGCATTGAGTTCCATGCGGTAGTTGATCATCTTGAAGAATTCATCTGCCGTCATGAGCGTCCTGGTGGGTAGTCTCCAGATCTTGCCGACATAGTCAACGGCGTTTGAAAGGGTCTGGCTCATGGGATCCACGCCAAACTTTACCAGGATGCGGTTGATGTTTTCGGCTGATATGGCTTTTTGTTGTGCGTTTTCCACCTTCTGTGCGGTCTTGCCGAATCTTCCTGCCTCGGTTGCCCAGGCGATGCGGGCGGCGTTGACGGCGTCACGGAAGCCCATCTGCATGCCGAAGAGCATGGCCTTTGCCTCGCCATCTACTACGCCGGACTGGTCGCCATAGTGTGTCTTTGACGCCAGGTATCTTTCCGGGATGCTGGCAAATGTGGTATAGAGATTTGACAGTATGTTGGTGGCGTGGGTCTGGGGGTTTGATAGTAAACCGTTGATCCACGCCTCAAGGAAGATGTCCTGGATTCTCCGTGTTACGGGTTTTGCCATTTCCCTTGCCATTTCTGCAAGCTGATCAGGTGTCCTGAGTGCGCCGGTGAGCTGATAGAATTGTTCCGGCGATATCTCGTTTTGGCCCTGGAGTATGTCAAGTACCTTTTTGAATTCTTCTGTAGCAGGGATGTCTTCGCCTACTTTCGCTATGATCTTCTGTGCTTCGAGTTCTCGCCCCATCTCGCTTGACGATGCCAGCACCTTTGACCAATATTGTCCCAGCTCAATGAGCTGTGTCATCGCCTTTTGTGATAGCTCCGTGTTTTTGGGGTCTGCCATGCCCAATAGCCTTGTCTTATTGAAATTCTCATAGAGCGCCGTTCCCAAAATCCTGGCTGCCAGTTGTTGCTGCCTCGTGAGCGTCTTGCCCCGCTTCATGTCCAGGACCTTGCGGTAGATGCCGGGTAATTCCTTCATGGCCTCCTGGATGGTCTGTTCATGGGATACGGTTTCTTTGGAAATCCCTTCGGCCTCGTTGATGGTCTGTACGGTGGCGGCGATGAGGGTCTTGATGTCCATGCCGGTATCGAGCCTGTTGAGATTTAGGGCAAGTTCTTCCTGTGCCTTCTGGACGATTTCTTCGGGCTTGAGGTTTTTGAGGTCGCCGAGGTTTTTGATGAAGTCGTTAGCAATGGTCTCGTATTTGTCCGGGGCGCCGCCTTCGATTTTGATGTTGAGGCGATCGTAAAGTGTCTTGATGAGTTTTTCATTTACCTCGATTTCCTGTTTGTATTGTTCGACGTTTTGTTTATAAACGGCCTCTTTGACTTTGGCGGTGATGAGCATTTGTTCCAGGGACGCGGTGTCTTTGTTCTGTATACCGAGTCCCTCTACGGCGTTTTTGTAGAATTTCTTTACGGTATCCTCTGACCAGTTGTTTTGCGTGGCGATGTCGTTGATCTCTAAGGCGTCTTCCAGGGATAACCTGGAGTTGTCAACGAGGTTTTGCAGGGGGGGTATAAGGGTTATCTCTGGCTTGACAGATTCTTGACCTTGTTGTATAGTATCAACGGGAGAATTGCTCTGGCCCGAGCGCCAAGCGTCACCCACCTGAGTGTCTTTTGGGGTGACGTTGGTAAGCGGGGCCAACTGCTCAGGGCTGGCTGAGAGAGGCACGCTCCTCTCCCAGAGCAATTTTCTTCCTCCTTTTTGCGGGTAGTTTTTCTCTGCGATAAACGCAGTGCTCACGCCATAATAGTTACCCTCGGCATGCTCCTGTAATTCGATAATAGATAATTTTGCGTCTCCATTTTCCTTGACGAGCATCAATCTTCCATTTGGTTGTTCCCAAATTTTTGTGTAGTTTGACGCAACGTCTTCAACAAACGACTCCACACTTTCATAACCAGCCTTTTTCAACTTTTCTATACGCTTTTTCTCTATATGGACTTTCCCATATTCATCGTTGCCTGGTTCCAACCTGATAGGGGCGGCTGGTTTGTTTATCACCTTTGATACATTCTCATCAATACTCCCAAAATCAAAGGCCCCTTTCCTGGTTTTTAAGAACGATCTTCCCGATACATTAGCCGTTGCATATTCCTCCGGCTTTACTCCAGGCACTTCCTCTTTTGCCGGCTGCTTGATTTCTGGTGTTTGTGGGGTTTGCTCGCCCGGGGATTGGTGGGCAGTGCCCACCCTACTCTGATCAGGGGAGGACACGGGGCTCCGTGTCCCTACAACAAACGGATGGGTGACGCCGGTTGCACCTACGGTGGTTAAGGCTGCGGTGGCTGCCGTGTCGAGTAACGCCCCTAAATACTCCTGCGGTGTGTAGCTTTTGCCCAGGATGGCGGTGTCTACCGTTGACATTTCTACCAGGGTTGCTTCAACCTCGCCAGGTATATCTGCTATCAAACCCTTCATGAGCCGATCGACGAACTTTAACCCGGGACGTCCGAGGATTTCCAAAGGTGTCTTTTCGGTGACAAATTCTGTGGTTGCCGTGACTCCTCCGGCTGCAAATGAACGGGGGATGCTGTAGCCTTCTTTCCTGGCTCCCAGGTATTTGTCGATGCCTGCACCGGCCGCCATTGAAGGTAGTGTGCCCATACCCGCCGTACCTATGTACTGGCTGAGCATTTCTGACATGGTGCGGATGGCGCCGTTTACGTATTTCTTGTACCCTTCACCCTTTGCCTGGAAGCGTTCTTCGATGCCTTTTACATCTTCGTACCGGCGTTTGAAGAATTCTTCCGGGGCAAGCTGGGTGACTATGGCCCAGGGGAGCGCTTCGGGTACGTTTTTGACGACGTCTTCGGCAGTGGCAAGGGCGCCCCAGAAGGTTCTAGGGAAGGCGGTCATGCCCTGTATGACTGATTTGCCGATGCCGGCAAAGAGGTTGTCGGCGGGATCGGGGGTCAGGGAACGGGTGTCGGGTATCGGGGATTGGGTGTCAGACGTTGGGGGGCGGGTGTCAGGTGGGGTGGTTGGGGCTGGAGAAGGCTGCTTCCCGACACCCGACACCTGCTTCCCGACACCTGATCCCTGATCCCCGACACCTGACCCCTGAATCCCGTAATCCTTCCTGATCTTCTCCGCGGCGTCGAGCGGTTCCATTTTCTTGTCGATGATGTAGGAATGGAATACCCGAAGCCATTTGGCCTGATCTTCAGGGTCTACTATGGCGCCGGCGCCGAATTGCTGTTTGAAGTCGATGTCGAAGAGTTCACGGGCGGCCTTGTAGTTGGGGCGGTTGGTGATCTCCTGATTCCTTTGGAGTTCTTCGATCGCTTTGTTCTTGTCCGTAAGGGAGATGCCCTCGGCGGAGATGATGTCAGCCGGCTTCAGGCTGTAAGGGGCAGCGTTGACAGGAAATGTTTTACTGAAAACGTCAAAATGTTTTTTTAAAACACCCGACCTCCCTCCGGTGAAAAAAAATCGCTAAGATAAAAATATTCTTGACGAATTGAAGCGTCAGTGTTATTATCTTAGCATACGTAATACCAAGGAAGTGAGGAATACTATGTCAAGTCTGGTGAGATTTGGGGTTTCTCTGGAAAAAGAATTGCTCCAAAGGTTTGACGAGCGTATCAGGGAGAAGAAATACACCAACCGCTCTGAGGCCATACGTGATCTGATCCGGGACGACCTGGTGAAAAAGGAATGGCAGGAAGACAGAGAAGTAGCGGGGTCAATCACCCTTGTCTATAATCATCACAAAAGGGAATTGGTTAATCTCCTTATCGATATTCAGCACGACCATCATGACACGATCCTTTCGACCCAGCACATTCATTTGGATGACGATAATTGTTTGGAGATAATCGTGATAAAGGGAAAACCGAAAGAAATCGAAGAATTATACGGGAAATTAAAATCTGCAAAAGGGGTAAAACACGGAGGTTTTGCCATGGCTACAACAGGAAAGGAAATAATGTGATTTTGAGTACAAAGGAATTCTTTCTTTTGCCGCGGCGGAAAAAGGGTTACCATGATGAAAATCAGGGAAAAACCATCTGCAATCTGCGAAAAAGGTTACAAATATTTTTTTCATCATAGATAGCACGATTAATGTTATTGTGATACGACACATTTTTTTTATTTGCGATTTCTAAAGTATACCGGGAATTTTTCCTGATAAAGGGTTTTTTTCTGATGCACATTAGTGACGGGGTCCTCTCGCCATATATGGTCGGGATAGGGTGGGCAATAGCTTTACCCGCTCTGGTACTATCTGTCCGCAATTTGCAAACAGATAAAGTTGGGGCATACGGGGTGATTGCGGCTGCGTTTTTTGCGGGCTCAACAATTCATATACCCCTTGGTCCATTCAGTATGCACTTAGTGCTCAGCGGCATTGCCGGGCTTTTACTAGGCCGGGGCGCCTTAACCGTAATCACAGTAGGGCTTCTTCTGCAGGCTTTATTCATTGGCTTTGGCGGACTCATGGTGTTGGGTGTGAATATTTCCATTATGGCATTACCTGGTGCCGTGATGGGGGCGTTCGGACGTCGGTTGATGAAACAGTCTTTTCCGAAGAAATGTCCGTGGATAGGTTCTCTTATTGGCGGCGGAACCATTCTAATCTCGACAGTTTTACTTTATATAACGCTGTCCACTACACATACGGCGCTTCTGCCTCTCGCCAAATTAGTCTTTTTGGGTCATATTCCGATCGCTATCGTAGAAGGTGTCATCGGTTTTTGGCTTGTGCTTTTTTTGCAAAAGGTAAAGCCTTCATTGCTGGGGATTTAATGAATGCCGAAGAGAATTATAGGCGTTAGCACTATCCTGTTTTTGCTGTCTTCAGTGGTATATGCTCACGGGCTTTATTTATCCACCGAAGGAGAAAGGCTCCATGTCGCTTTCAGCGACCATTCTCCTGCGTCTGGTGCTGTGGTGACTGTCGTGGATGAGGATGGTATTGTAATTATAAAGGATATAATGGACGAGAAAGGGATATGGACGTTGACAAAGATTCCTGAAGATGAGCCTGCGTTCATCATTGTCGAGGCGGCAGGCGGGCACCTCACCAAGGTGTCATGGCAGGAAGCCATAAAAGGAACGTCAAAGGGTTTTTTCGATTATTTAATTGTTCGCATCACGCTAGGAATTATTGTACTGTGTGGTAGTGGTTTTATAGTAAAATTTTTATTAAACCCGAAATCCACAATTCCCAATCCGAAATGAATAAGTCTCCTCCTTCAACGCGAATTGGAACAGTACTGATTCTGTTAACGCTGACAGGGCTTGGGTTGATTAACAATCTATTCTACCTTTTTGCATGTTTACTGATTATCGGTTTATTTGCAGTATTAGCGGTTAGAAAGACATTTAAGACCGTATGGCGGAGCAGAGGAGTAGGGATTTTTTTCATACTAACGGGGGTAAGTTTGCTGTGCACAAGCGAGGGGAGGTTGCTTGCTCCTGTCTTAGTAACCAAGATGGTGTGTATGTGGATGTGGGTTGTGATTTGGATAAGCTGGGTTGGATTCGAACGAATCTTGTTCACTTTTGAAAAGTTAAAGACTCCGCCGGTATTGATTCATATAACAGCCTTCACCGCACGGTTTTTGCCAATTCTGTCAGAGCGTTTGAAGATGATGCTTGCCGCACAGGCAGCCCGCGGTGCAGGAAAAGGTATACGGCCTTTACAATTGCGTAATCTTGCAGGGGGAATTGGTTGTTTATTGCTGGCGAGCTTTGAACAGGCTGAAAATGTAGAACGAGCCATGCAGTCCCGCGGGTTCAGCGGTACGTTCCCTTCGCTTGTTGAAGACGGCGCTGAGACGCCTTATGGCAGTCTTATTATGGTATTTATCTTTGCATGTATTGTTTGGTTTGGGGTCATTTGCAATGTCTTGTGTTGTCCGTGCTCAAAATGTATCTTATAGTTATGACAAGGGAGTGTTAGCGTTATCTGCACTGTCACTCTCGGTTCATCAGCATGAGAAGGTTGGAGTAATCGGACCGAGCGGGGCAGGGAAAACCACCTTCTTCTGGCATTTGAATGGTTTGCTCAAACCCACTTCAGGGCATATAGAGGTGCTCGACCGCCCCCTTACCGAACATAAGAATATTAATGAGGTAAGACAGCACGTGGCGCTGACCTTTCAGCAGGTGAATGACCAACTCTTCTGCTCCTCGGTAGGGGAAGAAATTGCCTTTGGACCAAGGAATTTGGGATGGACAAAGCAGAGGGTTAATGAGACGGTAGAGAAATGGCTGGCATATTTTGAACTGGGTGCGGTGAAAGACCGTCCACCCCATCATTTATCAGGCGGGCAGAAACGGAGCGTCGCATTAGCCGCTGCGATGGCAATGGAGCCGCAACTGTTAATTCTCGACGAACCGGCAAACGACCTTGACCACAGAAACCGGCGCAGATTGATTACCTATCTCAAAGATTTACCCATAGCCATTATGGTGGCTTCCCATGATTTGTATCTGATTTCAGAAGTTGCTGAACGCTGTGTGCTTATGGACAAGGGAAGGATTGTGGCGGATAGACCCACGCATGAACTGATTCGTGACAAGGACACCCTGGGAAAATATGGAATGGAGGCGATCAGGGGATAAAATTTTTTTCGGCCTTAGTAACACGAATATTATAAATATAATATTATTGTAATTTGGATATTTTACTCAATGTCCTTATGCAAGAGGACATATCTTGGTGGTTGTCATTGCGGGCAAAAAGAGCATCTAGATTACCCCTTTAGGCTGCTCTGACATCTCGCACATGTCGTACACTCGCAATGACAACCTTTATTTTTACTTTAATATCACGGGAGGCAGCAATGTTCGTAGGAAAAAGATACAGTCACTTTGTGGCAGGTTGTATTATCATATTTGTCTGTGTAATCAACATAAGGAGCAGTTTTGCCCATCATGGAGGCGTTTCTACGGCGTTTGGGCCAGGCGCGCCCATTGAAACGGCTTCCCCCCTGGCACTGGGGAAGGGGACTTTTCTAATCTACGAAAAGTTTGAATATGTTCCCTTTGATCATAAAAACCATGCAGAGCCGGAAAATATCGATACCTTTACCTTTTTTAATACCCTTGTTGGATATGGCTTTACCGACGCCATCAGTGTCTACGCCACGTTGCCGGTGGCTATAAAGGAACAGGATAGCCTGGGCACATCGAGCGGGATTGGAGATTTGGGATTCATTTTTCAGTATGGTTTTAAGTTTGGTGAAAGGGATGGTATTCGTGGTTTATACGGCTATGGCCCGGAAGACTCCTATGGCGCCGAATATAGCGCGGATGACTTAAAAATGGCCCTCCAGGCAGGGTTTACGGTGCCGACTGGCGAAACATCGAATCGTGATAATAAGGGAGATATCTTTGATATGGGGATGCAGCCGGGTTTTGATGCCCCAACGTTTCTGTTTGGTTTTAGCGCCTCAAAGATGATCTTTCCCCATGTCACCCTTACCGGTGATACATCGCTTACGGTATTTACCGAGCACAACGATGGCAAGCCGGGCAATGAAATTCGCTTCAACGCGGCAGGCGGTTATGAAATATATGAAAAAAAGAACGGGTTTCTCTCCCGGCTTGATATTATTGCAGAATCAAACATACTCCATCTGACCAAAGATCAGGACGAGGAGAACGAAACAGATGATGCGACAGGCGGGACGATCCTGTATCTCTCTCCCGGCTTACGGGCGACGTTTGGCAAGCACGTCAGCATCGGAATGCTCGTAAAACTGCCAACATGGAAGGATCTGAACAATGAATCCGAACAGCAGGGCGCCGAGGGGCTGGAAGAGTACCGCGCAATTGTTACCTGTTCCATCTCCTTCTAACTTGAGGCTTAGGAATTTCAAAGTTGAGATTCTTCGGTCGTTTTGCTCCCTCAGAATGACAGAATAATGCAAAATGTCATTCTGAGCGGAGCGAAGAATCTCCTTAAATTTATGTTAAGGAATTTCAAACTCTACCCCATAATCCCCCCGTTTACGGGGGGGAGACAGGGGGGCAGAGTCGCCGAAGGCCTAATTTAATTCTATTAATTGAAAGGAGTTAATCATGTTTACAAATAACTGTTTTAAAAAGTGTATGGTATTTTTATTAATCTTTTATGCCTCTTATACCCATACTGCTTCTGCCCACGAAGGCCACTCTCATGAAGCAGTGATTACCATCGGGAAGAAGACGGTTGTTCATCTTCAAACAATCCTGTCAACGTACCAGGAGGTGTATACGCATTTAATAAATAAAGACTTGCATGGCATTGCCGGTTTAGCCAGAAAATTATCAGATGCTGCAAGAAAAGCCGCTCAAACCGAGCCGGAGGGCGCCGGACGACACATGATGCAGCATGTTCAGGCTTATGCGGAAGATCTTAAAAAGGCGAGGGATATCCAGGGAGCGCAAGGTGCATTGCTGGCAATTACCGACAGCCTTATTCCCTTTTTTAAGGCGTGGCCTAACCAGTTAAAACGCAATGAGCTGAAATTATACTACTGCAAGAAGGATGAACATGCCTGGCTTCAGCCTTTGAATTGCTCTCCTGCCTGTCCCTATTCTGCTGATCGGGCAAAGGTCTGTACCGAAATTGAAGAGGTAAAGTAATAATCACACGGTTACGATACGTAACGCAGCAATGCCAAAACCAGGATCCCTCTACCGATCTTACAGTTGGACAAAAATTGGCTGGACAAAATAACAGTAAACTGATTATGTAACGTGCATAACAACCCCCTTTGAATCCCCCTAGTTAAGGGGGACTTAAAAAAATCCCCCTTAGGGGGCAAGGGGGTTGTATTTTACACCCATTTCAAATATAGGTTGAACTGTATATTTTGACAAGGCGTATTTTGTGAAGTATACGCCAAAACCCTTG
>WYAU01000095.1 GCA_011525665.1 Candidatus Brocadia sp.
CAAGGGTTTTGGCGTATACTTCACAAAATACGCCTTGTCAAAATATACAGTTCAACCTATATTTGAAATGGGTGTAAAATACAACCCCCTTGCCCCCTAAGGGGGATTTTTTTAAGTCCCCCTTAACAAGGGGGATTCAGGGGGTTGTTATGCACGTTACATAATCAGTTTACTGTTATTTTGTCCAGCCAATTTTTGTCCAACAGTAAGGTGTTTTATGGGGCAATGATGCCCACGCGCTACGGGTTTCGATTTGGCCGTGTTAGGAGGAAACAGAGATGAACAGGCTTAAGATAATCCTGGTCTTTGTCGTTAGTATAACCGCATCTCGTGTTTTGTTGGGTGATGATGCATGCGTCACATTTATTGGTCCATCAAATTATATTCCTCGATTAGACCTACCTGACGACATCCCTTTACATAGCGCCGACTCATGCAAGGAATGCCACCAGGAAATTTATGACCAGTGGCGTGAATCGATGCACAGCAAGTCATCGACAAGCCCTGTCTTTCAGGCGTGCTGGACGGCAAGGAATAATCCCCCCTTCTGTTCCAATTGCCATTTCCCCATGCTTGAACAGAAACCCAAAATATTAAGGGGTTTTAAAGAAACAGGTCCTCTACCTTTTGTTGCGATCAAGAATAGAGAGTTTGATACCATGCTTATAAAGGAGGGTGTAACCTGTGTGGTGTGTCACTTAAGAAATAAGACACTATACGGACCCCGTGAGATAGAAGAGGGGGAGGCGCCACACCCGGTTAAATACGACCCCTCTTTTCAAAAGCCTGAGTTCTGTTACACCTGCCACTCCTGGGGCTTCCCCCGGGCGAGGGTCAAACAGACATGCTATACCAGCGATGAGTACAAAATATCAGGCAAGAAGGAGACATGCCAGGATTGTCACATGAAGAGAAAGGAGGGGTTTGCCTCATTGGGAAGGCCAAAGCGTGTTTACGGAATGCACGACCAGAAAAGTTCTCGCAGCCCTGATGAATTAAGAAATGCCGTTAAAGTAGAATTGAAACCGGAAAAGGATACCTATAAACCCGGGGATAAAATGAAGGCAGAAATAAGAATTACCAATACAGGGGCCGGGCACCGCGTGCCAACGGGCTGACCGGTCCGGGGCATTGCCGCCCGTGTGGCGGTGCTGGATGAAAATGGGAAGAAAAAGGGGTTGAAGGAATATTTTATCACGCGGACATTTGAATTCCCCACATACCCAACTGAGGTAAAGGATGGGAGATTAATGCCCGGAGAGTACAAGTCATTTTATTATAAATATAAAATACCTAGCAATGCGGATTTTAAGAAGCTAACATTGCGATTGGAGATGATTGAGTATTTAATATTCCCCAAAAAGGCGGATGAGGCACCCATCCCTCTTAGTAAGGTTGTAATTCCTTTTTATACTACATCGGTGGAAATAATAAAGTGACACCAACACCCATCTCATGAAAATAGTTAACTCGACTCATCTGCATTATTCTCCTATCTCCTGAAGAAATTTTTGATAAAGAAAGTCCTTTATTCTTAACCCTGTCCAGATCATTCAGCAAACCGCCCTAGCTGTCTCGAATGATAGCCACCACAGCATAACTTCATTATTCAAATAAGGGGGATCGCAATAAAACAAGGTGCCTTCTGAATCATACCGTTTTATACACTCTGCACAAGGTAATTCTCAATGGTAACGTTCCTGAGCGACGTTTTCGCTTAACAACCCCCCTCGATTGTTGTAGTTTCAATCCACGCTCCCGCGCGGGGAGGGTTCCGCTTGTCAGCAAAACCATAACACGCTTGCGATATTTTCTGCCGTATAGCATTAATTCCAGTTGAGTCAAATTCATCCAACTTTTTATTTAATCTGCTTATCAATACTTTCCAATCCACATAGTTCCCATAATGCCTTAATTTCTTCAAGGCTGGCTCTTCAAAATCAGCTGTGTCTAACCGGTCAGCATCAATAAGACAGCTAAAAAGAAAACGTAACATTAGTCCGTATTTAAAACACAGTGTTTCTTTAGAATCATCATCGGTTCTTAATGACTTAAATCTTTCTATGAGAGTTTGCTTAAAATCTTTAGATTGCAACCGATCTCTAATATACTCATTAGCCTGATCGCTGAGTTTTTTGAATACTTCCTCAATATGTGTTTTTTCTTCCTGCTGGTCCATGCGCTTAGAATAGGTGTCTTTGCCGTCAGGAGTAATACAATCGATCAAGCCGGAATGATGTGAAGCTAAACATGTTGAAAAAACTTGTGCAACGAGTCTTTCTTCTGTCCCTTTATACGCAAGATTTCTATAAATCCATTGTGCACTTGCTGTAGAATGATCAATTTTACCCTTCTTTCCTTCAGCATCAACATAATCATCTTCATCTGGATTAATAAGGCCAACAGCTGATTTAATGTATTGCTCAAATTCTTGGCTTGCTTTACCGATGTCGTGTAGAAGCCCAAGCAGTTCGCCTTGTTCTTTCATACTGACCTTTGAAGCAAACTCACCAGATAGTCTTGAAACCGCTTCGAGATGATGTGATAGCCAGTGCACTTCACCGTCTTTTTCTCTGCGATGGGCAATATAATCGGTGTCAAGAAACATATTTAATCCTCATTTTACTTAATTTCCACAATCCCGCCCAATAAGCCAGCTCACTGGCGCAAAATTTATCAGCAAATTTTTGGGATAGTGCACCAACTTCTTTTACATGGTCAGCAAGTCTGTATCTTTGACCTTGTGGATTAGCGGAATGGGCGTAGGGTTCTTTCATGGTAAATAACTCCTCAACTCCCTGACTGGCAAATAGGATTGTGTTATTTTCAGAGAAAAGGAACCGGGATGCGTTTGAGAATATGTTACAATGCTCCGTACAAGGCGGGATTCTACTACAGACCAAATTTTCATACAAGAAATATATTTGCCCTATTCAATGGAGAACGGTAAAATCTGAAGCATCTTAGATCGTGCACCGTAATTATCATAAATGGTGTTTACTGTATAAACACTTCTTTTTACGGTAAGTTTTTCCCCCATAATCCCCCGTAAACGGGGGATGTCTATCACCCTCTCCGTTTACGGGGAGGGAAGGGGTGGAGTTTCTCTATACCAAAAGCAGGGTATTTTTGATAGCATCATTGCGTTTCAGGTTATATGAATACAAAGAGAAAATGCAATCCCGGCCTGTTAGAACTGGACCTCTTTTGCAAAGGCATGAAGATTGACAGGAGTTGCGACCTGGAAAATGACGCCCGCCGGGTCATGCGTACCCGCGCAGGCCTGGGGAGCGGGTTGGAGATCATTATCCCGGCACACCCGGAAGATATCCATATGAACGTCCCGCTTACGGAAAAATTCGTGAAGGACTCCCCCTATGCGTTAGTAAAAAGGGATGGGCGCTATCTTGTTACGAAAGAGGGAAAAGACGTTGCCGCCATTCGGTTACCGAAACAGCCGGCCTTTTATGATCAAGAAACGAGCAGCGGCACCCTGATGTCCCGTGTGGGTACCCTGCAGGGTACCTATCTTGCCATCTATCCCGCCCGGGTCTGTGGTTACTGGAAACCGGAAGACAAGTCCAATTGCCGGTTTTGTTCTACGGGGCTGAACGTCGGATTCAGCGAAGAGGGTGAGAAGCGTGTGCGGGACGTCGTTGAAACGGCCATTGCCGCAAAGGAACAGGAAGGCGTTACCTTTGTCCATTTTAATACCGGATATTATGACGGCAGGGAACTGGAAGTTGTTGCGCCATATGTAAAGGCGATCAAGGAAGAGACGGGTCTTCTGGTCGGTGTGCAGTGCCCGCCCTGCAAGGAATTGTCTGCATACCATAGACTCAAGGAGTTGGGGGTGGATCACCTCTCCTTTTGTTTTGAATTCTATAACCCCGCGTATTTTGAAAAATATTGCCCGGGCAAACACAAGACTCTGACCCAGCAGGCATTCTTTGATGCCCTGGAATATACCTCGAAGCTGTGGGGCAAGGGAAGGGTTTCGGGGGAAATTATTGCCGGGATTGAACCCATTGAAGACACGCTAAAGGCCATCGATTACATCGCCGGTGCCGGGGCATTTCCGACCATTTGTGTGTTTCGGCCTACGTTAGGGACGGAGATGGAGGATTATCCGTCTCCCCGCTATGAAGATATGGTGATCGTATTTCGCCGGATGTATGAATCCCTTATCAGAAACACTATCCCTATCGGTATCGCCCCCAATATCCACGTCAGCCTCGTTGTTCAGCCGACAGAGGGGAAATATTTTATCGAACAAAAAGGGTGGAGCTATTACGCCTATCAATGCAGGTTATTCTTGTTACGAATGATGTATCGTCCGCTCTTTCGTTTGAAAATGATGCGATCGTGAATAGCCGTAACGGTTTGACGCCCTCCTCTAATCCCATAAATGTTGAGTGAAGGAATCAATCAATGCTCACTCCCTGTTTCTTAAATTGTGTAGAATCCTTCATGTCCCCCGCCAGCGGGGGACAATGGCTTGCAACATCTCCAGCAGCTTTCATATCCTTGTGAATCAGAAGCAGACACGGCACACATGGCTTATCCACGCACCTCAAATCGCTTAACGCAACATCTATGACCCTCACCCCTCCCGCCAGGGCCGGGAAACACTTACTACGACCATACTGTCTCCTTCCCAACATCGGTGCAAGTCTCTGGCGTGTTGGTTCGGCAGGCATGTCCTGATTATATCGAGGGGATCACCATGAACGGCGCTACATCCTGAGCCTTCGGCGTGAGCTCAGTCGAACGCTTGTCGAAGGGTCAGACGAACGCTCAGTCAAACGATGGCGGGAGGCTTAGAGGAAATGGACTGCTACGAAGCAATCGGTAACTTAAGAAGAATTACTTTTTTTTTCCAGCGTAATTTCTAGCGCAGGAACGTCCTTTTGTCTCATTTCATAGGGTTGTTTATAGGTCTTGTAACCCTTCTTCGCGACCTTCAGGGTATAGTCATTTGCCTTTACCTTACGCAGGGTGAAAGCGCCCGTTGCGTCCGTGGTAGTTCTGTATTTGATATTCCCCTTGATGCTGAGGCTGACCTTTGCATTTGCTACCGCAGCAACAACCGTTTCCTGATACCGCATTTCCGAAGAATTTTCTGTATCGGTCCCAATTACCATACCGGCCAGATCAAGGTCTTCCGTGCTGATATAAACTCTTCCCGTTAATCCAACGACATGACAACCGTCTGTATTGCAGCTGCCTCCTGAGGCAGCGCCGGGCATCTTTACCACCCGTCCCCGGTACGATACGGATATCATAAACGGCGCCGTCATACTCACGGCCGAGTAAAAATTCCCTGACCGGTCGGACGTGAGAGTGACAGTCACACCGTTTACATCCATCGCTTTTATCCGGGCACCGGTCATTATGGTTGTGCCTTCCGAATCCGTGTAAATCGTTCCTGCCAGGGAAAACCGTTTCCATCCACCAGCAGCATGGCAGCCGGTGGTCAGGCAGTCTTTCCCGGCGTTGTGGCTTACCGAATCCTTATCTCCGCCAGAAAATGATACCTGTTCCATAGGTATCAGCAAAACAGACGCGCAGAAAAAGAAACCCACGTACTTCAAGAGCCATCGCACGGTTGCATTATTCATGATAAGACGCTCCCTTTGAAAAATTCCAGGAATTGCGATATTTACCACACAATTGTAAAGGCGGAGCATTTGCTGTCATTACCCTGCATGCGTTTATATCCAACATGGCAAATGCTTCGCCCTTACGAAAATAGTACACAATAATTTGCTGGTTCAAAAAGCCCATACGATGGAAGCCATCGCCCTCCAGTCCACTACCTGCTGGATGCCTCTGGCATGCTGGTAGAGGGGTTGTTGAAATTTCAGATCAATACTCCCGCCCGTCTTTGGTATCCTTATCTGAAGAGAAGGCGTAATTGAAACAGAGGTAATGCCTGTATTGTCGGGGTTGTCTATAAGGGATTCATCCGGTCTTGAAAATCTGTCATCGTGATCTCTATCCTGCCCTGAATAGAACAGATTGAGCTCCAAACCGGGACTTATCTGTTTGGTTGCCTGGTATCTGGCGATAAGGTCTAAGGATACCTTGTCCCCGAATTCATACCCCTCATCACCTTCTGTCGTCATCTGGTAAAACAGATTGGCCTGGAAAATCATCGGATGAAATGCGTGCATGTAATTTGCGAGAAATAACGGGTCCCATGAGCCCGTTCCGGGTTGCATTGCAGCGTGGACAAGACCGCCGGAATCAAATTCCTCATCATTCTTGCCTGTGGGTGTTTTTATGCCCAAACCGAGGGTGACTTTTTTCGCTGGCAGATCGGGTTTATCGGTGTACAGGGTATAAAGCCCCATAAGGGTCATGTCCCCCAGCCCCTCTACGGTATCCATCTCCATATCCATCCTTATGTCGTTCCCTGTTGCGTTGGCTGCGAATAGTCTCGGATACGACTGCCTGTCACGTTGCACGGCGTGATGATGGCCGCTTCCTTCGCCCCTTGTCACCATTCTCATATCCATGTCATTGATAACATAGGGAACCGTAGCCAGGAGTTGGAGTCTCCTGGTTGCGGAGTACGTACCCAGCAGGGTATATTTTTGCATAATCATTCGGGTAGGGACAGAAAAATCCTTTCCATTTTCCGGAATTTCCGGCCATGTTGCAGCAACGTCATCCAATACTGAATCAGGACTTCTGCTCTGGCTACCCTCCCGTATCGTCTCCATGTTCGTATATTCATATTGAAGGGAAAGCCCAAAATTTGGCGCAAGGGTTACACCCGAGATTGTTGCCTCCGCAAGGGATCGTGAAAGACAACATTCGCCGTGAGCATAAATAGTTTTACAGGTAAAGACTAAAAACAAAAGAGCTATAGCCGGAATTTTCATACATACCTTTTTCTTTTTCGTATTAAGCGCATGATAACGTGATTGCAGTGGTATTTTATTTAAACGGATTTTTCAGCATTTACAGAGAGGCAAAGCATTTACTGTTATTACCTCGCGCAGCATGGCTGCAACCAAAGACAACCACCCCTCTTTCCCCTCCTTCGCACGGAGGGGATGAAAAGGGTGGTAAAGAGATAACAGGATATTCCGGTTTTCTCCTTCACAGGGAGGGGACTTCGTCGTGAGCGCTCAGTCGAACGATGAAGGGGATGTAAAAACGTACCAAAAAAGAAGTTTGTACAGAGTATACGATAAGTCTTATCATTTGAACAGTAAATGCTTCTCCCCTGCAAAAAGACCGAAATTTCCCAACGTCAAGACAGGCACGGACAAACAAGTTTGTCCGTGCCACCCGACATCCCCCTTTAAATACACGGGAGTTTCTCTCTCATCATCTTGCCGGGGAGATGCAATACTCCTACAAACCATAGAAGCCCCGCGGAAACAGCATTAGTGATTATGGCCACCGTGCCCTCCATCACCACCGTGTCCTCCATGATTGCCGCCGTTGCCACCTCCCGGCCAATATCCGGTGATGGGCAGGAATTCGTCAATTGCCTCGTCGGAAGGATATACGCTAATCTCAAATCCTTCGCCGCAACCCTCAGGGAGGGGATTCTTTTCCAGGTCTCTTACAACCCTCAGATAGGGCCAGAAACCTACCGATACGACGTCCGGATCATTAAATTTTTCCGTTAAACGACCCATCCATATGTCGGCGCGGTCATTGTCATTTTCGTTCTTAGATTTTGTGCAATAGTTGGCAATGGCAATGTACACGGTCAGCGCCGTTGCGCAGGAATCTGATTTAAACGCAGGAAAGGTTGCACGCCATGGGATAAGCCCCGTAAAACCGTCCCTTAATGAGCCGTTTGTGAAGACAAATGCCCTGGTATCCTCCGTTTTTTCCTCACCATGCGAGATAAAGGACGGGACGGTTCCGACCAGTATGTTGATTTTTTTGAAAAGGCTGTTTACGGCAGGGCTTGCACCCATCACGGCGTTGCCCGTTATATGGTCCGAAAGAGTTACTGACTCTTTTGTGTCCGTGCGTTCGGCGAGAGAGTCTGCGCCATTGGGGAAAACAATGCTCATTGCCCTTACGGGTTGACCATCACAGCCGTGAGGGATACTAAAGTTGTTGAGGCCCGTCGTTCCTTCAAGCTCATCGCGGGAGTTGTAATTCGTAGGGGTATTTTTTGACATGACCGTTGTATGAGCCAAAACATTTCCTGAAGTTATCATTGTTCCAATCATTGTGATAATGACAAGGTAGCCTTTACGATTTATCATAAGTTCATTTCTCCATTTTTTAAAGTTATAAAATTCCCGGTGTTCATCTCACATTTTACAATCAATTTACAAGGTAGCTCATGGAAGGCGTTTCCGTCATGAATGATGGAGAATCCGCTAAACAAAACGGCTTTTTGCCTGCCTGATCTTTTCCCTTAATACATCGATTGTTGAGTAAATTGATTGAGAGTAAACGCTTCAATCAGGCCTTCGGCGACTTTTTCCTTGGTATGGAGAGGCAATTCATGAATTGCCTCTCCAAAGATTGAAATTCCCATACGTTAAAGAAGCCGAGAGGGAATAGCATTCCGGAGAACAGCAAAACAAATTGCAAAGCGGAGATTTTTCGTGCTGATGCAACGGATGCGGCTACTTTATGCGTTTACTTTATCTGCTGGCAGACATTATGCGGGACAGCGCGGGGGTTTTTCAGGAGGTGATACCAGAGGTTCACAGATGTGAGCCAGGGTATCGCCGGTAAGGAGACACAAAAATGCTATTCGGGGAATTGCAAAATCATCTTCCAAAACATATTTCAGTTCGGTATTTATCACGGTGATTCCATCACTTCCGGACTTACACATCAGGCTGCCGATAAATGATTGAAGGCCGTTTTTCTGTTTCTTTACCCCGTAGTGATACTTTTCATGATCTCTCTGCGGCAAACAACAGCAATTCGTCCTGCAATCAGATGCCGACTTGCACCCACAGTTATGATCTTTACAGGGAAATTCACCGGACGTCGCCGATACAGTGAAGGTGATGCCGCTGCCACACAAGGTGAGGCTGAAAAAAACGAGGATTTGAATACAGGCAAGAATCTTGTTCGCTTTGCTCACAGCTATATACACTTAATAAAATTAAACACAGAAAATTTCACCGGTAAAATTGAGAAACGAACTTTCAACGAGCTTCGTCGGATTGATCGTCTGAGTTTCCACCAAAACATTTGGTATAAATTCCAGTAGTTATCCCGTTCCTCTTCCTTTTATTTTCAACAATGTTTTTACAATACCGCAATAGCGCAGCAAAATCAGTTCCTTTTTCTAAAACAATCTGCCGTTTCCCTTGTAAGACATTTATATTATTAAGGCTATAAAAATTAACCGCACTGAAATATATCGGGAAAACCCGTCTCATAAGTTTCTTTGTTGAAATATGCAATGCAACACTGGAATAAACGAGTCAGAAATTCAAATCTCAAAAAGAAGTATCCATCCCCCCCTATCCGCTATTTTCCTTTTCTTTAATTACTCTGTAAAAACTTTTTTTGTTACGATTTTTCTCCCCTTCATCGTTCGACTGAGCATTCATGAGGAGGTCCCCTCATTGCGAAGGCTTACAGTTGGACAATTTTTTGCTGGACAAGTTTACGGCAGGAAATACCCAATTATTCAAGGGTTTTGGCGTATACTTCACAAAATACGCCTTGTCAAAATATACAGTTCAACCTATATTTGAAATG
>WYAU01000096.1 GCA_011525665.1 Candidatus Brocadia sp.
GTTCCATGGAAATAAAATCGTGAAAACCAAGATTTTGCAGGCTATTCCGGCTATACCAACCTCACTTCCCTTACGGAGGGCTGGTTAGCTGGTGTTTGCTCTATTTTTCACGCAACTTATGTGTAAACTTAAAGAAAACCATACCCATATCCGGACGGAAGCCCTGGCGGGGACGACAACCTTCCTGACGATGTCATATATCATCTTTGTACAGCCTGCCGTACTTTCCACCTGCGGAATGGATTTTGGATCGGTGATGGTTGCCACATGCATTGCCAGTGCCATCGCCTGTATCTTCATGGCCTTTCTGGCCAATTATCCAATCGCTTTAGCGCCTGCCATGGGACATAATTTTTACTTTGCCTTTACCGTGTGTGGCCCTATCGTGGCCGGTGGTATGGGGTATCCGTGGCAAATTGCCCTGGGTGCAAATCTGATAACAGGCATGTTGTTTATGCTTCTTTCATTCCTTGGGTTGCGCGAGTTGCTTGTATTTATTATACCCGATTCATTGAAGAATGCAATTGCGGTGGGGATCGGCCTTTTAATTGCACTGGTGGGCTTTGAATACGGCGGGATCATTGTGGATACGCCCGGTGCTTTGGTCGCTTTAGGCAATCCTCAGTATCCCGAGGTATGGGTATCTCTCTTTGGGATGATGGCCATTGGGGTGATGATCGCCCTGAAGATAAAAGGGGCTATTCTTTACGGGATTATTGCAACAGCACTTGCGGGGATTCCTCTGGGGATGGTCCAATATCAGGGTGTTATCAGCATGCCTCCCCCGATTGACCAGACGTTGCTGAAATGCGACCCTGTAACGATATTTACCGAACCGGGATTTATCTCCGTTATATTTGTTTTATTATTCCTGGACATCTTTGATACCATCGGTACCGTGGTGGGAATCGGTGAACAGGGGGGATTTTATAAGAACGGCAAAATCCCCCGGGTAAAACAAATCCTGCTATCGGATGCGCTTGGTACAGTGGCAGGCGCGCTTTTAGGGACTTCCACCATTACCAGTTACATTGAAAGTTCTGCCGGGATTCAGGCAGGCGGCAGAACGGGTCTGTCTAATATTGTTACGGCCAGTCTGCTCCTTTTATCCTTGTTCTTTTATCCCCTGATAAAAATGATCGGGGGTGGTTATCAAACTTCCCATGGAACCCGTCTCTATCCTGTTATTGCGCCAGCCCTGATAATTGTGGGAAGTATGATGATCATTAATGTGCGGAAAATAAAGTGGGATGACCCTACCGAATTCCTTCCCTCTTTTTTGACCCTTTCAATCATACCCTTTTCCCTGAGTATTACAGAAGGCTTATCCTTCGGGTTCATCTCTTATTCTCTGTTAAAACTCATTACCGGCAGGGTTCGCGAGTTACATTGGGCATTTCATCTGGTCTCTGTGGCATTCATTGTCCGATACGTTTTTTTGAAGATATAGTTCCCCTGGGCGTTTTCCAGAAGGTGTTGTCACGGTGTGTCTCTGACATGAATCAGGAGAAATTGCCTGATGACGTCCGTGTTGATCTCCCTGTTCTTTTGTACCGTATACCGGTTTATATGAAATGAGGCATAATTTCCCAGATAACAGGTCAGGCGATTCCCATTCATCTGAACAAGGATATCCTGAGTGCCCAAATCCCCGGTAAAGATACCAAAGGGTGAAACTTGTTCTGCAATCCTGAAAAGGGCGGAGATTATGGTGTCTTTGTCCGGATGCAGGTCAAGGTATTGATTCAAGGGGATAGAGTTCTCCGGCATCCGGGAAATGAGAAAGCCTTCTTTGGGTAATTGAGAAGAACGTGTCTTGAAAACACCGAGAGGAATGAGTACGTTGATCCTCAGTGCAAATAAGGCGTTTGCATGCATCCATGCTTGTATGGCAGTATCGGGATGAAATTTTGCTTTTAAAGGGATCAAGGGAGGAGAGACAGGTTTCTGATTACTGGCATCCGATTCCCGACTCCCGATTCCTGGCGTCTGACCTCTGTTCTGCGTATAATTGCCGCGGGGCTTCCCTGCGAATCGCAGTATCTGAAAATTATTTCTGTACAAAACATTCAGGGTTGTTTCTCCTATGGTGTTTAACACGGGTATCATTGCTCCAGGTGGATATTGCTTCCTGTAATGGCCGGAAAAGCAGTTGTCCTTGAAGACGCCGAACTTTCTGTTTTCGCGAATGCATTGTTTGTGAAACTTACGGGCGTCTTTTTTTTCTATGGAGACGGTAATCCCTTCGATTTGATTTGCTAATTTTTTACAGTAATTGCGGTCGCCGTTTGTATAAGACAGGAGAAACCTGAGCCGGCCGGCGTTGGTAAAATAATTTTTTGCACGGTTTAACTTGGCCAGATACCACACGCGGTGTTTTTCACCGAGAAATCTTGTTTGTATTGAGACCCTTTCAAAGTCGATCAGGATCACCCTTTTTCTCCCGGCTTCATTGTCATACACCAAAAAGTTATCCAGGGAAAAATCGTCCTGTTTTACCCCCGCATCATGAATAATCCTTGCAAGGGTGCCAAATTTCCTTAAAACGTCTCTTTTTTCACAAGGCGGGAAGTTTTCCTTAAAATATTCCCGCATTGTATGGCAGTGTATGATCTTTTTAATGATTAAGTAAGATTCACTGGCAAAAAGGCCTTTCCGTCCTCCACAAGCAACAGGTATTTCTACCGGGACACCCTTCATTGCAGCACTATAGGTTGTGTTAAATTCATGGAACGTCCTCGTATGGCGGAAGAGGTGTTTTATCTTTTGAATGAGACGTGGGTATCTGTATATCTTTATGATATATGTTTGTGGCTTGTTCGCGTGTGCGACCTCGAATTCTCCCAGCATCTTGTGTCGGTCTTTTCTCAGGATGGTGATAAGGGGACCGTGAGTAGTTCCCTTTACGGGGTGATGAGGAATTTTACCATTACAGGGTAGTACGGACAAATCCTCTCCCTCTATGTTTTGAGCAGGGAGTGTTTGTCCGTTCCGGACGTGCTCCCGAAGCATTT
Organism: Candidatus Brocadia sp.; assembly: GCA_011525665.1. Lineage (GTDB taxonomy): Bacteria > Planctomycetota > Brocadiia > Brocadiales > Brocadiaceae > Brocadia. Next base: position 3,015 of record WYAU01000096.1, read on the forward strand.
TGGGGACTTGTTCAAGGTGTGGAATGAGAAAGGTATGCTGATTATGGATAATCCATCGGACATATCCGATGGTATGTGATATATATCCTTTGAACATTTTCTGTTTGCCGTTATAATGTATAGTGTAATTTTTAAAGAAAAATTAAGAACCTTTTGAAACATGTGGCAGGATTTCTTCTCATTGCACGGGTTCTAGCTTTAAAGCACTGTTCTGGTATAAGGATACGGTCATAGCATGAAAGAGTACTATTCGCTTGTTGTATACTACGTTTACAGCTTACCAAGGCATTAAACATTTCCGAATCGTTCGGGGTCCGGCTATGAACAAATTTATAATAAACGGTGGAAAAGCTGCCCATGACATTATACAAAAAACCTTACTCCGGAAGCGATATGAATTACCGGAACACGAGGCCAAGGAATTAATCGAAACATTTGGTATAAGAACTACCAGGCATAGAGTTGCCCCTTCCCCTGCGGATGCAATTCAGGCAGCGGCATCTATCGGATATCCGGTTGTCCTCAAGATTGTTTCTCCCGATATTATCCATAAAACCGATGTGGGTGGTGTTAAGCTTGGTATAAAGGACGACGAAGGTGTCAGGGATGCGTACGACGAAATTATAAGAAACGTCCAAGAGAGGCAGCCGGACGCACTGATTGAGGGTATTCTTGTTCAGGAAATGGCAACGCCTTCCACGGAGGTAATAGTGGGCGGACTTCAGGACCCCCAATTTGGCCCGGCCGTGATGTTCGGGCTGGGGGGTATCTTCGTTGAAGTTTTTAAGGACGTTTCCTTTCGCATCGCCCCGCTGGAGATATATGAGGCATTTGATATGATTCATGAGATAAAAGGAGCGAAAATTTTAAAGGGTTTTAGGGGCAGGGAAGCGGCGGATATTGCCGCATTGACGCAAACCCTTGTACAGGTATCAGACATTATGGTTTCCCTAGAAGGAATTAAGGAGATAGAACTGAACCCCCTCTTTGTTTATCCGAAAGGCGTGAAGGCAGTGGATGCGAGGGTTATCTTATATCATCCATAGAGTTGTGATCTGCAACTAATTAACCACCCCTCAATCCCCTTTGCAAGGGAATAAAGGGGAAGCAAAAACCTTTTCCCAAAAAGAAGCTTTTTAAGAAATAATACTCCAGAATGGTAATTTAATGAAACTAAAAGAAACTGCATTTACGGTAAGGGCGGAACGCGCCATTCTTTTTCGGGTTATGCAGCCCGGAGATCGTAGTGATGATGAAGCACCACTGGAAGAACTCCGGCGACTGGCAAAAACTGCCGGTGCAAACGTTGTCCACACGGTAGTTCAAAAAAGACCGAATATCGACCCCGTATATTATGTTGGGAAGGGAAAAGCCACCGAATTATCCGGAATTTCAAAGGAACTGGATGCCGATGTGCTTATTTGTGATGACGACCTTACTCCGGCGCAGGTCAGAAATCTCGAAAAGGTCATCGAAAAGAAGGTAATTGACAGGAGTGAATTAATCCTGGACATATTTGCTACCCGTGCAAAGACATTTCAGGCGAAACTCCAGGTGGAACTGGCTCAGTTAGAGTACACAAGACCCCGTTTAAAGAGGATGTGGACGCACCTTTCCAGGATCGAGGGCGGTATCGGAACAAGGGGACCCGGTGAAAAACAATTGGAAGTCGATAAGCGCATCGTGTTAAAGAAGATCCATGACCTGAGAAAAAAATTACATGAAATTGAAAAGAGACAGGAACGGCTGGTTGCCTCACGAAAGGAATTTTTCACCGTATCCATCGTGGGATATACCAATGCCGGGAAATCGACGTTAATGAATGCCCTGACGGAGATTGATACCTTTGTGGAAGACAAACTCTTTGCAACGCTTGATACAAAAACAAGCGTCTGTAAACTGGAAAACGGGAGAAAGGTTTTAGTAAGCGATACGGTGGGTTTTATTCAGAAGCTGCCCCACCACCTGGTTTCTTCCTTTAAGGCAACGCTTGAGGAAGCCCGTCACGCTGACCTTCTGCTCCATGTTGCAGACATGAGTTCCCCCCTGGTACATAAACAAGTTGAGGCGGTGAATGCCGCGTTGAAGGAACTGGGATGCGACAATAAACCGACAATTATGGTATTTAATAAAAGAGATGCTCTGAAAGACGAGTCCGTTGTTCCTTTGCTCCAGAGTTATCACAGGGATTGCATTATGATCTCAGCGAAGACACACCAGGGGATAGAAGGTCTGAAACAAAAAATCGGGGAAATACTGGAAAAAAATTTCATGGAGGTTGAGCTTACCTGCAGCCCGGCAAACGGGAAATTGATCGCGTATCTTCATGAACATACTCACGTTTTGAGCAGCCGTTTTGAAGAACAGCAGGTTACGTTTAGACTGCTTATGGAAGACAGGTCTGTTCATAAAATACGTATGCTGGATGATGCCATAGAAATAAAAGAATTTGTCGGGCCGAGCACCACTTTTTAAAGGGTGGATTTGCTTTGCTTAATCCACCTTTACTCAGCTAAACTTAAAATCGTGCGTGAGGGGGTTAAGCTAGACAGCATTGGTTTTTAATTATGCGGTGCTCCTTACCGGCTTAAGTCTGGAAAGAGTAAACAGACTGAGTGATACAATAAACATACCGATGCTGATAATCTGGGCGACAGTAAACAGATTGAAGAACAAAGGGTTATCATCCCGTAGTGCTTCCATGCAAAATCGGATGACAGGATAGATTATTCCAAAGAGAAGCAGCACCTCCCCATCCCTTTTCCGATACTTAAAGAAAGCGCTAAGAATAAAGAAAAGCGCAATATCAGAAAGAAAAGAATACAACTGGGTGGGATGTATGGGTAAGGTATGTGCGTCAGAAAGGTGAACGAATCCGAGTTCGTATTGATGAAGAAAGGCAGGACTACCATCTACCGTGCCCATTTTATCCAGCGTTCTCGGGAACTGAACTGCCCAGGGAACATGAGATGCAAGCTTTCCAAAGCAGCACCCGTTCAGGAAGCATCCGATACGGCCGAAGCCGAGTCCCACTGCGGCAGATGGCATGAGCATATCAATGATCTTGAAAAAAGGCAGTTGATGCCCCTTAACGTAGACAAACAGGGTAACAATGCCGGCGAAGAGTCCCCCATAGTATACCAAACCGCCTTCATAAATCTTGAATATGCTTAAGAGATTGTTTTTGTAATCCTCGAAGAATTGGACAATAAAAAACAACCGCGCCCCAAGAATTCCTGCGCAGACAAGGTAAATTCCCAGGTCGGTGATTTTATTGGGATCAATTCCCTCCTTCCGTGCCCTCCAGCGTGCAATGGTAATGGCCACCAAAAAAGCAATCATCAGCATGAATCCATAGGAATAGATGGGAATGCTCTTCTGGAGGAAAGGAAGCGGGATTTCGAATAAGATTCTTCTCATAACTAAAGTTTTTTTACAAGCTTGTTGCTTCCGTCAACGAGAATAATATTCGGTTTCCAGTTTCTTGCTTCTTTGTCTTCGACGAGGCAATAAGAAATGATAATAACCCGGTCTCCGGGTTGCGCCCATCGCGCCGCGGCCCCGTTTAGGCAGATGACGCCGGAATCCCGGTCGCCTTCGATTACGTAAGTTTCTACCCGCGTCCCATTGTTAATATTGAGAACCTGTACCCGTTCGTAGTGCAGGATATCTACAGCATCGAGAAGCGATTTGTCTATGGTGATACTGCCGTTGTAATTAAGGTTGGTTTCCGTTACCGTTGCGGCGTGGATCTTCGCCTTGCACATCTCCCGTAACATTATTTCTCCCTATAGTGCAATGTTTGGAATTTTAAAGTTTTGCCATTCCCTTAATCCTCCTCACTGAGGGTGAAACAACAACTGTCCTCCTCTGGCAGGGGGGATAAGGGGGTGCATATTGTCAGAAAAAAGGTATACGTGTAAGTTGCCAAAGTCCTCATGAAATGTTCTCCAATAACAGGGAATCTCCGGCATCTTTGGAATTTTACCTTAAAGCGTGATAAAATCAAACAGGAAATCCTCATTTATCCAGCGGCGGATAATAGCTCCTGACGCATATCTTGACCAGATCAACAATTTCTTCGTTTGTCAGCTTCCCCTTATAGCCTGGCATTTTTCTTTTACCATTTGCCACGGAAATGATTAATCTCGAATCGGATACGTTGTCCTGCCATTTGGTATTGGTAAAATCAGGGATTTTGAAAATAATTCGACCAATGAGAGAACCCTTTCCGTTGGCCCTGTGGCATTTCTGGCATTCCCTTTCATACACTTCCCAGATTCCGCCTTTTTCCGATAAGGCCATTTGCTTGGAATTGCATCCAAAGGATAACGCGGCGCAAAAAATAAATATACCTGTAAACGAAGCGATTTTTTTCATCTTTCTCTCCTGTTCTGTGACATCGTATTGTACTTGTTTTCTCCCAGCGTTGGAGTTTACCATAAAACAGCATATATTCAAGTCTCTTGTCCTTTTTGTGATACTTTGTGGTAAAAATTATAACGCCGAAATGTGACACGTTCTGTATTTCCTTTTACCAGGCCTTCCATAAAATCTAAGTATCATTATTCAAATTTAATACAAAATTCATAGTTCCTTTACATTGTCTTAATATAAAAAATGTATTATTACACAGGGCTTGCGTGAGGAGCTTTCTGGAAGAGCCCTGATAATGACGTCCACAGGCCTTCGCGGGAGAGAGAAACCCTCTATCTCTCTCTCCCGCAGGTTGTGTGGGAGAGTAGATACCGCAAACTGATAATGAAAGGAGTTTGTTATATGATGATGAACACTTTTTTTGTATGCACCAACTGTGGAAACGATAAGGAATTTAAAATTTTTACGAGTAATTTCCGGGTTATTGAACAATCCCCCGAACTGGGAGTCCGTATAAAAGAAAGCGATGTCTTGCCCAATTTACAGCAAAAGGATAATTATATCGAATGCCAGTTGTGTTTCCGGAGGTTTGAATATGAAAATGCCGCAACTATTGGTAAAAAATATATTCAAACCAGCTTACGGCTCCGTAAAATGAAGTGCGAACTGCCAGGGCAGAATAACCCGATATCAGGCGAACCCCCCACGTAATTCCATAATTATGAAAATATCCATTTTCTGAGAGTAATAGATAAACGGAGGAGGAGTCTTGTGCAGGCAATATCAGTGAAAGAGAGAAAAATTGATGATTCCGATGTATCCACTTGTGAAAAAGTTTATTTAACGTTTGCGCTGGGTAACAGGGAGTATGGTATTGAGTTGTTAAAAGTAAGAAAACTTGTAGGCATTACAACACCTGTGCCAAAGGTGCATAGATATGTAAAGATCGATTTGTGTTCATCTCATTTATCTCCTTTTTTTCCTGGTGGAATCATACCGCAGTATGTAAAAGGAATAATCACTCTTCAGGGAAGGGTGATTCCCATAATAGACTTAAGATTAAAATTGAAGTTTCACGAGGCAGTGTATACGCACGAGACATCTATTATCATCATAGACAGCAGAGATAAACCTGCGGGAATTATTGTGGATAAGATTTTAGGGACGCTAGATGTAAAAAGTGAAGAAATAGAAGATGTATTACCAATTAGAAATGAAATAAATACGGAATATCTCCTCGGTAAGGTGATAATAAATGAAAAGGCGAAGATACTTCTCGATATTGACAAGGTCTTAAATGCAGAATAAGTCCGCAACTCTCTGAAATTTCTGATATCACTTTGAGTTCTGACGAAAACCCCGAAGAATTTTCAGGGCGGCGTTGTGATTACCATCTATCATTTACGGTTCCTGTTAACAATGGATATAGAGCACGCATTGCGAGTTATCATCATTGACGTCCTTACCATACTTGCCGTTCTTGAGATATTCAAAACAACCCTGGCTTATTTTTCGGAGGGGCGTGTAAAGGTAACCTATATTGTGGATACCGTGATCGTGGTGATGCTTACAGAAATCATGGCATGCTGGTTTAAGGAGTTTGATATCTATAAAATGGGCGCGATGGCCTTTCTTATCCTGGCATTGTGCATCATGAGGGTCTTTGCCGTTAAATATTCTCCCGGTGTGAAACATCTGTAAGAAATTTAACATAACATTAACGGTTCCTTAATACTCCCTTTATATGCAAATTTTACTCTATGTTCACAACCGTCTGATTTTACCTTGTATGCAGGCTGCACCTAAAGGCAATTAAGGAGAAATGATGAGTCAACTTAACACGGTTACCGAAATCGGGTTTTTTTCACATAAGGGCATACTTACCCGCGACTGCCCTCGCGAACCCAAAAGGATTTTAGAATTGCTGGGGATTAGTGCCGGCGCTTCTGACCGGTTTTTAGAAGCGCTTCCTTTTTCTCTGAACGATACTACGGCGGGTTCCGAAAACGAGCTTCAGGTGACAGTTGAAGGGACGAATAATAATGTAGACCTTCCCATAACCATAGAGCAGTCTAATTATTTCACTAACATTATCAAGCGCGCCGCCGCGGGAGATGCGCCACGGAAGGCCATTACCGATCTTGAGAATTTCCTGAACGATGATACGGAAAACGTGTGGGAAAACAGTTGGGTTCGGTTTCCCCGCAGGGTCCTGTGTCAGTTTGCAAACGGCGTGCTAACCAGTGATTTGCGCTCTGACAAGAAAGACCCGTACAGCAGACCAAGGGCCGATGTCCGCAAGTTTATTTTTCATGAGCGCGGAGAGGAGTGCGTCCGTATTCCGGTCAGTTATCTTCTAAAATTATCCCTGGCGGATGCCATTGGCTTACAAAAAGCAATTCCAAACCTCGTTCGCCGGACCGGTGAGCGGCTTATGCGTCATTTCCTCAACGACAATACCTCTCCGGAGACTTTCTCATTTCACGCGGTTCCGCTGCGCGTGGAGACAGGCATGGGCATGGCAATAGCCAAGGAAACCTCAAAGCGGTATTTGCTGACGCAACTCCTGGTGATGTACGCAAATAAGAAATTTTCGCTTCAGGCGAGAGGGCAAAAGGTGAAGATCTATTTTTCTGCCCATCCCCCAATCCGCCAGAAAAGGCTCAACGAGATTATTTCAGACTCTTTCTATCGGGAACTGTTTATTAACCCGTGCCTTTCCGGATGGGATAACGGGGAAGCGAAATACAACTATATGCACCTGTGCCATCAGGTCTTAAGCCGTAGCCAGCTGAACGCAGTGGCAAAGTTGCGTGAGGCGGATATCATTACCAATAACCTGGTGGTATTACCCAATACCTCGAATATCAGCCTGGCAAACAATGGCACCCATATAAGCCTGGGCAGTATGAAATTGACCGGATATCTCCGGGAAAGTTCTTCGGGATTTAACCGGGTGCACGAAAAGTATCTGGGAGATCTTGTCATCAAGATGGCCGAACATTTTCTGCCGCTCTTTGTCGGGACCTACAGCGCCGCCCCCTATCGTCTTGACTTTGCAGACTTCCGGCCTGAGAATGCGTTGGGATTTCTTCCCCATGAACTCGATTATACACATTTACGCATGATCTGGCGCAGGTGGAAGAAAAAGGCCCATCTGAAATTTCTCGGCAGGCCTGTAACTCCGTTTGGACCGGTGTGGTTCGACAAGATCGTTCGCGCGGTTTTTCGATTAAAAGGGGACTGTGTTCCGGATTTTCGTCTTATTGATTACTTCGTGGCGTTAATGAGCACTGACCAGAGCCCGGCGCTGGATGGAACGATTGGCAATGGTGAAAAACTCAAGAAAGACCTTTCCGATCTCGGGGTGTTCGATACCAAAATGTCATTGTATCTGCTCTACAGGCTGAGGGAATTTGATAGTATGGGTTTTTCCGGGTTTGAAGGGCGGCACTATAGTCTTTTTTGCAGCTTGCTGGATGACATGGGCAGGGCAACCGACATTCAAACACTCGTAAATGCGCTGGCGTTCAAATACATGGCGGAAGGCAAACTTACCCACGCACATATCCCGGATGACCCGACGGCGGAAAGCGAGCGCAGGCAGATTTTTTTCGGGGCTGCCATTGGTATACCGACGTTTTACGTTCTTAAAGACACCCGTAATCTGTTTCTGAAAAAGATTGTGGAGCGGGTAGAAAGGGTTCGTCCCAGTCGCAGGTATCCGGGTTATTTGCGAATATATAACGGCGAGTACTGCAAGGCGCTGGTAAAAATTCTCCAGGAGGATGCGGCAGATCTGATCGAAATGTTAAACATGAAGGAGACTGTAGAAGATTTGTGGCGGAGACTGGATTGCCCGGACATATGCTCCGTCAGCGGGAAACTGACTAACGGCATACTCAGTGAGGCGAATGCTGAAAGCCCTCTGGATTTAACGGCAGACGAGTTTAACGGGGCTGCGGAGAGGTATTATCGCGACCGGCTAAGGAAACTCCACGTGGCAGAGTCTTTCCGGATTGTGGAAGAGGATTTTCGTACGCTGTATACCGGTTGTAGTGTTGCCGGCGACCATGACCATAATGAAGCGATTCTTGGCGTCGTGGGACAGAGAAACCTGTTTGAGTTCCTTGCCGACGCCAAAAAGGACGTGATGGAAGAGCGCGCAACTGAAAATGATGTGAGGCGCCTTATCCTTCTCATGCTGATTTCCATAGATTATGACGTTAAACAGTCTCAGGCAATGATGCGGAGAAATGCGGGAAATGTTTACGACCCGGCACCAGTATGTTGAGCGTGACAGTTGTATCGTTTGTACGGAACGACTCTACGCTGACAAGGCAGTCAGGTTTCTTTATTCCAGCGCCAGAGAAAATGCCCCTGCTCTGTTCAGGGTATTGACAAGCAGCCGGGCGTCACGCCTGCTGGGTTTCCTCAATTACGGTATTCCCTTCAAGAGGATGGTTTTCGGGAGAAAAAGATTTCTCCAAACACTGAATATCGATACGAAGGAATGCCTGGATAATCCCGGCAGCCTGGACACAGTCAAAAAAATATTCGAAAGAAAAATACGATACTGGGAATACCGCCCGATGCCGGATGATCCCGGAGCGATTGTTTCTCCCTCGGATTCACGGGTTGTTGTCGGTTCATTCTGCGACACATCCAGCCTGTTTATTAAGGGCAAATTTTTTGACTATGAAGAGCTCCTGGGACGTAATAAAAAGGAGTGGCTCAATGCCTTTTTGCAGGGAAACTTTGCCGTGTTTCGCCTTACACCGGAGAAATACCATTACAACCATACTCCGGTGGCCGGAAAGATTCTGGATTTTTATGAGATAGACGGTGAGTACCACGCCTGTAATCCCGGGGCCGTGGTGACTGTTATAACCCCCTATTCAAAAAATAAAAGGGTTGTTACCGTCATAGACACGGACGTTCCCGGAGGGACAAAAGCGGGGCTGGTTGTTATGATTGAAGTTGTGGCGTTGATGATCGGTAAAATTGTCCAGCGCTACAGTGAAGAGAGGTATGATTCTCCGCAGAGGATTTATCCCGGTATGTTTCTGCAAAAAGGTTTTCCCAAAAGCCTGTACCGTCCCGGAAGCAGCACCAATGTGCTGATTTTTCAAAAAAACCGGGTAAGATTCGCTGAAGACTTAATTCGAAACATGTTCCGCCAGGGAATAGAGAGCCGTTTTTCCAGGGGCTTTGGGATGCCCCTCGCGGAGACGGACATAAAGGCGCGTTCTTTTCTTGCGCATGCCAGAGACAATACCTGATCCGAATGAATCGGAAAAAAACGGGAGTAACGAGGCGCGCCTTGCCACTGCAAAAAATATTTAGTGCAGGGTACTATTAATAAGGGAAATTTATGAAAATAAGGGGATTTTTATGGTAAATGAGTTGTTTCTTGTGACGCTTACTGTTATCCTTGCCGCCCTTTTGTGGTGGGGATTCAAGACCTTACCGGGTGAAGGCTGGCAAATAATTGCTTCCCTCCCGGTCTCCAGAGACGAGTCGGGCGCCTGGAAAGGAGTTAATTTGACCTATTATGGTTTCTTAACTGCCAGCGCCTATGCTGTAGCCATTGCGCTCCTGTTTGTCCTTATGGGCGCTATCGGAATTCCCTTAAAGGGGACATTGGCTATTGTGATCATTCTGCTCGTGAATTGCATTCCTGCATCAAGACTCATGGCCAGAATAATTGAAAGGAAATCACATACCTTCACCATCGGAGGCGCTTCTTTTGTCGGGGTCATAATCTCGCCATGGGCAATATGGTTCGCGAATAAGGCCCTGGGCACAAGGTTTGACTTCCATATCCCGTTTATTCCCGCCCTCGCCGCATTTATCATAGCATATTCCTTTGGAGAGGGAATGGGGAGACTGGCATGCATCAGCTTCGGCTGTTGCTACGGAAAACCCCTGTCAAATAGCCATTTTCTTGTGCAAAGGCTTTTCCGTAATTATTACTTTACGTTCTCCGGAAAGACCAAGAAAATTGCTTATGAGGGTGGATTAGATGGTGTAAAAGTCATACCGATCCAGGCAATCACGGCGGTATTGTACGTTGCGACCGGCATACTTGGCATATTCCTTTTTCTGAAGTCATATTATATTGCAGCCTTCATCCAGACTATTGCGATAACCCAGGTATGGAGATTGTTTTCTGAGATGTTCAGGGCTGATTATCGGGGAGGCGGGAAGATTTCCGCATACCAGATTCTGGCTTTGGTTTCGGTTATCTATTCACTCGGCATCGTATCTTTTGCGCCGCCTGCGTCACTTGCGCGGCCTGATGTTGCTTTTGGATTGCTATCGTTCTGGAATCCTGTGCTTCTCTGCTTTTTTCTTGTATTATGGCTGGCTATCTTCCTGTATACCGGCCGCAGCACGGTTACCGGATCAACCCTCACCTTTCACGTCCACCGGGGGAGAATTTAAAGCCGCGCTTTTTTTGATTTTTTTGACAGAAAAGACAAAATTTTCCGGGTAAAGAGAGGACGGACAACCTCATGCTGAATTACCCAATGATAAGACATATGGAACACACGATCCAATACATGAAGGCTTTTTGTAAGGATAAGGGAATAGCGTCTATCACTCCTTCGTCAACCTTTGCGGTAAAGAGGATATGCAACAAAATAGATTTTACCAAAGACAGGGTAATTGTAGAGTGCGGCCCCGGCAACGGGGTCTTTTCATTTGCCCTGCTGAGGCGTTTGAATTCCGGCTCCAAACTGATATTGATAGAAGCTAACAGGGATTTTGCCGGGTATCTGAACCGGCGTATACGGGACCGGCGGGTAGCTGTTTTTCATGATAATGCAATCAATATACACTCGATAGTAAATCAGTGTGAAATAAAGACCGCCGATTATGTGATTTTGGGGATTCCTTTTTCTTTTTCTGATCACGGACAAAATCACTCGATTATTGCACATTGCAAACAAGCGTTAAAGAAAGGAGGAAAACTTCTCGTTTATCAATACTCGCCGCGCATAAAAAAATATTTAAGGAAACATTTCGACCACATTCATCTCGAGATGGAAGTTTTTAATATACCGCCATTGTTCATTTTTGAAACAACTCATTAGGAGTTTCGTATGAATAAAACTTACAAAGCGGATCTTCATGTACATTCCCGATATTCCAATAAGCCATCCATCTGGGCGCTGAGAAAGATCAACTGTCCTGAGAGTTATACATCCCCGTCATTTATCTATAAGACTGCCCGTCAGAAGGGGATGGATTATGTAACGATAACGGACCACAACACCATAGACGGCGCGCTTGAAATTGCGCATCTTCCGGGCACATTTATCAGTTCTGAAATCACTACGTATTTCCCCGAAGACGGATGCAGCCTGCATGTCGTTGTTCTCGATATCGACGAAGGGATATTTAAAGACATTATGAATTTCAGAAAGAATGTCTATGCGCTTGTTTCCTACTTGCGGCAAAATAACATTATCCATTTTATTGCACATCCTCTGTATGACAATGAAAAACTCACGTCTGAAAATGTCGAAAAGATCCTTCTGCTCTTTGATGTCTTTGAAATAAGAAACGGTTCCCGAACGAAACAATTCAACAAGCTTATAGAGAGTATTCTTCATGCCCTCAGCAGGGAGAAATGGGAGTTTCTTGCAAGCAAACATAATATAGTTCCCTTCGGTCAGGCTCCCTGGATAAAAGCCATGGTCGGAGGTTCCGACGATCACAGCGGTTTGTTTGTAGGCAGGGCATACACTGCTTCTCGGAGAGGCGAAACCGTTAGAGAATTTATTCAATCGATTCAGGAAAAAACGATATGGGCTGAAGGTGAAGACGGTGACCCTTTAACCCTTGCCCACAGTATCTACGGTATAGGGTATAGTTTTATGAAAGAGCGATTCAACTCAAAAATGGGTAATTCCTTCCCCTTTATCAATGTTCTCCTCAATAAGGTTTTCACTATAAACGAGGAGAAGCTTTCGCTTTTTAAAAAGATCAAATTCTTCATTCTGAAAAATCTTCCCGATACGTCCGATACTTATGAGGGGATAACTTTCGAAGAGATTCTGGACGCCGAAGCCAAAAGACTCCTTAAGAATAAAAATTTATTGGAGAGCATCCATGCCAAAAGCACAAACAGGAAGATATTTTCCATTACGAGTTATCTTGTAAACAGGCTGATATATATATACACGGACAGGCTGACGAAAATGTCTTCATCCATTGGCGTTGGCAGCCTCGTCAATTCCCTGAGCACAATCGGTCTTGTTCATCTCTTTGTAGCGCCCTACTACGCCGCCTTTCATCAGCAGCACAGAAGCAAGGCGTTCATGAAAGAACTTGAGGACAGGTTTTTGCCGGCGGACGTACCGGAAAAAAGACAGAAGATAGCCCTTTTTACGGATACCATTCATGAGATTAACGGGGTTGCGATTACGATAAAAAGGCTTATCGAAACAGCAAAAAAACGGGGAGTTGAATTGGTGGTAATAACTTCCAGCCAGGAAGAAACAGCGCTAAAAAATGGCGTCATGAACTTCAAGGCCATTTGCGACTTTGCCTTGCCGGAATATCCGGAAATCAGGATGCACTTTCCACCGGTGCTCGATGTGATAGATTACTTTGAGCGGGAAGGTTTCACGAAGATACACGTCAGTACGCCGGGTTCTGTCGGCCTGATTGCCCTCTTTATATCAAAGCTCATGGATATGCCCATTTCCGGCACCTATCATACGGACATCCCCCAGTATGTGAGGTCCCATACCAATGATTCATTTTTTGAAAATGCCGCGTGGAACTATATGGTATGGTTTTACAATCAGCTGAAAGAAATTACCGTTCCTTCCTCAAGCACACGAAGACAGCTTGTAGAAAAGGGGCTTCCTGCCGAAAAGATAAAACCTTTGCCCCGATGGGTTGATACGGCGATGTTTTCTCCGTTAAAAAGGAATATCCGTCTCTGGGAGAAATACGGGGTGAACAGCGACATAAAATTTCTTTACGTCGGAAGGGTGTCCAGGGAAAAAAATTTGCACCTCCTGGCAGACGCCTTTATTGAGGTAACGGAAGCCGGCTTCAGCAGCAACCTGATCATCGTGGGTGACGGGGCATTTCGAAATGACCTCGAACGCATGTTGCGGGGGCATCCCGCCTTATTTACCGGTTTTTTAGCGGGGGATGAACTTTCTGCGGTATATGCCTCTGCGGATGTTTTTGTTTTTCCCAGTGCAACCGATACGTTTGGCAATGTCGTTCTTGAGGCGCAGGCTTCAGGGTTGCCGGTGATTGTTTCCAATGAAGGGGGACCGAAAGAATTGATGATCGATGGTAAAACCGGTTTCGTCGTCAAGGCAAACAATAGGCCTGCTCTGGTTGACGCGATGATGTTTTTTCTCAGAAATAAAAACACGATCCCCTCTCTGGGAAGTAACGCAAGAACCTTTACGGAAACGAATGGGGTAACCGAAGATGCGGCATACCAGAGCATACTCAGTTCCGGTTCTGAGGTTATAAGGCGCTATGCAGCAGAAAAAAAACTGGTTCAGGTATGAAACATCCCTGTCGATGGGTCAGCGCAAACAACAATGAGAAGACTCCATCATCCCCCAAAAGGAGAGAGTTCACCTGAGCCCGGTGAGAGATAGTAGGGGAGAAGGGTATTTTTAAATGAACGCTATACTGAATCGCCTCGCATCTTTCAAGATGATGTTGCCTCTGGTAAGGGGAAGGGCCCCCGGCCAGCTTATCATCCAGCTTACCGATAAATGCAATGCACGATGTCCTCAATGCAGCATGCGGGCATCTGAAAACTACAGGCGTTCCACCTTATCCGTAGACAGGATAAAAAGGATCATAGACTGCTCTGTGGAGCAGGGAGTGAAGGCAATATCATTCACCGGAGGAGAGCCATTTTTGTATTTTGACGAAATTGTTTTGCTGCTGAAATATGCCAAAGACGCTGGAATTAAATACACGAGGACGGGCACGAATGGGTTTCTGTTTGCAGGGCCGGATGATGTAAATTTCCGGTCACGCATCACAAAAATGGCTGAATCACTCGCAGAAGCCGGCGTTTATACCTTGTGGATCAGTCTGGATTCGGCGGTTCCTGCGATACACGAAGAAATGAGGGGACTGCCGGGAGTCGTTGCAGGCATAGAAAGGGCGTTGCCGATTTTTTATAGCTATGGCATTTACCCCTCTGCAAATCTTGGAATAAACAGGAATATCGACAGAGACCTGCCTGATACTGTTTCACCTTCGGGCGTCTATGACGCGTACAGAGCAGCCTATGAAAAATACTATCGGTTTGTTATGGATATGGGTTTTACTCTGGTCAATGCCTGTTATCCGATGAGTCTGCAAAACGGAGATCATACGGCGCTCGATGCCGTGTACCGTGCTACGTCGACCGCGCGTCTTGTACAGTACAGTCCCCTGGAAAAAGCCGCCGTATTCAGGGCGCTTTTTGACACGATACCACAATTCAGATCGAAGATACGGATATTTAGCCCAAGAAGCTCTCTCCATGCCCTGATCAGGCAATACCTGCTGGGGGAAGAATACTGTTATCCCTGCCGGGGTGGCAGAGAGTTTTTCTTTATCAACGCGCGAGACGGAAATACCTATCCCTGCGGTTACCGCGGCCAAGAAAATCTCGGTAAATTCTGGGAATTTGACAGAAAGAAACTGAACAGCAAGGATATCTGTAAAAAATGCGACTGGGAATGCTTCAGAGACCCATCGGAATTGCTTGGCCCTTTCTTGGATCTTTGTATGCGGCCTGTCACGTTCATGAGAAAGATGGCAAATGACCGGTATGCTATGAGACTGTGGTATGATGACCTCAGATACTTTTCCGCCTGCAATTTCTTCAACGGCACTATCCCGCCCGATTATCAAAAATTATCCCGCTTTGATTGAAACCTTTAACCTGATAATACGAAATGTCAAAAATTACCCGGATTATTCAAACATGCAGTACTACATGGAAAAGCGTCATGTTCTGTGTGATTGTATCGTCTTTTTTTGGGTTCGAAGTATACGTTTTGAACATCCATCATTTTGTAAGCAAAAGGGATTTTTGCCACTTCTCCAGTAATTTTCCACAGAATCGGGAAAAAATGCGCCAGGAGAAACAAAAAGATGAATTCAGCTTTGCAGTTGTGGGAGACACAAAGAGCTCAGGGACATTTGAAAAAATTGCTAATGCATTGCAAAAAGAGCCCCTGTCATTCATCGTTTTTTAGGCGATTTCGTTCATAAGGGCGCCGAAGGCGAACACAACTATTTTAAGTTGGAAAAGTTAATTTCCGAAAAGATACTTGTTGTTGACAGAGGCGAAAACCTCCAGGACAGGATTGAAAGATTCGCAAGTTGTTTTCTTGAACAGTATTTTATTGTTTGGCTTTATCTTGGTATCTAAATATATTCTGCGTAATTTAAAAAACATTCTAAATGTTCCGGCGCGCAGAAAAGAAATTCCTTTTTTTATAACCGGGAGATAACACATTCACTGAATACCTTGAAAGGGAGGAAGGGTAAAGAAAGAGAGGGTTGTTTCAAATATAACGATTTTAAATTTAACCGGGAATTAATGCTATCTTAATATTTTCTTAATATTCATCATGCATAGTATGGTCAGGTTGCCTTCGTCTGAAGTAAGGCCGGGGACAACAAATCCCTGCGGGAGAGTGAACTCCTCCTTTT
Source organism: Candidatus Brocadia sp. (assembly GCA_011525665.1). Lineage (GTDB taxonomy): Bacteria > Planctomycetota > Brocadiia > Brocadiales > Brocadiaceae > Brocadia. Next base: position 19,101 of record WYAU01000096.1, read on the forward strand.
CTCTCCCGAAATTTATCGGTTGTGAGGAATATTAAGGAGAGATCGGATGAGTCACTATTTTCATGTTGTGCCGGGGAGAATGAGAATAAAGTCACCCTTGATCAAGGGAATGAATAACGTTGAAGAGGTAGAAGCCCTGCTGGAGGCGATTCACGGGGTGCAATCCTTTGATATTAACACCGTTACCGGCAGTATTCTCGTGAATTACAACTCAAAAGTGGTTACCTCTCAGAAGATTATCAGCATCCTCAGGAAGGCAGGTTATTTTGATCCATCGAAGGCTATAACGAACGATCACTACATACATAATGCTGTTTCAAGTTTAAGTCATACCCTCCTGTCGTTTCTAACCGTTTTGATATAGCCTCCGCCGATGTCATAAAGGTGTGGCAACCGGCCTTGCCGTAAGGCGAGTGGATGAATCTATTTCTCCATGGTCACTATCATGCTGGGTTTGCCTGGTTAAGATTTGGATTGCGGATCCGTTTTTCACCCTGTTACAAAAGTATTCACAGCAACAGAGGAATACGGTGTCAAAATCCATTTAACCGGCGTATTTTTATCTGCCCGATTCGGTGTTTCACGGCGTAAGGCTTGCCCTGTTCATGAATTATTCATATTGCCTTAACTGATTCTTAACAAACCCTGCCGATAATGCCTTTAGTTTTTTACACTAAGGGAGTTTTGCTATAAAAGGGCCGAACACCGTTATCATCGAGACGGCACAGGAAATGAACTATGAAAGGGAGAAATTGGTGAACGTATGGCAGCCGAAAATACTACCGTGTTAGAATCCAATCAGCGATCAGGTATCAGAGATGAATTAGCGAAAGAATTTGCATCTGTTCTGTCAAACAAGCTGATTTTTACCAGATTTCATCCCATTGTTTGTCTTATGACAGGAGATATTATAGGTTATGAGGCTTTAAGCAGGGGGCCTGAGGCAAGTATATTTGAAAATCCGGCGTACCTTTTTGAGATTGCGGAAAGACTGGTCTTACTGGAAGACCTGGATATGCTGTGCAGGGAGAAAGCGATTTTTCACGCCAGCAAACTGGCCTTAAATACGAAATCCATGAAATTATTTATCAATATAGACGCGGCATCCCTGACGTACGTAAAGCATGATAAGGGCAGGACGCTTGCTTTGATCGAAGACTACGGGCTGGAAATAGACAATATCGTGCTTGAGATTACCGAAAGGGCATATATAAAAGATGCGAAGATGTTTTGTGATGCGCTGGCTCATTATCAGTCTCAGGGTTTTTCGATAGCTATCGATGACCTAGGCTCCGGAAGCGCGGGTTTGCGGTTGATTTCCGAGACAAACCCTCACATTGTTAAGATTGATAAATATCTCATCGAAAATATCGATAAGTCTTTTAAAAAGCAAGCCATTTTAAAAATGATCGTGGAGATGTGCCATAAGGTATTTAACGCAAAAGTCGTGGCTGAGGGAATTGAGACGATGGGTGAATATGAAACCGTGAAAAAATCAGGCATCGACTGGGGACAAGGATATTTATTTGGCAGGCCGTCCCCACTCTTGCAGCCGATTCCCAGGGATATTAAAAATAAAATTGCCATCTATTATCATCGTGAAGAAATGTTTCACGGCTTTATGACGCTTTTGTCATAACCCGAAATAACAAGTATTACGGAATTTCCAGCGTTCACGCATTGCTTGAGAAAATGACTACCCTGAAAATTAAATTTGCAGCCCAGGCTAATCCATTGACGGGACTTCCGGGAAATAACTCTATAAGAACTTTTGTTGAAAAACTGATAGATATAAACAGGGACTTTGCCTGTGTTTACTTAGATTTGGATAATTTTAAAGCGTATAATGACTATTACGGGTTTTGTAAAGGTGACGATGTTTTGAAAAGGACTGCCGATCTGATTGCAGAGGTATTCAAAAATTCAAGCATTGGATACGTCGGACACATTGGGGGTGATGATTTTTTTTCCGTTATTCACCCTGAGGAGATAGAGGGATTGTGCGCGGTGTTTATCCGTGAATTTGACGATATCGCTTCTACATTTTATGCTGAATCCGATGCAAGGAATGGTTATATAGAAATCCTGGATAGAAACGGTGAAAAAAGCAAATTTCCGCTGATGACGGTGTCTTTGGCGGTTGTCGCGTCACAGGAAAACACACGATTCCGCTCTTTTTTTGAAATAGGCGCCGTCGCCGCCGCCGAGGTTAAGAAAAAGGCCAAAGCCATGTCCGGAAGTGTCTTTGTCATAGATCGACGGAAGAGATGACAACGGCTGAAAAAAAAGACTGTCTGTTTTGAAAAATACCTGACGCTCTGGGTTATTCTGTGTATGGGCGCGGGTGTTGCGTTAGGAAGATTGGCGCCTGAGATTGCAATCAAGCTGGATGCCCTTGCAATCTTTCAGGTTTCCATTCCCATCCCGCTTTTATTCAAACCTTGGTTATCTTTGTGATGGGGGTATGGCGCAGCCTGGTTGCTGAAGCTTTCCTATGAAGATGCAGCCCCTGCGGCTATGATTGGCGCATAGAATCACTTTGAGGTGGCAATTGCAACGGCAACCATGCTCTTCGGGTTGTCATGGGGGGCTTCCCTTGCAACGGTGGTTGGCGTCCTGATTGAGGTGCCCCTGATGCTCATGCTGGTTTCGGTGTGCCGGAAGACCTGTTGTTTTTTTAAAGCATGCAGTCTGGATTTACCCCGGTGTAAGATAAAGTATCAGAGTACGAAAGAAGGAGGGAATATTATATGAAGAAGAAGGTATTGTTTCTTTGTACCCATAATTCTGTGCGTTCGCAGATGGCAGAGGGATTGCTCAGGGCATTTTATGGCAACCGGTACGAAGCATATAGCGCCGGCACTCATCCGTCGGCAGTTAATCCCTGCGCCATTAAGGTAATGGCGGAAATCGGTATTGATATATCTGCACATCAGTCAAAAAATGTGGACGTTTTTCATGGAATGAAATTTGACTGCGTGGTTACTGTTTGTAATCAGGCAAAGGAGAAATGCCCTTTCTTCCGGGGCGGGGGTGAACATCTGCATCGTGATTTTGAAGACCCGTCGCGGTTTACAGGAGGGGAGGAGCAAAAACTCGCTGTATTCAGGCAGGTAAGGGACATAATTAAAGGCTGGATTGAAAAAACCTTCGGCGAGGAGGATAAAACCACGATACTATCCCGGTTTTTCCCGAGGACAAAAAGAATAAACTGGTGTATGAACCCTTACGGTCATTCATTCCCAGCGAAAGGGAACGGCTTTAATTAGGCCTTCGGCGACTTTTTCATTGGTCTGGAGAGGCAATTCATGAATTGCCTCTACAAAGATTGAAATTCCTTAACATTGAATTAGGCTGCCTGTGGCAGTGACTTTTCAGAGACACGGCACAAGCTGGTTAAAAACAACCCCCTTCCCCCCTAGTTTATTCTAGTCAAGTATTATTTTATAATAAATTAAGATTAATTTGATTGTGGCTAACGGAAGGAGGGCGTAGCCCGACTGGAGTTAGCCACAATCACCGCTCATTTTTCACTTCATCA
>WYAU01000097.1 GCA_011525665.1 Candidatus Brocadia sp.
GAGAAAAAAAGAACTGAAAATACACTTATAAAACTTCTTGGTATGGGCGATCGGCTAGTGGTTTAGACGCTGATTTGATAAATCTTACCGCTCACACGGGAGCGGTCTATTTGGTGCAAGATTCAGGTATCAAATCTTCGAGCGACATTTGTCGAGATGCCCCATGCGAAAACTAATGATGAAAGTAACCGGCGGCCACTGCGTATCGGAAAAAAATCAACCCCGCTATTCTGCCGTCCGGTTCATTGAATGGTTAGCCCAGGGGTCCCTCACGAGCTGCTAAAATGGATGGAACCAAACTGGCTGCGGATGGTTCTTCGGTTTTAGCGCCCGTGGTAACCGCTCAGGTTTTGCCAAGTGCCATTCATAATCGTCTCCCTCGCCAGTACAATCCACGATTTCAACTGTGCTGGCCAGGACACCTGTCGGAAGGTCGCCTGGATGCCTGTGCTTAGTGCTCTCATCTTTGTCATAGCTGCTATCTCCAGCGGCGCGAGCGGACTGATATTAAGTATACAGAAATAATTCCTCAATAATTATGGAATTACGAAAAAATTCTCTATCTCACAATAATTTATTCCTTAGCTTTCCTGAAATTTTTCGCATTGTATCAAAAGCAATCTTGGAATCAATGGTAAAAGTTGGGGGTGTGTGGTGTCAAGTCTTGTTTTTTTGCTGTTTTTTATGATGTGATTATTACTTCCATAGTAATTTTTCTATCTCATAAAATTCCAGTTTCTTTAATGTCTCTATTTCTCCTGCCCACCTGATATACTCAAAATCATCCCCTACTTCTCCAAATACATATTTTTGTGTGAGTTTTTTTTACAACCCCCTTGATCCCCCTGTGGTAAGGGGGATTTGGTTGCAGCTTTGCAGTGCCAGGATATTGACTAAAAAACCAGAAACGTCTTTTTATTCCTGCATAACTAACGAATAGAGTACTAACAAAAGTACCATCATAAACTACAGAAATAAAATGAGTGTGTCAATATGCATTTATCGTATTATCTTGTAAAATCTTCAAACAGTTTTTTACCCAATCGTCCCGTACCAACCAATAAATCGCTTGACACTTTTATTCCAGATTCGTTATCATATTGTTTTATAAATTTCATTGATTTTTATAGTTAAGGAAGAAGGTTTGATCTCTCACGTTAAGGTTCGTTTTGCGCCCAGTCCTACGGGCTATCTCCATATCGGCGGGGCACGGACGGCGCTTTTTAACTGGCTTTTTGCACGGCACAATAAGGGTGTTTTTCTCTTACGTATAGAAGATACCGACCAGCAGCGTTCCACAGAAGAGGCCACACAGGCCATACTCGACAGTATGAAATGGCTGGGGTTAGACTGGGATGAAGGTCCCTATTTCCAAAGCCAGAGACTACCTGTTTATAGGCAATATGCCGAAAAATTGGTGGCAGAGGGAAAGGCGTTTTACGATACTGATGCCGAGGGACGTAAGGCGATTCGCTTTAAGATGCTGGATGGGGTGACGGAAATCAATGACCTTATCCACGGTACCATTACCTTTGATACATCCCTTATTGAGGATTTTGTCATACTGAAGGCCGACGGCTTTCCCACCTATAATTTTGCCTGTGTCGTGGATGATGCTGAGATGGGGATTACCCATATTATCCGGGGAGATGACCACATATCGAATACCCCAAAACAAATAGGCCTCTACAAGGCCTTTGGGTTTAAAATGCCGGAATTTGCCCATATCCCAATGATCCTAGGGGAAGACGGGTCGAGGTTGAGCAAGCGTCATGGGGCAACCTCTGTTACTGAGTATCGGGACAAGGGCTATTTGCCGCACGCCCTGGTAAATTTTCTTGCCCTGCTGGGGTGGTCACCCGGAAACGATCAGGAGATCATATCGATTCCGGAAATGATTGAGAAGTTTACCTTAAAGCGCGCAAATAAGACGAGCGCACAATTCAACAACATAAAACTGGATTGGATGAACGGTCAGTATATCAAAAATACCCCTGTTGAGCAGTTAATACCCCAGGTGCAGAGTTTTTTTGAAAAGTCGGGCGTTGATATGTCAAAAATCACACCGGGGTGGCTGTCTGATTTCGTGAAACTGTATCACGAACGGTTCAAGACCTTTCAGGATTTGCTTAACCAGACAAGGTTCTTTTTTACCGATACGATCGAATACGATCTGGCTGCTGTAAACAAATTCCTCAAAAAGGAAGGGGTTGGTGAGTTATTAAAAGAGGCGTACTCGGTTATTTCCCGGATAGATACTTTTGATAAAAAAACGCTGGAAGACTCCCTGCGGGCATTGACCGAAAAGCTTGGTGTTGGATTTTCCAGGCTTGCACAGCCCATGAGGGTGGCCATTACGGGAAAGAGTGTGAGTGCTGGTGTTTTTGAAACCATGGAGCTATTGGGAAAGGAAAAAAACCTAAAAAGGCTTGACTGCGCCATAAAAAATCTGTGTGAAACGTCAGCGGTAATGAGATCAACTGCCTTATAGTATTACTGTGTAAAAACTTCTTTTTTGCAAGTTTTTGTAATCCCCTTTGCCCTCTTTGTTAAGGGGGATTTTTGATGTTTCGGTGAGTCCTCTCACCGAAACAAAATAACAGGGAAATGTACAGACGTTTCGGAGTGGGGACACACCGAAATATCACGGCGTCGCTTAATGAAAATTTTCTAACCAGATTCTGCAGATTTCACAGGTTTTTATATAACTATACTGTGTCATCTGTGGTTTCATGCCTTTTGAGTTGCCAGGACTATTTATTATAATGGATGTAAGGCTTTTTATTGCAGTTGAAATTACCGGGGAAATCAGAAAAAAATTAGCAGAGTTTCAAGATGAACTTAAAAAGGTGGATGCAGATGCAGGATGGGTAGCCCCTGAGAATCTCCATATTACTCTAAAGTTTATTGGTTATATTGACGAAGAAAAAATTGATGCCGTTACCAGCATAATAAAAGATTCTCTGACCCATATAAAGCCGTTTGATCTTCGTTATGCAGGTGTGGGTACTTTACCGACGGAAAAAAATCCGCGGGTTATTTTTGCTGACGTGAGAGATACAGGTGGAGTTTTGGTAAAAATCCATGAAAGATTGGACAATCAATTAGTTGCGCTGGGTGTGGGACGCGAGGGCCGTAAATTTAATCCTCACCTGACGCTGGGGCGTATCAAAACGCGTAGAAACGTAAGAAGGCTAGTAGAAAGTCTGAATTCGTACAATGGGTTTGATTTTGGCTCAGAACATGTAACACGGGTGGTTTTAATGAAGAGCGACCTTTCGCCGGGGGGGCCCATATATACGAAGTTGCAGAGTGTTGATTTGGTTTCGTAAGTGTGACTTTTTGTATGGGTGAATTTATGATATTCAAGCCAGAAGATGCAGATCAGGAAAAACGGCAGCAAGCTTTAGAAAGGGCAATCTCACAGATAGAGAAGCAGTACGGGAAAGGAACGATCATGAAGCTGGGCGGTGAGACGAGGGTGGACGTTCCTGTAATCTCGACCGGGGCATTGTCTCTTGACATTGCGCTCGGTGTGGGGGGTATCCCGCGCGGAAGGATCGTGGAAATATTCGGTCCGGAATCTTCGGGGAAAACCACCCTGACCCTCCATATTATTGCCAATGCCCAAAAGGCGGGAGGTAGTGCTGCCTTTATTGACGCTGAACACGCTTTAGACCCAGATTATGCCAGAAAATTAGGGGTAGATTTAAATAATCTCATGGTCAACCAGCCTGATACCGGGGAGCAGGCGCTTGAGATTGCGGAATTGTTGGTGAGGAGCAATGCGGTGGATATCGTTGCGATTGATTCGGTGGCGGCCCTTGTGCCCCGCGCGGAGATTGAAGGGGAAATGGGCGATGCGCACGTGGGATTGCAGGCACGGCTGATGTCTCAGGCGTTGAGGAAGTTGACGGGTTGTATTTCAAAGTCTCAGACCTGTGTGATTTTTATCAACCAGATTCGTGAGAAGATCGGCGTTATGTACGGGGGGAATCCGGAAACAACCCCAGGCGGCAGGGCATTGAAATTTTATGCCTCGGTGCGCATCGATATCCGGAGAATCGGCAGTATAAAAGACGGTGAAGTGGCTATTGGAAATCGGGTGCGTGCGACTATCGCTAAAAATAAGGTTGCGGCGCCTTTTAAGAAGGCGGAATTTGATATTTTGTACAATACGGGTATATCGCGCGCGGGAGATATTATTGACCTGGGGGTCGAGCACCAAATCGTGGACAAGTCAGGCACATGGTTTTCTTATGGTGAAATCCGATTGGGGCAGGGAAGAGAAAATTCCAGGCAGTTTATCGAGGGAAAACCTGAATTAATGAAAGAAATTGAGCATGCCATCCTAAAAAAGATAAAACCAGAATTGATCGGTGAAAAACCCCCTGAAAAAACGCCTGAAAAAGCGAAGGCTGAGCCTGCCTCAAAAAAGGGTGAGAAGTAATCTGATTACAACAGAGGAATTTCAAATTTACACGTGATTCGGAAACAATGTCCGCATGTAAGTTATCTATGAAGACGAACGACATTCGTAATAAATTTCTGAAATTTTTTGAAAAAAAATCTCACGTAATCTGGCCCAGCGACTCGCTGGTCCCGCAGAATGATCCCACGCTCCTCTTTACCGGTGCGGGGATGAATCAATTTAAAGATATGTTTCTGGGGAAGGGAAATTTGAATTTCAAAAAGGCCACTACCTGCCAGAAATGTCTCCGTACGGGGGATATTGACAACGTGGGGAAAACGGCCTCCCATCATACATTTTTTGAGATGCTGGGGAATTTTTCCTTTGGGGATTATTTTAAGAAGGAGACCATTGAATGGGCGTGGGAATTTCTGGTGCAGGAGTTAAAAATTCCGGAGGAACGTCTGAGCGTAAGCGTTTATAAGGATGATCAGGAGTCGTATGGTATCTGGGAAAAGCACATTGGTGTCCCCCGGTCAAAGATTTATCGGTATGGCGAAAAGGACAACTTTTGGCCGGCGAATGCTCCCCTGTTAGGGCCTAATGGACCCTGTGGTCCGTGCTCCGAGATATTTTATGATCAGGGTGAAAAAATTGGTTGCGGCCGAAAAGAATGTGAGCCTGCCTGCGATTGTGGCCGGTATGTGGAAATATGGAATCTCGTGTTTACGCAATATGACCGCACAGAAGGTGGCAATCTGGTGTCATTGCCCAACAGGAATGTGGATACGGGTATGGGGCTGGAGAGGATGGCGCGTGTCATGCAAGGGGTGCCAACCAACTTCGATATCGACATCTTCCATCCTATTATTAAAGCCCTGGAGGAAATTACACAGTTAAAATATAACGGGCAAGGGGATCATGCAGTGCTTATGCGACGCATTGCCGACCATGTGAAGGCGTGCATATTTTGCATTTCTGACGGTGTCCTGCCCGGCAATGAAGGGCGCGGATATGTCGAGAGGCGGTTGTTGCGGCGTGCCATACGGGATGGCGCACAATTAGGAGTGAAAGATTGCTTTTTATATAAACTGGTTCCTATTGTAAGCAACGTGATGCAGGAATATTATCCCGATATTACGCAGCGCAGGGAGAATATTGCCCGGATTGTGAAAAGCGAAGAAGAGAAATTTCACGAAACTCTTGAACTGGGGACAGCTCGATTGAAAGAATTAATGGAAACTCTGCAGAAAAGCAGCCAAAGAATTCTTTCCGGGCAAGAAGCCTTTAAATTGTACGATACCTATGGTTTTCCTTTAGATATGACCGAATCGATCCTCCAGGAAAAGGGATTCTCTGTGGATAAGGATGGTTTTGAGGACGAACTTAAAAAGCAGCGGCTACAGGCGAGGACATCATCTCAAATGACAGGCCAGGTCTTTGATACGGGCCCGTTGAGCAAGATTAAAGATATTTCAAAAGGTACGGAATTTCTGGGTTATACGAAATATGAATGCGAAGGCAGGGTGATTGCCATTATCCAAAATGATCATCTGGCTGATGTGGCTAAGGCAGGGAGTGATGTTACAGTGATATTGGATCAGACACCTTTTTATGGTGAATCAGGCGGGCAAATAGGTGATACCGGTGTTTTGGAAGCAGATGGGGATCGCGTCCTCATTACGGACACCAAAAAGAACAATGATTTTATCCTCCATGCAGGAAAAGTTGTAAAAGGGGAGCTAAGGACAGGCAGTTTGGTTCACGCCAGAATTGACGTCCAGCGAAGGGACTCCATCCGGCGAAACCATTCGGCAACGCATATTCTCCATTATGTCTTGCGAAAAGTGGTTGGCCAACATGCAGAACAGGCAGGTTCCTCTGTAGCACCCGATCGCCTGCGCTTTGATTTTCACCATTTCTCCAGTTTAACAAAAGAAGAAATAATGCGAATCGAAGATATGGTTAATGAGATAATCCTGGAAAATGTGCCAGTGGTGGTAAAAGAATTACCTATCCAGGAGGCAAAGAATGCCGGTGCTATGGCCCTGTTTGGAGAAAAATACGGAGAAGTGGTCAGGATGGCCTCAATTGGTGATTTCAGCAAAGAACTGTGCGGCGGGACGCATGTAAATTATTCGGGAGAAGTGGGGTTGTTTAGAATTATCGGGGAATCCTCCGTCGCGGCGGGAGTCCGGAGGATTGAAGCGGTGACGGGTATGGCGGCATTAAACAGGAACAGGGAAAAAGAAAAAATTATTCAGGAGGTATGCAGTATCCTGAACACCAGCGAGGATAAGCTGATCGCAAAAGCTCAGGAATTATTGCATGAATTAAAAAATCTCCACAAAGAAGTCCATAGGATAAAACAAAAAGAGATCAGTGGCAAGATTGATTCTTTTCTCGGGGACGCCAGGGATGTTTCCGGGGTAAAAATTATTACCAGAAAATTAGAAGATGCGACCACGGACGATTTAAGAAAAACAATAGACGCACTGATGAAATCTGCCAAGGATATGGCTATTGTATTGGGAACTGTGCAGGATGGACGAGTGACAATAGTCGCCGCCTTGAGTCCCGGTCTGGTTAAACGCGGTCTGCATGCGGGGGCCATCTCAAAGGAAGTGGCGAAAGTGGTTGGCGGTGGGGGCGGTGGCAGACCTGATATGGCACAGGCAGGAGGGCAGTGGGTGGAAAAATTAGATGAGGCGCTTGGCTTTGCGGCAGAGTTATTAAGCAAAAAAATACTGGATGGAGTTGTTTTGCCTGCGTAACAGTGCAGACGTTGCCGGATGTTTAATTTTATGATAAGAAATTTCACCCTTCCGCGATTCCCTCTCGAATAGACTGGGGATTAAAGGGTGTATAAGTTTGTCATGTCGCTCTCCTTGCCCCTCCATGGAGAAGGAGAGGGGGCGGGTGGCGGATTTTAACAGATTGCCGGTAGATTTGCCTGTAGGTTTTTCCTTGACAATAATGGTATCTCTATATAAAATTTTTGGTTTGAAAGTTACATGCATAAAACATATTGTGTGATGATAATCGATGCAAAATAATATATTTATATTCGGGTCTTTAGAGAGGTGATAAATGCCTAATCCAAAGAGAAGGTTTTCGAATTCGAGAACCCGCAAAAGACGTACGCACGATAAATTAACTCCGCCCGTTATTCCCCTTGCCGAAAACATAGGAAAAGGAACCGGCGTACGCTCAAAGCGTTATATTTGCTCACATTGCAAACAGATAAATCAGCCACATACGGTTTGTCACAACTGCGGATATTACCGAGGGAGACAGGTCATTTCTGTTGGAAGGTAAATCTATGAGAGTTGCGGTAGATGCTATGGGGGGGGATAAGGCGCCGCATGAAGTTGTTAAGGGCGCGGTCAGGGCATCACAACAATTTCCGGATGACGAGATTTTACTGGTTGGCGACGAAAAGGCAATACATCGTGAACTAACTTCTTGCGGAACAACTCCGCGGAATGTTACCATTCATCATGCACCCCAGGTGGTCGGTATGGATGATCCTGCAACCAGTTCCATACGCCAGAAAATTAATTCATCAATCACGCGAAGTGTTGAACTTGTTGCAAAACGGGAAGCAGCGGCAGTGGTGAGTGCCGGTCACACAGGCGCCACGGTAGCGGCAGCGACTCTGCATTTGCGGACTCTGAAAGGGGTAAGACGTCCGGGTATTGCCGCTCCATTCCCCACGCGATCCGGAGCGTGTTTGGTTATTGATGTAGGAGCAAACATTGCCTGTAAACCCGTGCACCTCTTCCAATATGGTGTCATGGCGACGATATTTAGCAAGCATATCTTCGGCATCAAAAATCCTCGGGTCGGGCTTCTGAATATTGGTGAAGAAGATGCAAAGGGGAATGATCTTGCGAAAGAAACGTTTGGCCTTCTTTCTGATTCAGATTTAAATTTTGTAGGAAATGTAGAAGGTCGCGAAATATTCGATGGTAAGGCCGACATCGTTGTTTGCGAAGGTTTCGTGGGGAATGTTTTGTTGAAATTCGGGGAAGGGCTTTCCATGGGCATTCTGTCCACGATCAAGGCGGAAGCAATGAAGGGCTTCTGGACGAAGGTGGGCCTTTTTTTATGTAAACCGGCCTTTGGTCCCTTGAGGGCTAAAATGGACTTTACCGAGTACGGCGGTGTTCCTTTGCTGGGTGTCAACGGCGTCTGTATCATATGCCACGGCAGGTCTGATTCCAAGGCTATCCAAAATGCCATACGGGTTGCATTGCAATTATCGAAAAACAAAGTCAACGAGCATATTATCTCCGAGCTGGATAAGGCCAGTGCGCCTGCGGCAAATGTCACGTAACCGATTAGCCACCTATTAATCTCCTCTGGGCAATTAAGAATTATACATGCAACAGAATCAACGGGCATCTATTACAGGGATAGGATCCTACCTGCCGGGCAAGGTTCTCACAAACTACGATTTGGAAAAGATGGTCGATACCAGCGATGATTGGATTGTTCAGCGAACAGGGATAAAAGAGCGTCGCATCGTCGAAAATGGCCAGATAACGTCTGATCTTGCCACCCAGGCATCAGTGAGGGCAATGGAAGATGCCGGGGTTTCTCCCGGGGATGTAGATATGATCATTACCTCAACAATTACACCCGATCACATCTTTCCTTCGACTTCATGTTTTATCCAGCAAAAAATCGGCGCAAGCAGGGCAAGCGCGTTTGACATATTGGCGGCGTGCGCCGGGTTTATCTATGCAATGTCTATTGGGCAAAGTTTTGTAAATTCCGGGGCAATGGAAACCGTCCTTGTGGTGGGGGCCGAGTGTTTATCAAAGATTACCGATTATACGGACCGTACAACCTGTGTGCTCTTCGGAGATGGCGCAGGGGCTGTCATTATCCAAAAAAGCCGCGCGAAACACGAGATTCTTTCCACGAGCCTTGCTGCAGATGGTTCGCAGTCTGATATACTTATTATGCCCGGCGGGGGGGCGAGGAACCCTGCCTCTCTGGAATCTGTTCAACAAAGGACACATTATATTCAATTTAAAGGCAAAGAGGTATTCAAACTGGCGATTAATAATATAACGAACTTGATTCTCGACACGGTGAATAAGAATGGCCTCAGTCTTGAGGATATCGACTTAATTATCCCTCATCAGAGCAATCTGCGAATTATTGAAGCTACGATGGAAAAGCTCGGTTTACCCATGGAAAAGGCGTTTGTGAATATTGATAAATACGGGAATACATCCTCTGCCTCCATTCCCATCGCAATTGATGAGGCAAGAAAGGAAGGTCGTCTCTCCAAAGGCGATATTGTTATGCTCGTTGCGTTTGGAGGGGGATTAACGTGGGGGTCTTCAGTCATTCGATGGTAGAGGACATGCGAAAGACGGCGTTGCTTTTTCCCGGCCAGGGTGCGCAATATGTGGGAATGGGTAAGGATTTTTATACCCATTTCAAAGAATCTCGAGAGATATTCAATCAGGCGAGTGAGATTCTGGGATTTGATATTGCAGAACTGTGCTTCCACGGGAGGCAGGAGGAGCTAAATAAGACCTCTGTTTGCCAGCCGGCCATATTCGTTAATAGTTTGGCGATACTGGAAGTTTTAAAAAGAAATTCGGTAATTCGGGAAAATACGTTTCTTGCGGCAGCAGGGTTGAGTCTGGGAGAATACACAGCCCATGTGGCTGCCGGCTCGATGGCCTTTAAGGATGCCGTGGGGTTAGTGCATAAACGGGGGATGTTTATGCAGGAAGCCTGTAATGCAAATCCCGGCGGAATGGTTTCTCTTATTGGTTTAGAAGACGAAAAAGTAGAACAGCTTTGCGCCGAGATGAGGCCGTTGGGGATTATCTGTGCTGCAAATTATAATAGTCCGGGTCAGGTTGTTATCTCAGGCGAAAAGCCCCTGTTAGAAAAGGCATCCGTTCTGGCAAAGGAACGGGGAGCAAAAATGGTTGTTCCTTTGAAGGTCGATGGGGCATTTCATTCTGACTTAATGAACCCCGCGAGTAATAGACTTGCAAAGGAACTGGAAGCCACGCCGATTGTGAAGCCGGAGATTCCCGTTGTAGCAAACATTCATGCAAGATACGTGAGAGAGCCGGGCGAAATAAAGGCATCCCTTGCAAAACAGTTAAATAGTCCGGTACGGTGGCATCAGTCGGTCTCAGTGCTGATACAAAACGGATTTAATCAGTTTTATGAGATCGGTCCCGGCAAGACTTTGTCGGGACTCATGAAGAGGATTGACTCTACTCAGGAAATCAAAAATATTGACACAGTAGAGGCCTTTGAAAAGGTGGTAAAATTGAACTAATTTTAGGATAAGGAGGTAAACCGTGTCAGCAGTTGAAGATAAGGTTAAAGAAATTATTACAAAACAAATGGGAGTTAAGGCTGAGCAGATTACGAGAGAGACGTCTTTTATCAATGATCTGGGAGCCGATTCTCTGGATACCGTGGAACTGATCATGGAATTTGAAGATGCCTTTGATATGAACATTCCCGATGAGGATGCAGAGAAGATAAGGACTGTGGGAGATGCTATTAAATACATTGAGGAACACAAATAAATGCAGGAACGGCGAAGGGTCGTTATTACCGGCGTGGGTGCACTTACGTCCTTAGGTCAGGAAAAAAACCAGATCTGGTCGGCATTGTGCGAAGGGAAAAGCGGAATAAAACCCATTACCTCTTTTGATACATCCGCTTTTGATGTCCATTTTGGAGGAGAAGTCAGCGATTTTGACCCTGTTCCGTGGTTTGGTGTCAAAGAGGCAAGGCGGCTTGACCGCTTCTCTCAGTTTGCTATAGTTGCTTCTATCCATGCCGTGAAAGATGCCGGACTCGATTTTGATGGTTTCGATAAAACAAAAGTGGGAGTTATCATAGGTTCTGGCATGGGTGGTTTGATAGAACTTGAAGCGCAGCATGAAATCCTTTTAAAAAAGGGGCCTTCGCGGATATCCCCCTTTCTGATTCCTAAATTGATGGTTAATGCTGCTCCGGCACAGGTGGCAATACGATTCGGACTCAAGGGGCCTAATTATTCTCTGGTGACAGCATGTACCACGGGAGTCAATGCCATAGGGGAGGCTGTCCGCATGATCCAGAGAGGAGATGCGGATATTATGATTGCAGGAAGTTCTGAGGCCGTAGTTACTCCTTTGGCCCTCGGTGGTTTTAGCGCTATGAAGGCACTCTCTACCCGCAATGATGAACCGCAAAGGGCAAGCCGTCCTTTTGATAAGGAAAGGGATGGTTTCGTCCTTTCCGAAGGGGCAGGTGTTGTTGTGATTGAAGAATTTGAGGTAGCAAAAAAAAGAGGTGCAAATATCTATGCAGAAGTGCTCGGTTATGGCCTTAATTCAGACGCATATCATATTGCAGCGCCTGAGCCCAACGGCGATGGAGCTATGCGGTGCATGACAAGCGCCCTGAAAGACGCCCGGTGTAACCCGGAAGAAATAGATTACATTAATGCTCATGCTACATCAACCCCTATTGGCGACAACATCGAAATGAAGGCCGTAAAGAAGGTCTTTGGGCAGTATGTTTCCAAAATCCCCGTTAGTTCGACAAAGTCTATGCTGGGGCATCAACTCGGGGCTTCGGGAAGCGTTGAGGTAATCATCTGTGCCATGGTAATAAAGGAAGGGGTTGTTCCCCCAACGATCAATTATGAGATACCGGATCCCGAATGCTCAGGATTGGATTTTGTTCCCAATACAGCCCGTGAGAAGAAGGTCAGGAAGTCCCTTTCCAATTCATTCGGTTTTGGCGGACACAATGCCAGCATCGTCCTCGGACAAGTCTAAGCAGGGAAGAATCCGAAACGGAATCATCCTGTAGCTCCAACTATTTTTCCACCGTTTTCCAAATCCTTTTTTTCACTTCTCTTTAAATCAAAGATTTACAGATGCCTGGATTTATGATACATTACAAGTATATGGCATTTATTAAAATACCATAGTCCGGATGTATGAAATTTACCCTGAATGAAATTCACTCCATTATTGGCGGGAAAATAATTGGCGATGGGGACATCGTTATCACGGGCATTGCCAGCGTTGAAGTTGCAAAAGAAGGGGATATAACCTTTATCAGGAATGACCCATTGGTCCCGCAGGCCTTGATGTCTGTCGCATCTGCAATAGTAACACACCGCGAGATATTGCAACTCAAAAAACCTCAAATCGTCATAGAAAATCCATACCTTGCCTTTACGAAATTTATGGAAGTCGTGGCAAAAGAAAGATATATGCGCCAGGTTGGTATTCATTCCACGGTAATCATCGGTAAGGAAGTCAGCTTAGGAAAGGATGTTTCCATCGGGGCGCATGTTGTTATTGAAGACGGTGCAAAGATTGGAGACCGTGTTGCCGTTTATCCAAACACATTTATTGGCAGGGAGAGTTCCATCGGAGATGACTCCATCATCTATGCCAATGTTTCTATCAGAGAAAATGTTGTCATCGGTAAACGAGCTATTATCCATTGTAACAGCGTTATCGGAGACGATGGATTTGGCTACCTTCAGATAGAGAAAAGACACGTCAAGATACCACAGGTTGGAATTGTTGAAATAGGAGATGATGTAGAAATCGGAGCTATGGTAACAATATGCCGCGCTGCACTTGATGCAACCATTATTGGAAACGGAGTAAAGATAGACAATCATTCCCATATTGCCCACAACGTCACCATCGGAGACAATGCCATGCTCATTGCATATGCCAAGATTGCAGGGAGTACCAAAATCGGGAAGAACGTCCTGATTGCAGAAGATGTCGGCATTACGGATCATGTGTCGATAGGCGATAACTGCATTATTGGCGGAGGGTCGAATGTTTACAGGAGCCTGAAAACAGGTGCTGTTGTGTGGGGGTCTCCGGCCAAGCCCATTACCGAAGAAAAACGTATCCAGATATTAATCAAAAAATTACCGGAAATGTATAATGCAATGAAAAGACTTGTGAAAACATCACAATAATTTTGAGGGACAAACATATGTGTGGAATTGTGGGATATATTGGACCTAATGAGGCTGTTAAGGTGCTTTTGGATGGTATTAAAAGGCTCGAATATCGCGGCTATGATTCCTCCGGGATTGCATATATTGAGAATGGTATCTTGAAGTGTGAAAAGGCTGTGGGTAAGGTTGCAGAGCTGAAAAAGAAGCTTGACGGGAACAAATTTAACACACACGTGGGAATTGTCCACACCCGGTGGGCAACGCATGGTGCCCCTACCATGGAGAATGCCCATCCTCATGTAGATTGTCATAGCGAAATTGCCGTGGTCCATAACGGAATTATCGAGAATTATGATTATTTAAAATCAAGGTTAGAACAGGAAGGTCACATCTTCAGGAGTGAAACAGATACCGAGGTGTTGGCGCATCTCATTGAAAAATATTTTCAGGGTAACCTTGAAACGGCAGTTATGAAGGCGCTGAAAGAGGTAGAGGGTACCTATGGAATTGCAGTAATCTCTGCGAAAGACCCGCAGAAAATTGTGGCAGCCAGGAAAGGATCGCCTCTTGTACTAGGGATTGGAAGTCAGGAGTATTTTATCACCTCAGATGTTTCCGCCTCACTGGAGCATACGAGGGATGTGGCATACCTGGACGATAACGAGGTTACCATTCTTACTTTGGACGATTACAAAACCAAGACCATTCAAAATATCCCCACATACAAAAAAGTTGAAGAGGTACTGTGGAATATTGATATGATTGAGAAGGGTGGCCATGAGCATTTTATGCTCAAAGAGATTCATGAGCAACCACAGGCATTGCGGAATGCGATGCGGGGAAGGATTGAGAGTTCGGGTGGTTTAATAAAACTGGGGGGATTGATGAGTTGTGAAAAGGAACTCCGTGAGGCGAAACGTATCGTTGTTGTCGCTTGCGGTACCTCCTGGCACGCAGGGCTTGTGGCTGAATATATGCTGGAAGAACTGGCACGCGTACCCGTTGAGGTGGAATATGCCTCAGAATTCCGATACCGGAATTCCGTGATTGAAGAAGGTACAGTGGTAATCGCCATAAGCCAGTCCGGTGAAACGGCAGATACCCTGGCGGCAATGCGGGAGGCCCGGCACAAAGGCGCCAGGCTGCTTTCTATCTGTAATGTTGTTGGCAGTACTATAGCCAGGGAGGCTGATTGCGGGATTTATTTACATATTGGTCCAGAGATAGGGGTTGCATCAACCAAGGCATTTACCGCGCAGATTACCGTTCTCTATCTGTTTACCCTTTATATGATGAATCTGAAGTATCCCCGCAACCCGATACCTTCCGATATGATCAGGGTCATCCAATCAATACCTGACAAGGTGCAGGCTATTCTCACTATGGAAGAGAGGATTGTGGAACTTGCAAGGATATATAAAGATAGTGAAAACGTCCTTTATCTGGGGAGAGGGTACAACTACCCTGTGGCGCTTGAGGGAGCATTGAAACTCAAGGAAATATCCTATATTCATGCCGAGGGCTATCCCGCGGCAGAGATGAAGCATGGTCCTATTGCACTCATTAACAAGGATATGCCCGTGGTCTTTATCGCTACAAAAGATAGTGTCTACGGAAAGATTTTAAGTAATATTGCAGAGGTCAGATCCAGGGGTGGAAGGCTGATTGCAATTGCAACAGAGGGAGACGATCAGATTCTGGAAAAGGTCGATCATGTCTTTTATATACCCAAGACCTCCGACTGTCTGACACCCATTCTTTCCGTAATACCCCTGCAATTAATGGCCTATCACATGGCAGTCATGCGGGGGTGTGATGTTGATAAACCGAGGAATCTTGCCAAGAGTGTAACGGTTGAATAAAATCTTATGGAAATTCATTGGTTAATTGTCGCACTGGTTACCGGGGGTTTTGTGGGGACCGCTGTCACCTGGCTGCTCTGCAGGACACGCATTGCAGCACTCAACGAACGATGTAGTGCAACTCTGCAGGATCTGGAAACTGCACGGGCTGACCTTTGCCTGAAGAGCGAAACAATTTCTCATCTCAATCAGGTAATCGTGCGGCTGGAGACCACACTTGAACACGAGCGTAAGGCAGCTTATGAAAAACTGGACATCCTTAATCATGCTACACTGAAGCTGGGCGACGCCTTTAAGGCACTCTCATCAGAAGCGCTGAGAAGTAATAACCAATCCTTCCTGGAACTGGCAAAAATTACCCTGGAAAAATACCAAACCGAGGCAAAGGGAGATCTCGAACAGAGGCAGAAGGCTGTTGAACAACTCGTTACGCCCATCAAGCAGTCCTTGGAGAAGGTAGACACCCAGATCCAGGAATTGGAAAAAACACGCCAGCAGGCGTACGGAAGCCTGACCGAACAGGTCAAGTCCCTTATTTATACACAGGAGAAGTTACAGTCCGAGACAGGCAATCTGGTCAAGGCCCTCCGGACACCGACGGTGCGAGGTCACTGGGGAGAAATACAGCTCAAGCGGGTAGTCGAGATCGCCGGCATGCTGGAATATTGCGATTTCCACCGGCAGCAAACGGTAACTACAGAGGATGGCCGGTTGCGTCCCGATATGCTCGTACGGCTGCCCGGGGGCAAAAATATTGTGATTGACGCAAAGGCACCGCTTTTGGCGTATCTCGATGCCTTAGAATCCGCAAACGATGAACAGCGTTTGTCAAAACTCAGGAGCCATGCACAACAGATCCGGTCTCACATGACAAGACTGAGCGCAAAATCCTATTGGGATCAATTCCAGCCTACACCGGAATTTGTTGTCCTTTTTCTTCCCGGCGAGATGTTTTTCAGTGCAGCCCTCGAGTTGGATCCCGCACTGATTGAAGAGGGCGCTAAACAGCAGGTCATCCTGGCGACACCAACGACCCTGATCGCTCTCCTGCGCGCTGTGTATTATGGCTGGCGGCAGGAACAGATGTCAGAGAACACCAGAAAAATCAGTGAGCTTGGGCAGGAACTCCACGAACGTGTCGCCACCATGGTTGAACATCTTGCGAGACTCGGTGGCTCTCTTGGAAAGGCAGTAGAGGCATTCAACTCCGCTGTAGCATCCTTCGAAGGTCGCGTACTCCCCTCCGTACGAAAGTTTGAAACCCTGGGGGCCGGAAGCAAAAAGGAGATTGAGGAACTTACTCCACTCGATAAAAGTACCAGGGTGCTTATGGAAATCCAGGGTGAACATGACACAAGAATTTGCTAAAACACCGATTCCCGGGCAACCTGGAACGATTCGCCCCCCCCGTTCTTTCCCTAGAAAAAAAACCAAAAAAGCTTGCATTCTTCTTCGTTTTTGTATTATCATCTATTTTAAAGTAAAAGTAATTTCCTATCAAATGTTATATGATAAAATAAATGAAATAATCGGAAATCAGGAGGCTTTTATGTTGGAGCTTCACAAAAAAATAGTAATTGATGAAAACAGTAAGCCGGTTGCTGTTCAGATACCGATTGAGGAATTTGATCGTTTGGAGGAGATAATAGAAAATTACGGATTATCAAAATTAATGGACGAGGTAAAAAGTGATGAGCGAGTTACCTTTGAAGATGCAAAAAAATATTATCAATCATTGAAACAGAATGTGGAAAGTTGAATATACAAAACGTTTTCTTAAAGAACTCGTCAAGTTATCCAAGGAAATACAAACTAAGGCTGAGGAAATAGTTTTTAATGAACTACCTTCTTCCAATCCTTTTGAACGCGGATATGTTGAACGAATGACAGGTTATCCGGATAAATATAAAATCCGCGTGGGAAATTATAGGATAGGCATCACAATAGATAAAGATAAACAGGTTATTGCTTGTCAACGTATTGCACATCGTAAAGATATCTACAAAGTATTTCCGTAGGCTTTACATAACAATTAAATCCAGCCGGTTGCAAAAAACGCGACGGCTGATTTTCATCGTTATGCTTGCATAATCTTGGGGATGCCCATGCACGAGTATGACAAAAAAGACCTGAAAGATTCGATCATCGCCGAAAATACGGCAATTAGCTAAGAGCTTAGGACATACTCCCACTATTGTTGAGTGGCAACGGCAAAGCACAAAGCATGGCGCTGATTGCGTTCTAAATCAATTTGGTACGTGGAACAATGCAGTTGAAGCGGCAGGTCTTCTTCCAAATCCTACTAAGAAGTCTCCTCGAAATGATATCCCAAAGCAAGAGATTATTTCGGAGCTAATTCGGGTAGCAAACAAACTGGGTCGATTTCCGTCTCGTCCTGTTTTCAGTGCTCATGCCCAAATATCAAGGGGTCCTGTAGAGCGCTGTTTCGGTTCATGGGTAAAAGCAAAACAATATATTTTATTGCATCACTCGTCAGATCTCACTTTTAAACAAGAATTCAAGAATAGAAAAGATATTACACAAACCAAACGAAATCGAAAGAAGCTAAGAATAAATCTACCACTTATCTATATTCCCACCAATGAGCAGGAGACATTGGTATTATTCTCATTGTTAGCTGAGAAACTTAGAATGCAAATTGTACAAGTTCAATCAGCAAGGTAGGGTAGGCACCGCCTACCAAAAAATTGAGCAATCGGGGTGGATTCTGCATGAAGGACATGCCTCGTGAAAACGGGAAATGGATCGAAATGGTTTTGACGAATGATCGGTAATTGGGGTGGTGTGTGTATGGCATCTGCGTTAAATATTCGGGTGCCTGCTGCTTTGGAACCGCGGGGTTGATTATGGTGGGCAATGCCCACCCTATCATAAAAATGCGCGAATAGAAAATGGACACGTATGTCAAATTATCGAAGGATACGGATACCGGGCATAACTTATTTCTTTACGGTGGTCACCTACAAACGGCGAGAAATCCTGGTGATTCCGAAGAGCAGGCAAATTCTCCGTGCCGTAATTAATGAGGTGCGGCAATTACGTCCATTACGTCCATTTACGATTTGTGGATGGGTGCTGCTGCCTGATCATATCCATTGTATATGGACTCTTCCGGAAAACGACGGCGATTATTCCAAACGCTGGGGCATGATTAAGTCAGGATTTTCAAAAAGGGCTAAAAGCCTGTTTCATCGTAACGAATGGATGACCGATTCAAAACGGAAATACCGCGAAGCAACGATCTGGCAAAGGCGTTTTTGGGAACATATGATTCGTGATGAAGATGATTTCAGAAAACATATGGATTATCTCCATTTTAACCCGGTAAAGCATGGATTGGTAAAACGTGTGAAGGACTGGCCGTATTCGACGTTTCACCGGTTTGTGAGAAATGGGTTTTATCCTCCAGAATGGGGTGGAGATGAAATGGGTGAGATAACCGATGCAGATTTTGGTGAATAATATTTTGGCAGGGCAATGTCATCCCTACCTGGCTGAATTAGATCTCATTGTAAATGGTGCCACCAGAATGAATGGAAATACAGATATTCTTGTCGGAAAAATTATTGGCGGTGCTAAAAACAAATTTAAAGGACTTATAGAAAGGGGTAGAGCAGATATGTCAAAAGTAGAGGAAATCGAGGCAGTAATTGAATCTCTCTCAGAAGAGGAATACGCTCGCCTTAGAAAGTGGTTTTCTGAAAAGGATTGGGAGAAATGGGATAGACAGATTGAAGTCGATTCAGAGGCAGGAAAACTGGATTTTCTGATCAGGGAAGCCCTTGAAGAAAAAGCTAAGGGAAAGCTCAAGGAACTTTAGATGCATCGGACAACAGCCCGTTTCTGGAAATGCTTTGAGAACCTTCCAGAACCTGTTAAAAAAATATCGAAAAAGAACTTCGATCTGCTTAAAATTAATCCTTCACATCCGGCCCTTCGTTTTAAAAAAGTTGGTAAGTTTTGGTCAGTACAGGCTGGAACGAATCACAGAGCACTCGCAGTTGAAGATGGTAATGATTTCATTTGGGTATGGATTGGCACTCATGATGAGTATGAAAGAATGATTAAAGAGGGGGGCTAACAAGTATTGTGGGTTGGGTTGAGGAACGAAACCCAACAACCTGATATGGCGAGAAAATAATGCAATATCGCAGACCTGCCTGTGCGATGCACCTGTCCGCGTGCGGTCACGCACAGGTAAGCGCAGACAGGTCACAAGCGCAAGCCGCACGTTCTTCTTTACCGTAATAACATACAATAGAAAGCAGACAATGCAAGGGTGAGCACAAAAAATTTGATGAAAATGTGGGATATGAATAATCTTCTTTGTTGGGTTTCGCTTTGCTCAACCCAGCCTTACACAGCTCAATTCTTATAGAGGGTACTTTTATCTGCCCAGTTTTCTGGATACATCATAAAACTTAGAAACACATTTTTCTGATAAAGACTTCTTCAAACCCCGGCATTTGGGAAAGATCCACAACCTGAGCAGTCCTGGCAATCCGGACGGCGTCTCTTGCCAATTTTTGATCCAAGAGCATCCTTGCTGCCCCTTCCAGGCTGGAATTGCCCACAAAAGAGAGTTTCGCATTTGTCAGTTCAGGCAGAAGGCCAGTAGTGAAAAGGCTCTTTTCGTTCAGGTGATACCCGAAACCCCCTGCAATAATAACTGTCCTGATTTCCTCTGCCTTCACGTTGCACTCGGCAAGCAGGATTTCAACCCCGGCACTGATGGCGGCCTTAGCCAGTTGAACCTGCCGTATGTCTTCCTGTGATATTGACACGTTATCCGTCAAACGGAAAAAACGTTTCCCATCCCTGGTAAACAGCCTGTTTTCATTATCTGGAGCCTGCAAACGTCCCCGGGAGTTTATAAGACCAATCTTCACGAGTTCCGACACCAGATCCAGAAGTCCGCTCCCGCAGATGCCTTTTGGCTGACCATCACCGATAACATCCAGATACAATCCGTTATCAAATCTGACGTGCTCAATCGCCCCTTTACAGGCCCTCATGCCGGCACTTATCGTCATTCCCTCAAAACAGGGTCCCGCCGCCGTGGACGATGCAAAGATGCGGTCGTTCAGGATAAGGGCAATCTCGCCATTGGTGCCTATGTCAAGGAAAAGGGCAGGTACCGCAGTGGATTTTATGTCAATGGCCAGAAGCCCGGAAACAATATCACCCCCCACATAGGCAGAGATGCATGGAAAGGTTACTACAGGGACATTTGGAGGGATATCAATAAAGAGTTCCTGTGCTGTGGCAGTACAGATATCAAGGGTTTCTGCCTGATAGGGATACTCTCCGATACCCTTTATTTCTTTATTGAAGAAGATATGCTGCATTGTCGTGTTGCCAGCCCCTGTGATTTGATAGACGTTCTCCAGACTGACATTTCTTTCAGAAGTCAAAACCTTTATCAAAAGGTTAACCGCTGAGACAAGCTCCCTGTGCATCACGAGAAGGCCGCCCTGCCGGGATGAAGAGTATTTTATCCGCGACATGACATCGTGCCCGTAGTATATCAAAGGATTCAGCGTTGACGAACTGTTCAATACCTCACCGCTATTAAGGTCAACCAGAGATGCAACCAGCGTAGTTGTTCCAATGTCCATAGCTATTCCATAGGTCTTTTTCTTTGTATTGCCATTCTCCGTGAAAAGAAGATCGTCGTTCGCATACACATGTGTGAAACTAAGGCCATGTTCATTATGCATCACCTCTTTTCTCACGAAAGGGTTGATCTCGGAAATCCGGCCGCCCTTTGCGTAAAAGCATTCAACAATCTTCATTACATTCTTTTCCTGCGAAGGGATGATGACCTCAATGTCTGCTATCACAGGGGAATTGCAGGCGAGTACCGTGCTGAGGGTTTCACCTGTCCTTACCTGTACCAGGTCCCTCCCGCATCTGCCTGTGCCACCGCAAGGCCCTTCAATACTGACACCAAGCATCCTGGCTGCCTCCAGAATCGTTATCCCTTTTGGTACCACGTCTGTAATCTTTGAAGGATAAAATGTTATCTTAACACCCTCTGTCATAAATTTATTGTATATGGATTTTTATTTTAATTAGGCTGCCTTTGGCAGCGACTTTTGACCGCTTGTTCCTAAACTCCGTTTGGGAACACCAGGTTACCATGAAACTCTGTTTCATGGATGTCTGCTTAACTACCAGAAATTTTACCGATTGATTTTTCGAAACAGAGTTTGGGAACGAGCAGGGTAAACTTTCAAATCAAACATCAAGTAGTTGCCATTTTAAGAGTCTGAAACGCAGGTTAAAACCTGCGGCTTCCTGACGTCATTTTCACTTGGTCTGTCATGGCCTTGATATGCCTGACGGGCGTTTTGGCACTGAGACCGCATGCAGGGGCAAGGATATCGATACCGAAATCTAAAAGGTTTTTTGAGACCGTTTGTATTTTGCTAGCAGGCCCGTTTTGCAGGAGTATGGTACTTACGTTACCCATCAGCTTTTTGCCTGGAAGAGAATCCCTTGCCTCTTTTATGCTTACTGCGGAATCCACACTGATGCATTCCGGAGTGAGCCTTTTGAGAGGTTCGTAGACAGAGCTTACATTCCCGCAGATATGCACGATGACCGGTTTGCCAAGGGCATGCATATGATGTATCATCTTATCAAGATACGGAAGTGCAAATTCACTAAACATTATTGGTCCAAGTATTTCCCCGGTTGCAGAAGGATCGGATATAACAATAATATCCGCGCCATTTTTTATAAGTGCCTCCCCATATCTGATGCTATTCTCTGTCAAAAAATCGAGGAATCCGTGAACGTCTTCCGGTGCCTGTCTGAGTGCTTTAAAAACAGCCGTTGCTTCGACCAGAGAGGTTGCAAGACTCAGAGGGCCAACTAAATTGCCTATTACGGAAACATCTGGCATTTTCTGGCTCAATATGCTTGTGCATTTAAGGATTGTAGGCAAACGGCCATCTTTATAAGGATTTAACCGATTCAAACTCCTCCACTCTTCAACGGATTTCAATGGATAATTTGTGATACGGGGCTCGGTAACCTCGTCACCATCCTCCACCTCTCCGCCCAGCGCCTCGGCCTCTACGGTCATACAGAATGGGATGCCAAGATTTTCAATCCCTGCCTCATCGTGCATGGCAACCGAAAGGGCTGCCATTTTTTCAGCGTCCCTATGTACCGATGGCCAACGGCAATTCATCCTTTCCATAATCTCTCTGCTGGCCATAGTCATCATGCCACCAGGGATGATAACCGGTGGTCTATCAACCTTCTCGCCACGAAGGATTTTTAATAATCTTTCTTTTTCAGTCATAAGTCTGTGTTTATTTGTGGAAATCCGTGTCCTAATTTACATGAATCGGAAGCCGTGCGTACCTTCTGCCTGCCTCAAGAAATGTTACAATATTCTCATGCGGTGTTTTGATAGGAACCTCACAGCCGGTAGCCACTACAAATCCTTTAGGGTTATCGGAGGCCTTTATTACACAATCCTTAACCATAGTGGCAATGATCTCCGGGTTTCCTTTGAGCATGCCATCCGCAGGACTTACATTTCCCATCAAGCAGACCTTATCACCTACCAGTTCCTTGGCCTCCATGAGATCGATGTTGTCTATACTCAGGATATCCGCACCACTCTCGGCCATGCACTGTATCACCCTCTTTGTCTTTCCACAGATATGGAGCACACCAGGGAGGCCATACGAATGGATATGCGCATACACCTCTTTGAGGTACGGTAAGACAAACTCCCGAAAGTGTTTCTCACTTATCATAGAACCCGTGGCCACGGGTTCAACGGTCACCGGCACACCACCTGCCTTTACATAGGCATCGATAAGGTCTTTAACCGACCGGGTAGCAACCTTCATCACGGTATGAATCAGTTCCGGGTCTGTATAGAGTTCTTTGATAAAGGTCTCCGTTCCGCGTAAAGCGGCAGATGTCGTAAACGGCGCCCCGATGACAGGCACGATAACGACCTCATTTCCAATGGCCTCCACGCATCGTTTTACTGCCTCCAGGTACACCGGAAGCCTTCCATCCTTTTCCGGATCTACTGGCTTTAATTTCTTAAGGTCTTCCCGTGTTCGTATAAATGGGGTTTCCACCTGGGGTGCATCATCTTCGGGGAAATACATTTTGGTACCCATAGCTTCTGCCACTGTAGAGGTGGTAGAAAAGATATAAACGATATCATGACGGTATTTTTTAAAGCAGACAATATTGGCATCTCCCATATTCCTGCCATTGGTACAGAAATCCCTTACTTTCAGGTTTAGACTTCTGGATGCAAAATTCAGGATCAGGGGACTTACCAGAAGTCTGTCGACATTCTTCCCCTGCAGGATTGCCTGCATCCTCTCTTTTGGTGTCATTTCATCAGCAGAGTTCATCGCTCTCCTCCCTGATTTTTTCTCACACTCACGAATTCCGGAGCTTTAAAGGTTAGTGGTACGTGGATATTCTGGAATAAGTTTTTTGCAACCCTGACCGCCTCCGCAGCGTTCTTTGCATATCCGTCTGCACCGATATTCCGTGCAAATCCCGGAGATAGGGGACCACCGCCAACCATAACACGGGAAGCTATCCCTGCTTTCTTAAGGTCTTCAATAACCACTTGCATGCCGTCCATCGTTGTGGTCATGAGGGTAGAAAGACAAACGAGGTCAGCGTTTAACTCCCCTGCTGTATCGACAAACTTTGCATAGGGGACATTCCTGCCCAGATCATGCATTTCAAACCCGGCATTATCCAGCATGATTTTTACGAGATTCTTTCCGATGTCATGGGTATCACCCTTTACGACACCGATAACTATCTTTTTCTTATTCCACGCGTTCTCCTTTGACAGATGCGGTCTGAGCACCTCGATTCCAGCATACATAGCATCAGCACAGAGGAGTATTTCCGGAACAAAGTATTCCTCGTTCTCGAATAGCTCATTGACCTTATCCATCCCCCTTGCAAGGCCGTCTATGATGGCCTCATAAGGGTCAATCTTGTTCTGTACTGCCTCAGCAGCCAACTCAGCGGCGCGAGTTGCGCCCATTTCAACTACTGCTTGGGCTAAATTATTCAAAATTTCATATTTATCTGTGTCCATTAATACCTCCTGTTTTTGTTAACAAACTTTAAGAGTACAAAGACGCTTTCCCTTCCCCAATGAGAATGCGTAAAAGGGTCTATTGGTTACCTTCAAATATTTCCACATAACTCTACCTTTACGGCGCACACCTTATATTCAGGGGTAAGCGCAAGCGTGTCCTCTCCGGGACCGGTCAATACGTTCGTTGGAGTTTCTGGGAAATGGAAAGACAGAAACACGCTACCGGGCATTGACCGTGTGGTAACAAGCGCTTTTACTTCCAACGAACCCCGTCGTGACGTCACCCTTACGCGATCGTTGCATTTTATACCAAGCGCCCCGGCATTGCTCGGATGTAACTCTACAAATTCCTCCGAACGAATTGAATGTATTTCAGGATTGCGAAGCGACATCGAACCATTATTGTAATGATACAGACGACGGCCTGTAGTCAAATACAAGGGGTATTCATTATCGGGCAACTCCTCTGAAGGCGTGTACATGAGGTCGTTGAGCCTGCCTTTTCCGCTTTTTTGGGCAGCTTGTAAAATTGTTTGTGAAGGATCAGCCTCCACTTTTTTCCCATCAATAAATAAAGACACCATAATTCTTTACCTCCATTTACAAAAAATACAAAATATACCTGTCAAAAAAGAATGTAAGATTATTTTAGCAGGATACGAAATGGGAGTTTCCAATTAACTATTGGAAGGATGACGGTGTCTTTCCCTGGAGGATTAATGCCGAGATGGATGAAGACTAGATTTCTTATCGAATGATACATGGAGTTGCAAGACAAAAGAAGGTCTTGCGACTCTGAGAAACGTACTAAGGAAGGATCATGGAGAGCCCATGCCTTATCCACCGAACCGGGAAATGGCACCGCCACTTCAGTATGTATGCTCACCCATACTTGTGTAACATGTGTTTTCCTCCGATCATGGCTGGACTCCAAAAAATATTTGTTAAGAAATTAGCTTTGGTCAATTATACAAATGAGCCCATATTTTGCAACTTCAAAAAGTTAGTTCGATTAGATGCCTGATATTGCTTATTATACAAGAGATTTCAAAGTATTGGCGGTAGAGCGACGAGGCTCGTCGCTCTACATTGAGAAAGTAACCATTAAACGTATATAGAAGTTTCATTTTATTTAAGCGGTATTTGGGGTGGCATGGCTTCGTCGTGAGCACTCAATCCAACAACAAATTTGTTTGTCCGTGTCCTCACGTGGGCAATGCCCACCCTATCCGTATAATTTAATAGTCGTTATCGGACTATATTTTTGTATTTTTTTCATTTTTATGGTTTAATATCCACAAAATTGCACAGAACATTTTTATATCTCCGGAGGAAAATAATAATGGATATCCTGAAACAAGTTGCCGAGTTGAAAGAATTTTTAGGAAAGATTTATTGCTTTATTGAAGACAATGAAGATTCATTTAAAGATGGAGTTGAGGCCGAAGAAATAAAGAATGAAACTTGGAAGTGGATGCAGGAATTGGCGAAATTTTTACCCGAAGTATAATGAAACGAATTTTCATTTTGGACACAGACGAACACAGATAACACAGATTATAAAAAAAGTATTTATCTGCGTGTATCTGCGAAAATCTGTGTCCTGATTTCATAAGGGATATATCTATGACGCGACCAATGTTTTACGAATTCAGACCACAGACACCTATCAAGGCGATAACTGGCACCACCCTTACTTGCAATGACTGGGATACTGAAGCTGCACTGCGGATGTTGATGAACAACCTTGACCCCGATGTGGCCATCCAGCCGGAAGAACTCATCGTCTATGGTGGCGCAGGCCGTGCCGCAAGGAATTGGAAGGAATATCAAAGAATTGTCAATGCCCTGAAGTCATTAAAAAAGGACGAGACCCTGTGCGTTCAATCAGGCAAGCCGGTATATGTAGCAAAAACCCATGAATGGGCGCCGCGCGTCGTCATTGCCAATGCAAACCTTGTCCCCGCGTGGGCTAAACAGGAGGTATTTGATAAATATGACGAGATGGGTCTCACCATGTATGGGCAAATGACGGCGGGGAGCTGGATTTACATCGGCACCCAGGGCATCCTGCAGGGGACATACGAGACCTTTGCCGCCCTCGCCAAAAAGGCATTTAATGCAGAAACCCTCAAAGGCAAATTCGTGCTTACCGCAGGTATGGGAGGGATGAGCGGCGCCCAGCCACTGGCCGTAACGATGAATGAGGGAGTAATTCTGTGTGTAGAAGTACGGGGGGAACGCATCGAGAAAAAGGTGAAAGCGGGTTATTGCGATAAGATGACGGATAACCTCGACGAGGCGCTTCAATGGGTCTTTGATGCAAAATCCAACCAATTACCCCTATCGGTGGGTCTGGTGGGGAATGCCGCCGAAGTCCATCCTGAACTGTTGAAACGGAATATCATACCAGACGTTGTCACGGATCAAACCCCGGCACATGATCTGATGTCGTATGTACCCGTTGGTAGTGTGGAGTATCTCGATAAACTTAAAGAAAGGAATAAACGTGCCTATAAGGAAAAGGTGCTGGATGCCATTATCGACCATGCGAAAGCCATTCTGTCCATGCAGAGGAATGGGGCGGTGTGTTTTGACTACGGTAACAATCTGAGATCACAGGCAGAGATGGCGGGTGTAGCCATGAGGGACTCGAATGGACGATACCGGTATCCAGGTTTTGTACCCGCATTTATACGACCTTTATTTTGTCAGGGGAAAGGCCCATTCCGGTGGGTAGCATTGTCAGGAGAAACGGCAGATATTGAAAAGATTGATGATGCAATTCTCAAAAATTTTCCTGATGACACCTCGCTTGTAAGGTGGATAAAGCTTGCCAAAGAAAAGGTGCCACAATTGGGACTGCCTGCCAGGATCTGTTGGTTGGGATACGGTGAGCGCGCCAAGATGGCCTTAATCATCAATGACATGGTGAGAAAAGGGGTGGTCAAAGCCCCAATAGTTATCGGCAGAGACCACCTCGACTGTGGGTCTGTGGCATCCCCGTATCGGGAGACCGAGGACATGAAGGACGGCAGCGACGCCGTCGCCGATTGGCCGCTGATAAACTTTGCCCTGAATGCCATAAACGGCGCCAGTTGGGTGAGTTTTCATCATGGTGGCGGTGTGGGAATTGGCAACTCCCTCCATGCCGGCATGGTCATTGTGGCAGATGGTACAAAAGAAAGAGATGAGAGGCTGGAAAGGGTTTTAACGGCAGACCCGGGGATTGGAATTGCAAGGCACGTGGATGCGGGTTACGAAGAGGCTATACAGGTAGCAAGGGAAAAGGGTTTAATAATACCTGAATAAATTTTGGAAAGGAGGGTGGTTTTTATGGGGCTTACGGTGAAAAAACCAAAAAGGCATCCTTACATTGTTAAACAAAAGGGAATATGTGGTGGAAGAAGTGTAATAGAAGGTACCAGAATACCTGTATGGTCTATTATCAAATGGTATAAAGTTGGTATGTCGATAGAAGACATTATAAGAGAATTTCCCCAATTAATTCCTTCACAAATTCATGATGCATTTTCATATTATTATGATAATCAGAAAGAGATAGAAAAAGACATCGCAGAAAACGAAACCGAGACATTTTTCAGTAACATTGTGAAATGATAAAGTTGTATCTTGACGAAGATGTCCCGGAGGCTGTAGCTATGTCATTAAGAAAGTTGTTTGCAAATTTAAATTATGAAAAGTTCAAGAACAATATAATCTGGTTGAGTGATTGGGTTGTATAAAGACGGCAGTAGACCGAAAAGCAGGCAGAAAAACGGCGACTTTTTATGGAGGGTATTACTATGTCAGAACTGGCTTCTAAAAAATGTATACCGTGTAAAGGTGGGGTGCCACCCCTAAAAGGAGAGGCGCTTCAAGCCTTGCAGAAGCAAGTGGAGGGCTGGGACGTGGTGGAAGAACACCATTTGTTCAAGACCATTAAATTCCCCGATTTTCGTAAGGCCCTGGATTTTGTGAATAAGGTAGGAGAGATTGCTGAACAGGAGGGACACCATCCCATAATCACCCTGACCTGGGGAAAGGCGGAGATCAAGATTTATACCCATAAGATCAATGGGCTGACTGAAAGTGATTTTATCCTGGCGGCAAAAATTGACACAATTAGTAAGTAATCCCTCAGCGCTTCTCGTGTGGGTTTGCAACCCTTAAATTTTGCAGAATAATAATGTAATGCCATCAACAAGAATTTCCAAAGCGTTTCCTTCGGGGATTTATTATCTTACTTTCACGGTCAGAAATTCGTATTACCTATTTTCACAGACATAATCGATTTGGAATACATGTCAACTCGACAAATATTTGGGTTCTAGTGCTAAATTGCAATAATGCGCTATATATCTTGTTGTCTCGAATATATTGAAAACACACAGATTTTAGTTGAAAAATATTATCGATAATTTATGCAATTAAGCACTAGTTGCTTGCTTGAGCTTGCTAAATAAGCTTGAAAAAAAGATATTAAAAGCGAAATCTACGATAAGCAAATAAGCAACCGGAGGGTATCGAAGTCCTGCCTGGTGCAGCCTTGTGGGAGGTGTTTGATTTTGCTGAAGACGAGGGGAATTGAGGATGTTCTATTTTGAAGTCTTTAAGGCATTCTATCAGGAAAAGGTAAAATACCTTGTTGTTGGCGGTCTTGCGGTAAATCTCCATGGTGTGCCGCGGGTTACCTATGATATTGATATTATTATTCCAACCGACAGGGACAATGTTTTGAAACTGAATAGCACTTTAAGGGCTTTGGGTTATGTCCCACGCCTTCCGGTGAACCCCGACGATATGGCAGATGAAAAGACATTAAAAAATTGGATTGAAAACCGCAATATGAGGGCTTTCAGTTTCTATCATAAGAAAGAACATAATAAAGTCGTTGATATCGTACTGGAACATCCGCTTGATTTCACCGAGGCATTCCAGCGCGGCGACAGAAAAAAAGTGGGTGATATTGAAATTTATGTGGCTTCCATAGATGATATGATAACCATGAAAAAAGTAAGCGACAGACCGAAAGACCGAAGCGACATGGAAATGCTCAAGGAAGCCTTGAAAATAATGGAGCAAAAGAATGAATAAGGGTTTTCGTTATACCTTGGAAAAAGAAGATATCGTAAATTATATGAAGCTCTCGGATGAGGAAAAACTTAACTGGCTGGAAGAGATTGTCTCATTTACTGAAAAGGTATTGACTCCCAAAGAAAAAAAAGTAAGAGACTATTTCAGAAATAATAGAGAAACTGGCGTTTAATCAACCGGAGTAAATTGAAT
This sequence comes from Candidatus Brocadia sp., assembly GCA_011525665.1. Classification (GTDB taxonomy): domain Bacteria; phylum Planctomycetota; class Brocadiia; order Brocadiales; family Brocadiaceae; genus Brocadia. The sequence continues at coordinate 29,676 of WYAU01000097.1, forward strand.
GCAGGGAAAACTTATTGTCATCACGGGTATCGATGGCAGCGGTAAGACGGTGCAGTCGAAGCTCCTGTACGAACGATTGCTGAAAGAGGGGTATCCCGTTATTATTACAGACTTCCCCCAGTATGGTAAAACATTTTTTGCTGATATGGTCACGAAATATCTTAAAGGTGAATTTGGGAGCGCAGATTCCGTAAGTCCGTACTTAGCAGCACTCCTTTATGCAGGGGATCGCTGGGAGTGTAAGGAACAAATAAACACATGGCTTGGGGAAGGCAAGATTATCGTATCAAACCGCTATGTATGTGATAATATGGCCCATCAGGGCGGTAAAATTAACACTCCCACAGAAAAAGGAAAATTTTTCCAGTGGCTGGATAGATTGGAACATCAGGTATTTGCCGTACCTCGATCAAATCTCAATATCCTGTTATACGTACCGGCAGAAATCGCCTATCAGCTTGTTGAAAAAAAGGAGCAACGAGCTTATCTGTCAGGGGAAAAAAAGGATATCCACGAAGAGGATATAAATCACTTACGATACGCACAACAAACCTTCCTGGAAATTGCCAAAGGAAAAAGAGACTGGATAACCATTGATTGCACAGAAAACGGCAAGTTGTTACCGGAACAATTAATAGCGGAAAAAGTTTGGCACGTGGTTAAAAATGTATTATAAAAACAGTAAGCGGATACCTAAAAAGCCATAGCACAGCAAAGCCGCAAAAAAATAGACCGCCCCTTGCTCCCCTCCTTCGCAAGGAGGGGAGAAAAGGGGTGTAAAAAATATAATAAAAGGTTTTTACAAATCAATACACTATGCCAAACAGGAAAAAAATCCTTATCATGGGGGCAGCAGGGCGTGATTTCCACAATTTTAACGTCTGTTTCCGGGACAACCCCGAATTCGAAGTAATTGCCTTTACAGCGGCACAGATACCAAAAATCGCGGGAAGACAATACCCTCCTTCGCTGGCGGGGAAACTATACCCACGCGGAATCCCCATCGAACCGGAAGAAAAACTGGTGTCTCTCATACAATCTCACGGAATTGATGAAGTAATATTTTCCTATAGCGATGTATCGCACGAATACGTTATGCACAAGGCCAGCCTTGTGAATGCAGCGGGTGCACAGTTTACCCTCCTTGGTGCAAGGCAAACTATGCTCAGGAGCAAAAAACCGGTTGTTGCCGTGTGTGCAGTAAGAACCGGCAGCGGCAAAAGTCCCGCTTCACGAAAGGTCTGCGAGATTCTCGGAAGAATGGGGAAAAAGGTTGTTGTCATACGGCATCCCATGCCATACGGTGATCTGGAAAGGCAACGGTTGCAACGATTCGTTTCATATAATGACTTTCAGAAACATGATTGCACGATTGAAGAGATGGAAGAATACGAACCCCATCTCGAGCAGCACATGGTCGTGTATGCCGGCGTGGATTATGCAGCAATTCTGACTGAGGCCGAAAATGAGGCAGATATTATCGTATGGGACGGTGGTAATAATGACACCCCCTTTTATGTACCCGATATCCATATTACCATCGTTGACCCCCATCGGCCAGGGCATGAACTTACCTATTATCCGGGAGAGACAAACCTCCTCTTAGCAGATATTGTAATGATTAGCAAAGAAGACACTGCAAAGCCAGAAAATATAAGCCTTGTTAAAGGACATATACAACAGTCAAATCCCAAAGCAGTTATTATAGATGCTGCATTACCTGTAACCGTTGAAAAACCCGATCTCATAAAAGGCAAGCGTGCGCTGGTTATTGAGGATGGTCCAACCCTGACACACGGAGGTATGGCTTACGGCGCCGGAGTTCTTGCAGCAAAACAGTATGGTGCAATGGAGATTGTCGACCCAAGACCTTACGCGGTCGGGTCAATTGCCGAAACTTTTGAGGAATTTCCACAGATAGGCAACCTCTTACCCGCCATGGGTTATGGTCATTCTCAGATGGAAGAGCTACGTGAAACGATACATCGCACCCCGTGTGACATCGTAATTATCGGTACCCCCATCGACTTAAGAAAACTCATACCCATTGACAAACCGACCGACCGGGTACGATATAATTTGCAGGAAATAGGCACACCCACCCTTAAAGAACTCCTTGAAACGCGACTACGATGAAGAAGAAAGTTGTTGTCATTGCCTTAGGGGGAAATGCCCTTATCAGTGAAGGACAGCAGGGCACAACTGCAGAACAATTTGAGAATGTCCGGAAGAGTCTCGACGGCATTATCTATTGCCTAAAACAGGGTTTTGCGGTGGTCATCACCCATGGAAACGGACCGCAGGTAGGTAACCTGTTACTCATGGTGGAAGCCAGCCGGAACCAGGTACCCGATCTTCCCCTGGGTGTCTGTGTAGCAGATACTGAGGGCGCAATAGGGTATATGATCCAGCAGTCCTTAACCAACCGGTTACGAAAAGAGGGCATTGACAGATGTGTTGTTACCGTGCTGACACAGGTCATTGTCGATAAGCATGACAGGGCCTTTTCAAATCCCACAAAACCTATCGGACCCTTTTTTATCCGGGAAGAGGCGGAGCGTTTTCACCGGGAGAAAGGCTGGCACATTGCAGAAGACAGTCACAGGGGGTACCGCCGGGTGGTTCCTTCCCCAAGCCCGTTGAAAATTGTGGAAGAAAGGGCCGTTAAAACCCTGTCAGAGGCAGGCGATATTGTCATAGCGGCTGGCGGTGGCGGCATTCCTGTCGTACTGAAAGAAGACGGGGATCTGGAGGGGGTTGATGTGGTGATTGATAAAGACCTTGCCTCCGCCGTCCTGGCAAGGGATATCAAGGCCCACTGCCTTATGATGCTTACCGGTGTAGAACACGTCTTTTTAAACTTCAAGCAGTCGAAAGAGCGGGCATTAAGCAGGTTGACAATAAATGAAGCAGAAAGGTATCTCCGGGAAGGGCATTTCCCGCCGGGGAGCATGGGACCGAAGGTTCTGGCGGCCATAAATTTTTTAACCTGGGGCGGGGAACTGTCCATTATTACGTCCATTGACAAGGTGAAAGATGCACTGGATGGCCGTACCGGCACAATGATTATAAAGGATTAAGCGGAAATTCTGTGTCTCCTGCAAGTAGTATGAGTGTCCGCCTGTGTAAAAGAGAAGGCTATTAAATATTATGGAAACCAATCGGAATTTTCTCTTCCGAAAGTTTAATCTTGATTTTGATTTTGTATTTGGTGTAGAATTTTAAAAGCAACTTACCGTTATCAGCCCCTATAGCTCAATTGAATAGAGCGTTGGCCTCCGGAGCCAAAGGTTGCAGGTTTGAATCCTGCTGGGGGCGCCAAACCACATCAGTTGTCGATCATCGGCGCCTCGTTACTCCCACTTTTTTGCAATAGATATTGACCGGGCAGATGCTGCATTTGGGTGAGAGAGGGACGCAGATATTTTGACCGAAGGTAACAAGGAGGTCATTGATGGTGAGCCAATATTTTTTGGGGAGTTTTTCACGGAGGGCAGATTCGGTTTCGTGAGGATTCTCCGTTTTAATGTATCCCCATCGGTTGGTAATACGATGAACGTGGGTATCCACGCAGATGCCTGGTTTTCGATATCCGAGGGTTACCACTAAATTTGCCGTCTTGCGGCCTACGCCATTGAATTTTAATAATTCATCGATTTCGTCCGGTACCCTCCCATCATATCTTTCAAGTAGTACCTTGCAAATCTCCCTGATCTTTCGTGCCTTTGTACGATAAAACCCTACAGGGTAAATGAGTTTTTCCAGCTTTAAAGCAGGAATCCTTACCATATCTCCCGGATTATCAGCCGCGGCAAAGAGCCGCTCCGAGGCCTCGCGGGTGGTCTGATCCTTAGTCCTGAGGCTTAAGATGCAGGAAATGAGGACATGGAACGGGGTTCTTTTTCGGGAGATGGTTGTAACGATGGGTTCACTGAAACGTTTGTTTTCTTGCTTAATAATTTCTAATACAGTATCAATGTTAAACAAGGGTTTTCTCTTAATAAAAACGGCAACGTACAAATCCGATTTATACGTTGCCGCTCTTTTATTTCAAATCCGGTTTCTAATGAATGTGCCTGTTGGTAACAATAAGCCTGATTTTATCTGACTGTAATTATTGTTTCCTGGTTTCAGCAAAGAGTTGATCGTAAACAAACCCTGCCACAATCCCCCCCAAGATCGGGCCGATCCACCAGACATAGTGGTGGGTAAACTGACCCGATGCGATGGCCGGGCCGAACACACGGGCCGGGTTCATCGCACCGCCGCTGATCGTACCGCCAATCATTGACCCAAAGAGCACCACCAGTCCAACGGCCACTCCCGCAAATCCCGCAGATGCCCTTTTGTCTACGAGCGTCCCGTAGATGGTAAAAACCAAAAGAAAGGTAATGATAAATTCCATTAATACTCCGCGCCCGATAGAGACGCCGGGCGACAGCATGCATGTTCCTAAATACACGGTCTTGAGCGCATCGGGAAAGAGGATTTTTAACGCAAGTCCCGCGAGTGTTGCGCCTGCAATCTGAGAGATGATATACATGATCGCCGTATTAGGATCCATCCGCCGGCTGATCCAAAAGGATATAGTTACCGCCGGATTGACATGAGAACCGGACACATAACTCGTGGCATAAATAACGGCGATTACCACCACACCAAACGCGATAGAAATACCTAAGAGACCCAGTCCTTGCCCGCCCGCCTGCCTCAAATAAAAATCGGCGCATACAGAGCCAGCCGCAATAAACACAAGCGCAAATGTCCCAACGAACTCGGCTATATACTTTTTGTACGCTTTCATTTCGCTTTCTCCCGTATATTTTTAACTAAATTTCCTTTTGTACTTAGCAAGAACATGATACATGGAAAATTACCCATCTTCTGATTCTGTAACACGCAAAATCGAGGAAAAGATATCCTCCGTCCGTATTCTGTAAATTTTGTTTTACATCCTTTCCTTCCGCTTTTTAAGCCGCCTCCTTTCAGGATTATATTATACCTAACTCTGGAGAAGACATAAATTTGTAACAAGCTAACACAATCAATTAACACTGTCAAGCAAAAAGATGAGCAGCAAATATTTATACAGGAGACCATGCCGCCTGATGTTTGAGCAATTTCCATCTCCTCTTTATCTCTTCCTCCGCTTGCTTCATCAGCGTTGCTGCCACCTCCGGGTGGCTCGCCCTCAGCGACCGATAGCGGTTCTCATTATAGGCGTATTCCTCAAAAGAAACGGATGGGTCTTTGCTGTCAAGGACAAGGGGGTTTTTCCCCTGCGCCTCGAGCAGTGGATTATAACGGAAGAGTGGCCAATAACCACTTGCAACGGCCTTTTTCTGCTGTTCGATTCCCCTGCTCATGTCAATGCCGTGCGCAATACAGACCGAATAGGCGACGATGAGCGCCGGTCCGTTGTATGCCTCTGCCTCTGTAAATGCCCTGACTGTCTGGGCCATGTTTGCGCCAAACGCCACCTGAGCGACATACACCTTACCATAGGTTGCCATCATCAGGCCGATATTCTTTTTCGGTGTCCTCTTTCCGCCCGCCGCAAACTGGGCAATTGCCCCCAAAGGCGTAGCCTTGGACATTTGTCCGCCGGTATTCGAATAAACCTCGGTATCCATAATCAGAAGTTTTATGTTTTCTCCCGATGCCAGCACGTGGTCTACACCACCATAACCGATATCATAGCCCCACCCGTCACCCCCAATTGCCCATACCGATTTCTTCACCAGGTAGTCAGCAATCGACAGGAGTCTCTTCGCATCTGGTGAGTTATCGTTTGAAAGCCTCTTTTTCAGTTTCTCCACGCTCACCCTCTGCTTGTCAACTCCGTCCTGGCTGGACTGATCGGCATTTTTCAGGCATTCAAAGAGTTCCTTTGCGTCCGCATACGCAGGGATCCCGGCCAGCTTGTCCAGCAACTCAACAGCCTGAGAGTAAAACTTATCCATGGTCTGCCGCATACCCAGACCAAATTCGGCCGTATCTTCAAAGAGGGAGTTTGACCAGGCAGGCCCGCGGCCATCTGACCTCTTGGTGTAGGGAGTTGTTGGTAAATTCCCCCCGTAAATGGACGAACACCCCGTGGCATTGGCAAGAATCAGGCGGTCTCCAAATAGCTGGGTGAGCAGTTTTATGTAAGGAGTTTCGCCGCATCCGGCGCAGGCGCTGTGATATTCTATAAGCGGCTTTACAAACTGGCTTCCCTTTACGGAATTTGCGTTAAATTTCGAGGGATCCGTTTCGGGGAGGTCGAGGAAGAATTTGTAGTTCTGCGCCTCCCGATGGCGGAGCGGCTCCTGGAGCTTCATATTGATGGCCTTGACGCCGGGAATCTTGTTCCCCTGTGCATCCTTTTTCTGGCCGGGACAGTTGAATACACAGGAACCACAACCGGTACAATCCTCAGGCGCTACCTGAACGGTAAACTTAAGCCCTTTCATTTCCTTTCCCGTTGCATCAACCGACTTGAAAGCCGGAGGTGCATCCTTGAGCAATGCAGGGTCATACGCCTTTATCCTGATGGTTGCATGCGGACAGACAAATGAGCACTGGCCGCACTGTATGCATGCATCAGGCTCCCACTCGGGTACGTGTACCCCGATATTCCTCTTTTCGTACTGGGTTGTCCCCGTTGGCCAGGTACCGTCAGCAGGTATGGCCGAAACGGGCAGGTAGTCTCCTTTGTTGGCAATCATTTTGGCTGTCACCTTTTTCACAAATTCAGGTGCATCATCAGGTACGGGCGAACGCATCCTGATTTTGCCGGTAACCCTGCCGGGCACCTTTACCTCCACAATATTCTGGAGCGCCCTATCAACGGAGGCGTAGTTCATTTTGACTATCTCATCGCCCTTCTTTTGATACGTCTTTTTAATCTCTGCCTTGATTGCGCTGAGGGCATCGTCTTTCGGAATAATCCCGGAGATGACAAAAAACGCGGTCTGCATAATGGTGTTGATCCTTGTTCCCAACCCGATCTCTTCGGCAAGGGAGATGGCATCGATAATATAAAACTTCATTTTTTTTGCAATGAGCTGTTCCTGCACCTCTATGGGCAGGCTGTCCCACACTTCGTCCTTACTACGGGAGGTGGTAAGCAAAAATATTGCCCCTTCCTCCGCATTGGATAACATATCGTATTTCTCAAGGAATGAAGGATTATGGCAGGCAATGAAATTTGCCTTTGAGACAAGGTACGGGTTCAGTATCTTTTCTTTTCCGAAGCGCAGGTGGGATACCGTTGTTGAACCCGATTTCTTCGAATCATACACAAAATATCCCTGTGCATAGTTATCCGTTTCAGTGCCGATGATCTTGATGGTGTTCTTATTTGCACCTACCGTTCCATCAGCCCCCAGTCCATAAAATAATGCCCGGTAAGCCCCTTTCCCCTCTATCGTAAAGGATTCGTCATAATTCAGGCTGGTACCGGTAACATCATCGTTGATGCCAATGGTAAAGTGGTTTTTTGGCCTGCTCTGTGCTATATTGTCAAACACGGCCTTCACCATGGCCGGGGTAAAATCCTTTGAACCGAGACCATAACGGCCTCCTGCAACAACCGGATAATCTCTGAATTTCGTCAGCCCCTTTTCCATTGCCTCACCAATAGCCGTTCTGACGTCCAGATACAAAGGCTCACCAATTGCGCCGGGCTCCTTGGTGCGGTCGAGAACAGCGATTGCCTTTACACTTGCAGGTAAACTATCGGCAAAGGCAGTTATATCAAATGGCCTGTAAAGTCTTACCTGAATAAGCCCCAGCTTTTCTCCCTTTGCATTGAGCGTCTGGATGGTATTAAGCGCCGTTTCTCCGGCAGAACCCATAATGATGATAATACGTTCCGCGTCGGGTGAACCGGAGTAATCGAAGAGTTTATACTGACGGCCGGTAATTTTCGCAAATTTATCCATTGCCTTCTGCACAATGGCCGGAGTTGCCTGATAATATTTATTGACGGTTTCCCTGCCCTGAAAGTAGACGTCAGGGTTCTGTGAGGTACCGCGGATGCAGGGGTTGTCAGGAGTAAGCCCCCTCTTGCGGTGGGCTATAACCAGTTCGTCATCGATCATTGCCCGCATGTCGTCAAAAGAAACCTCCTCAATCTTCTGTACCTCATGGGACGTCCTGAATCCGTCAAAGAAGTGCATGAATGGTATCCTGGATTCCAAGGTAGACGCCTGGGCTATGAGGGCAAAATCCATCGCCTCCTGCACGTTTTTTGAACACACCATGGCAAAACCGGTAGACCGCACGGCCATCACGTCTGAGTGGTCGCCAAATATGGATAATCCCTGGCATGCCAGGGAACGTGCGGTTATATGAAAGACTGTAGGGGTAAGTTCTCCGGCGATTTTAAACATGTTGGGGATAATTAACAGCAGCCCCTGTGATGCTGAAATCGTAGTAGCCAGGGCGCCGGTGGTAAGAGACCCGTGGACTGCTCCTGCAACGCCGGCTTCCGATTGCATCTGGCTTACCTTCGGCACCGATCCCCAGATATTTACCTCTCCCCCGGCCGACTTCGCATCGCATATCTCCGCGATGGGCGAAGAAGGCGTTATGGGGTAAATCGTAATAATCTCATTCGTAGCATGCACCACATGTGCGCATGCCGTACAGCCATCAACGGTTACCATCTTACGACTCATTTCTCTCTCCTTGCTGGTGTAAAAGAAAAACTGGGCCACAGAGACTGCAGAAAAAAGCGCAAAACCTTCATCGGGAATCCTTTTCCCCTCTGCTGTGTGCCTCACTGCCGGAATCTTTGATATCCGGCTTGATCCTTAGCATACCAGATTATACTGCGTTTTTCTACAGGAAATGGCATGCGATAATCTGGAGAAATACTAAGTGTTTCATTGGTAAGCGGACTAATACTCTTCTAAATGATACCACTCCGCATTTTCAAGCCAGTTTTGAGGGCGCGAAACGAATTCAATTACGTTTTCCAGGATAAAGTAATGTTTCTTTTCTTCATCGGCTATCTTTGAAAATATCTCCTTTTGAGCCGGATTGACTGCTTCTCCTGCCTTTTCCAGATAAAATTTCCGGCTCTTCTCCTCAATCTCCTGGGCCTTTTTATAGAGTTCAATTTGCGAGATATTTATACCAATGGTATCATCCTCTTCTTTCATCTTTACGAAAATGTTTTTTGCGTTCAATAATATGCCGCTATCAAGCGCTTGAACTTTTTCATCATTTTTCATCTTCTGTAAAATAACGTAATGTTTTACTTCTGCGTCTGCAAGCATGACCAGTATCTTCTTGATTCCTGCATTGTTTATCTTCCGGGCTAAATCACGGTAATAGTCCTCGCCATCTTTTTCCATCTGCATTGCATAATCATAGATATTCATTTTCGACCTCCTCTTTATTGGTTATAGGGAGTGTGACACAAGCGGAGATTCAGGATGTTAAAAAAGCATTATTTTGAAAAAACAGACAGATATTCTTAGATGAGTTCTTCCATCTCGGATTTGGGGGCACGCATCATGAGATTACTCACTGCCTCAAGGGGATTCTTGCCTGTGAAAAGCACGTTATAGATTTCTTTCGTGATGGGCATTTCCACGTTGAATTTATGGGAAAGCGCCAAAACGGATTTTGTTGTCCAGACACCTTCTGCGATCTGTTCCATCTTCTCCAGGATTTCCTGCAGCTTTTTTCCCTTACCAATTTGTTCGCCAACCCAGCGGTTTCTCCCGTAAGGGCTGATACAGGTCGTTATCAGGTCGCCCAGTCCGGTAAGGCCGGAGAAGGTACTTCTCTGTGCCCCCATAGCGATACCAAGGCGGCTGATTTCCACCAATCCGCGCGAAATGAGGGCAGCCTTCGAATTATCGCCAAATTTCAGGCCGTCACAGATACCAGCGGCTATGGCAATCACGTTTTTCATTGCAGCACCTAACTCGACACCTGTCGTGTCAGGATTTGTGTAAACCCGAAACCTGTCCGTGGTGAAAACTTCCTGGACGATTCGTGCCAGGTTTCCGTCTTTTGATGATGCAACAATCGTTGTGGGTAATCCGCGTGCAACCTCTTCGGCATGACTGGGACCCAGAAGGAGGGAAATGGGGTGCGTTCCCAGCACATCGGCAATAACTTCACTGGGCCGCATAAGTGTGTTATTTTCAATTCCCTTGGTAACACTGACGATCGGTATTTCGTAAACGAAGATGTCTTTCAATTTTGCAAGCACGGAACGCAGATACGGCGTTGGGGTGGCGGAAACGATGAATTGTGCATCCATTAATTTATCGGAGATCTCTGCGGTGATGCCTACGCCTTCCGGAATGGAGATACCCTTTAAAAACTTAACGTTTTCTCTTTTTTCGCTCAGATACGCCACATATGAGGCATCGGCGCCCCACAGGGTAACTTCATAGCCCTTTTTATATAGCAGAATGGCAAGCGTGGTTCCCCATCCCCCGTTGCCAATAACCGTTATTTTTTTTATGAATGGCTTCAAAGTCATTTTTCACGTCAAGGTATAAAAAACAGGGCTGGATTGCTCCAGCCCTTACATATTTCTTGATAAAAACTGCTGATACTACAGATGTGCACAGGAAAGACCTCAAAAGCAGGCAATCTACCGCAATTTTTTTCTCTGTGGTTTTGCAGTTTTCTTGTGGAATTCCGGCAAACCTATTCCAAAATGCAAACAGCCTGAGACAGATTAAATCAGGCCTTTGACGAATTTTTTCATGGCGGGTGAAGGATCTCTTCGCTCTGCAAACCGCTTAAATAAAATGAAAATTTCCCTGCGGTAAATTTATCTTCCCGGCGCTATTTTGCAACCTGGTATGTTTCTGCCTCATATAACGGATATGCTGAACAGAGTTCCCGCACCGTTTCCCGAACTGCGTCTTTAACCCTGGCATCATTTGGCTGTGAAAGGACTTTGTCAATACACTCCGCTATTTTAATGGCCTCCGCTTCTTTCATGCCCCGTGAGGTTACTGTTGGTGTTCCAATGCGAATGCCGCTCGGTTCGTTTGCGCCTCTTTCGTCGTAAGGAATCGTATTCCTGTTCAGGATAATATTTACTGTTTCCAGCAATTCCTGGGCTTCTTTCCCCGTAATGCCTTTATTGCGTAAGTCGATCAAAAAGAGATGATTTTCCGTTCCGCCCGATACGAGATTATATCCCCTTTTTACAAATTCCTGAGCCATTGCTTTTGCGTTTTTTACCGTTTGTCGCTGACACTGTTTGAATTCTTCCGTCATTGCCTCTTTAAACGCCACAGCTTTTGCTGCGATGATGTGCATGAAAGGGCCGCCCTGAATGCCGGGAAAGACCACCGAGTCGATCTGTTTTGCATATTTTGATTTGCATAAGACCAGACCGCCCCTGGGTCCCCGGAGTGTTTTGTGGGTTGTTGTCGTGACAAAATCTGCATAAGGAACGGGGCTGGGATGCACACCGCCGACGATGAGTCCTGCGATATGAGCAATATCAGCCATAAAGTAGGCCCCAACCTCATCTGCAATTTTTTTGAAGCGCGGGAAGTCGAGTATCCTGGGGTATGCGCTTGCACCCGCAATAATCATATGGGGCTTCGTTTTCAGGGCAATGTCACGTACGGCATCATAATCGATGTATCCGGTTTCTTTTTTTACACCATAGTGGGTAATCTCATACAGCATCCCGGAGAAATTCTTTTTAAATCCATGGGTAAGATGTCCGCCGTGTGACAAATCCATACCTAAAATGCGGTCTCCTGGTTTTAGCACTGCAAAACAAACAGCCATATTGGCCTGTGACCCTGCGTGTGGCTGTACGTTGGCATGTTCTGCCCCGAAGATTTGTTTTGCCCGTTCAATTGCCAGTGTTTCTACAGTATCTACATTTCCACAGCCGGCATACCATCTTTTCCCTGAATAACCTTCTGCATATTTGTTGGTCATGGAAGAGCCCTGTGCCTCTTGCACTGCGGGACTGCAGGTATTTTCCGATGCAATCAGATCGATGGTGTTTTGTTGCCTTTCCGATTCTTCCTGTATAGCCCTCCATACTTCGGGGTCGTCATTCTTTAATATAATCATGGTTTTGTATTGTCCTTAAAAAGTATGATTAAATTATGAAGCACCGGCTTGCATAGCCGGCGCTGAAATGCTTCTGCGCAACGAACGCCGTCAAAATCTCTGCGGGGTTAGTAGGTTTTTGCCAATCTCCATTTCAGATATGCTTCCATAAACTCATCGATTTCACCATCCAGCACCGCCTGGGTATTTCCTGTTTCCTTGCCGGTACGTAAATCCTTGACGAGTGAGTATGGCTGTAATACATAGGATCTGATTTGATGTCCCCATGCGATTTCTCCCTTCTCATCGTAAGCGGCGGAGAGTTCTTTCTCTCTTTCCTTTTCTTTTATCTGATACATCTTTGCCTTTAACATGCTCAGTGCCATCCGTCGATTCTGATGCTGTGAACGCTCACTCTGACATTGTACGACAATCCCGGTAGGGATATGGGTAAGACGAACGGCCGACGAAGTCTTGTTTACGTGCTGTCCACCGGCTCCGGATGCACGATAGGTATCCACCCGCAATTCATTTTCGTTAATTTCGATCTCTTCTTCCTCTTCAATTTCCGGCAGTACATCGACAGCGGCAAACGAGGTGTGTCTCCGCGCATTTGCATCAAAGGGAGAGATTCGCACCAAACGATGCACCCCGATTTCAGATTTCAAATACCCGTAAACATAGTCGCCCTTTATAAGGGTGGTGATTCTTTTGATCCCTGCCTCTTCGCCGGGTAATACGTCAATGAGGGAAAGCGCATATCCGCTTTTTTCAACCCAGCGACTATACATACGGAATAACATAGATACCCAATCGCATGACTCTGTCCCCCCTGCTCCCGCATAAATGCTCAGATAGGCGCTGCAGTGGTCGTGGGGTTCGCTCAGCATCGTACGCAATTCAAACTTTTCAAGCTTTTGGGTGAAGGACTTAATATCTCCGGCAACTTCAGCCTCGGCCTGTTCATCTTGCTCTTCTTCCGCAAGTATTGACAAACACTCAATGTCATCCATTGTCTTTTGTAATTCATGAAGAGGCAAAATAATCCCTTTGAGTGATTTTAACTTCCTGATTGTTTGCAGGGCATTATCCTTGTTTTCCCAAAAATTTGGCGAAGAGAATTGTTCTTCTAAGGCTGAAAGCTCTTTTTTTTTGTTCTCCAGGTCAAAGAGAGTCCCTGAGGTGAAGCAAACGCTCTCGGAGGGGAGTTAATTCTTTTGCTCTATTGCCAACCATAATTACATCGCCTTAACTGTTCTTGTTAGAATTTTATCTGAGGCCACTCGATTGAGGAATTTGCCTTAAGGTATCAAAAAAGAGGCTGTCTGCCGTGCTTTAGTGGAGATTTTTATTGGATAACTTCTTCATGAGATACCACTCTGAAAAAAAGAAAATTCTCGCTCTAATCGCAAAATTATAAATTATCAAATATGTATCTGTCAATACAGAATTTGGAATTGACTTGGGTGGAAAATATCCTTATCATGTTTTCTATGCGTGGTTAGTGGCATTTATAGAACGCGGCATGGTTGACGGCGGCAGGGGAAACTGCCATGGCGGTCTCGTCGAGACGCTTTATAAGCGATAAAGACCGGGGTCACAAAAGAGTGCGATTGTGCGTGTAATTGCTGGCAGTGCAAGGGGCGTATATCTCAGTTCAGTAAAAGGAAGATCGACAAGACCAATACCGGACAGGATAAAAGGATCGTTGTTCAATATCCTTGCAGATGTTATTCCAGGGGGAGGCGTTCTCGATCTGTTTGCCGGTACGGGTGCAATGGGGATAGAGGCATTAAGCCGGGGGGCAAAGTCTTGTGTTTTTGTTGAAAACGATGGGTCGGCTATTCAGGTTATAAAAAAAAATCTTGAGGCGACCAGGCTCCAGGACAAGGCGCTGGTCTTAAAATTCGATGTGTTTGAAATTGTCCCTTACCTTGTGAAAAAAAACATCGAAGCCGATCTCGTGCTTGCCAGCCCACCCTATCCTCTCCTCGAACAAAGTTCATATAGAAACAAGATTTTAATCTTGTTCTCGTCCTTATGCAGCAGGTACATTGTGCAGCCGGAGGGTATCATGATATTGCAGCATCGAAAGAAAGACCGGGAGATGTCTTTGGATGATTTTTCTCTGGAGTTGTTTGATACGCGAATTTATGGCGACACGCAACTGTCTTTTTTTAAAAATACCGGGAAGCGGGACGGTTCGTTATGAAATACCGGGAAGAAGGAGGAAAAATAAAAATTGCAGCGCCTGCCAAGATTAACCTGTTTCTTGAGATATTGGGTAAACGTCCGGATGGTTATCATGAAATTGAAACGGTTATGCAGGAGGTTAGTTTGTGCGATTATATATATATGGAAAACCGAGACGGGGGTATTGAATTTACCTGCTCAAATCCAAAACTTCCTGCCGGTGAGGACAATCTTGTTTTAAAAGCTGTCCGTTTCTTTCAGAAAGAATCAAAGATTTTCCGCGGGGTGAAAATCCATTTGGAAAAAAGAATACCCGTGGGGGCCGGACTTGGTGGAGGAAGCAGCGACGCTGTGGCCACTCTGTCCGGATTGAATAAGATGTGGCATGTTGGGTATGATGAAAAAAAATTAATGTCGCTGGCTGAAAAATTAGGTTCTGACACTTCATTTTTTGTTTCCGGAAATACAGCGATATGCAGAGGAAGGGGGGAGGCGGTAACCCCTTACCCTTTACATGTAAAGTATAATTATATAATAATTTATCCACGGTTTGAGGTGGGCACTGCTGCGGTGTATAAAAATTTTAAAATTGTCTTGACAAAAAATTTAAAAGATGTTAGTTTTTTCCTGCAAGCTTTATCGTCAGGGAATCCTGAGAAATTGGGGGTTTCTTTACATAACCGTCTGGAAGAAGTGGTTTTTCGACTCTATCCGGGCATTGAAAAAATTAAAAAAACATTGGCAACGTATGGTTTTTGCGGAGTACTTTTATCAGGAAGCGGGTCGGCTTTATATGGTTTGTGCAAAGGGGAGAGCGATTCTGAGGAAATTGAAAAACAAATAAAGATGCTTGATATTGGCGATGTGTTTGTGGTAACCAACGATTTCAATGGCAATGCTAAGTGAACGGAAGGGGGAGAAGGTCGTGAATATTACCGAGGTCAGGGTAAAATTAACAGAAGCTAAGAAAAACAGATTGCAGGCATTTTGCAGTATTACGATAGATGATGATTTTGTCGTAAGGGATCTGAAGGTTATCGAAGGACACAAAGGGGCGTTTGTAGCGATGCCCAGCCGAAAACTCACGGACAGATGCCCAAAGTGTGGTGGCAAGAATCATTTAATGGCGCAGTATTGTAATGATTGTGGCACTAAATTGAACGAAAAGCGCGCATCCAAAGGTGCCGGCAGATTAAAGCTGCATGCGGATACAGCCCATCCGATAAATTCGCGTTGCAGAGAACAGATACAAGAAAAAGTGCTTACCGCTTATCGGGAAGAGGTAGAGAAATCCAAAAAACCCGGCTATAAACCTCCAAAATATGAAGATATGGAAGATGTTGATTTTGAAGACCTGGAAGACTTGGAATCGGAAAAAAGCGATACCTAAAAGTATGCTTTTTTATCGATAATTATAGAGATTTTCCCCGTCCGCTTCAATGCCAGATTCTGGTTAGAAAAAGGCGTTTTCTTGTTTATCAAAACTTACACCCTCCGTTAAAACATACCGTTACACAAAGGGCGATACGTGAATGGTATCGCTGCCCCCGATAATGTTGTTTTTGTGTTTTTTAACATGGATAAATATATTTTCATAACGTAGCAGTTCGATGATTAAGACAGGTTCACAAATTTTACTGGATGCACTAATAAGGGAAGGGGTTGAGTATATCTTCGGAATCCCGGGCGGTGCAAATCTCCCTTTGTTCGATGCGTTATATGGATCTCCGATAAAGTTCATCTTGACCAGGCACGAGCAAGGCGCAGGCCATGCTGCGGATGGATATGCCAGGGCTACCGGCAAGGTGGGTGTTTGTCTTGCCACGTCCGGTCCCGGTGCTACAAACCTGGTTACAGCCATTGCAACGGCCTATATGGATTCTGTGCCTATGGTTGCCATAACAGGGCAGGTAAAGACGTTTCTCATCGGGAATGACGCCTTTCAGGAAGCTGATATTATTGGGATTACACGTCCAGTAACGAAACACAGTTACCTGGTGAAAGATGTTAAAGATCTTGCCAGAATCGTAAAGGAAGCGTTTTTTATTGCCAACACGGGAAGGCGGGGGCCGGTGTTGCTCGACCTTCCTGTCGATATTACCCTGGAAAAATGTGAGGAAATAATACCTGCAGAAATTGATCTTCCCGGATACAAGCCCCGATACGAAGGTAATATCCGCCAAATCAAGATTGCTGCCGAAGAGATCAATAATTCCAGGCAACCGGTTGTCTACACGGGAGGGGGTATCATTGCTTCTGAGTGTTCAAAGGAATTGCTTGAACTCGCGGAAAAGGCAAATCTTCCGGTAACTACAACCCTGATGGGGCTTGGCGGATTTCCTGAAGACCACGATTTGTCGCTGGGAATGTTGGGTATGCATGGAACAGTATATGCCAATTTTGCAGTAACCGAGTGTGATCTCTTGATAGCCATTGGATCAAGATTTGATGATCGGGTTACCGGCAAGATTGATGAATTTGCCCCCCGTGCGAAGATCATCCATATTGATATTGACCCGGCATCTATCAGTAAAACCATTAAGGTGGATATTCCCATTGTCGGTGATGCAAAAAATATTCTGCAAGAACTCAATAGAAACGTACGGTTTCTCGAAAGGAAAGAGTGGTTTGATAAAATCAAATCCTGGAAGGAAAAAAATCCCTTATCGTACAACGATACGGGAAGTGTCATTAAACCGCAATATGTAATTGAACAAATATGTGAGGCGGGAAAGGGGAACGTTATCGTTGCGACAGAGGTAGGACAAAATCAGATGTGGGCAGCTCAATTTTTTACCTATACAAAGCCGCGTACGTTTTTATCCTCTGGAGGCCTGGGGACGATGGGTTACGGTTTCCCTGCCGCAATCGGCGCTCAATTGGGATGCCCGGATAAAATTGTTGTGGATATTGCCGGTGACGGTAGCATCCAAATGAATATTCAGGAACTCAGTACCGCTGTGCGGCTGACTATTCCTGTAAAGGTAGCTATTTTAAACAATGGTTATCTGGGAATGGTACGGCAGTGGCAGGAACTCTTTTATAATAAACGATATTCCGGTGTTAATTTGAATGGCAACCCGGATTTTGTCAAGTTGGCTGAGGCATATGGTGCAAAGGGATTTTTAGTCGAAAAGAAAGAGGATGTGCGCCCAACGATAGAGAAGGCGTTTTCTATTAACGGCCCGGTTGTTATGGATTTTAGGGTTGATCCAACAGAGAATGTCTTTCCAATGGTGCCGGCGGGGCAAGCGATCCACAGAATGATCGGAACCATGGCATAACGGAACTAATTATAGCTATTTTATGTTTTCTTAACTGGGCGGATGTTCCCCGGGCAAACGTATAATGTGCAATCAGAAAGAGGGAATAAGTGATGGCAGCTGTAATTACCGGGAAAAGAATGACGTATGAGGATTATTTAAAGATTAATGATAATAAGCGTTACGAGGTTTTAAACGGGGAATTACACAGTGTCCCAGCGCCATCAACCGGCCATCAAGGTGTGTCGAGGAATTTAGGGTTTCTGATCTGGAATTTTGCAAATCCAAACGAGAAGGAATGGTGAAATCTAAAATACGGGAAGGATCAGAAATAGACTCTAAGTATCTGTTTGAGTGAAAAATTTTATAAAATTAAAATTTTTAAAATATTCATTTTTTTGGTGGAAGATTATATGGGTTTACTTTTTGGCGCGGCAATTACGTTAATTGTATTAGGTATGGTCTTTGGCATCGGTCTGGCTATTGCCTCAGACAAGTTTGCAGTAAAAGGTGATCCCCGCATTGACAGTATTAACGAGGCGCTTCCGGGTGCGAATTGCGGGGCATGTGGACAGCCCGGCTGCAGCGGTTTTGCCCAAGCTGTAGTGGAAGGTAAGGCGCCTGTGACGGGTTGTACGGTAGGACAGGCTGTTGTGGCGAAGCTCATCGCAAACGTTATGGGAGTCAAATTTGAGAAGAGAGAACGTGTCGTTTCTGTTGTGATGTGTCATGCGAAGGGAGTGAAGGATAAATTTGTCTATAACGGGATAAAAGATTGCCGTGCCGCGAATATTGTTGGCGGGGGTTTTTTGGGTTGTGATTACGGCTGTCTGGGCTTGGGTACATGCGTAGAGGCCTGTAAATTTGAGGCAATGTATATGGGGGGGGACAACCTTCCCAAAGTAATTGAGGAGCGGTGCACAGGCTGTGGGAGATGTGCGGCCGTTTGTCCCAGAAAGATCATCAGCATATTACCGGAATCCAAAATGGTTCACGTTCGATGCAAATCCCTTGATAAAGGCGCTGTTGCAAAAAAGATTTGCCAGGATTCCTGCATAGCCTGTAAACAGTGCGAGAAGATATGTCCCTACGATGCCATCCACGTGCAAAACAATCTTGCCGTAATTGATTATAATAAATGCACCTCCTGCGGAAAATGTGTGGAGGTTTGTCCCCATTATACAATAATCAATTTCTCCAGAGAACGCAGCCTGGCCAGGCACACCCTGACCGTATAATGCATCAGGATCGCTTTTACCTGCCACATTTCCCTGAAGTCCGTGAAATCCGGTTAAAAGGTGACGAAGCCCATCATATACTGCATGTAAAGCGGGCAAGGATCGGGAGCAAGATCACCCTTTTTGATGGAAAAGGGACTGAGTACCGCGCTCGTGTTACTGAAATTTTACATGATACAGTAAAGGTATTCATCGAGGAATCCAGATCAGTTGATAGGGAACTCCCCATTGATATTACTATAGCCTTTTCTATCCCCAAAGGGAAACTTGTAACCTTTCTGGTTCAAAAATGCGCAGAGTTAGGTGTAAAGACCCTGATCCCCATCCACTGCAAACGGAGTGTTGTCGATATCCGAAACAAATCCGATGAAAAGATCGAAAGGTGGAACAGAGTTACGATTGAGGCGTCCAAACAGTGTAAGCGTAACTACATCACCATAATAGAAGATATAATGCCATTTGATGGTTTAATGAGAATTGTTCAAAACTACGATCTGTCACTTATTGCATGTACCGAAGCCCCTACGAAGATATTAAAGGCCCTCCTCAATGAACACCCTTCGGTAAAAAGAATTATCTGTCTCATAGGGCCGGAGGGCGGCTTTACCCGAAGCGAAGTCGAAATGGCAGAGAAGGCAGGCTGCGTCCCCGTCAGTATCAGTCATTCAACATTGAGGATCGAAACTGCTGCCATCGCAATTTCATCCATGCTGCTTTATGCATATTCCGATGAGGGCTGACCGGCGCACAGTAGGCCTTGCAAAAACATTTGACATTTTTCAGCAAAAAATGATTTTTGTAGCGGCAGGAAGTGCCTTGCCACTCAGGTCTTTTCCGTTTGTTTAAGCGGTTTCAGGGCGGCACGGACAAACTTTGTTTGTCCGTGCCTATCTTTCCCCAGGAATTTCATCATCCATCCCCCCCCGTAAACGGAGGATTATGGGGGAACATCGAAGGTCATTGTTGATGCCAGGGAGTTTCAAAAGGAGATTGTTCATGTATAAAATATCCAGGTTTTTGAATTTTCCGGATATGCCTGCTTCCCTGCTCGCCTCCCTTTAGCCGACTTTTACGGGAATTTGTTTTGGTTTTACCTCTTCTTTCTTTTGCATGGTAATCTCCAGCACGCCATTTTTGTACTCTGCTGTGATCTTGTTTGCATCTACAGAAGCAGGGAGATCAATGGAGCGTGAAAAACTTCCGTAACACCTTTCCATCCGATAATAGTTTTTCCCTTTCTCTTCTTTTTCTTCCTTCTTTTCACCTTTAATTCTCAAGGTATTTTCCTGTATAGAAATATCTATCTCCTTCGGGTCGATACCGGGAATTTCAGCCTTTACGGTAACTTTATCCGTTGTTTCTGATAAATCAACGGGAGGCATCCATACGCCAGTTTCCCCGCCGAATTCAGGCAACTCCCATCCCCTTAAAAACCGGTCAAACATCCGATTTATTTCACTCTGTATCGAGGAAATAGCCGGGAATTGTGACCACTTCATTAAATCCTTAGCCATAACATTACTCCTTTCAACAATTAAAGTAAAGAAATTGAATACATGTGCTAATTCTAATAAGCAAAAATAATACCCTGAATTGACTATTTTGTTTTTTGTTTTAACAAATCATTATAATAAAATAAATTACAAATGAACAAATTATTCTGTTCACATAAATCAATGTTGCCATAATGGCGGTCTGGTGGTTGTTGCCTGTCATTATGAAAACGGTAAAAGTGTTTTGATTTCTTTTCATACCCTGCTATGCTACAATAACCTGGTATTTGTTCAAACCCGAAGGAGTCCGTCTCGCTGTGTATATAGAAAAAGGAGAGAGGACAATTGCCCTGTAAGTTATGAAAGAGCCGAAATCCCTGTTCCTGGCAGAAGATGCGCTGGGTATCGTTACAGACCTTTATCAGTTGAGTATGGCTGCAGGATATTTTGGACAGCAGATGCATGATGTTGCAACTTTTGAATTGTTCGTCCGCAACTTACCGAAGAATCGCTCTTATCTCATCGTTGCAGGACTGGAACAGGCGCTGCACTACCTTACCCATATTACCTTTTCATCGGAGGCTATTCGATTCTTAAAACGATTGCCTGTTTTTAACCGGGTGGGGCAGGAATTCTTTGAATATCTTAAAAATTTTACTTTCAGCGGAGACGTTTATGCTATGCCCGAAGGAACAATTGCCTTTGCAGATGAGCCGATGATTCGGGTTACTGCACCTCTAATTGAAGCACAGATTGCAGAGACGTATCTTCTTTCAACAATTAATTTTCAGACATCCATAGCGACAAAGGCGTCAAGGGTTGTATATGCCGCTCAGGGACGAGAGGTTGTTGATTTCGGAACGCGTCGTGCACATGGTCCTCAGGCGGGTGTCCTTGCGGCAAGGTCGTGTTTTATCGGCGGATGCAGGGGCACCTCCAACGTGTTTGCGGCATGTAAACTGGACATACCGGCAGTGGGTACCGTTGCCCATTCGTGGGTCATGGCCTTTGAAAATGAAACGGACTCCTTTCGCAAATTCCACGAGGTATTTCCCGATAATACAATCTTGCTTATCGATACCTATGACACCCTTGCCGGCGCAAGGCATGCGGCTATGATTGGCAGAAAGCTGAAGGGTGTCCGTATTGATAGCGGGAACTTACCGAAACTCAGCAGAGAAGTGCGGAGGATTTTAGATGCAGAAGGGTTACAGCATGTCAGGATCGTTGCCAGTGGCGATTTAAACGAAGATCGTATTGATGATTTGGTAAGAAGTGGTGCACCCATTGACTCCTTTGGCGTGGGTACCGATATGGTAACATCGAAAGATGCCCCTGCGCTGGGAGGCGTCTATAAACTCGTTGAGCAGGAACATGATGGGAAAGTTATCCCAAAGATGAAATTCAGCGAGGATAAACTTACGTACCCGTGCAAAAAACAGGTATATCGCATCACCGATAAAGGGGATAATTTTGTAAACGATGTGATTGGGAGTGAAAACGAAGATGTGGGAGGGATACCCCTTTTAATACCTGTTATAAAAACTGGTAAGATATGTTACAATCTGCCAGCGGTGCATGAAATCAGGCGCAGCACGTCAAAAAACCTTGCACACCTGCCGGAACCTTATAAACGGTTAACGAATGCGGAAATCTATCCTGTCACCAAAAGCATGAAACTGGAAGAAAAAAGGATTGAGGCGGAAAAGATGCTGAGGGGCATCAATGTGCCGTTGGGAAAATCGTAAAGGGTTATGATACAGAGGACGAAGGTGAAAAGATCATGGATTTGTTTGCCTTTTCTGTTATGGCTCTCCGGCTTTTCCTTTGCTCAATGGGTAAACCAAGATGAATGCAAAAATGTAGACAGAGAATGTCTGCACAAATGAAGCAGGGAAAGATACCGAAAAACTCCCACTGTTTAAGAAACGCGCTACTTCACTACGCTCCGATAAACACCGATGAATTTTCAGCAAAAATATTTTTTGTGATTCAAACCCTGGTCAGGAATGAGTTTTTAAAAATCAATATCAGTGAAAAAAGAAACAGGTATGCCGTCTATTGGTAAAACTTCTAGGTTCATTTGCTCACAGTTTAAGAAATTATGAGTGGTAAATTAGGCGTATCTATCTTCTCCCCTTTTGATACTTTCATCTTATCATATCTTTTTTCTTGTTTTTTCAATGCATGAAAAAAAACACAGATAATTTTTGAAGGTTTGTCAGGTTGCTGGTACAATCAGGTATATTTCGTCTGATAAATAGGTGATTGGAAAAATTGTATATAGCAAGAAAACATTCACAACAAAAACGAGGAGAGAACAATGTCATTTATTCCTGGATTCTGGTATCAGTTGAAAACCCGGTATTTCCGGTGGAATAGGCAAAAAGGCATAAGAAATCTCATTGCGATCGTGGCAATATCCGTCTGGATGGCATGCCGTCTGTGTTATGGAGATGGTCAGAACAACCAGATAGTATCTTTATTTCAAGAAACCCAGCACGCTACGGTATTTTACTTGGATAATGGCATGGAAGTTATCCTCATTGAAAATCACGCCAGTCCCATGATAGCAGCAGTCACTATTGTCAAGACCGGCAGCCGGAACGAGGATGAGGTCAGCAACGGCTCTGCCCACTTTTTGGAACACCTGTTATTCAACGGCACAAAGACACGCACACAGAAACAGCTTTACGACGAAATGGATTTTTATGGTGGTTACAACAACGCCCACACCGGCCCGGATTACACCAATTACATGATCCTTATGCCGAAGGAATACATCGCCCAGGGGATGGACATCCAGGCCGACATGCTCTTCAATTCTGCCCTGCCCGAAGAAAAGTTTGAAAAGGAACGCGGTATTGTTATTGAAGAAATAGGCAAAAGCGCGGACCGGCCTGAATATGAAGTCAACAATCATTTCCAGAGGACTTTTTTTGGCGGGACACCTTATGAGCGTCCCGTACTTGGGACAGTTTCCACCATTACACATCTCAAACGGGAAAGCGTATGGGAATATTACCGGACCTGGTATGTACCCAACAACATGACTCTGATGGTAATCGGTGATTTTTCGACCTCTGAGATGGTAAATTTGGTTAAAGAAAAATATGGCCCATATCCCGCAGGAAGCATACCGGGGCATAAAACCATAACCCTGAACCCGCCGCAAAAATTACGCATTATCACGGCAAATGGTATGGGTAAATTTCCTAAAGATCGTCAGTACCTGAATCTGGGTTATCTCTTGCCACCGCCGGTTTCTGATGATTTTCAGGCACTGGTATTGCTATCCGAATTCCTCGGAGGAAGAGAGAATGCAGTCCTAAAAAGGTTGTTTAAGGAGGAGCAATATACAGATCTGGTTGAAACAATTGATACCAGCATGGATTTCAACCGCGATTTTTCTACCTTGCAAATCTCTGCCGAACTTCCCATGAATGCTGATACAGAACGCGTAGTGGAATTAATTACCCTGGCGGTGCAAGGCATGGCAAAGAAAGCCGTTCCGGAAAGTGAAGTGAAATCAACGCTGATTGCGAGGGCAACGCACGAACTTTATTTGCAGGAGAGTTTACACTACTACGGCATGATGAAATCAGGTTACCTGGCAGCCGGTGGATATACCCTTCTGCGAAATTACATGGATGGTTTAATGAAGGTGACGCCGCAAGATATTCAAAGGGTTGCAGAAAAATATCTGAGTACCCAGGTGCCTGTAGCTACATTAATGTCGCCTCCCATAGACAAAACAACTGCGGAGATACCAACACAATCGGTCAATCAATATAAAAGGGAAACGTTGAAAAATGGCCTCACGGTTGTTGTGAAAGAGAACCCGGACAGCCGAGTCGTTGGTATACACGTGTTGGCAAAGAATCGCAGCCTGAGCGAGGGGAAAGAGAAGTGGGGCATGACGGAGATCTTACAGCGTATGCTCCTTGCAGGTGGTACCGTGGAACACCAGGAAAATGCGCTTTATCAGGCATTCGAGTTCATTGGTGCTGAAATAAAACTTTGCGATGATCCATCCGTTCCTTTTGATGACTATTATCATACCCCCCGTTTCGCCTACATCCGGTTAAAGGTAATAGATACCTTTTTTGAGAAGGGATTGAATCTGCTTTCGGAAATGATATTGCAGCCAAACCTCACTGAAAAGGCTTTTGCTGAAGCGAAGAAAGATGTCATATCACTTTCAGCCAATTCAGAAATGAGTACACCAAAAGTAGCAGAACGAATCCTTTATGATAATCTGTTCAAGGAAAACCCCGGTTTTGGACGGCTGTTTGGTGACGTCAAACGCCTTGAGCAGCTCCAATTGAAAGACATACAGGACTTCCACCGCAAGTTTTACAACCCGGCAAACCTGATACTGGTCATCTCCTGTAATATACCGATCGAAAAGACACTGTCATTGATCAGGCAATATTTTGCGGGCACATGGGGTGCGTCCGGATGGCAGTCCCCGGCATTTACGCCGCAGTTTCAGTCTCTTGGTACTACGATACGTGAAAAGATGGGGAAACAGCAATCGTACATTTCTGTGGCAAATGTCTGTGATGTGAGCGAGGAAGATCACCCTGCGCTCTATGTAATGGAAACCATCCTTAGTGACAGGCTTGCTTTCAGCCTGCGTGAAAAACAAGGTCTCGCTTACAGTGTCGGCGTTTCCTTTCATAAATACGATGGTGTTCAGTGGTATCGTATATCGATGGGCACACGGCCGGAAAACATAGAACGAGCCATCAATGGTATTCGCAATGAGATTCACTCCATGCGTGAAGCAAAGATAGAAGAACAGGAAGTGCAAAAAACCATAAATGCCATTCTGGGACGCCGGGGTATGCGGCGACTGGACCGGGTAAGCCAGGCGTACTATATAAGTATGAAGGTGCTTGACGGCTATGGGCCTGAGGCAGACGATCAGGAGTCTGAAAGGCTGAAAAAGGTTACCGTACAGGACGTGAAACGACTTGCCCGTCATGTCTTTCAAAACGACAATTATTTGATCGTGATTGTAGAATAGGCCTGTTCATCAAAATCTGTTCAAGAATAGTCCCCGTTAATCAGGTGGATGTCCGGGATTGATGGTAAGGTAGTTGAGGTTTCGAACCGTGCAGTAGGGGACATAGCCTTTTTTCTCTGATTTTTTATAGGCCTTGTCTGTTTTCCTCGCGGTTTTTTCCGTGAAACATGGCCTGTCTTCAGAACAGGAAAAGGGATAGTCAACAGTCAGTACCAGCTTCCCGGCATTGCGAAAAAGATCCAGGTAGCCTTCCATCTCTTTCGTAACCCGCCGGGGGGTCTTTTGTCCATCGCCGTTGTAGCCATAATAGATATCTTCCTGGCCTATTCCCGTCACTGCGTCAAGATAGGTTTTGTGTGTCCCCAGCGGTGCGCCATTCTGCGGGAATATGCCAAAGTCCGGGGCTTTACGCCTGGCGTATTCTGAAATCGCAACAACAAAATCAACCATTTCCCGTTCCGCTGTTTCTCTCTCCAGCCCGCTCTCTCCGCCATGCCCCCAGTATTCATAGGCATCCACGACATCAAGATAAACTCCATCAAAACCTGTTTCGATAATTTTGTCAAGGTAACTCGATGATGAGCTATAAATGATGGATTGCCATTCAGCTTCCCAGTATTTTACCTTATAGTTTCCGGGCCATTCAGGATTTGACTCGCCAAGCCATGAAGGCGCCCCCTTGTCAGGAATCCCGTCATTGTCCGCATCCCATGATCTCTCCCAGTACCATCGGTAATTTTCTGCCTCACCGATGCTCATATATGCCAGCACCAGTTTGCGCCCGCCGGGGCTTTTTTTCAGCGCCGCGACTTGTAAAGCCGTAAACCGGTTTTCATCGCTTCCATCCTGGGAATAATCAGTTATAACCAGGTCAAATTTCGTATCTCCCATGGCAGCCAGGTCCATATCCTGCAACTGGTAAACAAAATCGTTTGCATCATTCCATGACAACAAAGGAGAAGACAGGGGAAAATCAATTGTACAATTATCCGCCGTATCCGGCACAGATGCTGTTCTCCTTTTCTGAAGGGAAAAAACCGGATGTTGATTGTCAACTGCCGCTTCCGTCGTGAGGCTAATGACGCCGCCGCCGATAGAAACCGTTGGCACCGATAGGGTCAGGAGAGAAAATGCAAGCGCACTGCCGATGGACATGATGGGGGGATTTATGGTGAATTTACTGCTTGCCATTTGTTGTGTCTGTGACACCGGGTAACTCGTTTGTGATATAATCGCATTCAGGGTACTTGCTGCATCCGAAAAATATGCCACCCTTTTTCGAGCGGCGCGGAATCAGGTCCCCGCCGCAACCCTCTTTGGGGCACTTTACGCCTGTGGGGAGTGATTTGATATTCCTGCATTTGGGATAGGCAGAGCATCCCATGAATCTGCCTTTCTTGCCGGATCGGATGACCATGGGGCTGCCGCATTTTTCGCACTTTTCTTCAGTAGGTTCAATCCTGGATGTTTCTCCGGTAAGGGATTTTGTGTTCTTGCAGTTCGGGTATGCAGAACATGCAAGAAATTTTCCATGGCGGCTCGTCTTAATGACCATGGCGCTCCCGCATTTTTCGCACTTTTGATCTGTGGTTTCAGGAGAAGCCGGAGCGCCTTTTTCATCCAGGGGAAGCGTATTTTTACAGGAAGGAAATGCTGAGCATCCTAAAAACTTTCCGTGTTTTCCCCATCGAATAACCATGGGTTGTCCGCAGACGCTGCATATCTGGTTGCTCTCTTCAGGGGTTCCCTTTACGCTTTTCATCTCTCCCACCGCCTTTTCCAAATCGATTTTAAACGGCTCATAAAATTCTTTAAGGACGTCAAGCCATCCGATTTTTTCATCTTCAATTTTGTCCAGTTCATCCTCCATGTGCGAGGTAAATTGCACATCCATTATTTTCGGGAAATGTTCCATGAGCTTTTCGGTAACCAGCGTTCCCAGTTCAGTTGCGTAAAAGGCACGTTTTTCCTGTTTGACGTATCCCCGGTCCTGTATTGTAGAAATAATGGCGGCATAGGTGCTGGGTCTTCCAATGCCCATCTTTTCCAGTGTTTTTACAAGGGACGCCTCGGTGAAACGCGGCGGTGGCTGGGTAAAATGCTGCGTAGGCGCGAGTTCTCGTAATTCAAGCTTCCGGTCTTTTTCCAGCGGAGGAAGAATTTGCTCATCCTTTTCCATCTCGTGTCCTGAAACAATGGTGTGCCCGTCAAAGAGCAATTCTCTTCCTTTGGCCTTAAAGAGGTATCTCCTCGGAGTGGCATTTACAGCCGAATTCTCCAGGGGCACGCCGTCAGCATCTCCGGCATGTTGCGCAACAATTTCAACATCCGTGACGGCGTAGAGCGCCGGGTTCATCTGGCTGGCGACAAACCGATTCCATATCAGTTCGTAGAGTCTGTACTGATCTTTTGTCAAAAAGTTTTTTATGGATTCGGGGGTATATTCAACGCTCGTGGGCCGGATGGCCTCGTGGGCGCCCTGTGTCCCTTTTTTGTCGGATGCATGCACGTTGGGTTTTTCCGGAAGGTAATTTTTGCCGTACTTATCGACAATCAACTTTCGGCAGGAGGCCAGCGCCTGCTCCGATATATGGAAAGAGTCCGTTCTCATATAGGTAATAAGCCCCACCGCGCCTTCAGCGCCGATATCGATGCCTTCGTAGAGTTGCTGGGCAATGAGCATCGTTTTTTTCGCGCTGAATTGCAGCCTCGTAGATGCCTGCTGCTGCAAAAGGCTGGTAGTAAAAGGGGGAGGGGCATTGTTGCGTTTGGTTTGTTTTTTTACACTTGTTACGACATACTCCGCCTTTCGGAGTTCGTTGATAATATCCCTCGCCTGTGCTTCGCTTTTTATCTCGACGTTCTCATTGTTGAACTTTTGCAGGAAGGATTTAAAGGTCTTACCATCAGTGAGTGCGTCTTTATCTCTTGCAAGGGTCTTTAATTCTGCAGTAATCTTCCAGTACTCTTGTTGTTTAAACCCCTTGATCTCCTTTTCGCGCTCAACAATGAGCCGGACAGCCACGGATTGGACGCGGCCGGCGCTGAGTCCCTTGGTAATCTTTTTCCACAGCAACGGACTTATCTGATACCCCACAAGACGGTCAAGTATGCGGCGCGCCTGCTGGGCATTCACCTTGGCCATATTGATAGGGCCAGGATGTTTAAACGCCTCGAGAATGGCATCCTTTGTGATCTCATTGAACGTAACCCGCCGTGCCTTTTCGTCCGGTATTTCAAGGGCCTTCGATAAATGCCACGCAATGGCCTCGCCCTCGCGGTCAAGATCGGACGCCAGGTAAATGGCGTCCGCCTTCTTTGAATCAGCAAGTAATTCAGAGACCAGCTTTTTCCGGCTGGGGATTATTTTATATTCAGGGGTAAAATCGTGTTCAATATCTACGGATAGTTTTCTCTCCGGCAGATCCCGTACGTGTCCCATCGATGAACAAACGAAAAAAGACGGACCGAGAAATTTACCAATAGTCTTGGCCTTGGCCGGAGACTCAACAATTACCATATTTTTCTTGGTTCTAGGCATATAACAACCTCATAACTACAAAAACGGAAATTTAAGCAGAGGTTTGAAACGGTGTCAAGACTTTTTTCTTTTCCTTGTTTTTGGATAATTCAATTTCAGGGATTTTCGCCGAACGGCATAATGTTAAAAAACCATTTGATAATTGTAATAATTATAGATAAAATGATCTTTTATTTTATTTTTTCTATAGAAAACTAAACAAAGGGATTCTGTTAAGAGGGACATATGGTTTCGAGTTCTTGGTTCAGAAGGCATCAGAAGACGGTGTATATCGTCATGATCTTTGCAATGTTTGTATGGGGGATCAGCTATTCTGTTATGGAGATGATCCCGAAAAGACCTGTAGGAAGAATCTTCGGCAAGAAGGTCACACAGAATGAATTTGCAGATATGGTGGGACGATGGCAAAGATTGTTCTTCCCGCAAGCAAGAGAATCCGTTGTTTCCCTGGTTTGGAAACAACTCTTGTTTGTGGAAAAAGCAAAGAGGATGGGGATTACGGTGACAGCGCATGAGATTGACGATGGTCTTCAAAGGCTTGCTTTTCAAATATTTGGCGCGAATGAGGACATCAACCGGTCGGGCCTCATGCAATTTCTTTGTAGCAATTTCAGGCTTAATCAGGAACAGATAATGCGCACCCTGGGGGAAGCGCTTCTTGTCGAAAAACTGGAATCCATGATGCGAATGTCTGTAAAGATGACAACGGATGAAGCCTGGCAAAGATACTCCCTCGAGAACGAGCAGGTAAAACTCAAGGCGCTTACCTTGAAGGCAAAGGATTTTCTGGATTTGGTTACGGTAACGGAGGACGAAATACGCGCTTTTTATGAGGAACACAAAAATAACGAATACCAGGAAGGCTCCGAGAAACCCGGATACAAACTTCCCGAGAGGGTTAAGCTGGAATGCCTGGTTGCACGGTATGATGATATGGAAAGGCTCGTGTCAGTTGCAGAAGAAGAAATGAAAAAATATTATGAAGACAACAGGGAGACACAATTTAAAGTTCCGGCCTCCGGCCATGAACCCGCAGAAAAAGAGGGTAAGACTGCAACCAAAGATGGCCCGTCAGCCGATGAGCAGCCCGTGAAAGAGGAAAAGACATCGGCTGCTTATAAATCATTTACCGAGGTAAGAGGGGAAATTCAAAAGACCCTCGCAAGACAAAAAGCAATGGAGAAGGCCGCGGAAATAATGAGCAAGCTGGATGAGGAAATATATGAGGCCATGGATAAGGCAGAACGCCCCGGCTTCAAGAATCTGGCTGATAAATATACAGTGGCGTATGAGATTCCTAAAGGCAAGAAGTCCAACAGTGAATTTCTGACGGAGAATGATCTTCTGGAGCTATTCCCCGGTTCCAACCAGATCGTTCAGGTTGCATTTGATAGGGATAAACACGAAGCATCCGTCCCTCTTGAGTTTATTGAAGGTAAAGTGATTTTTCAGATAATTGACAAAAAACCATCAGCGGCCGCGCCGCTGGAAGAGGTAAGAAACGAGGTGATCAGTGATTTTAAGATCGAAAAGGCTCTCCTGAAAACAAAGGAAATTGCAGAAAAGAACCTCCAAACCTTCCCGAACGGTTCCTTCGATGATATCGTAAAAGCAATCCGGGCGGAAACGGGAAAAAGAGATATTCCGGTTTGTGAAACTGACTATATTAATCGCCCGATGAAACTGTTCAATAGAGACTCGCGATATATCGAAGCGCTCAAAGAGGACCGGCCCAATGTGGCAAAAAAGGCATTCGAGCTGAAACCAGGCCAGTTAGGAATTGCCATAGAAACCTCCGGAGAAAAGGCATGCTATATCATCAGCCTGGTGGATAGGAAATCTGCAGACAAAAAGGCCTTTGAAAAAGACAGGGAAAATGCGACGAAACGATATTTATATGAAAAACAAGAGGCCTTCATGACCGCCTGGCAGGATGAGATTAACCGGCACGGGGAAATATATACGAAATTCCAATAAAAAGACAAGGTAAATTATTAGGAACGTACGTTGGAAACGATTTATGGCATAAAAGAATTACCCAGAAAGATTAAATATCCTGTGGCCACTCTTGGAATGTTTGACGGAGTACACCGCGGACATCAAAAGATTATCGAGAGTTTACGGCACTACGCAGTGGCGAGAAAAGGGGAATCTGTGGTGATTACTTTCGACCGCCACCCGAAAAGCATCATCGAAAACAGACCGCCCTCATTCCTTACTTCACTGGAGCACAGATTGTCATTGTTTGAGCGTCTGGGAGTGGATTATACGGTAGTGCTCCCGTTTGACCGGAAAATTGCAGAAATGTCCGCTGAAAATTTTATCTGTGAGATATTGGTCGGGTGGTTGGGCGTAAGGTGTATCGTGCTGGGCTTCAATTGTCATTTCGGCAAAGGCCGGGAAGGAAATATCACGCTGGCCCGTAACCTGGCTGACAAATACGGCTATGAGGTGCACGACTGCCTTCCGGTAGTATATCGTGGTCAGACAATTAGTAGCACGGCCATTCGTCAGGCCATTCTCCAGGGTGATTTGGAAAATGCGGAGGCCATGCTTGGCAGACCGGTTTCCATCCTTGGCACTGTCGTGAAGAAGTCCGGGAGGGGCAAAACATTGGGGTATCCTACGGCAAATCTGGATTTGCATCATGAAGTAAGACCGCCCCGTGGTGTCTATGGGACAAAGGTTCGATGGGCCGGACAAGACCATCTGGCATTGACCAATATAGGTTTAAGACCCACGTTTGCAAGGGAACCGTTTGTGAGCGAAGACGAAACACCGGAGATCGAAGTACATATTCTTGATTTCCAAGAGGTCCTGTACGGGCAAAACCTTGAAGTGCAATTTCTCTTTAAGATAAGGGATGAAATTCCTTTTCAAACTGCGGAAGAACTCAAGGCCCGGATCGAAAAAGATAAAGAAATATTGTTGAAAAAGGCGTTACCTCTTCAGCATAGCACCGTGTAATTTCACATTCCATCTTTCCCCGCACGTACCTCTCCACCCTGTCGTGCTTCTTTCCGCTTTTTACCGATTTCTGAGTAAACTTTGTTCGGTAAACATTTCGTCTGTCCCGGAGACAGGACTCACCGAAGCTTCTGAAATACTTTCATTATTTCCGGGCGCCGCAAGAGCGGTATGATGGCTGCGGTGAATTATCCCCTCAGGCTAATCCGTATTTTTCAATATTTCTGTCTGCAATTTCCTGGATCTTCCGTATCTCTTCGTTCCCGTCCGGCGACTTGAAGAGATGGGCAAAACGGCCTTGAATCTTCAGGTATTCTTCCACCGGGGTTTTAGGCGTTGAAACCTTTCTCACCTTTGTTATTTTGCCATTCTCCATTTCAAAGATAGGATACAGCCCTGTCTGTACGGCTAATCTGGCGACCGTGATGGTTAGCTGGGGATTTGATCTCCAGCCGAGCGGGCATGGCGAGTGGATTTGCAGATATTTTGGGCCCGTTATAGAGAGTGCCTTTTTTACCTTGTTTTCAATATCTTTCGGGAATGACACAGAGGCCGTTGCGACATAAGGAATGTTGTGGGCAGCCGCAATGCCGGGCATGTCTTTTTTGTTGTGTTTATTCCCCCACGAAAACTCTCCATAGGGGCTGGTCGTTGTCATGCAGTCGAAGGGTGTCAGGCCACTGCGCTGTACGCCGGTATTCATATACGCCTCATTGTCATAGCAAACATAGAGGATATCGTGACCCCTTTCCAGCATACCGCTGAGTGCCTGGAGGCCAATATCAGCCGTGCCGCCGTCACCGCCCTGAGCAATGACCTTTGCCTCGTTCTGTCTTCCCAGTGACTTCAGGGCTGCCTCGATACCTGATGCCACGGCGGCCGAATTTTCAAATAAGGAGTGGATGAAAGGGACTTCCCATGATGATTGAGGAAACCGTGTGGTAAAGACCTCCAGACACCCCGTGGCATCTGTTACAATTACGTTAGAACCAGCCGCACCCAGTACGAGCTTTGCGGCGAGCGCCTCGCCACACCCGGTACAGGCGGTGTGTCCGGAAGCCAGGAGTGTTTGACACGATTGTTCCTTTGATGCTGTAAGTGTTGTAGTCATAACATTATTTACCCCCAATTAATGCCTCGTTGAGGCCAACAAATTTTTCTTCGAACGTAGCCTTCACGGTGTCTTTAATGACGTGGTGAATTGTGTCAACGGTGATATCCCGGCCACCAAGGCCCAGAATAAATCCGTTGATCTTTGGCGTCTTGGGTTTGCCATAGAATACACTCTTGATTTCGTTTACCAATATGCCGCCATAACCCAGGGAAATGGCTTTCTCAAGCACGGCAATCTCTTTTACATGATTTAATGCCCTGTAAATTTCATCCTTTGGGAAAGGCCGGTATGAGCGGACTTTAAGGATACCGATTTTTTGTCCCTTTGCCCGTAACTCATCGACAACGTCCTTCAGTGTTCCGATAACAGACCCCATAGCCACGAGTACCAGAGAGGCGTCTTCAACCTTGTACGTATCAATAAGTCCACCCTGAAAACGGCCGAACTGGTTGTGGAAATCGGCTGCAACATCACCGATAACCTGTAACGAGGTGCGCATCGTCTTTTCAATAAAGTAGCGTGTCTCCATGTACCCGTCCGGACCCACCATTGCTCCAAAGGTAAGAGGATTTTTCGGTGTAAGATAATATTGGGGTTTGAATGGCGGCAGGAATTTATCGGCCTCTTCCTGCAAGATAAGTTCAATGGGTTCAAACGAATGGGTCAGAACAAATCCATCCATGCATATCATGACGGGAAGCATGACATCCTTATTTTCTGCGATCTTAAATGCCTGTAAATGCATATCGCTTGCTTCCTGGTTGTCCTCTGCGTAAAGCTGTATCCAGCCGCTGTCACGAGCTGTTAAAGAATCCTGCTGGTCATTCCAGATATTAATAGGGGCAGATACAGCCCGGTTGACACAGGTCATGACGACAGGAAGCCGCATGCCGGCGATATTGTAAAGCACCTCGATCATGAGTAAAAACCCTTGTGAGGTAGTAGCGGTGTATGTCCTCGCCCCTGTTGCACTTGCGCCCAGGACTACGGATGCTGCCGAATGTTCACTTTCCACATTAACATATTCTGTTTTGAGTTCTCCGTTAGCCACCAGTTCCGAAAGATGCTCCACAATATGGGTTTGCGGTGTAATAGGATAAGCTGAAATTACATGGGGTCTGCAGACACCTACAGTTTTCGCTACTGCAATGGAGCCTTCAATAAATGTAGTACTCATTACTTTTCCTCCACGACCATTTCGATATCGCTTGAAGAACATTCTTCAGCACATATTCCGCAACCTTTACAATACGTATAATCTACCGTATATTTCTTTTTTTCTACCATGGTAACACAACCCTCGGGACAGTAGATTTTGCAAAGGCCGCAACCAACGCACTTTTCCTGATGGAAGATCGGCTTAAAATTTCTCCAGCCACAGGTTTGGTTGGCCTTACTGGTACCCGCCTTCGCAATGGCGCCTAAATCTAATCTCATACGGACTCCTTTTTGATAAAATCAAAAGCCTTCATGACGGCTGCAATATTTTTTTCCCCGACCGAACCTGGAAATTTATGGTGAATCGCCTTCCGGATGCCTTCCAGGCTGATTTCTCCCGTAGCAGCGGCAAATGCCCCCAGGAGGGTCGTATTCATTATTGGCCTCCCAATCACTTCCAGTGCAATTTCCATTGCCGGAATCGTTTTTACCTTTACCTTTGTATTGATACCGAGCTCTGCGGCCTTTTTCTTTGAATTTATAAGCAGCAATCCGTCTTCCTGTAATCCATCCAATACATTAATCACTTCCAATAAAGTGGGGTCCTGTACGATCACATAATTCGGTTTATACACCTGACTCCGGATACGGATTGGTTTGTCACTGATTCTGACAAAGGCCTGAACCGGTGCCCCCATTCTTTCTGATCCGAATGATGGAAACGCCTGTGCATATTTTCCGTCACTATGGGCTGCAAATCCCAATAATTCTGCCGCCGTAACAGACCCTTGACCGCCGCGTCCGTGAACCCTTATTTCAATCAATGGATACACACCTCCTCTCCGCGTTTACTGTTTATTTTTATTTATCATATACCTTTCAAAATTACCCGGGCCGGGCTGCCGTCGCCGTCTTTTATCTTTAGCGGCAGAGCAATCAGTTCATAATCCCCGGCATTTACATTGCTCAGGTCAAGTCCTTCGATGATAATTACACCATTTTTTAAGAATGTATGGTGTGTGTCGGAGGCTTTATCGCCGAATTTTTCAACTGAAAGATAATCAATCCCTACAAGCTTCCAGTAGCTGGAGTTGATAGTCTTAAAAATGACCCTCCTGCAATGCGTCAATTGTAATGATTCGAGATCAGACAGATCGATCTTTTTTGTGTTTTTTATCTCAAATACCGTTGCGTTCCCTATGAGATAATCTAACGGAATCTGGTCGACCTTGATACCATTTTCTTCAAAATGATAGGGAGCGTCAATGTGGGTTCCGCAATGAGAGCCGAATGTCAGTTCAGATACATTGTATGCGTTACCCTGAGAAATCCGGCCTGTCTTTTGAATGGATACGGCGGGGTCCGTGGGCCATGTGATAAGGGTGTCTGATATGGTGAGGGTGACATCATAAAAATTCATTTCAGAAATTCCCCGTAGCCATGAAAAGGGGCGCTATCATGTTTTTTATGGCGAGGCGTTTTGGAGATTTTCGGGTAGTCTCAATACGGGTGAATAATACAGGAGTAATTGATGTAAGCGGGATGAAAGAGGTGATATTGCATTGAACGTTGTCATGGTTAGTCATAGAGAGACGGATGTCAGCGGGACGTAAGGCTCGCTGCAACTTTTAAAATTTCGTTTTTATTAATATCTGAAGTAAGGCAATAGGTGACGCCTTCCTCCTTCCACAACACAGAATTGAATCCCTGGCGGTTTCCCAGATAAAATTCTTTCGCGCCCAATTTGACCCTTTCCAGATTTCTGATTGGAATACGGTTGCTGCGCACAACCTGAAGTGATAATTTGTTCCCTCCCTTGTTGAAGATAATACAGGGACTGCTTGTTCCATAAAACTTGCCGGGCACTCCACCCATGACACTAATTTTTTCTGCGTTGAGAAAAGGAGATGAATTGCCGAGGTTCGTATTTATGGTGTTCCCGAGATATTTATTGACATTGTCCACAACAGAGGTCTTTTCATTAAAGACCAAATTGTCGTTTACCGCCACGACATGATTTTTTACCACATCGTCAACAATGGTAGTTAGGGAATCGGTACTATAATAATTTGCATAATAAAAAATGCCACCTGCTAGTGAAATAAGGACAGATGCCGCTATAGTGTATGAACGCGACGAAAATAATTTGTGTGTTGCTTTTTGTTTGTATAGTGTTTCTTTGCGGGAATGTTCTATACTGCCTGCATCAATGGAGTTTAAACCCTCTAGAATCCTGTCACGGAGATATACGGGGGTAGTTGTGTTTGTGCAGTATGCCTTTACACGGGTCCGGATACCCTTTTCAAACTCGTGCCTTTGGTGGCACGCCTTGCACTGATCAATATGCTTTTTTATTGCACGATAAAGATGTTTATCCAGTTCCTTATCCATGAACTCATGAAAGTGTTTATTCGCTTCACTGCAAGCCATTATTTCCCCCTCTTAATAAAACCTCTATCCTTAGCATATTCCCATAAACTTTTCTGAAGTAGCTTTCTCGCCCGATTCAGCCTCGATTTTACCGTTCCTATCGGCACGTTTGTAATTTCCGAAATGTCTTTATATGAGAGTTCTTCCACATCTGAAAATAAAATTGCCTCCCGGTATTCCACCGGCAAGCTATCGATCGCACGTTTTACGTCGTCATCCAGCAAACTGCTCAGGTCAGTATACTTGCCTTCCAAAGTATCGATTGCTTCCCCGGATTTTGCCTCCTGCTCATAAGAGATGCTGGCGTTAACCGATTCAATGTCTTCGAGGAATACCTCGCCCGGTGTGCTCGTCGACTTCCGGTATTGATTGATGAAGGTATTACGAAGAATCTTAAAAAGCCATGCTTTTATATTTGTCCCCTTCTGAAAGGTATCGAAAAATCGATACGCTTTCAAATACGTCTCCTGGACAAGATCTTCCGCTTCTTCTTTATTGAACACCAGGCGTAAGGCCATATTGTAGAGGGAATCGATATGCGCCATTGCAATCTCTTCAAACTCTCCCCTTCTGTCATTCTCTTCCCTCATTGCCTGATTTCCTTTATCATAAACAACAAAACGGTAAATAAGGTTCCTGGTTCTTTTTATTTACGATATTGTATAAATTTGTATGCATAACTTCAAGGTAATACAAGACTTGCAAAAGCGGATTTTGTTATTATAAATCCAAACGGCGACAACGTATGATGAATGGACGATGGTGATAGGATTTAAGGCTCCACCGCAATGCCGTGTGAGGCTATCTTTTGGACCCGTAGTGTACGGTGGTTTACCCTCTGTTAGATTTTGTACTCTTCTCTTTGAGAATGTACGTTTCCTAACAAAGACGGGTTCCCAAGATATTTGGTATAGGTCCTTAAAAATAACACCTCAACCACGTGCATGGCAGAGCCTTAGCCAAGTTGTGGTTATCTTAGCAATTAATTCAACTCCGGGCAAGAAAAAAACGGGGTGTCGGCGGATTTTCTTGACATAGGACCCCTATACGGATAACATGAAAAACATGAAACTTGGAACAAGTTATTTTGGAAGCAGGATAGTACGCCATGTTCATGAAGACATGAAAAAAATGACCGATGACGGATGTAACTTTGTCGTTCACACCATGAGCGAACACGATATGGCGTACCATACGGGTACTATGGCCGATATTGTAAAGGCAAGCCATGATGTTGGGCTGGAGGTCTTCCTCGATCCCTGGGGTATAGGGCGCGTATTTGGCGGAGAGTCATTTTCCGCTTTTGTGAAGGTGTATCCCAACTGCCGGCAGCGATTAAATTTTCCCGAGGGTGAAATAAAGGTATACAAGGCGTGTTTGAATTCAAAAACGTTCAGAGATACTATGGTGTCATGGATTGAACTTGCAGCAAAAACGGGCGCAGAAGGTGTATTCTGGGACGAACCGCATTTGTTTTTCGGAGAGTTTACGCCCTTGTTCGGAGGTAAAAAGCGGGATATATGGGGATGTACCTGCGAAGTATGCAAAGATATTTTTAAACAGCAGTACGGCTATGAGATACCCGTGGATTTTACTGATGATGTAAAGGCATTCCGCCAAACGACTATTGTTGCTTTTCTTGAATACCTGGCAAATGAGGCGGCAAAGAAAGGGCTGAAAAATTCGGTATGTTTGTTTCCGACGACCGATCCCCGATATGGCATCTATGAATGGGAAAAGGTCGCCATGATCAAAAGCATGGACATCTTTGGAAGCGACCCTTATTGGTATGCCTATCAGCAAAATGTGAATGATTTCGTACACCGTATCTCCAATGAGGTGGTCAGACTTTCAAAAATGTATAGGAAAGAGCCACAGATATGGATACAGGGCTACCGGGTGCCTGCACAGAGAGAAGAGGAGATTGTGACCGCGGTGGATGTGGCGTATGCTTCAGGTATTCGCAATATCGCCACATGGAGCTTTGAAGGTACGGGCTGTATGACCTATGTCCGTT
Organism: Candidatus Brocadia sp.; assembly: GCA_011525665.1. Classification (GTDB taxonomy): domain Bacteria; phylum Planctomycetota; class Brocadiia; order Brocadiales; family Brocadiaceae; genus Brocadia. The sequence continues at coordinate 68,164 of WYAU01000097.1, forward strand.
CCGAACGTCCTGATATCGTTTGGCAGAATGTCCGGAGTGCCTATCTAAAATATAAAAATAAATAATAATTCCTGTCCATCCGTGCTGAATGATTACCTGTAATGAATAACAAAATAAAAGAAATCGCAAACCGGTCCCTGCAGAATGAGTGGGTCAGCCGAGATGATGCCCTATATCTGATGCAGACAGACGGTGATGAAATTTACGATGTATTGTACTGGGCTAATCAGATACGTTTGCAGTATTTTGGCCATGCTGTAAAGGCATGCTCCATCGTCAGCGCAAAACAGGGTCGGTGTACTGAAGATTGTAGTTTTTGTTCTCAATCAGTCCGCTACCATACCGGTATCGAAGAATTCCCGCTCATTGATACACACAAAATACTCGATGTTGCCAGATATGCCGAGCAAACAGGTTCCGGTTCCATTGGTATTGTTACCAGCGGGTATGGAATGAATAACCCCGGGGATATTGGCAAAATTTGTGCGGCAATAAAGGAAGTTATTACGAATACACGCATCCATCCCCACGGTTCCTTCGGGATATTAACAAGAGAAACGGCCGAACTTTTAGTAACATACGGACTAAAACGGCTTAACCATAACCTGGAAACTTCGGAAAGATTTTTTCCGACTGTATGTTCAACACATACGTTTTCTGATCGGATGAATACCATTCGTATTGCAAAAGAAGCCGGGCTGGAAATATGCAGCGGCGCAATATTTGGAATTGGAGAAGGGATGGATGACCGTATCGATCTCGCATTCACGTTTAAAAATCTGGATGTGGATGTCGTCCCCATTAATTTTTTACATCCGGTATCCGGTACACCACTGGAGAACAGTGTCCCGCTGACCCCTCTGGAAGCGCTAAAAATCATTGCTGTATTTCGATTTGTCTTGCCTGATAAAGAAATTAAGATCGCAGGCGGTCGGGAAAGAAATCTGAGGGACTTACAATCGTGGATGTTTTACGCAGGAGCCAACAGCACGATGATCGGAAATTACTTAACGACAACGGGAAGAAAAATGGAAGAGGACTTTCAGATGATAAAAGACCTGGGATTGAAACTGCAAAACAATTGATAGCGCTGCGTTTTCTCTTTAATTCCTGCAGTTATACCCTTTCTTGCGCAGAAGACGCATGGATGGTTGTTCTAAAAATAATTTCTGTTTTATAGCCATGTAATATCCTGTAGGTAAGAAAGTAAGTAAGAGGATGTACGGGATTAAATAGCTGATCGAAAAATAGATGAATGGCGAAACCCAGGGTAGTAAAGAGTAAAAGATAATTAAAGTGAGTGACAAAACACAGAGATATCAATATCAATAATAGTTCGTAGCTGTGGAAATATAAATAGGCCTTCTTTATTTCACCATTGTCCATGGCATTCAAAAATCTTTTGACACTGAAGCGTCTGCACCCGTTTTGATAAAAATCCCATATATGATCAATGTCTACCAACCAGCCTGCCAAAAAAGATGCAATACTGGGGAAAATTGTCTTTGTCGTCAAAAAGGCGACGGCACCGGTAATAAGAGATATACTAAAATGATTTATGGGCTTCATGGATATTTCCTCCAAAGCAAGAAACGACAATCCGTAAAAGGTATTCCGGTTGCCATATTATAGTAGTGATACAGGACAAAAACAAGAAAACGTTTGTTCCATGGGGATAGAATTTATTTTCGATGAATTACAGACGCTGAAAGACCGCGCCTTGCTGCGTGAATTCAAAACCATTGAAAGTGCACAGGATTACTCTGTTCAAATAAGCGGAAAATCATTTCTGTCGTTCTCTTCCAATAACTACCTCGGACTCGCCAATCACCCAAAGATAAAACAGGCGGCCATTGCGGCCATCCATCAGTACGGATGGGGCGCCGGTGCGTCGCGACTGGTTTCCGGGAATATGACGCTTCACCAGGAGCTTGAAGAGAAAATTGCGGAGTTCAAAGGGACAGAGGCGGCGCTCCTGTTTCCGACGGGTTACATGACTAATGTGGGCACGCTTTGCGCCCTCGTCTCAAAAGGGGATATTGTTATCGGAGACAAACTGAATCATGCCAGCATCATTGACGGTTGCCGTCTGTCCGGCGCCGCGTTTCGTATCTACCCTCACAAGGATACCGGCCAATTGGAATCCTTATTGCGAAGGTCTTCAGGGTATCGGAGAAGATTGGTTGTCACCGACAGCGTATTCAGTATGGACGGTGACACAGCCCCTCTTCCGGAGATTGTAAGCATTGCAAAAAGATACGATGCTATCATCATGGTAGACGATGCCCATGCCACGGGGGTGTTTGGCAAACAAGGGAAAGGCATGATCGAACACTCTGGTCTCGAAGGGAAAATTGACATTATTATGGGTTCTTTCAGCAAGGCAATTGGCAGCATCGGCGGATTTGTTGCAGGAAACAAGCATCTCATCGATTTTTTAAAAAATAATGCCAGACCTTTCGTCTATACAACGGCGCTGCCGCCGGCAGTATGTGCCGCTTCTCTGGCAGGACTAACGTTTATCCAGGAAAACCCATCCCTTATTGACAGGCTATGGAAAAATATTGCCTATTTAAAGTCTCAGGTATTGGAATTTTTAAACACTACTTCGGTTGAAAGCCCCATTGTTCCTCTTGTCGTCGGATCAGCGGAAGGCGCAGTCAATCTGTCCGCGAAACTCTATGAAAACGGTATTTTAATCCCTGCAATCCGCCCGCCTACGGTTCCACCAGGTACAAGCCGGCTACGTATTTCCTTAATGGCTACTCATACTGAAAATGATATAGATAAATTGCTAAATACCTTGAAATCACAGATGGCACAGATTTTCGACTTATAACCACCCCTCTTTCCCCTCCCTCGCAAGGAGGGAATGAAGGAGAGGTTTTTCCGGAAGGTATTTAGTATAGTTCCGGTTAGCCTGAATACGCTTAAATAAAATGAAAATTCACAAATTAATTATCTGTGTAACCTGTGAAATCTGGGGTTGCTGAAGATTTTAAGGAGGATTATGCATAGACCTACATGGATTGAAATTGACCTGAATGCATTGAGGCATAATTTGTTGGCCATAAAAAAAAGGGTTGGAGCGCAGGTAAAAATTCTCGGTATTATCAAGGCCGATGCCTACGGTCACGGCGACTACGAAGTTGGCAGTGTCTTGCTAAACCACGGGGTCGAAATGCTGGGCATAGCCATTCTTGAAGAAGGCATTCAGTTGAGGAACAAAGGGATAAAAGCGCCGTTACTGCTTCTGGGTGGTATCTTTGAAGATCAAATTGATGCAGTCATTCGCTATGATTTAATAGCCACCGTTTATGATTTAAAGCTTGCCGGATTACTATCCAAAAGGGCATGTTATTACAACAGGGTTATCACGGTACATGTGTATGTGGATACGGGAATGGGGAGTATCGGAGTAAAATACGACAGGACTGTAGAGTTTATAAGGTCTTTGCGGGACATGAAAAACCTTTTCATTGGCGGAATATACACCCATTGCTCATGTTCGGATGAAAAGGAATCTTCTTTTACCCATCTGCAAACGAAAAGATTTAAAGAAGTACTGGCGGCTCTGGATGCAATTAAGATAGGTATTCCACTGAAACACATGGCGAATAGCAGTGCCATTATCGGTTACCCTGATACTCATTTTACTATGGTCAGACCGGGTTTGTCGTTATACGGGCTTTATCCGTCGGAGGAAGTATCCAGGGATATCGGTATCAGGCCTGTTATGAGCTTTAAGACGCGGGTTATTCATGTTAAAAACATGGAACCTGGTGATATTGTTGGCTACGGACGGACATACAGGGTTATAAAATCTGTCCGTGTTGCAACCCTTCCCTTTGGATATGACGACGGGTACAATCGTTTGTTTTCCGGTCAAGGAAAGGTCATTATAAAGGGCATAAAGGCGCCTATTATCGGACGGGTTTGTATGGACCAGTGTTTTGTGGATGTAACAGATATAAAAGATGTTTCCGTTGGTGATGAGGTCGTAATATATGGCAGCCAGGGACTGGAAACGATATCGGTAGAATACGTTGCGAAACAACTCAATACGATCCCCTATGAGGTTACCTGTGCGGTAAGCAAACGTGTACCGAGGATCTATATCAATCAGGAAGAGAAGTAAGTATGAAACACCCACCCCCGAACGAACCGGAACATGTAGCGCCGGCCGTTCGTGCTGCACGTTCGGGTTAGGGTGAATGGCCTGTGCAGTTGGGTGGCGTAATTTATATTTATTCTCATGGCGGGAAGCATGCTTTGCGCTTGACATAAATTTCCCGTGATATTAATATTACGAAAATATATTTTGCCATTCCAATATCTGCCGTCGAAATAGCGTGGACTGATTTTTTATGCAAAAGAGTCACAATATCCTTATCATAGATGATGATAAGCTGATGTGTGTATCACTCAAGGGTCTCCTGGAGGAAAATGGATACCATGTATACACGGCATCGAATGGAGATGATGCTGTCCTAATCCTGAATAAACACGGCGTAGATTTGATTCTCTTTGACCTCAGATTACATGACGCTCGTGAGCTTTCTCTCGTAAATAAGATGAAGGATGTCTCGGCCGGTGCGATCATCCTGGTCATGATCGACCAAAATAAAATCAAGGCAGTAATTAACACCGTGTGTTTGGATACGGTTGACTACATCCTGAAACCATTTGATCCGGATTATTTAAAAAAGACCATTGAAAAGGCCCTTTACAAGCAGCAGTTAGAAGCCAGTCTCAAAAAGACGCTTATAGAAAAGGAAATTATCAGCAACGCGAACAAGATCATCGCCACAAGTCTGGATATTCGGAAAAGTTTTTCCTGTGTATGTAGCGAGCTAAAAAAGATTATTCCATTCGATCGCGCCTGTCTGATTACTTCCAATGAGCAGGGACAATGGTTTGAGGTGTTCGCGCTAACGAAAACCTATCATTTCAGCGAGATCAATGAAGGCGAATCCTTTCCCATGTCAGGCAGTCTCTTGGAAGAAATCATCAAAACAGGCGAACCGGTCATTGTCAACAACACAGAAACTGGTCGTTTCTGGACGGACAGGGTGCTTTTCAAGGAGAGGATACACTCACGACTCGGATTTCCCCTTACGTACAAAGGAAAAGCGCTTGGCGCCCTTACCTTCGGCAGCGAAAAAGCGAATAGTTTTAGCGAACAGTGTTACTACTACCTCTGGCAGATAGCGCCCCAACTTGCCATTGCCATTGAAAACACCAAACTGTTTAACCGCATTAAAGCCTCGGAAGAACGGTATAAGACGTTGTTTAATCACGCCGCAGATTCCATGATGATGATAGACCTGAATGGAAAGATCCTTACCGTGAACCGGCGTGAAGAAGACATTATTGGTTACACGATGGAAGAACTTCTGGGTAAGTACATTTATGATTTCTTACCTGAAACGTCGAAGACAATGGTTGCCCAACTTCTTGCAATGGCGGTTAACAGTAAAGTCCAAACAACCGAGATTGAGGTCATCAGTAAAAGCCAACAAACCTTAGTGATGGAATTAGACATCACGGTGGTAAGGGAAGGGAGCAACGTTTTGTATCTCCTGGTACACTTCAGGGACATAACCAGGAGAAAGAACCTGGAACTGGAGTTAATCGAGGAAAAGAAAAAACTGGATAATATTGTGAGCGAAATAGGGGCAGACCTCTTGGTTATTGACAGATACAATAAAATATGCTGGGCAAACAAGCGATTAATCGAAAATCATCCCTTGGGGAAAAACATATTAAACCAGACGTGCTTTGACACCTATTGTCATCTTCACTCAGTTCCCGCAGATTGTCCTTCTGCGAAGGTGTTTCATACGGGAAGAATAAGCCAGATTGAACGTGTAGTTCATAATAATCACAGAAAGAAATTCTGCAATGTAATCAGTTCTCCTATTTTTGATAAAGATGGGAACGTGGTGCAGGTGCTGGAGTTGATTCAGGATATCACCGGGAAAAAACAGGAAGAAGAAAAACAGAGAAGACTCCAGCAGCAACTGGTGCATTCTGACAGACTAATTTCAATCGGGCGACTGGCAGCCGGTGTTGCGCACGAAATTAATACACCTCTTGCGATTCTTTCCGGTATGATCCAGGAATTTCTCGAAAGGAATAATTCCTTCACCGGGGAGATCGTAAAAGAATTTAAAACCATGCACAAAGTTACTAAGCGTATTGAAAAAACCGTTGATTCTTTGCTGGATCTGTCTCATTTTGAGGGAAACGAGCAACCGAAACTTATCAGTATCAATGAATTGATCAAAGACACTATTTCCCTTATTGTCGAACAATTTACTGCAAAAAACAAGTGTATCATTGTAAAACTGTCTTCCCGCTTGCCAAAGATCAGAGGTTTTGCGGAGCAACTGCAACAGGTGTTTATGAATTTGCTGATCAACGCCGATGACGCTACTGCCGATGGCGACACCATCTCGATAACCACAACCCAAAAGGAAAAAAGCAGCATACATATCAATTTTAAAGACACCGGTACGGGCATGCCTGAGGATATGTTGTCGAAAATCTTTGACCCTTTTTTTACTACGAAAGAAGTGGGAAAGGGAACCGGACTGGGATTGTCTATTACTTATGGAATTGTAAAAAGACATCATGGCGCAATTCGTGTCAAAAGCAAGGTAGGGAAAGGCACTGCCTTTGATATTCATTTGCCTGTGGACTTTGAAAAGGTAACGACTCATGGATAGAGGGATAAAAATATTAGTTGTAGACGACGACAAAGACTACAATGTGTATTTAACAAAATTTTTGTCGGACGAAGGATACATTACGAAGGGCATTACAAAACCAATGGATACCCTTCCTGCGTTGGAACAGGAAAAGTTTCATATCGTCATACTTGACCTTAAAATGCCCCAAATCAGTGGTACGGAGTTACTCAAGGAAATAAAATCGAAACACCGGAATATCTGTGTTATCATATTGACAGGATATCCTTCATTTAAAACGGCAGTTGAAACGATGAAACTTGACGCCTTTGACTATCTGAAAAAGCCGTTTGATCTGAACGATTTACGGAAAGCGCTGAGCAATGCGCAAAAGACATATTGTCTTGTCGAAAGCTCAAAGGACAGGCTCAAGAGTTCTGTGGGGAAGAAACTCAAACTGTTAAGAAAAGGCAAGAAAATCACGCAAAAGCAGCTGGCAAACCGTACCGGTTTATCGCCGAGTTTGTTGTCACAGATTGAAAACGGACAAATTGCGGCATCCCTTACAACGCTGGACAAATTATCTGCCTCGCTGAATGTCAAGATAGCGTACTTCCTGGATGAGGAAGCAGATGAATCCACCGCAACAATCAGATGAAAATCTGAAAATTGCGGGCAATCGCGGAGTATCCCTTTGGTAAACGGCTTAAACGAATCATCCTTCGGTGCGGACGGGGATTTGATTGCTTATTGTCTCCGGCTTTACTCTCAAGGTTTACATTGACTGTCGTTTTTATAGGAGTTGTACGTTGATGGATAAACTGCTTGGCATTATCTCAAACCTCGGCTCTCCGAGGATTATGGTTATTGGCGATTTGATGCTCGACAAGTACGTATGGGGCGAGGTAAAACGCATCTCGCAAGAGGCGCCAATACCCGTCATTAATGTCTCTTCTGAAGACGTGCGGCCAGGGGGCGCTGGAAGTGTTGTGAATAACTTGCAGACGCTGGGCGCGCAGGTGTTTGCATGCGGGATTATTGGTGATGATGCTCATGGACACACCCTTTTGAATCTTTTTAAAGGCATGGGGGTAGATACAACAGGGATTGTTGTTGATAAAAGTCGTCCCACTATTCTGAAAATGCGTTTTATGGGCCATTTGCAAACCACCGGGAAAGGAGTGCAACAATTGCTGCGGGTTGATTATGAAAAGACCCATAGCATCTCTGCGGCAATAGAGCGGCAGCTTGCCGGTTATTTAAGTGACAACATACCCGCGTGCGATATCATTCTGATTTCCGATATGAACAAGGGTTTGCTTTCCCATTCATTTTTAAAAACAATAGTGGCCGTATGTAAAAAACACAAAAAAATCGCGATCGTGGACCCCAAACTCATGAGCGACTATGCCTGTTATGAAGGCTTTACCGCAATGACGCCCAACAGAAATGAAACGGAAATTGCCACGGGAATAAAAATCACTGACAGTGACAGTCTGCATCGCGCCGGCAACAAACTTGTTTCGAGTCTTTCCCTGGAGTATTGTATCATAACCATAGATAAAGACGGCATGTTCCTCTATCATAAGAGCGGGGAGGGGAAGATTATACCGACTGTCCCGCGGGCTGTATCCGACGTAACCGGCGCCGGCGATATGGTGCTCAGTATGTTTGGCATGGTCGTTGGAACCGGTCACGGTTTTGAGGATGCGGCGCTCCTTGCGAATGTTGCGGCGGGAATAGAAGTTGGCAAGATTGGCGCAACTCCCGTCAGCAAGGGTGAAATCCTGAACGAACTTATCGGTGGAAAAAACCAGTTATCAGACAAAATTAAAGATGTTGAAGTGCTCAAAGGCATACTCGCCGAGCATCGAAAGAAAAATGACAAGATTGTGTTCACAAACGGTTGCTTTGATATCTTACACATCGGACATATTGAATATCTTAAATTTGCCAGGAAACAAGGCGATCTGCTCGTAGTAGGACTAAATACCGACCTGTCCGTCAGGAGCCAAAAAGGTCCCACCCGCCCCTTTGTTTCTGAAATAGAACGTGCGAAAATGCTTTCTGCACTGGAGGATGTAACTTACGTGGTGCTTTTTGATGAACTCACCCCCCTGAATTTAATCAAGGCCGTAAGGCCGGACGTGCTGGTAAAGGGAGAAGACTGGAAAAAAGCCGGAGCGGTAGGCGGGGAATTTGTAGAATCCTACGGAGGGAAAGTCGTTTTTGCCCCCTTTGTTGATGGCGTTTCAACCACCAACATTGTTTCAAGAATACTGAACAGGCATAACCAGATCCAAAATTCCAAGGAAGCTATTGGCCAGGCTCAATAAAAATCGAAAGGATTTCTTTGTGAATGATATTGAAATACAATTGCAGGACAGCATCGACACGAAGAAGGCATTATTGGCAACCAACCTTGATATAATCAGGAATATCGCCGACATTCTTGTTCGGGCGTTTAAAAACAACCACCGCCTGTATCTCATCGGCAACGGGGGAAGCGCCGCCGATGCCCAGCATATTGCCGGGGAATTGGTGGGCAGGTTTAAAATGAACCGGCGTCCCCTTCCCGCAGTTGCCCTGACAACAGATAGCTCTGTAATGACCGCGATTGCAAATGACTTTGGCTATGATACCTGCTTTGCCCGGCAGGTCGATGCCCTGGCTGTTCCGGGCGACGTTGTTCTGGCTTTCAGCACAAGCGGGAATTCACAAGGCATCGTGAATGCCGTTCACATTGCAAGAAACCGTAGAGCAATCGCCATCGGATTTACCGGAAAAGACGGTGGCCTCCTTAAGGATGCCGTCGATATCTGCTTAAAAATTCCCTCAGACAACACACCCCGGATACAAGAATGCCATATCACTGTGGGACACATCCTGTGCTCCATTGTCGAGAAAGAATTATTCGGATCAGTCATCCCATGAAAAAGAAAAAGGCTGTGTTCCTCGACCGGGATGGTACCATTGTGGTCCACGAGCCGTATCTCAGTTCTCCGGATCAGCTGAAATTGTTGCCGAATGCCGCACAGGGGATTCGCCTCTTCAGGGGACAGGGGTATCTGATTATTGTCGTCACGAACCAATCCGGAGTAGCCAGGGGATTTTTCGACGAAGAACGTTTAATGCTTATCCACAGGAGGTTGATGGATATGCTGGAAGAGGAGGGGGTCGAAATTGACGGTATCTACTATTGTCCGCACCACACGGAAGGAGTTATAGAGAAATATAAGATTAACTGTGAGTGCCGAAAACCCGGTCCCGGAATGCTCCTGGACGCCGCTCGCCGGTATAACATCGATTTAACCCAATCCCTTATGATTGGCGATTCAGAGACGGATATGCTGGCCGGTAAAAATGCAGGTTGCAGGTGCGCGCTCATAAGGAACAGTCGTGTAGACGAGATGAGCGCTACACAAATGATGGGCATCGATTACGTGGTGAAAGACTTATGGGAGGCAGCGAAGCTAATTTCTGTCAATAATGATGACGAATCCAACTTTCGCAGAAAGTTGGGCTAAGAATATGAACAGGGACGAATCCGGAAATTGTTCGGGTTCTTCCGGGTTTTTGATTTCTTTGCCACCCTCAGGGCTTGTCTTTCGTGGATTTAATAAAATAAAAAAAACAATTTATCATTTCCGGTCAAACAGGAATCTAAAATAAAAATGTCTGTTTTTCAGTTAGTTTCTCCTTTTAAACCAGAAGGCGATCAGCCCCGCGCCATACGACAGCTGGTGGAAGGCTATAAAAATAATATCAGGCATCAGACACTGCTGGGGGTCACGGGTTCGGGGAAGACCTTTACCATGGCCAACGTGATTGCATCCCTGGAAAAACCGACCCTGGTTATGACTCACAATAAGACCCTGGCAGCCCAGCTCTACAGTGAATTTAAGAGCTTTTTCCCGCAGAACGCCGTGGGATATTTTGTCAGCTATTACGATTACTATCAACCCGAGGCATATATTCCGCAACGGGACATCTATATCGAGAAGGAAGCGACCATCAACCAGGAAATCGACCGGCTTCGCTTAGCCGCTACCAGCAATCTCATGTCACGCAGAGACGTCATCATCGTGGCCAGCGTTTCTTGTATTTATGGGTTGGGTTCACCTGAAGAATATCGGGAAATGTATGTACACCTGTGCACAGGTGATTCGGTAGAACGGAACAAGCTCTTGAGAAAACTCGTCGACATCCAGTATGACCGGAATGATATCCAGTTCGTGCGCGGCACGTTGCGGGTACGCGGGGACGTGGTAGAGGTATTCCCTGCTTACGAGGAAGTTGCTTACCGCATTGAATTGTTCGGAGATGAGGTCGACAGGATTTCCATAGTCAATCCCACAACCGGCAGTACTGTGCAGGAGGTAAAAGAGATATCCATTTATCCTGCCAAACACTTTGTCATGCCGGAAGGAAAGATTGAAGGGGTAGTTAAATCAATCGAATACGAATTGAACGACCGTCTGAAAGAATTGCGGTCGCAGGGAAAGTTTCTTGATGCCCAGCGCCTGGAGGCGCGGACGCGCTATGACATGGAAATGCTTCTGGAGGTGGGCTATTGTCACGGTATTGAAAATTATTCAAGGCATCTCAGCGGTCGTGCACCCGGAGAAACACCGTACACCCTCTTTGACTATTTTCCCAAAGATTTTTTTCTTATTGTAGATGAATCCCACGTGTCTGTCCCGCAGATTGCGGGTATGTATCATGGAGATCGTGCACGCAAGGAAACGCTGGTTGAATACGGATTTCGTCTGCCTTCGGCGCTGGACAACCGCCCCTTACGGTTTGACGAGTGGGAAGAAAGGATTCACCAAATCCTGTTCGTTTCGGCAACTCCAGGCCCCTATGAATTAAAAAAATGCCAGGGTAAGGCGATTGAACAGATCATTCGTCCAACCGGTCTGGTCGATCCTGTAATACACGTAAAACCGGCAAAGACACAGGTGGATGACTTGCTAAAGCAGATTAAGAAACGGGTGCAGAAAAAAGAGCGGGTGCTGGTAACCACGTTAACGAAACGGCTCGCAGAAGACCTGAGTGAGTATATCAGGGAAGAGGGACTGAAAGGCATGTACCTCCATTCCGAGATAAATGCCATAGAAAGGGTTACCATATTGCGGGATTTGCGTTTGGGAAAATTCGACGTGCTGGTGGGTGTCAATCTCCTCAGGGAAGGTCTGGATTTGCCGGAGGTTTCGCTCGTGGCAATCCTCGATGCAGATAAGGAGGGATTTCTGCGTTCAGAGACGTCTCTGATACAAACCATTGGCAGGACTGCAAGGAACGTGAATGCCGAGGTGATCTTATATGCGGACGATATAACAAATTCCATGAAACGGGCAATCGATGAAACCAACCGCCGGCGGACACTCCAGATATCATATAACAAGGAGCACAATATTACTCCTGCGACGATACAAAAGGAGATCAAGAGGGGCATTGAAGACGAAGTTTCATCGCATAAGATCGTTTATGAAGCCGTAGCAGAAAGTGAGGAAGAATACATTACCCAGGAGTTCGTGAACGAACTGGAGGAAGAGATGCTTAAGGCTGCAGAGGCCTTGGAGTTCGAACGGGCGGCGGAACTAAGGGATAAAATTCAGCGGATCCGTTCCCGGTATGGCGTAAGCAGTAAGAGCGTGCCATCTAAGTCGCGGGCGTAACGCAAGGCGCACGTGTGTTGAAAATTCAGCGAAAAAAAATAAAGATACGAGATATACCTCTTTGTATCAGACTATCTTCCTTGTTGAGTTTCTGCGGATATCAGCCTGTCAATCATTTTCTTCATTTCTCCCGATTGCTTGTGCTTCGGATTTATCCTCAGCGCCTCCCGTATATGCTCCAGTGCCTTTTTATTGTCGTGAAAATAGTTCAGGTACAGAATGCCGAGGCTGATGTGGACATCGGCATTTTGGGGGTCTCTGTGATAAGCATCCAAAAGCTTGTTATAGGCTTCACCCATCTGCCCTTTTTTATAATAAACTACTGCGAGATTATAATGTGCAAGGGCAAAATTCCTTCGAATCTTTACGGCCTTTTCTAATTCAGAAAAGGCCTCATCGAGCCGCCCCAGATCAATCAGGGCGCTGCCCAGATTACAATGCGCGTCGGCATAATACGGGTTGCTCCTCAGCGCCTCGATATATTCAGTAACGGCCCTATCAAGCATCCCCTTTCTTTTATAAAGAAGACCCAGATTATTGTGTGCCTCCGGGTAGTCATTCCTTAAACGGGTCGCTATCGTAAGCTCTTCGATTGCCTTATCATCAAGGCCTTTCAACGAATATGCTGCGCCGAGGTTGCAGTGCGCCTTGGGTTGCTCATGTTTCACCTGAATAGAATCCCTGAACGACCGGATGGCTGCATCCGTAAAACCATTGTGATAGTAATAGTATCCCAGGTTATTGTATATGCGAAAACTCCGGGGGGAGCGGCGTATCGTTTCCGTACTGAATGTGAATTCATTGAGCCATATCCTGTTTCTGCTCACCGTGCCCCCTGCGAATAAAAGACAGATGACTGCTATTGACGTCGTGGATAATGACCTTCGGCCCAAGATTTTGCCAGAAACGTTCAGAAACCGTTTTTTTGCGGATATTTTGTGTGTAAATATCGAACCCCACAGCATGGCAAACCCTATAGCGGGAATATAAAGATATCTCTCTGCCATGATGTTGAGTATAGGAACAATATTTAACACGGGCAAGAGTGTTATAAAAAACCAGAGTATCGAAAATGTCCATATTTTTGAAAGGCGGCATAGTTTTATTGAGATGACAATAACACCTGTTACGACGATGAGGGTCACAATAAAAGCCGCATCGGCTGGTGAATAGGCGACGGGAACAACGTAATCTGCATTAAGGGGGGAGGGGATAAACAGCAGCTTTATATAATACCCAATCACCTTTGTCATCATAATAAAGTTTGCATACAGACTATTGCCGGGATACTCAGCCGATTCGCCGGGATTACGGAAGAGAGAGAATCGCAGAAACAGATAAAAAGCGCTGACGACAAGATAACCTCCATACCGTGTTACTAATCGCAGGGTAATATTGCGCAGTAAAAACCCCCGTTCTTTACCATAAGTTTTTACCTCCCCTTCATCGTTCAACTGAGCGCTCACGATGATGTCCCCTCTTTGTGAAGGAGGGGATAACGGGGTGGCTAATTCGCTGTGGCCGTGCGGTGCTATTGTAGTATGAACGTTTAATGAGACACCCCTCTGAAGGATGAGGTCGTAGGCAAGGATTAAGAACGGGAGGGTTATTGCCATCTCCTTCGATAACAAGGCAAAGAGATACGCACATAAAGAAAAGGCATAGCAAATGACAAAGTTTGTTCTCCCCGCACTCCTGCCGGCTTTGAGAAATAAGATAAAGGCAGCAAGGAAAAAGGTTGCAGACAAAAGGTCCTCACGATAGCTGACGGCATTGACGGCCTCTGTAAAAATGGGGTGTATGGAAAAAATTATGGATGAAAGAAAGGCCGTTGTCCGATTATGAAAAAGCCGGCATGTCATACAATAGACCAGGCAGACATTCAGGGTGTGGACTATTATATTTGTCAGATGATAACCTAAAGGGTTTAAGTGCCAAAGTGCGTATTCTATGAAATAGGAGAGGGTGACGATGGGGCGGTAGGTAAGCTCGTTGGAGACAACAAAGTATTTCTGGTTAAAGAATGCAGAGAGGTACCTCCACTCACGAATAAAGTGGTTATTGGTGATCGTGAGGTAATCGTCATAAACGAAGGTATTGCCCAGGGAATTCAGATAAACCAATACGGGTAATACCGTGATAAGTGTGAATAGGAGTATGCGGGTCTTGTTGTTCAACGTCTAAAATTTTTTAAGGTGAATAATGAGCCACAGAGCGCACAGAGAAAAACGGCTTACAATATCTTTAAGTTAATCCTTCTACGGATGTTTGCTCTTCACACTCCTTGATACAATTTGCATCTCTGAGTTCATTTACGATTTACCTGCTCTAAAATCCCCTCCCGGGAGGGGATTAAGGGATGGGTTCCCTCCCCGTTGAAATTTTTTTATTCCCCTTCGAGAGTGGTAAATAGATACAGGAATTAAAATTCCCATACTTGTCAGGGTAATAATCATGCCGATGGTAAATGATTTAGGCTCGTAGATAAACTGAACCATGTGCTCTCCCTTTTCAAGGAAGACCGACCGCAGGATATAATCTGTCTTGAGCACCCTGCTCTTTTTCCCATCAACATACGCATTCCAGCCGGGGTAAAAGGTGTCACTAAGGACGAGATAACCATCTTCGAATAGTGTCGCCTTTATTGTAACACGGTTTGGCATATATTCAAGAATCGTTGGATTGGGCTCTTGCGGTAAATTTTTTGCATCTGCATTCTTTACGGTATTACTCTGTAAAAACTTCTCTTTTTTATCAAAAGTTTCTCCTTCCCCTTCATCCCCCCCTTGCGAAGGGGGGGGGGTGGGGGGGGCAATTTGGTGGCTATACTGCTCGATGATATTGGTAGGCTCTTCCAGGATAACGTATTCTTTGGGATTAAATTCGCTGCTGGAGAGTTCTTTGAATAGGGCATCTCTCCCCTGCAGAGTCTTGGCCTCATGGACGATAAAGGCACGCGGCAATGCCTGTGTATTGTAAAAGAGGGCGTATTTTGAGTTGCGAAAGACCGGTTGTATTGTCGGGTGTTCTAATCTCACACTGGCTGGAAGGAGTATATACTTCAAATTAAGCAGGTTGGTCAGCTTTGAAAGTTGAGAAACCTCCATAACAATACGTGGTTCTTCCAGGGGCTTACCATCGGACAGGTTGATGAATTCACTGTATTCTTTCATAACATTGGCGTCATACCCCCCGATATGAGAAATGTCATGCGTCATACCCTGATTGAGTTCAAAGTGTCCAACCGTCGTGATGCGAAACGGTTCGGGGTCTTTTTTTAAGACATCAAGTAGTTCCTTATTCCAAAAACATTGTCTGGCATCAAACGTTACCATATATTGGTTGCCAAAACACCAGAGGTCTCCAAATATTACGGCCATGGTAACGGGGATCAAAATCTGGCTCCTTAACCTGCCATTCATCCACAAGCCAATGACCAGCAGACTTAATATGCTCAGAATTACGAATTTTACGGCACCCTTGGTAGCAACAGCAAAGGTTGCGTGTAAGAATCCGGTATCATTCAGGCTGGGTAATGTGGTGTATCGATCACCCCACGAATATATTTTGTGAATAATACCATGCCATGTGCCGTATCCTGTCTTAAACAAAAAGGAGATCAGGAGAAACAGGCTTATTGCAGCAATGATACCGATGGCAATAGAGAGAAAACGCGAGGTCTTTTTTTCCGGGAAAACACGCCTTTGCAAGTATTCTGCCCCAATGCCGGAAAGGACGGAAAGGGAAAAGGCAACGATAAATATGAACTTGGAATTCCCCCGAAACATGTTAAATCCGGGCACAATGGCATACAGAATTTTGAAGAGCGGTGTAAACTTGCCCAGTGCAAGGATAGTAGTAATCAATGCCATAATGAGAAAGGTCTTTGTGAATTTATTTCTATGACAGAAGGAGGCAACTGCACACAAGAGTAAAGGAAGGATACCAACGTACAAAGACATCTCCCAGAGGTAGTATCGTCCCCAATAAGGGGTTTTGAGTGAATCTCCAAAAAATTCAGGGATAAATAAGGTAATGAAATTTTCCGGCGCAAAGGAAAACTGTCCTACCCATTCGTAGGAAATGGTTTGACGGGCAGAATGTTTAACCATTTCAAAGGCCGGTAATAGCTGAATGGCTGCGAGTGAAGCACCCACAACGTAGAGGATGCAAATGCCTGCTGCATGATACCCGACATATTTCCAATTCCCGTGTTCTCTGAATTCCTGGATGATGCGTACGATAAAATAGATAACTACGGCAATGGCGGTATAAAAAAAATATTGAGGATGACCCGCCAATATATTCACCGCAACGGCAACCCCGCCCAGGAGCACATAGAAAAAATTACGAGTACGAATAAACAGCTCCGAGAATAAAAGGATGAGGGGCAGCCATATCATGGTGCACAGATTGGGGAGGTGCCCGGGATAGACGTGGAATATCTGCGGGGCGCAGAACATAAATATGATGGACGCGATCATACAGCTCGCTCGGGAAAGCCTGTTTGTACCGGCTAGGGTTTTACCCCCCCTTTCATCCCCCCCTTGCGAAGGGGGGGAAATAGGGGGGGTAATTTTGTTGCGGTTAGGGTAACGCGTTTCCGGAAAGCTGAGATATCTGAGATAGAGGTAAGTAAATACCCCTGATAAAAATACATGGAGGATGATGCTATAGTTGATAGCTACATGAATAGGGAAGACAAGAAAGATCAGGTTGAGCGGATAAAATAGGGCAGATTGCACACCCCCGACAAATGGCGTCCCACCATAAATATAGGGGTTCCAGAGGGGAATCGTTCCTTTAGCCAGGGTATTGAAACCAAAATATCTCCAGTAAAACAACTGATGGCGTGTGTCGGTATTCTGATCGCTCAAAACGCGATAATCTGTGGGAATAACAACGTTGTGGAAATATGCCAGGGTAAGGAGGAACAACGTGAGTATCGCAACCCAATCGGATTTAGACCATGCCTCTGTCCGGGTTATAATCAAACCCGAAGCTGAATAATTACCGTAGTCCATATCTTGCACTTGACCTTCTTAATTTCTTCCCTAACTGGATGTTGATTTCTATCAGAAGTGCGTTTTTTACTTACGAATGATTTCGATAACCTTATCTATAATCTCAGTGAGCTTTTCTCTTTTAAGACTGCCAACTTGATATAAGATAATATGACTGTCTATAGTAAATATGCGATTGGGTCTTACATTACTCGGCTGCTTCAGGCTTCCTGTCTCAAAGTCCTTGTCATCGAGTGAGAGTGCATAATTGTCTTTAATGGTTTGGCTGGTAATCTGACAGAGGATTACATCATCGCCTTCTAATGCTGTAATAACCAAGGCAGGTCGTCTTTTCGCTTGGGTTAAATCCGAGAAGGGAAAGGGGACGACAACGACATCCCCTTTTACAAATTTTGCCACGCCTCGTCCTCCTCTGGTTTTAACCAATCTTTTTCAAGCGAAGATTCGCTTGCGATAGCCGTATCAAGCCTTTCCTTAATTATCTTTGTTTTCAAAAAATGAATAAAATCCAATACCTCGTCAAGTAAAGGCTCTGGAACATGTTCAATCTCACTTATGACTAATTCTTTTTTACTCATATTCTCACCTCAAATTAATTAAATTTTTCCTTGTTTCTCACCAGTCTTAATAGCGTATTAACGAGCACAACTAACTTCAGGGGAAAAAGCAAGCCGTTCTTACTCCCGTTAATCGCCATGCGTATTACGTTTACTTCGTTGCATTTGCCATAGTTTCCCAATTTCCGAAAAGGTCTTTCCTTCCAACCGTTTATTTCGACAAAACTGTTGCCAATCGGAAAGAACATTTTTAATAGTTTTTTGATTTTTTTCTGATTTAGTATACGGATGTCTTTTCCATAAGGTGGCTATCTCAGGAAAAGTTAAACCTTCCAATCTCTTATCTCTGCAAAACTCATTATAGGCAGATAATCTTTTTGGTTCCTTCACTTCTTTTGCAATGTCTTCTATTTTACCCATCAGGGAAGACAATTCTATGATCTCAATTTGTTCTGGACATTCTGGCCAATTATGCTCCCAGCAAACAATAATGTCTACCGAATCAGGATTATGTTTATGTTGAAGAAATGTTCGACTCTTGAATTCAAATTCGATTCGAAGTTCTTCCCAACGTCCACTTCCAATGTAACGTCGCGCAATGCAATCAGGAAAACCTGCCTGAATAGATTCGATTTTAAAGTCAAAAGCATCGTGAAGCATTCCAAAAAGATAAACTACCCCAAGTTCATTAATAGGAGCGCATGAAAGAGATTTGCAATTGATTTTTGATTCAAACACACGCCGATTTCTTTTCATTAGTTTAAATTTGCTGTAATTATGAATATACTACCTTACTGGATTATATGTTAAGATATTAAGTAAATTCTGTGAAGGTTAGTTTACCCTTTTAGTAAGCCATTTCAAACAAAAAACATGCAAAACAGAACGTTTCATATCCTACTATTCCTGTGTATTGCAGCGATCGGTTGTTACGCAACCATTGCACAGGTGATACTGATCCGTGAATTCCTGAATATCTTTTATGGTAACGAGCTGTGTCTTGGCATTGTGTTTGGCGCATGGTTTCTTGGTATTGCAACCGGTGCCTTTACAGGTGCAAAGGTTGAACATACCTTTAAATATGCCTTCAGCGTTTTCATAATCGCCTTGCTCATCCTATGTTTCGTATTACCCGTACAAATCTTTTTTGTACGCGGTGTACGGGGCTTTTTAAGTGTTGGAATAGGCGAGTATATTTCCTTGATCCCCCTGCTCCTTACCTCCATCGGGTTAATCTTTCCTTTTAGTTTCATCATTGGCTTTATCTTTCCATTTTCATCAAAAATTGTGTGGGATGTTACTGTAGTACAGCGTAGATGTTGCCAAAAAACAATTTCGGATTGCAGATTGCGGAATTCGGATTTCTTATCCAATTACAAATCTGAAATTCACAATCCGAAATCCGAAACCCGAAATGAGAATGCCAGGCTCTCGCAAGACGTAACCGTTACTAAAAGCCATGTTAAAAAAAAGGGACGTATACCAGAAAATACCAGTGATGCTGCAGTGGATATAGGAATAGTTTACATCATAGAGTCCATGGGTAGCCTTATCGGAGGACTGGTATTCTCATTTTTTCTGGTCTCCCGATTCCATCCATTTACCATCATAACTCTGTTGAATATGGGGATGTTTGTCTTTTTAACCATTTTGCTTTTCTCTTTTCTGGGAAGAGAACAAATCTGTTTCGGTGAAGAAGGCGGTAAGAAAACAAGAAAAGCTCTGGGATTTGTTTCCCTGGGTTTGGTGTTGCTTACGATGATAGTTTTGTTTTCGCCTATCCCTGATAAGGTGGAGGCATTATCCACAAAGATACGGTGGAATGCATTGAACCCCCATATTGAACTGGTGGCCTCTGCAGACTCAAAATATCAGCATATCGATATAGGCAGACAGGCCGAACAATTCAACATCTACCTCAATGGACAATATGCCGCTGCCTTTCCCAACGAATACGAATACGCCCAGATCGCCCATCTGGTGATGACCCAGCATCCGTCCCCCAAAAACATACTTCTGATTGGTAACGGGCTGGGTGGAATCATTTCCGAAATGCTTTTGTATCCCATCGAAACACTGGATTACGTGGAACTGGACCAAAACCTTCTGGAAATCTCCGGCAAATATCTATCTCCGTCAGATAAACAAGCCCTAACCGATAAACGCATAACGGTATTTCATCAGGATGGCCGTTATTACGTAAAAAATACATCGAAGAAACAGCACTATGACATTATCCTGGTAAATACCCCGGATCCCTCAACGGCCTTCCTCAACCGTTTTTATACCCTTGAATTTTTTAAAGAAATTCAGTCCATTTTAAAATCAGACGGAGTTTTGGCCGCCTCAGTTAGCTCGGCAGTAACTTACATTGGAAAAGAAGTGGGAAGTTATACGGGTTCCCTCTATCGTACCCTGCACGAGGCCTTTCAGAAGGTACTCGTGACACCCGGTCAAACCAATTTTTATTTTGCGTGCAATGCAGAAGGGGTCATTACCCCTGACATAACAACGCTCATGGAGCGGTATAGAAAATTTCAGATAAAATCAGAATACTTTACCGAATATCTCTTTTATACCCTCCTTCAGCCAGAGCAGGTTGAATTCATAGAAAGGCAATTGAGTCAGAGAAAGGACCTGCTTGTCAATACGGATGCAAGACCCGTCACCTATTTTCTAAACCTCGTATTATGGGATTCCCTCACCGGAGGCCGCCTGCATGGGTTGTTTCGTGGATTAAAAGATGCAGGTTTGCAATCGTTTCTCGTCCCAATTATGATTGCACTGGCAGGGAGGATGATTTATACAGGTTTAAGGCAATTGAGGCGAGGAAGGAAAGGTGACAGGCATAAGGTAATGAGCCAATACCAGCGGAAAAATCAATATTCGCCTCCTAACGAAGAAGATAATTTAAAATTTACCACCCCTTCATCCCCTCCTTCTCAAGGAGGGGATGAAGGGGTGGTTATAAAATCCAGAATGGGTCAACCTAATGGTGATCAATCTGTGCCTGTCGAAGGATTCAATCGTGATTATACCAAACAACTTAAAACCGACTGCCTTATCGCCCTGGCCACGACGGGATTTACCGGCATTGCACTGGAGATTGTGCTACTCTATGCATTTCAAAATATTTATGGCTATATTTACGAGAGGATGGGCGTCATTGTGGCCGTCTTTATGGTTGGACTTGCGCTCGGAGGATACCTTATGAATCAAATTATTAAAAAAATCCGCAGTCCAAAATCCAACATCCAAAATCACTACTTGCCACCAACAGGAGTGGATCTCTGCCATTGGGTAAAAATATTGTTAATCATGCAGGGAATTATTGGATTCTATGCCCTTCTTTTGCCATTTTTAATCCACGCACTATCTTTTTATTCAACCGTAGCCGAGGTTGGATTGATTTCCTTAATAGGTATTGCAGGTATAGTAACGGGCCTGGAATTTCCGCTGGTCAATAAGATATTTATAGAATCAAATCGGGATATTGCCATATCCGCTGGTGCTACAGATGGCGCCGACCACATCGGTGCCTTTTCCGGTGCAATATTAACCGGGGTAATCTTCCTGCCCCTTCTTGGTGTATTCGGGACGTGCCTGATCCTGACCACACTCAATATAGCAAGTTTCATCCTGATAGTCTTTTCAGTCTTGTGTTGTAAAAGATTAAATTTAAGGAGATGCGTATGAAGATAACGTACTATGGCCATGCCTGCTTCCTGGTCGAAGGGAGCAAACATAGGGTAATTTTTGATCCTTTTCTCAAGGATAATCCCCTCGCGAAGATCAAACCCGAAGACGTAAAAGTGGATGCAATCCTCGTAAGCCACGGTCACTCTGACCACGTGGGAGACGCAGTCGATGTAAACAAAAACAACAAGGCGGTTATTGTTGCCACATTTGAACTTGCAAGTTATTTGGAAAGCAAAGGGGCCTTCTGTCATCCCATGAACATAGGAGGCGCACACACGTTCCCCTTCGGAACGGTAAAGCTCACCATTGCGCAACACAGCTCAACCACTGAGGAAGGACCCGCAGGAAACCCGTGCGGTTTTCTACTCACAATGGACAACAAGGTAATCTATCATGCAGGTGACACAGGGCTTTTCTATGATATGAAACTCATTGGCGAACTGAACGAAATAGACGTCGCATTACTTCCCATAGGCGATAACTTCACCATGGGCATTCCGGATGCCCTGAAGGCGGTAGAATTCCTTAAACCGAAGATTGCCATTCCTATGCACTATAATACCTTTGACGTAATAAGACAAGACCCCCAAAAATTTATTGACGGACTCCGTGGTACTACTATAAAAGGGGTAATATTGAAGATCGGGGAAAGTATAAGTATTTAAAGACATTTCAGAATTTACCTGTTGATGAGATATTCTGATTAAACCAGCGAAACCGATAATATGGATCATTGATATCCAACACTGGCCACGTGCGAATTTGCGGGCCGAACTGATCGAACGTGGCTTTGAAGCAGTTGGCTATTTAATGGGAGTGGTCTGGGGGTCAGACCTCCATTATTCAATATTCTGTTATTTAACAACCAATAATTGAAATATGAAGGTCTGACCCCCGCTTTGCCTCCTGACCCCCGCTTTGCCTTAAGTATTTTTTCCGTAGTTGAGCTACGGAATAAAACCGTACAAATTTACGAAAAAAAGAAAGGAGTTTATAATTCCCTCTTCGCAAGCTCATTTCGGATAAAAATATAGTTGAACGAAGAAACGGTAAAAATACACTCCTCTGTGGGATCAATCAAACAGAAATTATACCTTTTCATGAGGTGAATGAATGAGTTTGTTAGTGACTACCGTAAAGAAATAAGTTATACCGGTATCGTACCCTTCGGTAATTTGGCAAATGTACCCATTTCATATCTACGTAATTTTTATGTATGGCGGGAAATGGGCGACCTCCATTGCATTCCGAGATGTTTGCAACCATTGCATTGACCTGGAAAGATTTGCCTCTCGTATGCATAAAAACAGATGATAATGATTTCCCATGAGGACAAAAGCAAATATCTCTAACTGAAACTTTTCGGAGGCTTTTTCGAGATACTCACAAAAATTTTGACCCCCTAACCAGGCGTAATAGATGAGGAGCAGCGCAGCGTTGGTGTTCTTAGTGTCCGACTACCCAAAACAACAAGAGCCACTACTATTACCTTCTGCCTCTTCAAGGTCTAACTATTGAGCTTTAGCCGCACAAATGGATAGTCTTACATGGTTAAAGGATTCAGGATAGTTACTACCTTGTGAGCGCGCTCCCCTCAAAAGTTTGGTCAACATACTGACCTCCTTTCGAGGGGCATTACGCCCCTCTTTTCGATGTATGATGGCACCGCAAGCAATAAGCGTGAGCGGTCTGAGGGTCAGACCTCCATTATTCAATATTCTATTATTTAACAATCAATAATTGAAATATGAAGGTCTGACCCCCTTTGCTGACCCCCTTTGCTCCTCTGACTCTGACCCCCTTTGCTCCGGTTCTGTTAATCACCTTGATCCGGTAAATCTTTTCTTTTGTATTGGTACTAATGCCATACGCTATTTTTGGAGATATTTCAATCCTTGGTTTAAAGCGAAACAATACGGCCAGAAACAAGAAACTTGTAACTATTCCAGTAAATATCGCTAAGACAACATTTTCCAATAAGAATGATACCCATGTTGGCATCTTACGTTCTCTTTAGGTCAGGTGTAAATGGCAATGAGCATACTTAGTATCTCATGTTAAATGCCTCTCGGGTAGTCGTTCCTGACAACCCGAAAGATCCTTTTCGTGTGGAATCTGTTGCATTTATGATCTGCAGCCTTCGTAACCCGACCAGTAGCCGGATCCAAAACCATGTCTTTATGTAGAACAATGACATGAGACCCACATAGCCAGCCTCTATCGTCAGGGTCTCCAAAAAGAACCTTCATGTTGTTTGTTGTGTAATAGCTCAAAATAAAAAGATCGTCGAGTTCGATCAACTCAGGTAGGTAAAACTCAATTCGCCGTATGTCTGTCGGGCAATAGCACAGTTTCATCCCCATAGGCTTCAATGCGTCTGACCATGAAAATGGGTCTTGTGTGTTTATTGATCCCTCGAAGATGTCGACCGAAACACCTGCAATAATGGCCAGAGATGTTGCAACACAGCGAGGTCCGTGTTGGCGCAATGGTGCAAAATGCCTATCGCGGAAAAAATTATCGCTCTTGTTTGGCCAAATCGGTGCGGTTAAGTTAAAAGGCATTAATATGACTCCTATTTTTGGATAGCTTGTTACATAACATTAAGTATTTTATCTGTAATTGAGTTGTGTAAGGATGGGTTGAACAAACAGACTGGGTCAAATGGACTATTTTACCCTATTTCGCGAGGATTCTTCTCCATATTGGTGGCTAAAAGGTGGCAAAATGAGTATAAAAATGGCAATTTATAGTAGTTCTTCCCCACTTTTGAAGCAAAAAAGTTAATTTGACCCAGTCTGAAAGCCAATGTCATTAAGTTAAGAAATTGGTTTATAAGGGAAGGCGAAGATTTTTTTATGTGGTTGAATATTTCTTGGAAATTTTCTTCCTTTTCTAATAGCGGAATTGTTTTCAATAAATAGTTTATGGA
>WYAU01000098.1 GCA_011525665.1 Candidatus Brocadia sp.
GAGAAAAAAAGAACTGAAAATACACTTATAAAACTTCTTGGTATGGGCGATCGGCTAGTGGTTTAGACGCTGATTTGATAAATCTTACCGCTCACACGGGAGCGGTCTATTTGGTGCAAGATTCAGGAAATAAATTATGCAATTAGAAAAAACACTCTTGTTTAACCCTCCCGTAGGTCTTTATCAGCGCGGGGAAGACAGGTGTCAGGCCGAGGTTGATGGAGGCAGCGCCACATCGCTCCGTCCTCCCAATGACCTTGGATACATCGCCTCCACATTAAGGCAAATAGGGGTTACGCCCTTTATCGCCGATTATCCTGCTGAGAAGAAACTGTGGAGTCATTTCGAAGATGACCTCAAAACAATACAGCCCGACTTCCTGGTAATGAGCATCACTACCCCCACTATCAGGGATGATATGAGGGCATTTTCCATTGCAAAGGAAGTGCATCCGGAAATCTTTACAATTGCAAAGGGAGCCCACTTTTATACATGTAAGAGGGAAGACTTTACAGAAAAAATTTATGATGTCATGGATGTTGCCATTGTTGGTGAGGCTGAAACAATTATAAACAACCTGATCCTTGCAAAGAGAAACGTATCCGATTTGTCTATGGTTAAGGGGATTTTATTCAGGAACGATCTTAATCAGATCATCAAAACTGACCCGGAACCATTCCGGACAGATCTCGATACAATACCGTTCCCCGCCAGAGACCTGTTAAAAAACCACCTTTACGTCCGTCCTGATACAGGAGAGCCGCAGGCTACGATCCAGACATCCCGGGGTTGTCCCTCCCACTGTATATTTTGCCTGTCGCCCCTTATTTCCGGTATGAAATTACGTGAACGATCCGTGGGAAATATTATTGCAGAACTTGAGGAGTGTGTGGACAAATACCGTATCCGGAATTTCTTCTTTCGCGCTGATACTTTCACTATGAACAAAAAATCAGTGATCGAATTATGCAAGGAAATTATAAACCGCAAGCTTGACATTGCATGGGCGGCCAATAGCCGCGTCAATACCATCGATGATGAACGTCTGGCATGGATGCAAAAGGCAGGTTGCTGGCTGATGGCATTTGGAATTGAGTCGGGAAATGATGAAATCCAAAAAAGGATCAAAAAAGGCGCCACCCGGACTCAGGCCCGTGAGGCCGTAAAACTGTGCAGAAGGTTTGGGATAAAAACCTATGGTTTCTATTTAATCGGGTTTCCTTGGGAAACTAAGGAAATGATTATGGATACCCTGCGGCTTGCAAAAGAGCTACGATGCGATTTTTCGGAGATCCATATTGCCGTTCCTTACGAGGGGACAGAATTTTATGAGATTGCCCGGGATTTTGGGATATTAACAGAAACAGCCGTTGGACACAATTATTTCTCCAACCCCCCCATTGGCACTTTGCATGTATCAAAAGAGGAACTTATTCACATGCGCAAAAAGGCCCTGAGGTCATTGTATATGAACCCACACTACATTGCCCGTACCATTATTCACATAAAAAGCCTCCGGGAATTAATGAACTATACCCGCTACGGCTTGCGTTTGCTCATTCAAAACTACCTGAAAGGCTGAACCGGCGTCAATTCCCGCCCGACATCTTACGCCGCTATTTCCGGGAGTTTTTGCAAATGATACATCATTAATGGCCATTGTTTCATGGAATAGATTCGTTATAATATGTATGATAATTATGCGAACGATAAAACGACTATTAGCATTCACTATGACAGGAGAGATTTTTAGAATGATTAGGGGAATAAGCACCAGGAAGCGCCTTTACCACTGCGGAGTCAAAATCTTTTTTATATCGGTTCTATTCGGCGTTTGTACTTTGTCTGCATATGCGCAAGAACATGTG
This sequence comes from Candidatus Brocadia sp., assembly GCA_011525665.1. Lineage (GTDB taxonomy): Bacteria > Planctomycetota > Brocadiia > Brocadiales > Brocadiaceae > Brocadia. The sequence continues at coordinate 1,869 of WYAU01000098.1, forward strand.
TGGAAGGAGCTTAATGAAAAAACCATCTCGCTTTTACAAAAGAAGAGATATGCGGACGCAATAAAGGCAGGTGAAGAGGCATTAAAGGTGGCGGAAAAAACATTTCCTTCCGGCGATACCCGTATTGCTGATTCAATGAACGTGCTGGGTATACTTTACAGAACCTATGGAAGATATGACGAAGCAGGCCCCCTCTTTCATCAGGCACTCACTCTGTACAGAGAGTCGTTAGGTCCAAACCACCCCCATGTTGCCATAGTATTGTATGAACTTGCGGAGATGTTTCTCCTTCAGGATAAATACGCTGAAGCCGAACCACTTTACAAACAGTCTCTTGGCATATACGAAAAAGAGTACGGTGCGGATCATCCCAATAATGTCAGTGTCCTGACCAGATTGGCAGATCTTTACCAGGACCAGAAGAGATACGCTGATGCAATAGTGCTTTACAAAAGGGCACTGGCCATTGAAGAAAAAAAACTCGGTTCAGGCCATCCCGACCTTGCCTCTGCTATGAACAATCTGGCAACACTTTATTATTACGTGGGTGAAAACGCTACGGCTGAGTCCCTTTATAAAAGGGCGCTTGAAATATATGAAAAAGAATATGGCAAAGACCACCCGCTCAGTGCAACCATATTGGAGAAAATGGCGGAATTTTATGAGGGAACCGGAAGAAAAAATGAAGCGAAACAATTAACCGAAAGGGCAAAAAAGATTTATTCAAATTATCAGAGGTAAGAGAACCCTTTTTTTTCACATGTACTCATCATCTTTGCCCTGACCAGCCTTATCTCATCGTAGGTGTAATCATTTCCAAGTTTTTCCTTTACCGGACTGAGCATTTCCATGCCTGATTCTTTGAACGCCTGCTGGATGTGCATCTGCTTTTCTGTGGCAATAATGCCGTCTACAGAAATGTCCGCACCATTCAGAATAAGTTTTTCCAGATGCGAAATAATTGTGGATAACGCCAGATTTCTCTTTTGCGCAATCTCTTGAATGGTAAGGCTCTGTTGGTAGAGTTCCAGGGTCATTTGAACGGTGGGAGACCTTGGCTGTTTTACAGGAGATTCAGGACGTTTGCGGACAACGGGTTTCGATTTAATAGGGTGTTGCCCGCAGTAATCGATGATTTCTTTGAGAAAAACTTCCCCGTATTTGTGTAATTTCTGTTCTCCGATTCCGCTTATCCTCTGTAGGTCATGCATATTCTGTGGGTAAAACGCGGACATTTCCTTTAGGCTGGTATCATGGAAAATAACATACGGCGGTACCCCTTCCTGGTCGGCCAGTGTTTTCCTCAAAATCCTCAAACGTTCAAAGAGCATCCGGTCGTAATCCTCGCCTGGATCAATTTTTTGAACAGATATTTGTTCTTCGGGTTTTGTCAGAAATACTTTTTCGCTGGACAACAATACCTTCCGGCATTTTTCCTGTAACTTCAGTACGGGATACTTGTCCCCATCCAGCCTCAGGTATCCCAGGTGAATTAATTCACGGATAAACGCCTGCCACTGAGACTTCGAATATTCTTTTCCGGCGCCATACGTCTTGATCGTATTGTGCTGGTTCTGTAATATTTTTTTATTTTTCGAACCCAGCAGGATGTCAATAACATAGGTAATCCCAAACCTTTCACCCAGCCGGTAAACGCAGGATAATATCTTTTGTGCAGCAATCGTTCCGTCAAATCGTTCCTTCGGTTCCAAACAGACATCACAACCCCTGCAATTTGGTTCGTCAAATCTCTCTCCAAAATAAGCCAGCAATAATCTTCTCCGGCAAACGTTGCTTTCACAATAATTCGCCATCTCCCTCAATTGTCTGCAGGCTGCCTGTCTTTCACCATCGTCTGTCTTTTGATTGATAAAATATTCCATCCTGAACATATCCGCGTAACTGAAGAACAGAATACAGTCGCTTTTTAGCCCATCCCTCCCTGCGCGGCCCGTTTCCTGATAATACCCTTCGATGCTCTTCGGTAAATCGTAATGGATCACATACCGCACATTGGGTTTGTTGATGCCCATACCAAATGCAATCGTTGCCACGATGATCTCGACGTCGTCACGGATGAACCGTTCTTGGTTCTCTGTTCTGGCTTCGGCGGTGAGACCCGCATGATACGGCAGGGCGCGGTATCCGTCCGCCTGCAGGCTTGCAGAAAGACTTTCCACGGTTTTACGGCTCTGACAGTAGATAATTCCCGAATCCCTCCTTCGTCCTTCCAGATAGCGGAGCATTTGGTGATACGGATTATCCTTGGGTTTAATCTGGTAATACAGATTTTTCCGGTTAAAACTTGCCTTGAAAATCCTGCAATCCGACAACTTCAGTTGTGTAACAATATCCTCCTGAACGACAGGTGTGGCGGTGGCTGTTAAGGCCATAATGGGCACCGCCGGGAATCTCTCCTTCACCAATTTTAACTGGCGATACTCAGGTCTGAAATCGTGTCCCCATTCTGAAATACAGTGTGATTCATCAATGGCAAACAGACGGACCTTTAATCCTTGTAAAAACTGTAAAAATTCCGGTATAACGAGTCTTTCCGGAGCGATATAAAGGATCTTCACTTCACTATTTGACAGACTCCGCCTTCTGGCATCAATTTCATCATAGTTCAATGAACTGTTAATGAATGTTGCCGGAATACCGTTTGCTAACAACCCGTCCACCTGGTCTTTCATCAGGGCGATTAGTGGAGAGATAACAATAGTTACACCATCAAAAAGGAGTGCTGGCAGTTGATAACAGAGTGACTTACCACCACCGGTCGGCATAAGGACAAAGACGTCTCTTTGCCCAAGCACTTCCTTAATAATATCTTCCTGAAGCGGGTAAAAGCTTGTGTATCCAAAATATTTTTGCAATAATGTATGCATAAGTTCAGGAATAATACTGATTTTCATTTTCCGAATCAATCAGAAACATGTAAGTGTGAATATTTACCAAAGACAGAGGGAATGCAAAGGAAGATTCCAAGTGAAAAAACAAGGCATTATTGAAGATATGGTACTAATTCCCGAAGGTCCGTTTTTCATGGGAAGTACAGAACAGGACATCGACCGGCTGTTAGATCTTGATCGCAATATTGAGATTAGCCGGTTAGAAAATGAAACTCCCCAAAGGGAGGTTTATCTCAGCGCCTACCTCATTGATAAATATCCTGTCACCAACGCTCAGTACAAAAAATTTATCGAATCAGGCGGTTATACCCAAAAAGTATTTTGGTCAGAAGCCGGATGGCAGTACATTTTACAGTCAAAACCACTAGAAAGTAACGGCCTGGCCGGTGTTTTCCATGGCGAGCCTGATTGTCCTGTGGTGAATGTATCGTGGTACGAGGCAGAAGCATTCGCAAAATGGGCGGCAAAGAGACTGCCCACCGAGGCAGAATGGGAAAAGGCTGCCAGGGGTACCGATGGCAGGGTGTATCCGTGGGGGAACGAATTTGATAAGACAAGGTTAAACTGCGCCGAGGCTAAGATAGAAAAACCAACCCCTGTTACGCAATACCCGCACGGTCAGAGTGTTTATGGATGTTTTGATATGGCAGGCAACGTGTGGGAATGGACTGCCGATTGGTATGACAGTCAATACTACCGGCACGCCCCAAACAAAAATCCCCCGGGACCCGTCATGGCCGAAGAAAATCCCTATTTTGGAAGGCCTGAAAACGTCGGTATCTCCATTTACGAACTGAAACCCTCTCCAACCGGAAGTATGCTGAGTGGATGTAAGGTATTGCGGGGTGGATCGTGGAATGGGTCCGGCATTATCCATGTCCGCTGCGCGAATCGTGATTATGATGAACCGACGTATAAAAACGATACCATAGGCTTCCGTTGCGCAAGGTCTTTGGGATAAATGATCCGTCATCATCTCCTGCATAATTTTCTGCAACATGTAAAATATTTTTTGTGACGTCAGGCGTTAACGCCTGACGTCACAGAGAATTTAAATGATAAGGAATTTCAAACAAAAAGTTCCTCCCCTTTAATCCCCCCACTGAGGGGGACAAACAACTGTCCCCCGCTGGCGGGGGTGAAGGGGGTGGACTGGCATTGCGAAAATAATTTAAACGATAAGAAATCTCAAAGCTGGTAACAATTTAGCTTTTTGAAAAGCCTTAATAAAACCAGGTTTTACCGTCTGTGTAGGAGCGGGGTTACCCCGCCCCTGGTTCGCTCATTCGATTTAGGATGTTTTTCAAAATACTAAATTGTTCCATAGTTGCAGCTATAGAGCGACGAGCCTCGTCGCTCAACATTGAGAAAGTAGCCGAAGGCCGAATTAAATATCAGAGATTTATTATTCTCAGAAGGAGGAACTATAATGAATATTCTTGTTTCTGGCTCATTGGCTTATGACAGGATTATGGATTTTCCGGGAAAGTTTTCTGACTACATACTTCCGGATAAGATTCACATGCTGAATGTATGTTTTATGATAAACGGTTTAACGGAGAATTTTGGAGGTACAGCCGGTAATATCGCCTACGCGCTTTCCCTGCTTGGTGAAAGTCCAACCATAATAGCCACTGCAGGACGCGACTTTGAGCCTTACAGAAACTGGCTAAAAAAGAACAAAATTCCCACAGAGCATATTACCAGTATCGATACGGAACTGACTGCCGGTGCATATATAACGACTGACCAATCGGATAATCAGATAACCGCATTTAATCCCGGTGCTATGAAATTCAACTCCAATTTCAATTTTGATGTTGTTATACCGGAAAAGACCCTTGCAATCGTTGCACCAGGGAATCTGGGTGATATGATTAATTTTTCAAATAGCTACAAAAAGAAGGGGATTGATTACATATTTGACCCCGGACAATCCCTCCCTGCCTGGACAAGAGAGCTTTTGACGGAGATGATACATGGCTCAAAAATCCTAATCTGTAATGACTATGAACTCCAGCTAATCCAGGAAAAAACCTCCCTGATGATCGATGATATTTTAGAAAAGACCGAAACACTCATTGTGACAAAAGGGGAATTTGGTTCCGTCATCATGGTTAAGGAAAATAACAAAATCAGAAGTATTGATATTCCTGTTGCCAGGGCGGATCAGATAAATGACCCTACCGGGGCAGGTGATGCTTACAGGGCGGGATTAATCAAGGGGCTCATGGTATCAAAAAATAATATCGTCCATGCTGCGAAAATAGGGGCCGTTTGTGCTGCCTATTGTGTGGAAGTCTATGGCCCCCAAAATTTCCATTTTATCCCCGAATCTTTTAATAAGCGCTTCGGATCCGTTTTTGGGGAAAGGGCTTTTTGAATCGACAGCAAGCAACAAAACAAAAACAAGAGATCCGAAATGAAATTTCATTTTATTTATGCGGGTGGCATGGACAAACAAGGTTTGTCCATGCCAATTAAATTTTATTAAATACACTGCTGGCAGGAAGTAAATTGATAACAAAGAAGCTAAACATACCCGAAAGAGAAGACAATTTCGTATGACGATTGAAAATATTTTATTATGGGTTGCGATAGTAATATTCATAAGCGTCCTTTCAAGCAAGCTTTCCGATAAGTTTGGCATTCCTGTCTTATTGCTATTTTTGACAATCGGGATGCTTGCCGGTTCAGAAGGAATAGGCGGTATTTATTTTGACGATGCGAAGTTAGCCAAGTCCATTGGCGTTGTGGCCCTTATCTTTATTATTTTTTCCGGAGGACTTGATACCAACTGGAAAGACGCCAGATCCATCATGTTGCCGGGAGCCATTCTTTCGACGGCAGGGGTCCTCTTGACTGCAATCATAACAGGGTTCTTTGCCGTCCACATCCTGAAGTTTTCTCTTCTGGAAGGAATGCTGCTTGGCTCCATAGTTTCTTCAACTGACGCCCCTGCTGTATTCAGCGTTTTACGGTCAAAACGAATAAGCCTGAAGCAGCCTTTGAAGCCGCTGCTTGAGTTTGAGTCTGGCAGTAATGACCCGATGGCTATTTTTTTGACTGCCGGATTTATCAGTGTCCTGACGGTGGAAAACATGGGCATTACCGCCTTGATTCCCAGATTTATGCTGGATATGAGCGTGGGAGCTCTCGTAGGTTATCTCATGGCGAAATTTATCGTATTCCTCATTAACCGTCTGAAGCTGGGATACGAAGGACTTTATCCGGTAATAATGATCTCGCTCGTGCTGCTGACTTACGTAGTTGCGGTTTTTCTGAAAGGGAACGGAATCCTTGCGGTATATCTCGCCGGTTTGATGCTGGGGAAGGCAGAGTTTCCCAATAAAAAGATGATCATGAGATTTCACGATGGTCTGGCCTGGCTTGCGCAAATTGTAATGTTTGTGACATTGGGTCTGCTTGTTTTTCCTTCGCATATCGTTCCCCTGATAGGGGCAGGGTTTTTGCTCACGTTTCTTCTTATGGTGGTTGCTCGCCCCGTTAGCGTATTGTTATGTTTGTTGCCGTTTAACATAACTATACGGAAGAAAGTGATGGTTGCCTGGGTTGGTCTTCGGGGATCAGTTCCGATCATCCTGGCGACATTCCCCTTTATGGCAGGTATTCCGCAGGCGGATACTATTTTTAATATCGTATTTTTTGTCGTTATTGCGTCAGTTTTTATCCAGGGAACGTCTATTCCGGTCCTTTCCAGAATATTGAAGCTGGATGTTCCCCTGGCTAAAAAGGCGAATTATCCCATTGAATTCGAAAGGACAGCGGCTTTCGATGCCGAAATGATAGATGTTATTGTTCCGTTTGATTCAGAAGTGGTGGGTAAGCGGATCGGCGATTTAGACATCCCGGAAAAATGTCTTATTGTGCTTATTTGTCGGGCAGGTAAATTTGTTATACCATCAGGAGATATGATTATAGAAAGCGGTGATGTTTTGCTGGTACTGGCAAATACGGCTGATTTTTTGGCTTTTCAGCAAACGCTGTCACGTCTTAAAAAAGAAGGGTAACGGTGTTTTAGGGTAAGGTCTTGACTGGTCTTCCGGGAATGCAGCGTCCTGGTTCTTCTTGTTTAGATAAGCAGGGCGGGGCTTGCCTCCCTTGAATAGTATCATTCCAGAATAAGATTGTTGCGAGGTTTCCAAAAGGAAAATCCGGAATGGGCATTGAAAAGCCGTATCATGCTGTCGAAAACAGGAGGTGAATCAGAGCCGGGCATTACAGAGGGTATTCCGTGGCGAATTGCCTGATTTTACCTGCCCGTGGCAGCGGTGGGTGAAGATACGCTGAATAATTGCGAAATTTGCAGGGCGTCCCGTCCCCCATTCCGCGGGGGTCGAAGTTTTTGCGTGGGGTAACACTTATGATTCCGATTTTAACTATAGATAAAATTTGTTGTTTTTTTCATCGTAATCATATATCATTTTTAGTTAAAAGTTTTCGAGGAATTCATGAATTACAAACCTTACGCCATCTCCTGGAACACAACCTATCGGTGTAACCTGCGCTGCAGTCACTGCTATCTTGATACAAACGCATTAACGAGGCAATCTGCCAGCGAACTGAATACCCAGGAGGGATTTCGGCTTATCGACCAGATGGCGGAGATTAACTCCGATCTGTTGCTGATCCTTACGGGTGGGGAGCCCTTATTAAGAGAAGACATCTACGACCTGGCCTCTTATGCCTCTCAGAAGGGAATGATGGTTGTGCTGGGAACAAACGGCAACCTGATCGACGACGATGTTGCCAAGAAACTCAAAGGAAGCGGTGTGACGGGGATCGGCATCAGCCTTGACTCCCTTGTGCCGGAAAGACACGATACATTCAGGGGCATTCCCGATGCCTGGGATGATACCCTGAACGGGATTGAGGCGTGCCGCAGGCAGGGTATCGGGTTTCAGATACAGACAACTGTTACCAGGGAAAATTTTCATGAAATCCCTGATATTATTGAGTTTTCTTACAACCTCGGTGCGAAGGTTTTTAATCTGTTCTTTCTGGTATGTACCGGTAAAGGGCAGGATCTGACGGATATTACACCACGCCAGTATGATCATGCCCTGCACCAGTTGTATGAGATTCAAAAGAAATATCAGGGAAAGATGATGGTGGGAGCAAAGTGCGCGCCGCACTATCGAAGGATTGTGTATGAACACGACACCTCCTCTCCGCTCATTCGGAGCTATGCGGGTGGCTGCCCGGCCGGTACTCATTATTGCAGGATTACCCCTGAGGGGGACGTTACGCCGTGTCCCTACATGCCGAACGTCTCCGGGAATGTGAGGGAGAAAAGCTTTGGAGAAATCTGGAAAAGCACCCCTGACTTTCAAACCTTGCGTGGTGCCAATCTCCATGGCAGGTGTGGTGTGTGTGAATTTCAATATATCTGCAAAGGATGCCGCGCGCGGGCGCTGGCAACCACAGGGAATCAGATGGACGAAGATGCATGGTGCGACTATGTCCCCGGAAAATATGGTAACACGGTTATCCGGCTGGCAATAACAGAAACCTTCGGTATGGAAGAGCATTTTACCTTGCCCTGGAGTGTTGAGGCTAAAGGCATCCTGAAACAGATTCCTTCCTTCGGGCGTGGCATGGTCATCAAGGGTGTGGAACAATTTGCGATGAAGAATAATTATCCGGAAGTAACGGTTGATATTATGATGGCCGCACGTGAAGAGATGATGTCGAATAAGAAGACGGCATTTCCGAGGAAAAACGATGAAATGATTCAAAATCCCCTTCCCCCAACCCCTCCCACCAGGGGAAGGGAAGACCTTGCCGGTAAAATTACGAAGAGTCCAGAAACAAAATTTACCATGCACCCGACTTCATACGATACGGCATCTACAAACCCCTGTGAGAATAAATTCCCTCCCCCTTTGGCGGGGAAGGGAAAGGGTAGGGGCGAGCCATTGCAAAATGGCGAAATCCCCTGGACTGAGGAGGCATGGAAAAGAGTGGCAAATGCTCCTGACTTTGTACGGCCGGGCATTTACAAGCTCATGCAGAAAAAGGCGCGAGTGCATGGTTACAAGGAAATTACTTCAAAATTCCTCTCCGAGATACGGGATGAGTCCATGCAGCTCGCATCAAAACGTATCAGGAATGTTGGATTTGACGAACTCCGGATGGATGCATGGGACAAGGCCAAGGAAAAGTTAAAGAATGCACGAAAAAAGGAGGTTATTGATACAATTAAGGCATTTCTTGATGAACGGACAATCAGGAACGAGGGGATCATTACCAAATTTCAGGCATATCTTAAGGCTGCGGGGGAGAAAGAAAAAAAGGAAACTCCGGTGGCGCCGGTATGGACGGAGGAGGCAGCGCAGCGCCTTGAAAAGGCGCCACTATTCGTCAGGGGGAAAGCAAGGAAATCCATTGAAGATTTTGCCCTTCGGGAGGGTGTAACGGTAATTACGGGTGAACTGATTGATCGGTATGTGAAAAACATTCCTTCTTTTATAAAAGGTAAATTTACCTGAAAAGAAACCATAAAAATATTCAAAACCATAGATTTCCCGGATGGCACAGATAAAGCAACAAAGGTTATGATAATTGATATGCCGCCGGTAGCCATCGACGTTAAAGCATGCTAAAAGCGGTTGGCTAATTTACTTATCCCGATAAGGAACTTCAGCGCTGAGGTTGTTGAGCGAGGAGTCTCGTCGCTCAATCAGTGATATATTGTGGAAAGTCTCTGGAATCTGTTCGTCTATTCATGAATACCATGAAAAAACAGATCCTGCAAAAATATCTGAATTTTAAAAATATTTTCCCGAATATTTTAAGTAAGTTTCATATCCCTTCGTATAAATCCATAAAGACTAAGATTATCATATCTTCAATCCTTCTTGCTGTGTTTCCGATCTTTATCATGAGGGTGTTTATCTATCCCACGGAAAAAAAGGCGTTACAGGACGCATTGATACAGAATCTTGAGGGGGTTGGACACAAGCAGGCAGAATTTATTGTCCGGTGGATAGAGGAACGAAAGGCGGATGCAAGAATTGTCGCTGAAAATCCCAATGTGCCCGGTGTAATTTATAAATCGGAGGGGAGTGAAAATTTTTATAGGCTTCTGCATCATTTAAATACCCTGAGGGAAGCTTACGGATACAAAGAAATCTTTATCTGCGACCGCTTTGGGGATTTGAAGATTACGACCTCAACGGGAAAGGTGATTACCAATGTCGCCGGATTTGAGTTTTTCCAAAAGGCCGTTAACGGCATTACGTTTGTCTCAACCATTGCGCCATCGGCAATTCCTCTGGAAAATGAGTATGGAAAGCTGGAAGTGGGACTGCCGACCCTTTATATTACCACGCCGGTTGTCTATGAGCACAAGATCATCGGTATTGTATGCCTGCGGGTGGACGTGATGGAGATCAGCAGACTTATGAGGAGTGTCCGTCTGGGAGAAACAGGAGAAACGTATCTGATCAATAAAGACGGGTTCATGCTCTCTGAATCCAAGTATTTAAAACAGCTCAAAGAAGGGGGACTTGTCCGTTACAGAACCACCCTTGAACTCAGGGTAGTAAACCCGAAAACAGGAAGGCTTACCAGGGGTGCAGGGGAGTGCCTAAAGGAAGGGAAAGGGCATGACGGGGAAGGTTATACAGACTACCGGGGCGTCATGGTACTGGGTTTTTGGCAATGGATACCGGAGCTGGATTGGGGAATTATTGCAGAAATAGATGTCAATGAAGGCTACGGTCCGGTTAAAAAACTGCATACCGTGGTTGCTCCGATTATCATTCTGGTAACACTTGCAGTTATCTCCTTTGCATTCTTTTTTGGCAAAAAGATATCAGACCCTATTTTGTATCTTACCGAGGTGACAAAAAGTATTTCAGAAGGCGATTACAGCAAACGGGTAAAAATTACCTCCAGTGATGAAATTGGGGAACTATCTCATTCCTTTAATAAGATGGCCAGGTTCCTGGAAGAAAAAACCCAGATACTCAAGGAATATACAGCCAACCTGGAAAGGACGGTGGAGGAAAGGACAAAGGACTTGGTCCGTATGAATCAGGAACTGGAAAAGCAGAGCAGCAATCTGGAAAAGGCATATAAAGAATTATTGACACTTGATCAGATGAAGGACAAGATGATTCGCGATGTATCTCACGAATTAAAATCACCTGTCGCACAGGTACAAATGGCAATCGATCTCTGGTCCATGGAAGTGAAAAAAGCTCATATAGACCGCACAAAGGAAGAGAAATTCAGCAGGATAATAAACAACAGTTTGCAGAGGTTGAGAAAAACCATCGGGAGTATCCTTGACCTGTCTGTCCTGGAAGCAGGCAGATTGGTTTTCAGAAAAGAACCCATCCAGATGGACGAGCTGGTTTTGCAAATAACTGCCGGTATGAGACTTTTGGCGGAAAAAAAGGGGCTGGCTTTGATAAATCACGTAAATCAGGGAGTACCCTTGGTAATTGGCGACAAGGATGAAATTCATCGTGTAGTTACAAACCTCATAGATAATGCGATAAAGTACACGGAAAAAGGAGAGATTCACGTCTTTCTGGAGCAAAAGAATGGCTTCATAGAATTTGCCGTAAAAGATACCGGGGTTGGTATTGGTTTACCGAGAGAACAGTTCGGGAAATTATTTGAAAGATTTTTTCAGGAACGTCCAAGGATAGATGGCGCCGGCGTCGGTCTTGCAATCTGTAAAAACATCATTGACGTCCATAAAGGCAACTTATGGGCAGAGAGTGAAGGTCGTGGAAAGGGCTCTACGTTTAAATTTGCCTTGCCAATAGCTTAGCAGGGCATTTCCCGGCATCCAGAGCCGCAACCAGATTAACTTACCCCTGTATCCCGTCCTTCGCAAGAAGGGGATTAAGGTGGGTTGGAGATAAACAGATTCCGTGGGGAAACGTGTTAGGAGTCAGGAGTGTGGTCACTGATCCCCGATCCCTGACCTCTATTTCTTCTTAGAGGCAAAGGAGAGGTAAAAAACTTGTCAAAAAGAGAAGTTTTACGCGGTAACACGATAAGCTATCGGTGATAAAAGGAGCCAGTACTTTGGGTAAAAAAATACTCATAATAGAGGATGAAGATGAGTTTTTCTTTTTTTACGAAATGATGCTGGAAAATACGGAGTATACCGTACACCGTGCTGTAGATGGCGTGCAGGCATTCGAAATGATAAAAAATGAAAAACCCGATCTTATCATCCTGGATTTGTTGCTAGACCAGATGAAGGGCGAAGATTTTCTAAAGCAATTGAAATCAAACCCGCAGTATGTCGGCATTCCTATTATTATTGCCAGTAGTTTTTCTTCACGTTCATACAAAACGATATTTGAGGTGGATCCCGCCTTGACATTTTTAGAAAAACCATTTAGTCAGGAAAAACTACTTGCCGAGATTAAATCAAGGGTAGGGTAGATTGGTGAAGTGGTTTCTATCGATAAAAAGGTTTTTCGTTGCAGCGCCTGTCTTTCTTGCGGGCTGCCAATCCGTGCAACACACGGAAAGTGTGCCTAAAAACCACCACCTCGAGACACTATTGACACATGACCTGCAAGACGGACATTTAGACATGCCATTTGATCAGGCATGCCTCATTGCATCGGGTGTTGATACCGGAAAAAAGATGCAGGCCTATCTCGCGAAAATTGACCTCCTTATCTCCCGGATCGGTCAGGAAACAGAAATCTCCGAAGTAAGCGATTCATTGGCTAAGGCGCAGATAATTTTCGATTGGCTGCAAAAAAACGCCAATGAGGGGGTATACAACGATTGTTACGATTTCAGAGACACCCTCAATCTCAAGGTCGGAAACTGTCTCTCCTACGCAATACGGTTTACCATACTATGCCGACGTTTTGGGATCGATATAAAGAACATCTTTGTGCCCGGCCATATTTATAATATGCTGGTATTCAATGGACAAACACACTATTTTGAACATACCCATAGCGACGGTATTGTAAAGAAAATGGACAAGTACCACCCTCACAAGAAGGTCATGAGGGATGAAGATCTGATTGCCGAGATATTTTTATACAAGGCCCGGAATGCAAATCTTGATATGAAATACGAGGAGTCCTGTAAAAACTGCCAGGGGGCGTTGATCTGCAACCCCGATGATAATCGTCCTGTTATCTTACTGCTGGATAATTACATTGCAAAGAAGAACTATGAAGAGGCCTTCCGGTATCTGAATGATTATCTCGTGAGGCATCCCGATGACAGAAAATCATTCAAAAACGCCTATATACTATTACAGAGGTTGTGTAAAAAGGGAGAAGATGTCATTCAATAAAATGATAATTGTGCGCCTTTTTCTCGGTACTATTTTCGGCATATGCGTATTTTCTCTTGGCGATGGAATCCTTGCGGATGGATGGGATTTGGAAGACACGTCACCGAAAATAGAATGGGGTTTGGAAGAACAATCGGTAAAATACGAGTGGGGGTTAGAAGCGCAGACGGTCACACACAAGAAAAGCGATACTATTGTGTTGCAGTATGATGGAAAGGCATGGAATTGTATTTATAACGCATACAGCATTTGGCTTAATAGTATTTACGGATTCGATTCAGGCGATGTTTTTGCTGCCGGCGACAACGGTGTTGTGCTCCATTTTAATGGCACTTCCTGGACAAGACAGGCAACGTATGTAACTTCCCGGTTAAACAGAATCTGGGGTATCAGTTCAAAAAATGTTTATGTATCCGGAGATAACGGCACAATTCTTCATTATAACGGCAGGGAATGGAAAAAATATACGATGATGACTGCAAGTTGGTTTAGCAGTACCTGGGGCTTACATGCGAAATATATATTTATTGTTGGTGCCCTGGGAAAGATATTACATTACAATGGAAGAAAATGGATAGAACAGGAAAGTGGTACCATTAATTGGCTTTATGGTGTCAGAGGGAATAGTACGGATAATGTGTACGCTGTTGGAGATTACGGTACAGTTCTTCGTTATGACGGAAAAGAATGGAAAAAGATAATGCTCAATACAAACAAAAGGCTTATGAGTGTTTGTGTTCTTGATACAAACACTGTTTTTGTTGTGGGTGCTGATGGCTTGATACTTCATTATGATGGGATCCAATGGACGCGACAAAGAAGTGGTACTGATAACTGGCTGAGGAAGATATGGGCCATTGATAGCGAGAATATCTTTGCTGTTGGTGATAATGGTACCGTACTTTATTACGATGGTAAGAAATGGAACAAACAGAAAAGTGGTACTGATTATCTCCTATTGGGGATATGGGGGGATAAGAAAGACAATATATACGTTGTAGGAATCAACCCAAAAAAGTAATTCAGACATTTTTCCTGTATATGGGAGGAACGGTTGTGGCTACGTATAAATTTGTGGCGAAAGACTTGATGACAGAAAAGGTGGTTTGTGTTCATCCAGAAACCTCTATCAATGATCTTATAAAAATACTTGTCAAAAACCATATTAATGGGGCACCCGTCGTGGATAAAGAGGGAAAACTGGCAGGGGTTGTTTCAAAGACGGATATTGTTGAATATGACGAGAAGACAAGTAAAAAACGGGGAGGTGTCACAAAAAAATCGTTTTATAACGACACTAATGGAAAATTGAAAAAAGAACTGGATAAGCTATTAAAGACAAAAACCTTTGGAAAGGCTTTAGTAAAAAACATCATGACACCCCGTGTCATTACTGCACAGGCTGAAGATACCATAGACCGTCTTGCAAAAATCATGTATGATAAAAAAATCCATAGGGTCATTATTCAGGATAAGGAGCAGGTTATCGGAGTTGTAAGTACCCTCGATATCCTCCATGCCGTAAGCACCATGGGTTACGGCAGCAGTTCCTTTGTTACCGATGAGGCGATTCTCGATCTGCAGGACCGGTTGGAAGCCGCCGAAAAGTCCATCCAGTCCCTGCGTGATATCCTGGATAGAATTCACGGTGAGAAATGAAATGCAGGGGAGAGCCGCTGTGTTCACCAGAATCTCTTGACGATTCCATAACGCAGAAAATCTGCAACCAAATCCCCCTTAATAAAGCTTGCTATATTGTAGAAAGTAGTTGAGCTTTGAGGAAAAGAGCTATACTCTTTCTTGAATAGAATAGGTTTAGTAAGTTAGTAAAATTCAAGTCAAAGAAAGGAGTATA
>WYAU01000099.1 GCA_011525665.1 Candidatus Brocadia sp.
CCTGATAAAGTTTATAATCTTGGCAAATTGCGTTTAATACACGACAATGATATCACATAACTTATTGATAATCAAGATGATATACTGTATTTTGGTGTACTTTTCTTAACTTAATGACATTGGTTTGCAACTTGAACCCAGAGGTTTGATTCGACCGCCGGTTTGAATTCCTGATGTTATTAGCTGACAAACTACGGGGTTCAGGTTTGAATGAGTGAGTGAACCCGCCTGAACCTGTGAATTTTACTGAACAATAGTGTTATGCCGTCTATAAGAATTTCAAAAGAATTTACGTCAGGAATTTATTACCTTACTTTCACCGTCAAGAACTAGTACTATCTTTTTGACAGGCACAACCGCTTTGAAATTCTTGCGGACTCATTACAATACTGTCAAAAACACAAAGGACTTAAGCTATATGCGTATAAAATATTCAGGTTCAAGTTGCAAACTTGTACCCGCCGTGGAGTTCAGGCTGGAATATGAAAGAAGAAATAATAACCAGATTAAACAATGTTGAAAAAGAAGAATGTGTAAAAATACTGTACGCTTGTGAGTCGGGAAGCCGGGGCTGGGGTTTTCCTTCAGCCAATAGTGATTTTGATGTACGTTTTTTATACCTTCATCCCCAAAATTGGTACTTGTCCATTGACCTGGAACAGAAACGAGATGTTATTGAACGTCCGATCAATGATCAGATAGATTTGAGCGGTTGGGATTTACGAAAGGCTTTGAGGCTGTTTCATAAATCCAATCCACCACTTTTGGAATGGTTGGGTTCGCCAATCGTTTACTGGGAAAAGTATTCAATTGCCACACAGATGAGACAATTGGCTGAGACTTATTATTCACCCAAAGCCTGTAAGTATCATTATTTGCATATGGCGCACGGCAACTATCGTGAATATCTGAAAGGGGAACAAGTTTGGATAAAAAAGTATTTTTACGTTCTTCGCCCCATATTGGCTATCAACTGGCTTGAAAGTGGGTGGGGTGTTGTGCCAACGAATTTTAGGGTAATGGTCAATCAACTCTTTAATTCGGGGGAATTGAAACAGGAGATCGAAAAACTGATAAAATCCAAAGAGCAAGGTGAAGAATTAGATTACGGACCCCGTATTCCGGTAATAAGTAATTTTATAGACAGAGAAATTGAACGGTTTGAAGGCAAACAATTTACAGATGACACAGACCAATGCTCAGCAGAGCAGTTGAACGGTTTATTTAGATCTGCTTTGGATGAGGTATGGTCGTAAAAAGTAGGCAGAAAGTTGGGTTGCGTTCCTCTTTCTTAAACGGGCTCAAGTTTGCCTGCATAAAATATAGAAACATAAAGTGCTGTAAATACGCCAATACCGCTTTAGTGAAAAGGGTTGTACTAAACACGGGTAAATGCTTCTTCCTCCTGCCTTAAAACAGCAGTAATTGAAGGTGGGTTGTTTCACAATTCTTCGTTAACGGAATACCCGCTCATGGAGAAAAATCCTTACAGGTATATCTCATATCCCCAAGATATAAAGGTTGATATTTCAACAATTTTGGCTCAAAATAAAAATTCATGAGGATTGAAATCTTGGTATTTGGAAAAGCGACAGTGTATGGACAAACAAGTTTGCCCGTGCCTCCCGATTATAAATCGGGAGTTTATCATTTGATAATAGGGGTATAGAAACAAGGAGGCAACAATGACAGAAAGAGATATTCACAGATGAAGGCTGTTGTTAAAAGAAAGCGAGCAAGGGGTATGGAATTTATCGAAGTACCCACCCCCAAAGCAGGACCAAGGGATGTGCTTATCCGGGTCAGGATCGCCTCGATCTGCGGTACGGACGTGCATATCCATGACTGGACGCGCTGGGCACAACACCGCTTTACCCCGCCACGCATTATCGGTCACGAGTTTGTGGGGGATGTTGAAAAAATTGGGGAGGAAGTAACGCAGGTAAAAGTCGGAGACCGGGTTTCAGCCGAAAGCCACCTTACCTGTGGAAGTTGTTATCAATGTAAAAACGGATATTCAGAGGTCTGCAGGAATTTCAAATTATTAGGGGTCGATCATGACGGCACCTTTGGCGAATACCTCGTCTTGCCCGAACACGTCTTATGGAAAAACGACGAAAAAATTCCGGACGAATGGGCAACTATTCAGGAGCCCTTTGGGAACGCCGTTGATACTGTCCTTGCGGAGGATATTTCGGCAAAGACGGTCTTAATCCTGGGTGCAGGGCCGATAGGTCTTTTCGCCACCGGCATTGCCAGGGCATGCGGCGCCTCGTTGATCGTCGTTTCTGACCCAAACAACTACCGGCTGGCTATCAGTAAAAAGATGGGAGCGCACATAACCGTTAATCCCAGAAGGCAGGATATTATCCAGCTCGTCCTGGGTGCAACACACAATAATGGGGTGGACGTTGTCCTTGAATTTTCCGGCAATAACCAGGCGCTCGGCCAAGGTCTGAAGGCCGTCACCCCCGGAGGAAGGGTCTCAATTTTAGGTATTTATGAAAGACGCGTCAGCATCGACCTGAACAAGGAAGTCATCTTCAAAAAAATCCGCATTTACGGAATAACGGGGCGAAAGGTATTTTCTACCTGGCATAAGACCTCGCAATTCTTGTCCTCGGGCCTCGTTGATCCGGGCCCGATTGTTACCCACCAATTCCCCTTGAAGGACTATGGAAAGGGTATGAAGCTTATGAAGGACGGAAAGTGCGGGAAGGTTGTTTTGTATGTATAGGCGCTTAATAAAATTAAAAAGGTGAGTGTCATGGATATAACGGACAAACTTAATTTTATTACTGAAGAACTCGGCAGGCTAAAAGAAACAGGATTATTGGTTCGCATCCGCACGATAGAGGGACCTCAGGGGGCGTGGATTACGGTAGACGGGAAGAAGGTATTCAATCTCTGTTCAAATAATTACCTGGGTTTTGCCAATAATCCTCAGTTAAAATCAGCCGCACAAAAGGCCATTGAATCTTATGGTGTTGGACCTGCAGCGGTGAGGACGATTGCCGGGACAACGAGCCTCCATAAAGAACTCGAAAGAAAACTCGCCCTCTTTAAGGGCGTCGAAAGCACCCTGACATTTCAATCCGGATTCTGTGCAAACCTGGCAGTTATTCCCGCAATCGTTGGGGAAGGCGACATTGTCTTTTCTGATGAACTCAACCATGCGAGTATCATTGACGGATGCCGTCTTTCCCGGGCAAAGATTGTCCGGTATGAACACTGTAATCCCAAAGACCTTCAGGAGAAAATAGCTTATGAAACACGCACAACTCATAGATTCATCAAAAGGAATGGGGATACCTCCCCACTATCCACACCTTCGCAAGGTGGAGAAGGGAAGGCTGAGGATCTACCTCCGGGCGAGCAGAGAACCAGGCGGCTGCTTATTATTACCGACGGTGTCTTCAGCATGGAGGGAGATATTGCACCATTGCCAGAAATTGTAGAGATCGCTGAAAATTTTGGGTCTATTACTATGGTGGACGATGCGCACGGCGAAGGGGTACTGGGAAGAGGTGGCCGGGGTATTGTCGACCACTTTAACCTGCACGGCAGGGTTGATATTGAGGTGGGCACCATGTCGAAGGCGTTCGGTGTGGTGGGGGGATACATTGCCGGAAGCAAAAGAGTGACAGATTATCTGGCGCAGAAAGGCCGTCCTTTCCTTTTTTCAAGCGCCGTTACTGCAGCCGACGCGGCTGCCTGCATTGCGGCGGTGGATACCCTGACCGCTTCAGACTCACTGGTCGGGCAACTCTGGGACAACACTGCATTTTTTCAGGAAAAGATAAGGCAGGCGGGGTTTAACCTTGGGAATACGAAAACACCTATCACCCCTGTTATGATCGGGGACGCTAAGACAGCAAAAGATTTTAGCCAAAGGTTATTTGAAGAGGGCATCTTCGCCCAGTCCATCGGGTATCCTACGGTGCCAACAGGCAAGGCGCGCATCCGGGTAATGATTTCTGCCGCACACAGCAGGGAAGATCTCACCTGGGCGGCAAAATGTTTTGAAAAAACCGGGAAGCTACTGAAAATCCGGCCATGATGATATTCTTTCTGTTGATTTTTAGAAGAAAAGTATTTAGTATCAGATATACTTCTGTTTCATGACATTGCTAATTTTTATTCTTTTTTATAAGGCTTCGGGTATTTTTCTATGAAAAAATTTATTATTGTGACAATTTCAATCGTTTGTATGGGAGTGTTTGGTTGTGGTAAGGAAGAAATGAAAGTATTGGAGAAAGACCTTGACTTTTCCGAAGAGAAACAAACCGAATCCAGGCCGCAGGGAGAGCTTGGCTTTATCAAGAATGAGCGAGGTTTTATCGTGCATATGAAAGACATCAAGGTGTTGTTAAAACATTTGTCAACATCAATCAACAAACAGGATTGGGATGCCATTAAAAAGGATACGAAAAAACTCAAAAATGCAAGCCCCGTGGTCTTCACGGGAGCCAACAAAAAAGACCTGCCGGTGGAGTTTATCAACCTTGACGTCAAGTTCCATATGAGCGCCCTCGAGTTAATCAGCGCATGTCAGGAGAAGAACAAAGACAAGGTTACGTCTGCCTTTTTCAAGGTGGTAAACAGTTGCGACGAATGCCATGCAAAATTCAATCCCAAAGAGGAATCTGCATCGTGGTTTCAATAAACAACAGGTAAAATTTCATAGTGCAGCATAGCCGCAACCAAATAGACCACCCCTCTTTGCCTCCTTTGCACGGAGGGGATAAAGGGGAGGTAAAAACTTGCTGAAAAAAGAAGTTTTTACATAAGTAATAGCATAAAAAAACAGTGAGGCATTATAAAACCATTTTTAAGAGAGGGGGGTGAGGTCTGTGGTGTGGGGGAAAAAACGATTGATCGATTATGCAACCTGCGGCGGGTGAGCAGGAAAGATCCCCGTCGAGGACATGGCGTACGTGGTCAATCATTTACCCGAATATCCCAATGAACGGGTACTGGTGGGCCCAAAAACCTTCGCCGATGCCGGCATTTATAAGATTAGCGACGAGATGGCGCTGGTGGAGACGCTGGATTTTTTTACTCCGGTGGTGAACAACCCGTATGATTACGGTCAGATAGCTGCTGCCAATGCCATGAGTGACGTCTATGCCATGGGTGGTAAACCCCTCACGGCCATGAATATCCTCTGTTACCCCTTAAAATTTCTGGATAGAGATATTTTGGTGGAAATACTCAGGGGCGGCGCAGACAAGGTTAATGAGGCAGGTGCGGTCGTAATCGGAGGCCATACCCTCCAGGACAATGAGATCAAATATGGATTATCGGTTACCGGTGTTATTCACCCCGGAAAGATTGTGACCAATGCAGGTGCCCGGCCAGGTGATATGCTGGTGCTGACAAAGCCGCTCGGCACCGGCCTGATCATCTCGGCGATAAAGGCCAACAAGGTTTGTGCGGAAGATATAAAACGTGTTACCGCGAGCATGTGTCAGTTGAACAAAACAGCATCAGAAACAATGCTGGAGGTTGGGGTCAACGCCTGTACGGATATTACGGGATTCGGTCTTATGGGTCACGCGTATGAGATGGCAGAGGCCAGCAAGGCAACGCTATCCTTCTCCGCCGGACGCATACCGGTATTTGAAGGTTGCGAACGCTATGTCAGGATGGGATTGATACCGGGGGTATCAAAGCTCAGTAAAAAATATCTGAAGGACGCCATTACCGTAGATTCCAGGGTAGAGGAAGAGTTCCTCGATGTTCTGTTCGATGCACAGACTTCTGGCGGTCTGCTTATCTCGCTTCCAAAAGGAAAGGTGGAGATACTCTGCACAAAACTCAAGGAGAGAGGCGTTATGGTGGCTAGTGTCATTGGTGAGGTATGTGAAAGGAGGGGTGTTTCCATTGTCGTTACACCATGAGTGTTCCCTGAAGACGGAAATCCGGTTAAGTGGGGTGAAGAGGCAAATCCACCATTTAGAAAAATGTGGAAGCTGGGATTCGGCGCAAAAAGTTAAACTATGTTTGCGGAAACTCAATGTAGAGCGACGAGTCTCGTCGCTCTACAACCCCAACTTTGAAATTCATTATTAATCATCAAGATATCAGGTAAATTTTTTTCAGAAGTAAAGAAATCTGTGAAGATAATTTATATCGTGTTTATTACTCTATTTACGGTTGTTGTAATATCCTGTACCGCCCTACCGACGTGCAATAAAAATCAAGTTTTGGCCATGGGCGGTATGAACTCCGTAGTGGATGAAGATGCCTTTGCACAGCAGCGGAAGCGTATGGTAAAGGAACAAATCGCTTATCGCGGCGTAAAGGATAAAAGGGTATTGGAAGCCATGGAGTCGGTACCCCGCCATTTGTTTATCCCCGAAGAGATTCGTTCGTATAGTTACTATGACCAACCGGTGCCCATTGGTTTTGGACAAACCATATCTCAACCATATATCGTGGCCTTTATGACGGAACTGTTACAGGTTGGAAGCAATGATATTGTATTGGAGGTGGGAACTGGTTCGGGATATCAGGCGGCGATCCTTGCCAGGCTGGTGAAACAAGTCTGCTCCATTGAAATTATAAAAGATTTGGGAGAAGAAGCCAGGCAACGGTTAAAACAATTGGGATATGCAAATATAGAAGTCATGATTGGCGATGGTTATAAAGGGTGTCCGGAGCGTGCACCTTTTGATGCGATCATCGTGACCGCGGCTGCAGAACATATACCCCAGCCCCTTATTGATCAACTGAAACCCGGTGGACGCATGGTTATTCCCGTGGGAGGCGTTTATGCGGTGCAAGACCTGATGTTGATAACTAAGGATGAATCCTCAGAGATTGTCAAAACATCCATTATCCCTGTCCGGTTTGTTCCCCTTCTCCGAAAATAAGATTATTGCAATATTGCGGTGTCAGTTCCAGCCTGACTGACTGTTGGATTTGCAGCAGTTCCGGTTATTCCTGTCCAAATATCATCAAAGGTTGCGCCATTGTAATAACCGCAGGTCGACGTGCCCTTCCATTCAACGTGGCCGTCACAATACAATACGTTTTGCCCCTTTTGATTATGGTTGGTTGAGAGTGTCAGTGTTGCAGTTCTTGTCCCCAGCCTGTCGGCGGCTAAAGCCACTCCCGGGTCATCTATTGCTGTATGGTTATCATCATAACCATAACTGCATGTGGATGCCGTAAAAGAAGTGTTTGATGCTGTTAACGTTAAAACGTTTGCTTCGGAAACTGTTCTGTCACTCGGACACCGGAAAATTCTCCTATCGGTAATGTACCCATCAAAAAGTTTCCCCAGCGATTGTAATTCTCCTGCTGCATCGTTGGTTGCGGCAGAGTCAGAACCGGAGGCGCCGCCCGTGGGAAATTTGTCGTTGTTATCATTGGCATACAGGGTAAGAGCCAAACCAATTTGTTTCAAGTTGGAGGCGCACTGAGTTCTGCGCGCCGATTCCCGCGCCCGGTTTAATGAAGGTAATAATAGACCGGCAAGGACACCAATAATGGCAATTACGACTAATAATTCAATTAATGTAAAACCTGTATTTTTGACCTTCTCTTCCATAGAATACTCCGTTGTCATTTTGTGAGGCAAAACACCTGATTACCAACAGTGATATTATAAGGTACTACGCACTGAATTGAAACCCATTTTCCGTAAAGGTCTTGCAGCAGGCATTTACCACATCCGGATCGTAATGGATACCCTTTTTCTGTTCTATTTCCAATAAGGCTTTATTTATGCCAAGGGCTGGCCGGTATGGCCGATGATTACTCATAGCTTCAACCACATCAGCCACAGCTAAAATCCTCGCCTCAAGGATGATCTCTTCTTCCTTAAGACTGCCTGGGTAGCCTGAACCATCTAACCTCTCTTGATGCTGAAGCACCGTCTGAGCAACCGGGGACGGAAAATGTAAACCCTTTAATATGTCATAGCCAACCTTGGCGTGTGTTCTAATGATGGCAAATTCATAATCGTTCAGCCGGCCTGGTTTACTGAGAATTTCTGCTGGTACAACTATTTTACCAATATCGTGGAGTAATCCGCTTATGCGAATGCCTTCAATCCGGTCCTCCGTAAAACCTATTTCTTTTGCTATGGCACAGGCAAGTTGGGCCACACGTTTTTGATGTCCAGAGGTATAAGGGTCTCTCATTTCACTCATCAGAGATATTGCCTCAATTGTTCCATTTAATGTTTTTTTCAAATCTTCAAGACTCTGTTCCAATCTTTTCTCGAGCCTTAATGTTTTGACGCCAATGGCGATATCCCCTGCAATTTCCTTTAGAAATTCAATTTCTTCCTCTTGAAAGGCTTCTTTTTCCCCTGAATAAACCGTAAGGGTGCCTATAACATCCTGATTAAATATAAGTGGCAAAGAAGCAATAGAGTTATAACCCCTTTTCAAGATTTCATTTTTCCACGTATCAAGTTTGGAGTCATCTTCTGTATCCGTTATCACAACGGGTTGACTTGTTTTAATTGTGGTGCCTATCGGCCCTTTGCCGTACTCAGAATCGTCCCATCTGACTTTTATGGAAGAGAGATATCCCTCATTCACCCCAGCATGTGCGACGGGTTTTACATCAAAATTCCCTTTTTCGATCACCCCTATCCAGGCAAACTTTATACATTTCAGATCTAACAGGGAACTACAAACATTCTTGAAAAGATCTGCCTCGTTTTGAGATACCAACAGGGTCTGATTTATATTCCTGATTGACATCAGAAAGGAGTTTACTTTTCTAAGCTTTTCTTCTGCATACTTGCGCTCTGTAATATCATGCATTGCTACAACAGCTCCCATCTTTTTACCATCAGAACTAAAGAGCGCCTGTCCGCTGACTAATAACAGGCGTATAGCACCGTGCCTTGGAGCAATAACCATTTTGACGTGATGGACTGTTTCTCCCTGTAGTGCCCGGAAAAGAGGGATTTCTTCCTTTTTCATACGCGTCTTTCCGTCGGGAAGATAAAGATCGTAGTATTCAGCCCACTGGTCGGCAGGAATTGATTCTACAGGAAGGCCATGAAACTCCTGCGTGGCCCGATTAAAAAGGGTAAGAACACCTTCAGCGTTGCATGCAACAATGCCATCTTTTAAATTCCAGAGCAAGGTTTTCAAAAACTCACTCTCGTGTTGTATTTTTTCCTCGGCTTTCTTTCGTTCGGTGATGTCAATGGCAAAACCAATTATACCAGTGATATTTCCTCTTTCATCCTTATAAGGGATCTTATCTGTTTGAACCCACCGTGTTCCTCTCTTGGTTTCTAACATCTCGATTATGTTTGTTTTGGGACGACCAGATGCCATTACTTCTTTGTCGTCTTCCCAGTAATTCTTTGCCTGGTGAGGAAAAATATCAAAACATGATTTTCCCTCTATTTCTCCTTTGGGTAATCCCGTTGTTTCAGCAAATGTCATATTGACTTGAATAAATCGGTTCTCTTTATCCTTGTAAAATATCATTGCAGGTGAAGAATCAATTATAATCTGTAATTCTTCGCGTTGTTTACGAAGCACCTTTTCCGCATGCTTGTGTTCAGTGATATCTTTAATAACAGCAGCAAGGCCAATGGGCTTCCCTTTACGACTTTTTACCGCAAAAGCTGTAATTAATATAGGAACTCTTGAACCGTTTTTCCGGATATATTCCTTTTCATATTCAAAGGACTGTCCGGTCGTGATGATATTTTTCATGATATCAGCTTCGGCTTGATGGTACTCAGGAGGGGTAAGTTCCTGGTATGTTTTGGCCAAAAGTTCCTCGCGGGAGTAACCAGTCAATGCGACAAAAGACGCATTCACATCAACCAGGCGGCCTTCGAGATTTGCGTATCCGATGGCGTCTTTGGATGACTCGTATATGCCACGGAAACGTTCGTGCACTTCTTGCAATACTTCTTCAGCGCGCCTGAGATCGGCATTATCACGTCCCATGATATAAACAAGCATTTCACCGGATAAGGGAGCAAAACAAGTCCAGGAGAACCACCGATATGAACCATTCTTACCAATATACCGGTTTTCAAAACAGATGGTATCGATGCCGTTGGCCATTTTCTGCATTTGTGCAAGCGTGGCCACCCGATCATCCGGATGTACAAACGCAATAAAGGTTTGTGATAACAATTCATCTTCTGTGAAGCCGAGGATTTTCTCAAATGCTGGATTTGCACGCTTAAAGTACCCGTCTAGCCCAACAATGGACAATAGATCCTGAGAGAAGGTAAAAAAGCGGTCAAGTTTCTCTTCCAAAAGCCCGTGTTCAGTCATATCGGTGATCATTGCTATAACTCCTCAAAAGTTATCCAGGATACCCGCGCCACCTTGATAAAACACGGCACGGGACGATATCCCTTCTTCACACGGTTCTTCGTATTATGCCCTTTGCTACCACTTTTGCCTGTTTTTTTTGTTTCTAAGTTTATTTCAAATTTTCAATAGAAAATTCCGCAATCATTTAAAAGCAATCTTGATACCAAATATTTAAGTTGATTTGTTTCAAAGGAATAAAAACGCAGGGGGTTAATAATGGCGGATGGGAAAGGTATGTACTCTAGTGGTCAAAAGGCAGAAGATAAAAGATTACCATATAAGTATTGCAAATTGGTTAATCTGAAGTTGGTGAGTTTTGTTTATTTAACAGGGATGGGCAGTATAGATTGGATAAATCTCGTGCTTCATATAAATAATAAAACGTTAACGGATGCCTAATTGCAACACATGTGGTCTAATCAAAACTACTGCGTGAGGAAATGTTTAAAAAATACACATGGCGTTTAAAAATTGGTATTTAAATGTGATTTATACCCTGAATTCGCATCAAATAGACCGCTCCCCTGTCCGAAGAGATAAGAAACCCAAGAGCAAAGTTAGCATGGTTCATAAGATAAGAAAGTAACATTGCATAGATTTACAATGAATAAACCTCCCGCATGGTTTAGCCCGTACGGGAGGTTTTACTGTGTCCTATATAAATTCAATCAATGTTCTAATGGATTATACGGTTTGCTTTCTTTGACGAGCGGTTCATCAGGCTTCGCCACCTTTGTTTTTGATCTTACATCAAAAATCGTCAATGCACCCATAGGATATTTACCTGTTGAGACCATACCCCGAAGGTTATGGTCATGCATAATCGTTATGCCAGCACCCAGATTGCAGGATAAGCACTTCCTCTGGCTTGCAAAGTGGGGAATTTTCACCAGGACATCAATTCGTTCACCACTTGCAATACACAGCGTGTCTTTCTCATAAGTACTCTTTAATTTCCTTCCATCCTGCGCGATTACTTCCATGTGGTATCCATGCGGATGAGGAGCAAACACGTGGTCTGAACCAATAGCCATAAAACGTATCAGGACTGTTTCATCTTCATATGCCACAATCCTCGAACGGGGGTCGTTTATTATCGAACGGGGATGATAGAGATTATCGGTAAACGTCCTGCCATTAATCAGGAAATAATCGGCCTTCCAATCCTGAAGTCCATGTACAACACCCGTCTCCTGCAACTGCTCATTCGCCGTTGAGGATATCTCGCTGAAGAATATGGTATAGTCCCTGTCGTACTTATACCCATAAGCGGTCTTTGTCCTATCCTGATGAATAATGATGGGGAAGTACATTCCTGCCAAGATATGATTGAAACTGTCCACGTGACAGTGTCCCATGAATGAACCTTCATATTGTGGAGTTAATTCGTAAGTAAAAGATTTATGTTCCAATACGGGGTCTACCGGCAGAGAAGGAACACCATCAACCGCAGGGGTTAAATCCAGGCCATGAAAATGAATGGTATGCGCAACGTGATTTATCCCAGAATGTTCACCTGCGCAATGGATACCCGTATTGTGTAACGTGATCCGCGCCTTTTCCCCAACGAAGAGATGCAGCGGGTCGCTGGGTACCTTAACAGGCTCTAATAATCGTTCCACTTCCTCTTTTGTTTTTACTTCTCCCACATCCTTAAAGCTGCCTTTGGCATGTGTATAACCCATAACCCATACCAATTCGCCATTGGTCATCTCTATATATCCGTCTGTTGTGTACAGGTGAAATTCCCAGACGCCGTCTTTCGTGCGCTCGCCCAGGATATCACCATTGGTTATATTGATTAAATCTTGTTCTTCCTCACTCAAACTCCACACCTCTGCCTTTTTTACCTCTTCAGCAAAGACATTTGGTACTGTCGTGTATATCATAAAGCCTAAAATCAATGCTGTAGTTATCCATCCCACCAGTTTCGGTAACGCCTTCATTTCAGTTTCCTTTCCTTTAAAATTAAAGAGACACAGAGTAATGCATAAGCGGATAACACTTAATTGAACTGACGCATAGAGTACCTCCTTTCATTGTCCTGCCGGCTGATCTCCTCTTTCTTTGTGATTGTTATTTATAGCGGATAGATTAAATTCCTCCGCAATTTTTTCTTTTGAAAAGGGTATTTTGAATAATCAACTGTTGCTTATCCCATAATTTTTCTAGTATCGACTCTAACTCCCCTATATTTACCGGCTTTGTCAAATAATAGTCTGCGCCGCATCCCGTTGCATCGGTCGCTGTTTTTCCGGAACTATAGGCTGTGGTAACCACTATTGCTATTGGTTCTGGTATTTTTTTTACTTCCTGTATCAGGGACAATCCGCCCATACCGGGTAATTTCATATCTGTTATGACGATGTCAAACTTTTCCCCGGAGAGAAGACGTAAAGCTTCATAAACCGATACAACACCACATACGGAGAATCCATCGCGCGTCAATATCTTTACCATGCCATCAAGGGTATTTTTATCGTCATCTATCAGGAGCAACTTAGGCTTGGCCATAACGATTAACAAAAAGAAAACTTTAATAAATATGCAATAAGTCAGATTCTTGCACCGGTAATATTTTTCACAGGATAATTACAGGCGGTGCTTTATGCTGTCTTTCGGGCAAAACTGAGCAGCCCGCTTTATCTTTTCACTGTGAGGGGCAATATCAACACCTTCCTTTACTTGTGGTCCGACCGTTTCAATAAAATCGATAACCTCAGAAGCTTCCTCGGCGCACATTGCGCACTTAATACAACTTTCCTCAAACCAAACAGCGGGTTTCTTCATTTATTATTCCCTCCTCAGGACGTCTTCCCCCCGCGTAACCAAGCTGCACGCGGGGGAAAAATATCCGTTTGCTTAAAATATCTTCCTTTCCGTACTATTTCAGCGCATTACATCCAGGGACCAAAATAATCGATGTGGTAAATATCGATAATTATCCAGAAAAGTTTCGTCCACGCGGTCGTTATCCTGCGGAGTTTTTCCGGATCATTTTTTAGTTCCTGGGCAAAGAGATTAAATAAATACTGATGTATGTATCCCCAGAGAGCAAGATTCAGCCTTACCGGTATATAAAGGTCTTCAAAACCAAAGATGGGCACGTGTACAGCTCCCACCCAGCGTACAAAATTCCAGAACTCTTCATCCCATTTACATTCCAGTATTTTCAGCAAAAATCTTTGCTGCCTTGCCCTGCGGATATCGACATATTCTTTGGCTATCTTCCCCGTTTCATCCCTGAACCACCTGGACAGCCACGGATCATTTATAAGTTTTTCATAATAAATGTGGTCAAGAATCGCCTTCAGGTTTGCAGCAATAACATCCTTTGATTCCTTAATAGCCGCAGTGTCCTTGTCGGTAAAGTTGACACACTGTGCCATGTATTCGTAACGTTTCATTATATCCAGACTCGTATCACGATAAAGATTCCATGCCCTGTTGAATTCAGGAACATCCAGAACGGGATTGCGCTTACCTGCCGAGATCTTCTTCTCTGCCTCCATCGGAAACATTTTCATATAAGCATCTGACATGATTGACATAACTATTCTCTCCTCCTTCAAAAACCGAAAAATGTGAATTTAATATTATCGCGTTTGTCCGCACGTATAATCTAATCTGACAACGCTGTGTTGGCTGACATGGCCCCCCGATATACACAGATATGTTGAACTACATACACACCCCCCTCCCATGAAAACAGTTGACATTATCCTTTCTGAAGAACACCCAGGACAAAGAGCGCCATTGCACGCATCCTTACCCGAGGATATTCATGTTGCTTATACATGAATAACAAAAGAGATGCCAGTCAAAATGCCAAACCGGACAAAAGTCGTATGTGGTTTGCTAATTAGTGTTTGTGCTGTATGCGCGGGTGGTTTGCGTGGTAGACCGAAAGAAATGATTTGATAAAAAAAAAGGGTTATATGAAAATTTTGCGAAAATCCTGGCATGCAGGGAAAAGATGTTTGAAAAAATTTCGCCTCTAACCCCACTCCTTTACCTTGTATTCTATTTTTCTGCTTGAAATGCCCAGTATTTTTGCGGCTTCTTTCTTGCTTCCCTGCGTCATCCGGAGTGTCTTCTGGATAATTTCCTTTTCAGCTTCTTTTAGCGAGGTTCCGAGCGGAATTTTGATTGTTGAAACATCTTCCTTGCTTGGCAAAATATTTTTCGGTAAGTGGTCTGCGGAGATCATATTTTTTTTACACAGGACAATAGCCCTTTCCACGACATTTTCCAGTTCCCTCACATTTCCTGGCCAGTGGTAGGCGCAAAGCGCATCCATTGCATCGGGAGCAAAACCCTCGATTTCTTTTTTATATTTTTTGGTATATTTAATAACAAAAAAATTAGAAAGGATGGGAATATCGTCCCGCCTTTCCCGCAGTGGCGGGAGGTGGATAGTGATGACATTCAGGCGGTAAAACAGGTCTTCCCGGAATCTTTCCTCCGAGACCTCTTTTTCGAGGTCCCGGTTCGTCGCCGCAATCAACCGCACATCAACCTTTAGGGTTTTTTCGCCTCCGACGCGCTCAAATTCGCCCTTTTCCAGGACGCGGAGGAGTTTCACCTGTACCTTTAAGCTCATCTCACCCACCTCGTCCAGGAAAAGTGTGCCCTTGTCTGCCATCTCAAACCGGCCTTTTCTGGACTGAACGGCACCGGTAAATGCGCCTTTTTCGTGGCCGAAAAGCTCGCTTTCCAGCACTCCTTCTGACAATGCGGCACAATGCAATGCGACAAAAGGATTGCTTGCCCTTTCGCTTCGGCAATGAATGGCGTTTGCAATGAGTTCTTTGCCCGTCCCCGTTTCACCTAAAATCAGTATCGAAGCCGTACTGGGGGCAACGTCCTCTATCATATGAAATATTTGCTGCATCTGAGGCGCGCTTCCCACGAGTTCGGTAGATTTATTCTTGTCCCTGAGTTTCTCCTTTAATATCCGGTTTTGAGTGATCAACTGCTGTCGTTCCCATAATTTTTCCAGAACCAAATTTAATTCTTCCACATTGATCGGCTTGGTCAGGTAGTCATCGGCCCCGCATTTTATGGCTTCCACGGCCGTTTTTACAGAACTGTAAGCGGTAATAACCACAATTGCGGCCGATGCCTCTTTCTTTCGTATTTCATGGATCAGCGATAGTCCCCCCATCCCTGGCAGCTTCATGTCCGTGATTATGATATCAAAATCTTTCCGGGAGAGGAGATGTAAGGCTTCATAGCCCGATGCAACACCGGAAACAGGATATCCGTCATGCGCTAATAACTTTACCAATCCGTTCAGTGCATTTTTGTCATCGTCTATGAGTAACAACCGCGGTTTTGACATAGGATTCATAAATACCTTGATGCAGGGAATTTTACCCTGTTGTCGGGGGACAGGCATCCTGCCTCTCGCTATTGCAAAGGAAACCTTACGATGTTAAAAACCCCGCACATGCGTTCAAAATAATACGATGGCCCTTGGATTTTGCCTTTTAAAGCCAGACGGTGTTAAATCGGAATCGTAACCACAAAGGTACTGCCTTTTTTCGATGGTTCCAGCCATATGGTTCCCCCATGTGCATGGACAACGTTTTGAGTGACTGAAAGTCCTATACCGGTGCCCCCATCCTTGGTGGTATAAAACAGGTCGAATATTTTGTCTTTCATTTCGTCCGGGATGCCCGGTCCGGTATCATGGCAGGAAATCCGTATTTCATGATCCACGCGTTTTGCACTCACCCGCAGCCTTCCGCCGTCGGGCATCGCCTCGACGCCGTTAATCATAAT
The DNA here is from genome assembly GCA_011525665.1 of Candidatus Brocadia sp. Taxonomy (GTDB): domain Bacteria; phylum Planctomycetota; class Brocadiia; order Brocadiales; family Brocadiaceae; genus Brocadia. Next base: position 16,104 of record WYAU01000099.1, read on the forward strand.
ATTCAGGAACGCCTGCTTGATTTTGTCCCTATCCGCCTTTATTTTTGGCAGTTCGGGATCGACGTCTAATTCTATCTGAACGCCGCTCAATTTCGCCTGTGGCAAAAGCAGAGACATAATTTCAGCGAGTATCCCATGAATGTCGATGGGGCGTTTATTGAGTTCCCCCGTCTTTGAAAAATGCAGACATTCCTCAACAAATCCACTCAAACGGATAAGTTCCTTTTGTACTACGGAGACCGTTTCCAGTAATTCCGTTTTTGATTTTTCATGCATCTTTGGAATATCCCGTATTTCGCGTTCCAGCACCATCATCTGAATGTGCATGGCATTTAAAGGATTTTTGATTTCATGGGCAAGCTCCGCGGTAAATGCGCCCAGCGTGGATAAGGTTTTTGACCTGAGGACTTCGTCCAGGAACCTTTTTCTTTCGCTAATATCCTCCAGAACAGTAACAATATGTGTCACCTTCCCTTTGCCATCTCTGATGGCGGCCGCGCTCGTTTCCACCCAGCATTCACTGCCATCGCCGCGCCGGATCAAGAGTTCCCTGGAAGCCCGGGAAAGCTTGCCGTGAAAGATGTCCGTGCCGGGGCAATGTTTTTCCGTGAGGCACATGCCTGTCGAGGTATGACAGTGAAAAATATCTCCGCAATCCTTGCCAACAATTTCCTCCTTCGGCCACTTTGTGATTTCCTCACAGGCGCGGTTAAAAAACACCACCTTCCTGTTCGTGTCCTGTATCATGATCCCTTTGCTGGCACAGTCCAGTGCGTAATTCAATATCTGAGTAATCGCGTCAACGCTGTCGTCCGTATCTTTACCTGTTATTTTTTGCGTCATATCCTGATCCGCACGGGTCTGAACTGAAGGGTCCTGTGTTTTAAGGATTAAAAAATATAGTATAGCATAAAATTAAAATTATACGCAATTATTTGTATCTGTCTCTGTGAAAATGAAGCGGATTTATTGCCGATTTCTTTAATTTTTATGGGTCGTTTGCTACAGGCTGACTGGGTTCTTGCAAGATCATCTCAAGATTTGAAAGGACGCCGGGAATCCATGTGCAGTCTCGACTTAATTACAATCCTGGCGCAAGCTTCGGCATCAGACAAAGCATCATGGTGCTTCAGGGGAATACCAAGAAACGTGCAAACACTGGGCAAATTTGCATGACGGAGATTCCATGTCTTGCGGGCAAGCCGTACCGTGCAGTGAAACGGCAGTACCGGTGGCGGCAGGGCAGCGGTTTGGCAGCATGCCATAAAGACTGAATGGTCGAAGGCTGCATTATGTGCCGCAATAAATTCGGCACCTGCAAGTTTCTCAGTTATATGCGGCCACAGTTCACTGAATGTAGGCTCATTGGCAACGTGTTTCCATGAAATTCCGTGGAGATACGTAAACATAAACGTACGGCGTGGCGGGCGGATGAGGAAGTGCGCCTTATCAACGATCCGGTTGTTCAACACCCTGACCAATGCAACCGAACAGGCGCTGTCACGGCCATAATCTGCAGTCTCGAAATCGATGGCAACAAAGCAGTCATTGGTGTCCGGACTATTTACTGCTTTTTTAATACTCATAGTTCGTTATGTTAAACAATTTTCACTATCCGCCTAACAATCATACCCGGCATTAACCTCGCATACCAGGAAAGGCACAACGCCAATAATATGAATTATTACTACTATTATTGAATACTTTGTTCAGGAGAGTCAAGAATTATATAAAATGCGGAATCGAGAAATCAGTCGAACGATGAAGGGGAGATAAAAAACTTCCTAATAAAAGAGGTTTTTACGGGTCAATACTCTCAATATCGTTTCATGAAAAGCCATACACCCTTTTGTCATTGCGAGCAATAGCGAAGCAATCTCAAGCCTTTTTATACAACTGCTCCTTGCAATGATATTTTTTTCTGTGTTTACCTTTTTATGGAACGCTATACTATATTGTTGTAATGTGGCAATTATGCCAATAGATTTTCTGCGATTCACGCAGTTAAAAGATGTTTTTCAAAAAGCTAAATTGTTACGAATTATTTATGAGACGGATTCTTCATGCAGATATGGATGCGTTTTTTGCAGCGATTGAGCAGCAGAGACACCCGGAGCTGAAGGGCAAGCCCCTGGTAATCGGTGACAGCGGAGACCCCAGAAAGATGGATTTGGTATCAACTGCATCCTATGAGGCCAGAAAATTTGGGATCTATTTTAAGATGCCATTAAAGACAGCACGTGAGTTATGTCCCCATGCCGTCTTTCTCCCCGCAGATCATAAGGAATACGAAAAGGTCTCGAAAAGGATAAAAGATATTCTGGGAAAATTCTGTCCCATTATGGAAGATGCTGGCATCGATGAGGCCTTTCTTGATATATCGCGCATAGACAAACCGGTGGAGGAGATTGCAAGAGAGATCAAGAAGATGATTCTGAATGAAACAGGCATTTCCTGTTCTATTGGCATAGCCCCCAACAAACTCCTTGCAAAGATGGCCTGGATAAACTTTCTGAAAAATTTGGGAAGTCTCAGGGTAGATATCTCTACGAGGCGTCGAGGGGAGTAGATGAGAGTCCTCTTATTACTACCCACCGTAAAACAAAATCTATCAGAAAAGAAAATACGTAGCAGCCGGTAGCACCTATTTATCACACGGACATCATTATAAAAAGATGGATTAAGCCTGTCCTGAGCTTGCGAAGGGCGAACGCGAATCCACCAAATTGAATATCTTTTCTTTTATCTTCACGTAGGGGCGTATTGCAATACGCCCCTACTGAAAAAACCTTGGCAAAGAAAAGAAATTTAAGCTATAAATTGACCAGCTTAAACTCATTATCTTATGAAGAACAAAATAATACCTACCTTCCTTAATATAATCCTCTGTTGATGGTAAAGATGAAAAACCGTTCTGAGTTACAGTTGTCATTTCAAGAAGAATTATTGAAATCTGACAGATTAAAACAAACTTACAAATTTAACCTTAAAGGTTAAATTTATCTTGCTAATATTTATACATCCATATAAAATTAAAAAAGGATGCGTTAGCAATTTGCAGATAGAATTTAAAAACAGGCATATTGCCCAACTGTATCAAGAAGGTAAAAGTAGAAAATATCCACTTCCCCACGAAATCCTTTCAAAATTTTTTATGAGAATACAACAGTTGGAAGCCGCAGTTGATATACACGATTTATGGAAGACGCCCTCACTGAATTTTGAGAAATTAAGAGGTTTTGAAAATAGGTATTCTTTACGGTTGGATAGGAAATGGAGATTGGAATTAGAAGTCAATTGGGAAGACAAAGAAAAGACGAAGGGGATAGTTTATATTATAGAGCTTTCCAAGCATTATGAGGCGTAGTTATGGTAATGAAATATAAACCATTTTTAAATATAGGCCCGGGAGAATTCATTAAAGAGGAATTAGAGGCACGGAACTGGAGACAGGAAGACCTGGCAGAGATATTAGGCATATCGTTGAAATCAGTTAATAAACTCATCATGAATAAACAGTCCATAACGATCGAAACAGCCCGTCTCCTCAGTAAGGCGTTTGGTCAATCGCCTCAATACTGGATGAATCTCGATACCAATTATAGATTGAGTTTACAAACCGAGAGCTCAAAAGAAAAAGAGGTAGAAATCAAATCTGATATATACAAACACATGCCTGTTAAAGAAATGATAAAAAAGGGATGGATAAAACTGCCTAAAACCATTGACGATTTAATACACGAAATAAAACTATTTTGGGGGATTTCAAATTTGGATTTTTCTTTCCTGGAGAAAAAACCAGCCCTAAACTTCAGGAAATCAGAGGCATTTGACCACTATTTTGACCACTATAATGCATATTATGCCATTACCTGGTTCAGGATGGCTCAAAGATGTGCTAAAAAATATCAGTTAAATCAATATGCAAAAGACGAATTGGAAAAACTCGCTAAAGGTCTTTCTAGCTATACAACCCTAGAAAATGGTATTGAAATATTCTTGAGAAAGTTAAATAAAATTGGCGTGAAATTTTTTGTCTTAAGCCATCTCCAGAAAACCTATATTGATGGGGCATCATTTTTCGATGATTCAAATCCGGTCATCGTTTATACAGCAAGGCACAACAGGACGGACAATTTCTGGTTTACCATCGCCCATGAAATAGCCCACGTTATATTGCATCTAAAGACGAAAGAAGACTATTTTATCGACTGTCTGGACGATCTTTCGACACGGCAGGAAGATGCCGCAAACAAATTTGCAGAAAAGACATTAAAGATCCATGAAATCCTGGAATATTTCAGCCCATACAAAAAATATATATCAAGAGACAGAGTTATAAAATGCGCCCAGGAAATAAAGGTGAGCCCTGCCATCGTAGTTGGCGTATTACAGCATCACGACATCCTTTTACGAAGAAATCTCAATGAGTTCAAACATACCGTTCCAGAACTTATACCACAGGAATATTTAGCAGAGAAAAATATTAATAAAATACAGATAATTTCATATGGCTAAAGATGTTAAACCAATTTACAATTGGAAACGGTTCTGGTGCCCCAGGACAGGTAGCTTCGATCTGTCTGATGGTGGATATCTTACTAACCCAGATTCAGAGTGGGGTCACCTGTATAATCCCGATGTCAAATCGTTTGAGTCTATAACCACAATTCCATGCTTAATACTGCTTGGTGAGCCGGGAATTGGTAAATCTCAGGCCATGCAAACAGCACAAAATGCAATCTATGACAAGATAAAGGAAGTGGGTGATCAGATACTATGTTTAGATCTTCGTTCATATGGAAGTGAGGATAGATTGATTCGTAATCTATTTGAAAACCCAACCTTCCTTTCCTGGGCAAGAGAAAAACATCGTCTCCACGTTTTTCTCGATAGTTTGGATGAGTGCCTGTTACGGATAGATACCCTTGCAGCACTTTTAGTTGACGAATTTAAGAAATATTCCGTTGATCACCTGTATCTTCGTATTGCTTGCCGAACGGCAGACTGGCCAACCAGCCTTGAAAACGGATTAAAACAACTATGGGGTGAAGACGCAGTGGGAGTATATGAATTGACTCCGTTACGTCGAGTAGATGTAATTGAAGCAGCAACGACAAACAATTTAGACCACAACGTTTTCCTACAAGAAATTGACCAAAAAGAAGTTGTTCCATTAGCTATTAAACCAGTCACCCTTAGCTTTCTTATAAAAACTTATATTAAGAATGGCCGATTCCCTTCAACCCAAGCAGAATTATATTTGCAAGGTTGTCATAAACTTTGTGAAGAAACAAATAAGCACCGACGTGATGCACGACTTATCGGCTCTTTTACTCCTGAGCAACGCTTAGCTATGGCATCACGTATCGCCGCTGTAACAATCTTTTCTAATAAGTATGCTGTCTGGACTGACATTGATCGTGGAAGTGTTCCTGATGAAGATACAACAATTCAAGAGGTATGTGGTGGAAGTGAGGATGCCGATGGTATGCAATTCCAAGTAACTGAGATTGCCGTCAGAGAAACACTTGGTACTGGACTATTTTCATTGCGTGGACCAAACCGTATGGGATGGGCGCATCAGACCTATGCTGAGTTTCTTGCAGCCAGGTATTTAGCAAAGCACCAAATGACACTTACACAAATCATGGGTCTATTAATTCATCAAGGAGATGGTGAGGCAAAGCTTGTTCCTCAACTCCATGAAACTGCAGCCTGGTTAGCTGGTATGATGCCAGAAGTTTTTAGAAAAATCACGAGTGTAAATCCTGAAGTATTACTCCGAAGTGATATAGCAACAGCCGAGTTAAAGGACCGGGCTGCCTTAGTAGAGAGTTTACTTAAGACATACGATGAAGGAGGATTAATGGATCGTGATTGGAATAATCAAAAACGGTATAAAAGACTTTATCATCCTGGCTTGGCTGACCAGCTTCGACCATACATTTGTGATGGTACCAAAGGTATTATTGTACGACGAGTGGCAATCAAAATTGCTGAGGCCTGTGAATTGCAAACACTTCAAGATGCTCTCGCAAATATAGCCCTCAATCAAAAAGAGCCATTGCCAATCAGGAATGCAGCTGCTTATGCTGTAGGACGTATTGCTGATGACAACACAAAAGTAAAACTGAAACCATTAGCTACTGGTGAAGCAGGGGAAGATCCCAATGACGAATTGAAGGGTTGCAGCCTTAGGGCGCTATGGCCTGATCATATGAAGGTTGAAGAATTGTTTACTGCAATAACTAATATTAAACAGGAAAATTACATAGGTGTATATTGGATGTTCCTATCACATGAACTTGTACCAAAACTCAAACCATCCGATCTTCCAGTAGCATTAAAATGGGTAGAACAACAGGAATCTCTAAAGGATTCAACGTACTGTTTTGAAAAACTGATGGATGCTATTATATTGAAGGCATGGGAACACCTTGACTCTCCAGCAATACTGGAAGCTTTTTCAAAAATAGCTCTAGCTCGTTTAAAGCATCATGGTGGGATCGTGGGACATGATACCGAAAATGAATTCAGAAATATTTTGAGTAATGAGGACAACAAACGTCATAAGATATTGGAAGTAATACTTCTCTTAATTTCTGATATTAAAAAAGATACAGGATGCTTAATTAACTCTTCAACACCACTAGTATTAAGTAAAGATGTGATATGGATGCTTGAACGCCTTCAGGAAGAAAAATCAAAAGAGATGCAGTTAATATGGGCAAAATTAATAAATCGAGCCTTTGACTGGCGTGAGTCTGATCAGCTTGATGCCATTATTGATACAAGCAAAAGCAATCCCATCCTTGCCGAAACATTTTCATGGCTTTTGAAACCAGTTGAACTAAATTCACCTGAAGCAGAAAAAATGAGAGCTGATTATTTAGAAATACAAAAATGGCAAAAACGTGATAAAGAACGACCTCTTTTAAACCCACCCCCTGCAGAAAGAATTGCTGGACTTTTAGATGAATGTGAATCTGGTAATTCTTTTGCATGGTGGTGTTTAAACATGGACATGACACTTGAACCAGACAGCAGATTTTACGGAAGTGACTATGAGTCAGACCTAACAGCCCTTCCCGGATGGAAAAATGCTGATGTTGTAACCAGACATCGGATTGTTGATGCTGCTAAAAGGTATGTATTGGAACAAAACCCGAAGACGCATGATTGGTTAGGCAAGGATATCATACATCGCCCGGCGTTTGCGGGATATGGGGCACTGCAATTGTTATTGCAAGAAATTCCTGATTTTATTTCCTCTCTCCCTGCTGATGTATGGAAAAAGTGGGCGCCAATCATTCTTGCTTATCCTGTATCAAATAGTGGCAATAATAACAAAAATATCGAAATTCATAATAAACTAATAAAATTATCATATCAGCATGCTCCCGGTGAGATTATACAAACTATGACAGTCATGATTGATAATGAGAATAAGGCTCATAGCCGTATTTATATTACTCACAAGGTTAAGGATTGTTGGGACAGCCGTTTGGCAAATGCCTTATTAATTAAAGTAAAAGACGAGAATCTGAAACCAGAGTGTATGGGTTGTTTGCTCGGTGATCTTCTTGATCATGGCGTTACAGAAGCTAGAACATTCGCAGAATCACTTGTTTCTTTAGCATCCACTTCCAGCGAAATTGACCGATCTAGGGCAATTGTTGCAGCACGTGAACTGATGACTCATACAGAAGATGGTGGTTGGTTGGTTGTATGGCCTGCTATTCAACAGGATACTGAATTTGGTCGTAAAGTAATCGAATTATTAGCATATGACAGTGACGCATTTGCAGCAAATGCTGGAAAACTACTTGCCGAGAATCAATTAGCCGACCTGTATATCTGGATCGTTCACCAGTATCCGCACGCTGAAGACCCTAATTATAATGATGAAGATTGCTGGGTAGGATACATGTTGAAGATTGCCAGTTTTAGAGATTCGCTTTTAAATCTTATCAAACAACGAGGTACTCCTAAAGCATGCGAGGCAATCCAGCAAATTCTAAACGAATTTCCTGAATCAAACTGGCTGAAATGGGTATTGCATGAAGCTCAAGATAATACACGTCGTCTAACATGGGTACAACCCAAGCCGGTTGAAATTCTCAAAATGGCTGGCAATCAATTGATACGTTTGGTTCAAAATGGTGATCAGCTACTCGAAGTATTAATTGAATCTCTGAAACAGTTGGAGGGAAAGCTTCAGGGTGAAACTCCAGCGGCAATTGATTTATGGAATGAGATTGAGACGAATGTATTTAGGCCAAAAGATGAAAATAGATTTTCTGACTATGTAAAGAGACACTTAGATGAGGATCTCAAAAAAAGAGGGGTTGTTGTTAATCGTGAAGTTGAAATTCGTCGCGGTGAAGGAGCAGGACAAGGTGAAAGGACAGATATACTCGTTGATGCTATTATGCGAAAACAAAACAAAGAAGTTTATGATTCTGTAACTGTAATTGTCGAGGTAAAAGGGTGTTGGAATCCAGAGTTGAATCACGCAATGAAAATACAGTTGATGGATCGCTATCTTAAAGATAATCACTGCCAACATGGTTTATACCTGGTTGGCTGGTTTAATTGTAACCAATGGGATAATAAAGATTCCAGGAAACAACGATCTCCAAAAATCAACATTGATGAAGCAAGAAAGCAATTCGATAAACGAGCAACTGAATTATCCCAACAAAGTACCAGGATTAAGGCGTTTGTCATAAACACTGCACTTCGTTAACGTTATTCCTTAATTTATTGTTTGGATGCGATTTTAATGATCTTTACCAAAACTTGTCTATATTTTAAAGCAGAAACCAAAAAAGAAAAAAACATATGAGCAAAAAGTCCTTAAGAACAGCTAAAATAGGCTGGTTAAGATATGAAAAACAGCAGAAATATGTTTAACAACAAATCGTATTTTTGCACAGTCTTTATGTATCATTTATCCATACCGTAGGGACACGGTGCTCCGTGTCCCTACATCGGCATATCGGCATAACGGTATAATCGGGAAAAAATGACATACGACCCAGACAAACACCACCGACGGTCAATCCGATTAAAGGAATATGATTATTCCCGGGCGGGCGCATATTTCATAACAATATGTACGTACAACAAAGAATGTATTTTTGAAAATGTGACAAACAGCGAGATGCAACTAAATGAATACGGGGTAATTGTTGAAAACGAATGGGTAAAAACGGCGGAAATACGCCCAAATGTTATAATAGATAAATACATTGTGATACCGAATCACTTACATGGCGTAATCATAATTTTGGATGATGATAGGGACACGGTGCACCGTGTCCCTACATTTGAACAATTTGGCAGACCGACATCCAATTCCATCCCAACGTAATAAGGTCGTTCAAGGCAGTAACAAAAAAACGGATTAATGAAACCCGGAAATCCTATGGCAAAACAGTATGGCAACCCCGATTTTATGAACATATTATCCGAAATAAAGATGAACTAGACAAAATCAGGCAATATATTATCGACAATCCCTTACAATGGGAATTTGGTAAGGAAAATCCCGATAACACAAAATGGGAAGAAGGAAAATGGATAAAAACGCAGTTTTAGAGATTTTGTCCCGCTTTAGAAAAGCCTTAGAATCGAAAGGCACAAAGATAGATAAGCTGATACTGTTTGGCTCTTACGCCACCGGTACATAAAAGGAAGGAAGCGATATCGATGTGGTTGTTATATCCGAGGACTTTTCAGGCAAGGATTATTGGGAAAGAATAGACATCCTCTCTGATGCCATTTATGAGGTCTTTGAGCCGATAGAAGCTGTCGCTATGACCCCGGAAGAATGGGAAAAAAAAGAATCATCGGTTGTGGATTATGTCAAAGATGGCGAAGTAATATATGGCTGATACCGTATTTTTACTCAATAATGTAACAACGGGCATCTTATTTTTGGCAGGGATTTTTTGTAACTCCTGGACCATGGATATTGGTGCTATCATAGGTGTTTTCGTTGGTACGTTCACGGCACTATTCCGTAAATATGACAAAAGTGATATTGAACAAGGTCTCTACGGGTATAACGGCGCCCTGGTGGGTTTGGCGATTGTTTGTTTCTTCGGACGCCACATCTCATCTGCTATTGCCTTAGTTTTCGGTTCTATCCTATCATCAATCATCAGAAAGGTAATGATCACGTGGAAATTGCTTCCTTATACCGCACCGTCCATAGTCTCAACCTGGATCGTAATGTTCTTTCTCGTAACATTCAGGATTGTTCGTTTCCCCATCCAGTATTGTTTCTGTTTTCATCCTGTAACCCCTGCCGAATATGGCTAAACAAAATAATCAAAAGTGCCCATGCTAAAGATAAAAGTTAAACCAGAAGATTTTATTGTGGAAGAGGTAGCAGACCTTCCATTACAAAAAGACGGAAATTTTCGCGTCTATCTCCTCAGAAAAAGGGGATGGAATACCGTTGACATCTTAAAGATGCTTTCCAGGAAGTTCAGCATACCGTACTCGTATTTTTCCTATGGCGGCAAAAAGGATAAATATGCCTTAACATCTCAGTACATAACCATCGCACGGCAGATTATCCCCGCTTCGCAAGGAAGGGACTTCGTCGCGATGGTTCGCCAGTCTCACCATGAACGTCGCCACATCCTGAGCTTGCCGAAGGATCAGTCGAACGATAAAGGGGGAGTAAAAAAACCCTGGATCAAGCCTCCGAATCCACGGTTCCTAACAAAAGATAAAGCAGTAACATCAAATTCACTGCATGAATATCCTGTCCCGACAAAGGTAGACGGGGAAAACTATTCCCTGAGCTTTGTGGGTTATATGGACAGGCCCATGGGACCCGACCTCATAACGGGGAACAAATTTCAAATTGTTGTCAGGAATCTTGCAGAAAATGATTTAACGTCAGCATTACATGAGATTGACCGTGTAAAACAGGACGGTTACCCTAACTATTTCGATGATCAGCGATTTGGCAGTTTTGATGCCCGTCAGGGATTTATCGCCGAAAAGATTCTGAAGAAACACTATAACGGGGCATTAAAGATATATTTTTCCAGCATCCATCCGGAGGACAGTAAAGAAGAAAAGGATCACAGAAAATTCTTTTATGAAAACTGGGGTAACTGGCAAGAGTGTCTAAAAGGAGCCACGAGCAAGTTTGAAAAAGAAACGTTCAGATACCTGGAGAAGCATCCGAAGGGATTTATTCCCATTCTTCAAAGGATATCCCATGAAAAAATGGTACTCTTTTTTTCTGCATATCAATCACACATTTGGAATGAAGTTTTACGGAAAATTATTCGATCAGTCAGCAACGATGGTTTCATGTCAGGGACTTCCAAAACGATCAATTCCTCCCACTTGCCTGTCCTCAGTAAAACCGAAGGGATGGGGGAGGTTGAGTGGAGAGAAAAAAAGAATCACCCTCCCCTATCCCCTCGTTCGACTGAGCGCTCACGACGAAGTCCCATCAAGGAAGGGGAGATTAGCTGCCGAAGGCATGATTTAAAAATTTCTAAGGGGATTGCTGGCGATTATGTATTTTATACGCAGTTAGATGACAGGAGTAAAGCGTATTTAAACACGTTAGTCATTCCCATGCCCGCATCCAATATCAGGATGCCCGACGATTTTACAAAAAACCTTTATGCAGAGGTGTTAAAGGAAAACAACTTAAAGTCCCCCATGTTCAATATACGAAAATTGCGACAGGCATTTTTCAAGGGTATTGAAAGGAAGGCAATAATCACTCCTGAAGACCTTTCGGTTGATTATGCTGAAGATGAAATTTATCAGGGCAAGAAAAAGTTGATCTTCAAATTCTTCCTGCCGAGGGGATGTTACGGCACCATGTTTATCAAGAGATTGTTCTGCTGATCTAGTTTCACCATTCTGCCCTTGTTTATCTTCGTTGGTCCGCGCCTTACATGGATATCGATCAAAACCCTTTGCCTTTTGGTGAGCATCCAATAATTTTAAATCCAGAACCGCTTTTGGCGACAGGATGATTTTCGAATTTTTATGCTGATTATATTTTAGCCAACAGGTTACGTGTTTTCATGTTAATGTTTGGCTTATTCTTTTGTTATTGTGCATAACGGCTTCGATATCCACTGCGTGCCACCGACAAAAACGCCAAAGATTGGAAATTATGCCAACTTACATACTTGGATACTTCGTTTGCACACTGTTGTTAGGCATTATCTCAGTTTAGCAAACAACACGCACATAGGCATGGTTTTCGATATTTTATATTGCTGGCGGGAGAAGTTTCCCCATTCTCCATTTGCTCTCTTTATCTTAGCCTGACAGAGTATCCCACGTCTATAGTTACTGATTTTGAGTGTATTACCAGAATCTTCGATTTGGGGACGAATTATCATGAACCCCAGATCTCCGCCGGTTACTGTCTCTGTATTGCGTTTATGTAGAGTAACGTTGGCAATTAGCCCATGCGCTATTTTGCTCAATTCGCGACCACTTCGTAAGTCTGGAAAACTGTTAACCAAATCGTCCAAAAATGCTCGTTCAATAAGATGGCTACTACTTGCCGTTTTTAGTGCTTTAGCAAATTTCCCATGAAACATCTGTGTAATGAACTCTTCGTTGACCCCTGGGTAGTCTTCTCTGATGTCGGCTTGCAAACTCTTTTCTGCATTGTGCCAACAATCAGATACAACTTTTAGTGTACGGGGTATTTTCAAAATGCTTCTCAAGCCAAAGCCCCATGGTTGTTGTCGAGGTGTGTGTAACATATGCTTGTGAGCAGTTTACCGAATACTATAAGACAATTGCATGATTTTTGTTTTCCAAAGCTAGATTCCAATCCTTTTCAATCACTGGAATATGCATGATCCTCACGACAAAACTCAACGGCAGATGAAGGTCATCCACTGAATGATTTACCGGTCATTATTTTGACATTACTTTTTTAACAATTGATATATCTTTATTTATCCAATCCTTAACTATATCTTCAACCTCCACACCTTTATCTATTGAAAATTTTAACAAGGTGTCCATGGTATCCTGGTCTAAATAAATCGGCAAGTACAACTCTGAATCTGGTTTGTAAAATTTCCCTCTTTCACCTTTTGAAAAATCATATTCTTTTTTCATCTGTTTTACTCCTGATATTGTTTTACTTCTTTTCTTGTTGCTTTACGTGCAGAAATTATACGAATTTTATATTCCTCTTTATTCTTTTTTTGAAAAGTATGTATCACTACTAATAAAGCCCCTGTTTTATCTATTCCCAATGTAACCCATCTATCTTCACTTTCGCTATGTTCTTCATCAAATATGGTGACAGCACGAGGATCGAGAAAAATGCTGGCAGCACGCTCAAAACCTACCTTATGTTTCTTAATGTTTTCTCTTGCTTTTTTAGGATTCCATTCAAAGTAATATCGCATTCTCTATACTTTTCTAATTATTTATCTACACATAATATTTGCTTTTGTTCTATCGTGATACTTTGTCACAATATTAGAATCAATGACCTTTGTCAAGCCAAATAACCTGCAAAATACGGTGGTATTGAGATTTTGCAGGTTAAAATTTGTTATCAGTAGGAAAAAACTGTTATGATCAAAAGGAATTTGCTAATTGTCATGAGTTGCATTGTTCGATCATAAGGAAATTGAAGAAATGACTATCTTCAATAGTACGATTAAAGACTAAACTTTTTCCAATTCAGTATATTATGGTATTCTCTAAAAAATACACATGAAACTACTGACATACATACTTCTTTTCTTAGCTATCCTTCTTTTAAACGGCTGTGCTTTCACATTTTTTGGCGAGAAACTTGAAGACCGTTCCACACAGCCTCTTTTTCCCGTCGAAAAAGACCTGGAAATCTATGCTGAACTGGATTACCCACCCGGGAATATAGCAGTCTCTCCGGAGGGAAGGGTTTTTTTTAGTTTTCACCCTGCCGGTAAGCCGTCTATTGATATCGCCGAACTGGTATTAAATCAGGTAGTACCCTATCCTGATAAGGACGCTCAGGAGGAAAAGTTTACTTCGCCTCTTTCTCTGCGGATTGATAGGCAGAACCGTTTGTGGGTATTGGATTATGGTGCTCATGGGTTTCGCAAGATCAAGCTTTATGCCTTTGATTTACATTCGAATCAATTGGTACACGAATTTCAATTTCCCAGAAATATTGCTGGTTTTGGCTCAATGCTTAATGATTTCCAGGTTGATGCCAAGGGGAAGAAGATATACATTGCCGATACCAGCGCCCTGGCACAAAACCAAGCCATTATTGTGTATGATGTTGAGAAGAAAGAAGCCCGGCGTTTATTGAAAAAAGATACTTCGGTAAGAAACGGGCCTTATGCAGTTCACATTCAAGGCAAACCCCTAAATATTTTGGGCATTTTTAAACCGAAATTCGGTGTAGATTCCATTGCCTTAAGCAGGGATGGCCGATGGCTCTATTATGCACCTTTGAATGGTGGCATTCTTTATCGTATTGAGGTATCAGCATTGAACAATGAAACATTAAAGGAAAAAGAATTAGGAGAACGGGTGGAGAAGTTTGCAGAAATCACAATGAGTGACGGCATTACCACCGATGATGCCGGAAACATCTATATTACCGACATGGAGAATGCTGCTATCCATCGGGTTGATCAGGCAGGCAAACTCCAGACATTATTTAAGGATCCCATAAAACTTCGCTGGCCCGATGGTTTCAGTTTCGGGCCTGATGGAGTTCTTTATCTAACCGACAGTGCCCTTCAAGATGTTATGATGAAATCTTCAAGGCAGATCAAAAAGTGCCGACCCTATTATATCTATCGATTCCATCCCGGCTTTTCAGCAGCTCCCGGTCATTAGTCAGAAGGCCGGAGTCCGAAGGAAAAACGCAATTATTTCTCTGAACGAAGTTTTGCAGTGTGAACACATCCCTTAATCCCCTAGTTTGGAGGGGAAATACGTGTGTCTTTTTCTGTACAGGAAAATTTTTCTTGACAGCGTTATATCATATAAGGCATAATGAATTGCAAATATGAACGTGAAATTTAAGATATGGTTTGAAGAAAACGGGGGTGTGGCCTTTGCTGAAGGGCGCAGGATGTTGCTGGAAGCTGTAGACCGTCTGGGTTCTTTGAATGCTGCGGCAAAGGAACTGGGCATGTCGTATCGCGCTGCATGGGGGAAGGTCAGGGCTACAGAAAAGGCATTAGGGATAAAATTACTGGAGGTTACCACCGGGGGAAAGGGCGGTGGTGGGGCAACCCTGACGCCGGATGCAAGGGAACTGATCTTGAAATACCAAAAGTACACAGACAGTATGACCTCATTGATGGAAAAGGAATTCAAACGTATTTTTGGAAGCAAGAAATCGTAATATGCGCTTAACAAAAATATTTTGACATTGTTAGCAAAAATTATGTAAGAAAGGAGACAGGGGGAGAGTGGAGAAACGGAGAGTATAAAGAATAAAAATAGTAACAATTTGGCTTTTTGAAAATTACCTTTCTACCGGGAAATCAATAAAATCCTTTTCTCTTCCACCCCTGCGGGGTTAATTCTTTTTGTATTTCTTCGTCCAGGGGCTTTACCCCTGGCTATGTGCTTTCTGCCCTTCGGGCATAGATTATGTATAAGAATTTTAGCCTCAGGGTAAAGTATACACTGAGTATTTTCTTTGTGCCATGGTGTCTTTGCGGTCAAAAGTCGTCAAAGGCCTTATTAATCACTGTTTTTGTTCTATCTTAAAATTCTCCGATAACGGGAAATGGCGAACAGACTTTGCGGAACAATTGTCAGCATCACGCAGGGGCAAATCCATGCCCACGTGCAAATCCTCTGGAAGGAGATGCCGCTCAGCGTCATCATTACCCGGGCGTCGTGCGATGATATGCATCTAGCGGTGGGTGACGCAATCTCTGTACTCATCAAGGGTACGGATATAATGCTTGCAAAATCCTTTTCGGGGATGCTGAGTGCACGAAACAGGGTCAAGGGGGTCGTAAAAGAGATTATTCAGGGAGACGTATTGTCAAAGGTTTTTGTGGAATCCCGGGGTGACATGGTCCATGCTATTGTTACAAATACATCTTTAAAGGATATGGACATTTGCAACGGTGATGAGGTTACGGCCATTGTAAAATCAACGGAACTGATATTATCGAAGGAAATTTAGCATAAAGAGATTGAAGGGAGATGTGCGGTCGAAAATAAGTTGTTTTCTGATAAATCGTTTGAAAATACCTTATAGGGCGGGCTACGTTAAAATCTGATGCCCATTTTTATGTATATGCGTTATGTCGCAAATGGCATAACAATGCCGAAGAGGAGGGTACATGCGAAACAGATGGTTTCGATATGGTTTATCGTTGGTTACGGTATTTTGTGCTATATGTTCTGCCGGAAAAGCACAGAATGCAATTGCCCAGGATGTTGTTCAGAACAAAAAAGCATCTGAAAGTGAGATAGAGGATTTAAAAGAACAATTAAATCAAATGGAAGAGGCGTTTCTCGTACAGCAGAAAATGATGAAACAGATGGAGACCTTAGCGTTAAGCCAGCAGGAGCAAATCAAGGAATTGAAAACCCGTGTCGAGTCTATGAGTGAAAAACCTGTGGCAGTTGCAAGAGAAGAAATCAAAGAAGAAGTAAAGCAAGAGGTGGGAAACTACCTCGCATCTGATGAGGCACGAGAAAAATTGGGATTAGGCTTACCCGGCAAAAACGAACCGGTTAACGCCTACTATCTGCCCGATAAGGAAAAAGCCTCCATAGGTTTTCAAACAAGGGACGGGAAATATTCTTTAAATGTGGGTTTTAGATTTCAGACACGCTTTACCTACAAGGACAAGGATGATGATTTTGATGAAGCAGATACAACCGATATCGATGTGCGTAGGGCAAGGCTGTGCTTTGGCGGCAATATCTATAGCAAAGATCTGTTTTATAACGTGGAAATTGACGCAGACAGCTTTGAGGTAAATCTGAGGGATTATTATATCTGGTGGACGCCTGCAGCAGCCGGGGAAGCGATCAGTATAAAGGGAGGGTATTTTAAGGTGCCGGCCAACCGGCAATGGAATTCATCGGGTTTTAAATTGCTGCTCCAGGACAGGTCCATCGCCAGCGATGCATTTAAACAGGACCGCGATTACGGCCTGGATATCTTTGGAAAACCATTTGATGGCCATATGGAATACCATGCGGCCGTTTTCCGCGGCGCCGGCCAGAATCCCTCAAAGGCGTTTGGTAGGGATGAAAACATCGACAACGAACTCATGTATGTGCTTACTGCACGGTATTATCCCTTTGGATGGTATAATTCTTACAACTTAGCAACGGGCTGGGATGAAACTGACCTGAAATGCGAAGAAAATTTAAAGGCCGTCATTGGCGCATCATTCGTTTATAATGCAAAGGAGAGGGATAAAAAGCTGGAAGACACCGATTCTGCAATCGGCAACGTTGACCTGGGTGTGAGGTACCGGGGGTTCACCTGGGATAGTGAATATTATATACGGGAGAATGACCCGGAAGGTGACGGCGATTCAATAACTTCTGACGGCTTCTATACCCAGGCGGGGTATTTTGTGCTGCCCAAAAAACTGGAAGTTGCCGCCCGTTACTCCATGCTTGATCCCAATGAGGATGTGCGGGATGACGTTCAGACGGAGTATACGGTCGGTATCAATTATTACCTGCGTGGGCATCGCCAACGGGTACAGGCTGATGTGGGCCACTTCATCACGGAGACCACAGAGACAGATAAGGACGAAAACAGGATCAGATTACAATATCAAATGATATTTTAGAGGAGGACACGATGTATTTGAAAATACCGAAAAGACGGGTTGAGAGATTTCTCTTGATAGCAGGTGCAACCTGGTTTCTATTTTTATTCATAGCTTTCCACCATACTGCCCGCGCAGATGAAAAAATCCTTATTGCAGCGGCCGCTAACCTGAACCCGGCCATGGATGAGATCTGCAAAGGCTTCGAGAAGGCAAACCCAACCATAGACGTAGAGGTATCATACGGTTCTTCCGGCAATTTTTTTGCCCAGATTAAACAGGGGGCGCCTTTCGACGTATTTTTCTCAGCTGATACAACCTATCCCGCACGTCTCGAAGAGGAAGGTCTGGCGGTAAAAGGGGGGAGTACGATTTACGCCTTTGGAAGTATTGTGGTCTGGATACCGAAAAAATCTGCACTCAATCCCCGAAAGGGATTGCATGTCGTTTTGGACCCAAAAGTAAAAAAGCTGGCCATCGCAAACCAAAAAATCGCCCCCTATGGCATGGCAGCAGAAGAGGCGCTTCGTTACTATGGATTGTGGGACAAGGTGCAGGACAAACTGGTCTTTGGGGAAAACATCTCGCAAACGGCACAATTTGTCCAGTCAGGCGCAGCCGACGTGGGAATTCTTGCCCTGTCCCAGGCAATTTCACCAAAAATGGAAAGTGAAGGAGATTATTGGGTCATCCCTGCCGAAGCATATAACAAGCTGGGACAAGCCTATGTTGTCCTGCAACGGGGTAAGGATAAGCCTGGCGTCAGAAAATTCCTGGAATTTGTGCAAGGGAAAAAGGGGAAAGAAGTATTTTCTCAATACGGCTATTCACTTCCAAAATAGATCAATACTATTTGAAAGGAAAGGCATGGTCTATTTACGTATGCATGGGGAATGGCTTCCCCTTAGGCACGGACATCCTGATTTTATCATGGAGATTGGTGTTCTGGAACCGTCTGCGCAAGAAAGGAGCAAGTCATGAAGATCAGCGCTCGGAATATTTTGAAAGGCAAGGTCGAAGAGGTGAAGCATGGTACGGTGGACACGGAAGTGGATGGAGAATTACCGGGAGGGGCTGAAATTTGTTCAGTAATTACCAAACGCTCCGCAGAAACGCTGGGGCTGGCAAAAGGCAAAGATGTTTATGCAGTTATCAAGGCCACCAATGTAATGATCATGGTAGACTAACCAGGAAAAGGCAAGATGTTATATTGAACAGAGGCAAGGGTAACAATTCAAATACAGCCACCGTGCCCTGTATGGCGGCTGTATTTGAAAACAGTTCAGCTTCCTTCCTAACTTTCTCCCAAATTCCTTTGAAATTCCTCCTTCAAGAGGCTGAGAAACATTTCCTCCCTAATGTTAAGGTTTAGGGTTGGAGGCTGAACTATTGCAGCCCATAAAATTTCAGGGAAAATAATGCATAATACCTTTATAATACTGGGAAAACGGAAATCCTAAGATAAGTTCAGAACATCTGGATGCCGCTTATTGGTCAGCATGAAGGAGTTTGTATTTAAGAAGGTAAGCGCGTCTACAGTATTGCCGTGTAAAATCCGTAACTATTCAGCGTATTTTTACTATAAGGCCTGAAAGGCCGAGAGAATAGAGCAGGGGGCGTAAGCCCCCTGTCATAAATAACAATAACAACAAGCCCCGGAGGGGCGAAAGGACTCTTTGGGAAAAGAATTCCTTTCGCCCTTTCAGGGCTCATAACGGCATTCTTCATTTTCAGGGGGCTTCACTTCACCCCCTGCTATAAGCTTTCGCCCCTTTGGGGGCTATGTTCGGCAATATTCTCCATCAGCTACGTTGCATAGTTACGTAAAATCTTTCTTTTTTCGGAAGGTTTTTACACCACCCACTCACCCCCCTTGATAGCTTACAGTTGGACAAATTTTTTGCTGGACAAAATGAAGTACCAAAGGCATACTAAGGTACATGGAATCAAAAGTAAGCCAAAGCGAGGAAATGGGAGATGGGGGATATAGGGGCGCAAGGAGAAA
>WYAU01000100.1 GCA_011525665.1 Candidatus Brocadia sp.
CTGATGAGAAGATGCTGGAAATAGGGTATGGTTGTGATCGTGTGACACTCTCAGAGGAAACGGAGAGAAACGGGGAATACAAACCTCATCCTGTAGCCACTACGCCAGTGTTTTACTCTACAATATACTTCACAGCAAAAACAACGGATGTTTCTTAGAACACCCCTGAAGGCTTTTTTCAAAGCAAAAAAGATTTTCTCTGGCAAAAAATCGCAGATTTTTTGAGTTGTTAGTTTTGATATACGAGAGGATATTTATCAGGGTCTACCAATGATTCTATTTCAAGATCAATATCAAGTTTTTCCCATCTCAGGTGATTATTTCGCTCCTTTGTTATGGTAAGTAATTCGCTGATTTCGCTCTGTTTTAATCCTTTGTTTACCGCTAATTCAACCTCTGGTTCCAACCATATTTTTGTCTTCCCATCAAGAGACCACACATGCACATGCATCCTTCGCTCTTCTAGTGAAAAAAAATAAAAAAATTTATATTGGTTGTAGCGAAACACTGCCGGGCTCATGTATGTCCCTCTTTACAATGCAACTTGCAACTTTGATATATTATAAATATAATAAACTCCTTATCAAGGCATTTCTAATTCTGTTTTTCTGGCGAAAAACTATGATAATGCATTCTGCGATATAATATTTTTTTTAAAACAGTTCGTTGAATTATTATAGTGAATTAGTATTTATTGATCGAAAGAATTGCGGTAATTATTGTAAATCTTCAAAGGATTTATTACCTTGTCAATCGTATTACTGGAACCCCCACGTCCCAAAAACCCAAAACGATTCGAAGACGTGGTCAATGCCCCCCTTTCTGCCTGCCTATTCACTGGTTATATTGCCTCAATATTACGTGAGAACAAGATTGCGGTCGAAATCATCAATGCCCGTCTCCATGATTGGTCGATAGAACAAACAGTCACGTACCTCTCGGAAAAATCTTTTCGCCTCTTGTGTGTTCACACGGTATATCTCTGGGAAGAAACTCAGGTGATATTTGACATGCTCTCAACCCTAAAATTGAAGGGTTTAGCCGCACATATCAACCTCTACGGATATTATCCTACCTTTGCCTATAAAAAAATCCTTGGGGAATTTCCATTCGTTGATTCTATAACGATCGGTGAACCTGAATTTACTACCCTTGATCTTGCGCGGGGATTTTCCGAAGGACTGAATATACCGGGCCTGGCCTTCAAGGATAACAATGGAAAGATTGTTTTTCATCCGCGTCCTCCTGTTAAAGATTTGGATCAACTCCCTTACCCGGACCGGCAAGACATCGGCCTTTATCAGAAAAAGGGCATTGTCACGTACATACAGGGAAGCCGTGGGTGTTACGGGCATTGCACCTTTTGTTACTTAAATCCCTTTTATGGACAGACAAACCAATGGCGCGGCAGGAGCGCAAAGCATATCTTCGATGAGATTTACAAATTATATACGGATCATTCCATAAAGAATTTTTATTTTTCAGATGCCAATTTCTTTGGCCCAGGAAAACCTGGAAAGGAACGAGCCGTTACGCTCGCAGAACTTATCCTTACAAATAATCTGGACATCCGCTTCGGTTTTGAATGCCGTGCGAACGATATCGAAGAATACTCCCTCTCATGGCTCGTTATGGCAGGTCTTACCAATGTATTCCTGGGTTTGGAGAGTGGAGACCCCGCGTCATTGAAGCGATTCAAAAAACATACTACCGTTGAGGAAAACAAAAGGGCTATTCAATTATTACGCGAGTACGGGATTGAGCCCACCTTCGGTTTTATCATGTTTGAGCCCAATTCCACGCTGGTGAGTGTGCGAAACAATTTTGAATTCCTGAAAGAAATGGATATCATGACCACCCCTGCCGTAACTGCCCATCTGTTACATCACCGGCAAACCCTTTTTGAGGGAACGCCAGACTATCAATTGATTATTGGTGGGACAGACTGCTTTACCGATACCTCATTTACAGACTACGAAGCTTCCTACACGATAAAAGACCCAAAAGTCAAGGCATTCTCTGAGATTATTACCAATGTTTGCAGAACAACCTTATCATTACTTCCAAAAACCTTTGACTGCGAAACCCACACATCCACTGCAACCAGCAAACCTGCTTCATTAGATAAATTAAACAATACAGTGATCACCCTTTTTGACAGAACCCTTTCTCATTTCGAAACGAATACACTTCCGTATAGTCCTGATGAAGTTACAGAAATGAGCCAGAAACTGATCCATGAAGTCGGGACTGTAATGCAGACTTTAATTAGGCCTTCGGCGACTTTTTCATTGGTATGTAGAGGCAATTCATGAATTGCCTCTACGTGATTGGTTTGAAATTCCTTATCATCGGTAGGGTGCGTCCCACGCACCCACATCCTTTATCCACCGGATTGGGACGGAGACGGTATGGGGGTGAAATATGGTACAGATTTTGACAAATAAATGATTGGTTATGGTGCGTAAGAGGCACCCTACAGTTTTGTAACGACAAATCATCCCCTGTAAAATCAAAGGCCCCAGGATTAAAAATTTGAACTTATCTTTGCTTTTATGTTACCTGTATTGTCTCCAAACTGCTGGGCACATATGTATCGAGATTTAACTGGTTTCGAACGGTTTCGGCAAAGCCCAGGGCGGTATCCTCCTCACCATGAATTACAAAGACACGCTGTGGCTTTTT
Source organism: Candidatus Brocadia sp. (assembly GCA_011525665.1). Lineage (GTDB taxonomy): Bacteria > Planctomycetota > Brocadiia > Brocadiales > Brocadiaceae > Brocadia. Next base: position 2,686 of record WYAU01000100.1, read on the forward strand.
TGTGAATTTACTGAGCCAGTCCAGGAGTTCGTCCCGGTCGGCATGGGCCGAAAGGCCGCCTATGGTATAAATCCTGGCCTTTACTGCAATCTCTTCCCCAAAGATCCTTACCTTTTTAGCCCCATCCACGATCATGCGACCTAACGTGCCCTGTGCCTGGAATCCAACAAAGATAACACTGCATTCTGGACGCCATAAATTATGCTTTAGATGATGGCGGATGCGACCGGCCTCGCACATGCCGCTTGCGGATATGATGACAACTCCGCTCTTAATCTTATTGATTTCCATAGAATCCTCCACTGACTCTGTAAACTTCACCATGGGGGTATTTTTGAAAAAATTCTCCTCTTTTATAAGCGCTAAGGTCTCTTTATCCAAACACTCGGGATGTTTTACGGTAATACGCGTAGCCGGCAGCGCCAAAGGGCTATCTACGAAGACTCTGAGTGAATTTAATTTTCCTTCTCTGGCCAATTGATTTAAAATATAGAGTATATCTTGCGTTCGGCCTACTGCAAAGGAAGGGATAATTACATTACCACCTCTTTGTAAAGACTCTGATACCGCCTGTCCAAATTCATCAATGGTCTCTTTTATTCCTCTGTGCCTTCGGTTACCATACGTAGATTCAATAAAGACAAAATCTCCTTCTTCAATGGGGGTTAAGTCTTTAATCAAGGGCAAATTCTTCTGACCAAGATCGCCGGAGAAAACGAGTTTCTTTTCCCGGACATCTTCCTTTACCCATATCTCAACTATGGCGGAACCCAGGATATGGCCCGCATCCCGAAACCTGGCCTTAACTCCGTTACCCAGGTCTATTGTTTCGTTGTAATTAACCCCTTGAAAATACGAAATACTATCGACAGCTTCCTGGATAGTATACAAGGGCTTAATCAGGGGTTTTCCTGCCCTGATTCGCCGCTTGTTTTCCCATTCTGTATCACGTTCCTGTATGTGTGCAGAATCGAGTAACATAACGCCGCATAAATCCATTGTGGCCCTTGTGGTAAAAATCTTGCCTTTAAAACCATTTTTAACAAGTTTTGGAATAAGACCTGAGTGGTCCAGATGGGCATGGGTTAACAAAAGATATTGAATCTCTGACGTCTTGAATGGAAAGGGTGAAACATTCCTTTTTTCGTTGTCCCTGGTACCCTGGAAGGCACCGCAATCCACAAGGATATTAACATCTTTTGCCTGGATATGATAACAGGATCCGGTAACAGTCCTGGCAGCACCAACAAATGTGATTTTCATACGCTCGTTCCTTGCTGTTTTTATTGGTGTAACGACTCATTTCTTACGCAAAGATTGAAATATTATAATTACTCTATGGACAAAAACATATACTTTTTGTAGAAATAACGATACGAGTGTCAGATGAAGGATTTAATAAACGGTTATTTATTCGACTGTAGTTAAATTTCGACATTATTCTGTATAAAAGGGGGAAACTTTGTGAAGGAAAAGAGGAAACCGGATAGATCGGACTTGGAAGCGATCAGAAATCAGATTTTGGATTTTGCCTGTGCCAAACACGACTTTAAGCTGGAATCAGAGGACTTTCCCTTTGATGGAAATTGGAACGGGGTGTTTCTTATAAAATTCAGGGATAATCCGGAGGAGGATAAATTATATTGTGAGGCACCGCTCGGTGAGCACTTCATCCGGTTTGGGCTGGATTTGGAGATCGATGAACAAGTCTGGCAACGGGAACATGAAGATATCTGCCGGGAGGCATCGGGATACGACGTAGCAATTTACCCTTCCCATGCGCCAGAAGGTGGAAAACGGCATTGCCGGCTATCCCTGAGGGCATGGATTCCGAATTTTGGACAACGCATCTTTGGCCTGACCCTTTCCAACCTCATGGATTGCAAAAAGGCCGTTGTATCGATGCTTGCTAAGGGGTAGCTTACAGTTGGACAATTTTTTGCCGGGGAAATTAACCATTATCAGATGAGTGATTCTCTGAATTAGCTGCTCGCTCCCAAACTCCTGTTTGGGAGTGTACTGGACGAGAAACTCAGTTTCTCTGTAATTGTGTTCCCAAACAGGAGTTTGGGAGCGAGCGTGGCGGTTTAGTTAAAGAAAATTTCAAACGGCAATATATTACGATTTTTATAAAAGGAAATCATATGAAACGCATAACATCCCTGCGCTTCACCTTCATGTTAATCTTTGGCTTCGGATTCTTGAATCCACAACCGCTCTTTGCCCAGGAACCGGTTCTTGAGAGTTACTCAATTACTCACGGGGGAGATCCGGAGACGACCCCGTCGGGTGTGAAGGCTGCTCTCTTTGACAAACTCTTTGGAGGAGGCACTGCAAAAGCCCGTGTAGTATTTAACACCAGGGATGACTCCAGCCACCTCTCTTTAAAGGTATGGAGGAAGGTCAGGTCAGGAGAGATCACTTTCGCGTTATTGGTATTTCGCATTGAAGTCCGCGGCTATGATGCCCTGGATGGACTCATTTATTCCCGTGACCTTGACGGATTTACCTTTGGGGATAGCAGTTCAGGTCAATGGTCACAAAAATTACATGATCTTCCGGCAAATATTCAGCAAATTCGGATAACCTTTATCGGGAACTATGAATAAAACTCCAACATATAGAATAGAAAAGGTTACCATCTGATGCTGGATGCGGTACCTGCATGGGTATGCACCCAATGCAGAGAAGTATACTTTGAAGAAACTGAGGTGGATACGATCCAGGACGTCATGCGATTACGTGACGAAAAAACAGAGAAATTAGAAGTTATTTCATGACTATTCGGTCACAATCAGGATCTGACCCAGATGCTCGCTGCGCGAGTGCTGATTAACCGTGCGTTAGCACGTGTATTGATTCCGGAGGCGCGATTTCGGGATTATTTCAACCCCTCCTTCACTCAACCAGTGTTTCCGATTCGTGGTACTTTAACATCTCAACAAATGCCTCGATGCGTGTCTTCATGGCACCGTCCAATGGCCCTGGGCGGTCACAATCCAGGGTGAGTATGGGCAACTGGACGTGTTTTCTAATAATGCTGTCGTGGATATGACGATGACAGAAACTCTGGACGTAATGGATGAGCCCCTTGATGTTTCGTTGTGGTATTGCTTGTTGAATATCTTCCAAACGTGAAAAGATATCATAGGGATACGTATACCGGCTGTACTGCTCGATCAGGGTTTCTGTGGGATATGGCATGCTGAACTGTCTTTGAATCTCGTTGAACACAACGTGGGCTCCAATGGAAGAGAGAAATGGATAGAGGTCTTCACAGATGGGAGGTATACCGATCACACCAATCCGAAGATCATGCTGAATGGGTTCGCGCTTCCGCGCCAATTCCAAAAACCTTGTGGCACGCTCCTCAAAAACAGCATAATCCCCTATCAAATCACTGGTGGATACCGTCCAGATGTGATTTTCCTCACCCGATACTGTATTTTCTACCCAGGTGAGTCTGTCAATTTCATGCACCTTTGCTCGTATTGCGTCAAGATGTTTTTTCATCTCTTCTGCCCTTGAATAATCTACTCCCAGATTATCGGCAAGCATCTTCAATTGATCGTGCAAAAATCTCTTGTCAGTTCTACTGTGGGGATAGGCAAAAGGAATGGTTTCAACACCTTCCGACTGGAATATCTCCATCAGCGCCTGGTTATTACTGCAATCACCCTGAATGACACTGATAATCTTCCTGATCCGGTATTTCATGACGGCAGTGTAAATGCCCTTGATCCAGGCGCATGTATTTCTGGGAAGACCGGCGGACTCGGCGTCTTCAACCATGCCGTAGGCATGCCTGTCGCCGATAAAAATATTATTCAGGTCTATGGGTATGTAGCCGGCAGCAAAGACGATTTCTATGGGGATGGTCGATGTAATACCAATAATCCTCTCTAAAGGGAGGTCTTCCATCATGGGAAGCGTCGGGAGCGGGTGATCACTGAATTTTAAGATTTTTACCTTCATTTTTATCAAAATTTTGTTTATACGAGGCTAAAAGAATAGCATCCGATGTTTTGGTAGTGGTTCTGAATATCAGATTTTGCGCCTCTTTAATGACATCGTCACTGGCTTCAATCATTCCGTCTCTCTGACAGTCGGAGCGAAAAGGATCCTCGATCTTTTTCACATCTACTATCTGAGTCTCCTGTAAGAGATTTGTCCGTTAGCTTAATCTTTGTATGTACAGGGATATTTCCCTTCTTGTGAGGAAGACGAACAAACCTTTCATGGCGGCTGATTCCCGTTTTTTCAGAATTCCTTCTCCACCGCAATTTTAATATTATTTACACTAAAGTTCCAGAAAAACAATACCAGTTGCTCATTAAGGCAAAGAATGTTGATTAGTTGAGAACGGTCAGAAAATCGTTCAGGAATGATCTTTCGCCTTGAGGAAGAAGTCTCCTCGTAACGCCAGTATGCGTGCAAGCATTTCGCCGGCATGAAAAGGTTTGGTAAGATAATCATCCGCCCCTGCCTCCAGGGCGGCGATCTTATCCGATTCATCTTCCCGTACCCGAACAGGATGATAATGGGCGTTTTCGATTTCCCCGAATCTAGCGTGGTTTCACGGCACGATAAGACTTATCAAAAATATGTACCATATCCTCTTCAGGAACTCCGAAGCCCTTGTCATTTACTTCAATCTTCACATTGTTTGCCAGAAGTTTGGCTGTAATCACAATCGGCGTATCCTGCGCGGAATATTTCATGGCATTATCAATGAGATTGACCAATACCCGCATCATGAGGGTAAAATCCAGAAAAATATCGGATAAATCCCGGGGAATGTGCATCTGAATATCTCTTTTTTCAAGCTTGTCCTTCAGCAGGTGCAGGGAAACGCCAATCACGTCTCTTAATTCGCAGGGTTTCGTTTTCAAGTGTAAGGTGCCTGCCTCGATCTTCGTCATGTCAAGAAGATTGCCAACAAGCTGGTTCAGGTGGACGGACTCATCGTAAGCTGTTTCCAAAAGCTCTTTGCGTTCATGAAGGTATCGGTGCAAGGCAAAACCTTTCTCATTGACTTATAACTATAAGTGATATAAGATTGTCTTTTATTTTGTGTCAATAATCTATGGTAACTGAACGAATCATGAAAATGGGAGAAATAATAAACAAAAGCCCTGTAGTTACAGGTCTTGTGAATTATGAGATGACCTATAAGGAATTTTCCTGGGACATTGTCAAAAAAGAACTGTCAATATCCAATAATCCTGCGAATAAGGTAAACATTGCCTACGAAGCTATCGACAAGCATGCCCTGTCCTGGAGAAAAAATAAGGTGGCATTATACTGGGAAGGGCCTGATGGGACCCGCCTGAAATATACCTTCCTGGAGCTTAAAACCCTCTCTGATAAATGCGCGAATATGTTGCGGTCGATTGGGGTGAAAAAAGGAGATCGTGTTTTTATTTTCCTGCCCCGTTTGCCGGAACTTTACATCAGTATTGTAGCCATTGCAAAGCTTGGGGCCATTGCCGGGCCCATGTTTTCCGCCTTTGGCCCTGACGCCGTTCGTGACCGCTTGCAGAATAGCGAGGCGAAGGTGTTAATTACTACCCAGGAACTGAAAGAACGGGTCGACACGGTGCTGTGGGAATTGCCAAAGCTGGAACGTATCGTTTTGGTAAACTACCGGAAGGAATATGAGTTAGAAGAAAAGGATGCATGCTATACAACCCTGATGAAAGACGCCTCCGATAACTTTGAAATGGAATGGGTGGATCTGGAAGATCCTTTTTATATCCTTTATACATCCGGAACAACAGGGAAATCCAAAGGGATAACCCATGTTCATCACGACATGATTTCGCATTATATCACTACCAAATGGGTATTGGACCTGAGAGACGATGATGTTTACTGGTGTACGGCAGATCCCGGCTGGGTAACGGGAACGGTATATGGGTTATGGGGGCCGTGGCTGAACGGTATCTCTTCGTATGTTTTTGACGGCCGGTTTGATGCCGCAAAGTGGTATGAGATTATTCAAGAGTATAAAATTACCGTATGGTATACCGCGCCTACTGCCCTGCGAATGCTGATGAAGGCCGGTGATGACCTTGTAAAAAACTATAATTTAAGCAGTTTGCGATATATTTGCAGTGTAGGAGAACCCCTTAACCCGGAAGTAATTCGATGGGGATTGAAAGTTTACGGATTGCCGATTCACGATACCTGGTGGCAGACGGAAACAGGTTCCATTATGATTGCAAACTACCCCTGTTTACCCATAAAGCCCGGTTCCATGGGCAAGCCGTTCCCGGGCATTAAAGCTGCTATTGTAGACGGTAAGGGCAATGAGTTGCCTGCGGGGCAGCATGGGCTTTTGGCTTTAAAACCTGGCTGGCCTTCGATGCTCAGGGCAGTGTGGGGAGACGAAAAGCGATTTAAAGAATATTTCAGTATACAGGGGTGGTATAGTACAGGTGACACGGCGTACAAGGACAACGATGGCTACTTCTGGTTTGTAGGAAGAGCCGATGACGTAATTAATACATCGGGCCATAGGGTGGGTCCATTTGAGGTAGAAAGCGCTTTACTCGAACACAGGGCTGTGGCAGAGGCAGGTGTGATCGGCAAACCCGACGTTGAGAGGGGAGAAATTATCAAGGCATTTGTGGTGCTGCGGGAAGGTTTTAAAAATTCAAAGGAACTGGATGAAGAGATAAAAATATTTATCAGGCATCGTCTGGCCGCCCATGCATACCCCAGAGAAATAGAATTTTGTGACAATTTGCCAAAAACCCGCAGCGGCAAGATTATGCGCCGACTCCTGAAGGCAAGGGACCTGGGATTGCCCACGGGGGACATATCTACCCTTGAAGATTAAACCGGAGCAATATATGCCGGATTGACAGAAGTTTTTGCCCCCTTTTGCCATACAAATATAGTGTTACACTGTAAAAAAATCTTTTTTTTAAAAGTTTTTATCTCCCCATATCCCCTCCTTGCGAAGGAGGAGAAAAAGGGGTGGTCTATTTGGATGCGACAGTACGGTGCTCTGTAATAAATCGTATTAACAGCAAAACAAACTTTTACTGTGAGGAGAGTGCATATCAATGGAACAAACAAAATTTAACAAATCCTTTTTTGATTCCGTGGAACCCATTAAGGTCAAAGACCCGCTTGCCATCACACTGGGCGCAATGGATAAAAACGAACCATTTGTGTTTACTTATACGGACGCAGTGAAATGTGCAGGGCACTCATGTCCGGCGGTTTCCGGCGCTTATAAATTAACACAACTGGCCTTAAAAAGCTTATACGGCAATGAAACTCCAATCCGCGGGCAAATCAGGGTGACATTTAAGGGGGGTATCGACTACAAGGTTAACGGCCCGATATCACAAGTTGTTACCCTCATTACCGGTGCATCAGGTGAAAGTGGTTTTAAGGGTCTAGGTGGTGGCCGATATAACAGGCAAAATCTATTATCTTTTGATGAAACAGAAGAAGCGGATGAAGATGCGGTATGCACGGTAATATTTGAAAGGATGGATAACAACAAAAAAATCGAAATTTCCTACAGCAATTACATGCTTCCTGCAAATCCCAGGATGGGCGATTTGATGCCTTTAGCGGTAACCGGCAAGGGAACCGATGCTGAGATAAAAGAATTCGGGGAATTATGGCACGAACGGGTCAAGGCAGTACTGATGAACCCACCGAAGGAGATGTTTGTAATCAAGGAATTAAAATGAAACCGGCAAGGATAAACGGGATATTGCCTATGCACTTACAATGGAAAACGCTTATAGGGGCATTATTAACCACAAGCGCCATGCTGATGGTATGTTCGGTGACAAAGGCTGAAACCGTAATAGTCCATGCAAACGCGGCATGGGAAATGACGGATGTCGTGGTACAGGAAAATACCACTTTGATGTGGAAAGTAGAAGAAAATGATTTGTGGAGTTTTAGCCCACAGTTATTTCCCGGTGGACATACTGCCGATGGCATTCCGGTTGGCGCCCTGAAAGGTTACATATATCCAGACCGGCCTATTGGTATGCTTGTTGGCAGAATCGGTGATTGCGGCAGAATGTTTCCCATGGGAATGTCCGGGTCTCTTCCCATTCTCCCGAGCGAAGATGGTGAGTTTTTGTATCTAACTATGAATGATGATATCCTTGGTTCATATGGTAAAGGATTTAAGGATAATGAAGGGGAACTGGTTGTGAAAATAAGCCAATTGAAAAAAAAATAGCCATTCTTTTATCCCGAAATATATATCTTGACGAAGAAATTTTAAAATGTATAATAAATCGGTATTTATTAATGAAAGGATAATAAATTCGTGCAGTGAAAGGGGGTGGAACATAAAGGGGAACTGTATTTAGCCGAGAATATGTATTGCGTATTATATAAAATGTTAATATCAAATCAATACAAGAAAGGAGATAGGGGGTTATGTTTAAGAAATTACTTGCAGGGTTTGTGGGTGTAGCGGTGATAGCAGGAATCGGCATGACAAGCGCTCACGCGTATCAGGTTAAACCTGCAAAATTATGGGTTACGGCAATTGCCATTGGCACACCAATTGAGGGAGCAGAAATTAAGGTTGGTGATAACACATGTACAACCGGAAAGAATGGCACCTGTGTGTTTGAATTGAGACCAGGGATGTATGAAATTTCAGTCCACGAACATGGTGGCGCAAGTGCTCATACAAGTGTTGTCCTTGAAGAAAGGGACATCCGGTTTATTTCATTAGATCTGGGCGCTGCAGCACTTCATCCCAGCGGGCATCACTAATCATAAAGTAATGCGAAGAAACAGTTTTTAACCGATTTTACATCTCAAAGGCAGTTGTTATTGTTTTTCTTAACAACTGCCTTTTTTATTCACAAAATGATTCATTTAAAGAAAATACTTTGCCCTGTAGACTTTTCGGAGTGTTCTTGTCATGCGCTACGCTATGCAATTGACCTGGCATTGAAAGAACACGCATTATTATATCTAATACATGTTATCGAAACCCACATAAATGATATGGGAGATATAATGAAGCACATTGACTTATTATTGGACAACAAGCAGATAGATAATCTCAGAACGCACCTTCTTCATCTGGTACCCGATGATGTACGGCCAAATATTCGCACAGAACCCATCGTGGAGAAAGGTATTCCCTTTGTGGAGATCGTAAAAGCAGCCAAAGACAGGCAGGTCGATTTAATAGTCATGGGGACGCATGGAAGGACGGGACTGGAACATATATTGATTGGGAGCGTCGCCGAAAGAGTTATACAAAAGGCCCCCTGCCCGGTGTTAAGTATAAGACTTCCGAAACACGTATTTTCAATGCCATAGCACGTTTTGTCTTTATATGTCTGTTATCGGGTTTTGGCTGATAAACACCAGAATCCACCCTCACTATACGACACCTCATTGCTGTTTAAAATCCACAATTACCTGACGTATTGTTTACTTATATGGTAACCACTCCAATACTTGTATAAATTATTTATCCGATAGAGGCTGTAATATATTTTGCGGTATGCAAATTGCTATTAACAAATAAACCCATTGTACCATGTATGGAAATAAGCCGGGCGAACAAAGATTGTTATATCAGAGAGTATAAATTTTTTACACAATATATCTCAAAATCATTACGGGGCACTCCGTTGCATACTCGCATAAACGTTCGCAAAGGGCATACAAGTCGTGCAAGGCAGCATAAGCAGTGGGGAGGATTCGCCCGTATTTTTGATGCAATAACGGATCCCATCATTGTATTCGACGCTGAGTTTAACCTCATAAAAATAAATAGGGCTGCTAAATATTTTTTTACCGGTTATCCCATTGGGAAAAAGTGTTTTTTTACCAAGCATAAATTTGCGCTGGCATGTAAGAATTGCCCAACATGGCAAACTTTAAAGACCGGGTCGGCAACAACCAGCGAGATCTTAAGTCCGAAAACCGGCACTCCCCTCCTTTTAAAAACATATCCCATTTATAATAGGCAAAAAAAAATAAAAGGGGTTGTGCTTATCGGTAGAGAAAGCAGCGATATTCCAGTGAAATGGAAGAGATGAAAAGATAGTTGACAAAGGTCTGATATTTCGTATCTTATAAAAAATATTTTTATCATTAACTGGTTTATCGTGCAACATAAAGCTCCCCTGCCAATTTATAGAGGTGTGAACTTTTTCATATACTCAATATTTTCTTTTTATGTTTTTGACTGACTAAGTTGATTTGTTAAAGATGATAAAAGATCATGGCATTGGCAATTTCTTCCGACTCGTTCGAGTCAGGAAATAGAAAGGAAATAACACTTTAAACAAGGTTAATTTTCAGGTCATTCTATGTATCTCTTTAAACCTGTATCATATAAATTTTGGTCTATTTTGCTCTCTTTTTTCCTCTTTGCAGGGTGCTTAAGCGGGAAAAGACCACCGGTAAGGCTTTCCCCAGAACTTGACAAACGGCTTTATCAGATAACGCTGCTGCCAGTAACCGTAGGTCTTTATATCGAACCCCGCTTACGTGACTACGTTCAGGAGGCGCCGCTGCAACAATATGAGGCCGGTACACCAACCTATGTCTTTCCAGATTTTGTTTTCCCGATTGGCAAACCTCTTTCTTTAAAGATCGAGGAGATGTCAAATATTGTATTTAATAAGGTAATAGTGATAGATACTTTACAGAAAAAAGAGATATTGGATGGGATTTTGGCTGTTCGCTTAAAGAATTCGGACATAGAAATTTATGTTGAAACTTCTGTATGGAGGGCAATTGGGCGGCATAAGCTTTCAGTAACAGCATCTTTTCTAGACCCGGAATTGAATATAATATGGGAATCTGAGGTTGCTGTGGAAGGCAAAGGTTTAGACTTTATTACTTCACGGGTTGAACAGGAGTGGTGGGTTACTGTCGGTCCTAAATTCGGCCCTGCCGTTGATGATGCAATCCAAAAGCTCACCTACGAACTTGCACAAAAAATTATCACATCGAAGGAAATATCAGATTATATCCACAAAGAAAAACAGTAAAATGCATATCAAAAGATTACTGGTTAATTACTATTCTTGCCTCTTTCCGGAGACGGGCGATCAACTTAAGTATTTCCTCATCCAGCATTTCTAAACGCACCTTTTCCCTGACGTCCTCGAATTGAATATTGGCGCCCTCCTTCTTATCGGTGACTTTTATAAGGTGGTATCCGTATTCCGTCTGAACCGGCTCGCTTACCTGTCCTATCCGTAATGAAAAAGCTGCATCTAAAAAGGGCTTTGCAAAGTTGCCCTTTCTTTGAATAAATCCCAAATTCCCTCCATCCCGGGCAGAAGGACAGGTGGAATACTTTTTTGCAACTTCATCAAAGGCAGCCCCGCGGTCGAGCTCCCGTTTGATGCTTTTGATCTGTTCCAGTGCATGAGAAATCTCTTCCTCCGTCTTCATGTTTTTCGTCTCTATGAGGACGTGGCTAACCTTAACAGACTCCCCATTAAAGACGTTCTTGTTGTCCTCGAAATATCTCTTCAGGATATTGTCATCGAATTTATTACGAAAATATTTTTCAAGGGCAATAGAATATTTTATACTTCTTTTAAATTCGACTATATCAGAGCCAATGGAAACAAGGATTTGTTCCAATGATTGGAAGGCATTCTTTTGACTGACGGCGATATTGTTTCTTACCTGGCCTACCTCTCTCTCAATTTCTTCCGGGGTAACAATCAAGCCCTGTTTATCAACGAATTCCTCCAGTAAAATATTCGTAATCAGTTGATCAATGATTTCTTGTCTGATGGCATTCAGTGTTTCATGGTCCGTATCCGTAAAGTTTTTAAGCCGATTTACTAACATTTCCTGCGTTATCGTTTTACCGTTTACCATGGCAACAACGTCACCGGATTGTTCCTTTTCCGCAGAAGCTCTCTCCGGTTGAAAAAGGATTGCAATCAAACACAGCAGAAATATCCATGTCTTATTCATGTTAATACCTTTCCTTGTTTATGCGGAGTTCACGTATTTTTTGCTGGAGGTTTTGGCGATGCATATCAAGCGCTTCGGCAGTACGGCTGATGTTTCCCGAAAACTCTTCCAGTTTCTTTGTTATAAAATCACGTTCAAAATTTTCTATCAGCATCCTTTTTGCATCCCGAAAGGAGAGACCGTAATCAATATTTTTTAATGTTACCGTATTGTTTTCCGGATGCCTTATCTCTTCCGGCAGGTCCTGTGTGTTTAGAACTTCGTTGTCAGTGAGCACCACGGTACTCTCAATAACGTTCTTCAGCTGACGAACGTTTCCGGGCCAGTTATACGATACTAAAAGTCTTGCTGCCTCACTGGAGATTGACACAATACGTTTTTGATGTTTTTCAGAAAAGTATTGAAGAAACCGGTTTACTAGCAGGGGAATGTCCTCTCTCCTGTTTCTTAAAGGGGGGAGTTTTATATTTACCACATTAATCCTGTAGTACAGGTCTTCCCGAAACCTGCCTTCCTCAATTTCTTCTTCAAGGTCACGATGAGTGGCGCTGATGATTCGTACATCCACTGCGAGAGTTTCGGTACCCCCCAGACGTTCGAACTTTTGTTCCTGCAAAACACGCAGGAGCTTCGACTGTGTACTGACGCTCATGTCCCCAATTTCGTCAAGGAATATGGTTCCCCTATTTGCCAGTTCAAATTTACCCAATCGTCTTTCTGCGGCGCCTGTAAATGCCCCTTTTTCGTGTCCAAAAAGTTCACTTTCAACCAGCGTCTCCGGCACTGCTGCACAATTCATGATAATCAGAGGCTCGTTTCTGCGTTTACTGCGTTTATGAATTTCTCTCGCTACAAGTTCTTTGCCGCTGCCGCTTTCACCCTGGATGAGTACCGTAACGTCTGTGGTAACAATTTTTTCTATCTTGTCAAAGACATTCTTCATGCGATCACTCTGACCGATGAGCTCCCCCATACCTTCCAGTCGGCCAATTTCCAGCCGGAGCCTGGCATTTTCTTCCTGCAAGGCAAGACGTTCAAAGGCATTTTTGGCGATAATCCGGAGTTCGTCAATTTCGTAAGGCTTTGCAATATAATCGTAGGCGCCCTTTTTCATGGCCGCAACGGCGGTCTTTTCAGAACCATAAGCAGTAACCATAACCACAAGGGGGGGATTTTCCGTCTCATTGATCATCTCCAGTATCTTCATACCATCAAGTTGCGGCATATTGATATCTAAAAACACCACTGCAGGACGCAGAGTTTTTATCACCTGCAGTGCGTCGGTACCGTCTTTTGCCTCATATACGGTGTAGTTATCCTTCTGGAGGATCTTCTTCATCCCGTAGCGCGCTGCTTTTTCATCATCAACAATTAATACTGACGGTTTGATCATAGCCTCACGTCTGCATGTATACCGGTTCATGTAAAGGAAAGTTAATCACAAACGACGCGCCGTTCCCGTTGCTCTCAACATGGATGGTGGCTTCCATATCTTCCAGTTTTTTCTTTACAATGGAGAGCCCTAATCCCGTCCCCGTTTGTTTCGTAGTGTAGAAAGGCTCGAATATTTTCTGGAAGGACTCCTGCGGTATGCCAGGACCTGTATCGGCAATTGTTACCTGAATTATATGGCTATCGGGCTGATAACGGGCATAAATATGTATCTCCCCTCCCGACGGCATCGCCTGGATGGCATTGTGGAGTAAATTGAAAAATACCTCCTTTAATGCCCCTTCGTCGGCAATCATTTCCGGAAGGTCTTTGGGCGTATGGCTAAAGGCAACGATCTTATTCTGTTTCGCCTCGTGGTTGAGTACAACGAGCGTAGAATTGATGATATCACCCATCCTGACACTGGTTTTCATCTCACTGCCCGGCTTTGCAAACTGCAATAATTGATTGACAACCTTTGTCAGCCGGTCTATTTCACCAACGATAATAGCGAGATCTTCCTGGAGGGGATCGCTCTTCCGTAGATCTTCCCGCATTACCTGGACAATAGCCTTTATTGAACTCAGAGGATTTTTGACCTCATGCGCCACGCTGGTAGAGAGGCGTCCGAGGCTGGAGAGTTTTTCATTTTCATACATCTTCCTTTCCAGGTCGAGCTTCTCCTCGATGATCTTTGATTTTTCCACTGCAGACCCAATTTCATTGGCAATAATCATCAACTGATCCAGGTTGTCGGAGGCAATCGGCAGACCCCTTCGTGCACGTCCGAGGGTTAAAATAGCGGTAAGTTTGCGGTTGACAAATATCGGAAATACAAAAACGGCATCCAGCAGCCTCATTTCGTTTATGATGGAAACATCTTTTACCTCATATCGGTTTAATACAACAAATTCTCCGTTCGCAAAGAATTCTCTGATATGTTGTATATTTAACGGGGTTACCGGTTCGTGTTTTTTATCTCCGACAATCTGAATCCGTTCACTTTTGAAAAGAAGGAGGTTGGTGGATTTGACCGCTGTGGCCTTCTTAATAGAGTCGACTACGTATTGAAGCAGTTTCGTGAAGTTAACAAGGGGATCCGTACTAATAACGTGGCTCAATTCATTTAATATATACTCACTATCCCCGGTGCGATAGAACATCAGCTTTCTCAAAAGCCTCTGAATCCTTTCCCTGATCGTTGGAAACCAGAACACCAGGCTTATAACAAGGACAGACTCCAGCATCCTGGAATTTACGAAATAATGGTTTTCAAGGGATTTCGTCAATTTTTTGACCCCGAAATAGTAGAAACAAATTAAGATAAGGGTAAGGAATGAATAAAAAGCGCTGCGACGGAGCACAAATTCCATGTAATTATACCGGTAGACGTAATAGGAGAAAATGATGCTGGGGAAGATTGAGGATAGCATGGATCCTAATACAAGATAGTCTCCCATATAGGCAATCTTATTCCCCCCTAACAAAAAGGTAAACCCAATAATGGCTGCGATGGAAATCACCACCCAGTAAATTGCCAGGTGAAATTTTCTCTCCTCCTTTTCCTCTACCGTCCTTGCAAGCCATCGGGAAATATGTGCCGCTATAAAGAGCGAAGTTATCAGCCATATCACGAAGGGCTTGATATATGGTGTGGCGGTTATTGCCAGATGGGTATCCTCTGAAAGCACAAAATTTTTTATGATTACGGAAAACGGAAACACCGGGAGATAAATAGCTGTAATAATGAAACGCTGCAGGAATTTCTTCATCCGGGGGTTGCTTTCAAAAAGGAATAATACCGCGGTGTGGAGCAGCAGGCTGGGCATAAAACCAATCCCTCCATAAGAAACTGCATCAGCAATAAGGTTTACGGACTGGATGCTCCTCCCAAACAGCATAAAACTGAAGAGAGAAATGGTATTTCCAAAGTGCCACATAGCCACACTGATAACGAGAAAGAGGAAAATGAGTTCACTCCTCGTTTTGTGTTTTCTCTGGACAATAAGAATGGAAAGGACTATGTGCAGGATGGTACCAAGGATAAAACCTATGAGTGAAATAATTTCGTAAAGCGGCATACGGATAGTATTATTTAACCAAATTCTTGAGGTACTTATATCGATAGAAATTATAATCTATTTTATGATTTTCTTCACCATAGCGTTCTTCTTTAAAAATTGGCTGACTATAAATTTTTATATTACTTAATATCAATTGGCAGGTTAAAGACTCATATTTTAGAGGTTGAAACTCAAAAAGACACGAAATGTTTTCATTAACAACCTTTCTCTTTGTTAAGATTGGAAAAAATGTTTATATGAATAAAATTCTAAATATTATATTACTATTAGTAAAGAAATTTCCTGTCAATAGAAAACTAATAGAGATTGGTTCCCGGTATGATACTAACCTTGACGCTTATAGGGCATTACAGTAGAATGTAATCTGCATTTTGACATTTTCCATTCATGTGAGGTTTCGGTGACCAAACCCGCAAACGTCAAAAAAATCATCATCCGTTCGCCCAATTGGGTAGGCGATGTCGTTATGGCCACACCGGCCTTCCGCTGCATCAGGGAAAACTTTCCCCATGCAGAAATCACCATAGCCCTTAAATCCTACGTCCGGAAACTTATCGAAGGTGCCCCATGGTTTAACGAAGTTCTTATTTTAGATTTACATCCTCATCCACAGCATACAGGAACAGGCAATCGACACCTGAAAGGTTTATATAGTATTTCCCTCATAAAGCAAATGCGGTCTAAAGGATATGACCTTGGTTTTCTATTTCCCAATTCCTTTAGTTCTGCGCTCATGTTTTGGCTGGCCGGCGTGAAACGGCGCATAGGGTATAGAAGGGATGCCCGGTCATGGCTGCTTACCGATGGAGTAAACCGGTTGTCTGAAAAGGGGCGGTTCCTTCCAACGTATATGGGGGACTACTATCTGCGTTTGTGTACGGCAGTCGGCTGTGAAGTACGCTCGAAAGACTTAGAATTATTCATTACTGAGGAAAGTCAACGGCGTGTAGCTGAAATTTTTGAAAACTATCATCTCAATGGCCATCCACTTATCCTGTTAAATCCGGGGGCTGCATATGGATCTTCAAAATGCTGGACGGCAGAAGGTTTCGCCAGGACGGCAGAACTTATCAGTGAACAGTTTCATTGTAATATAGCCATAGTCTGTGCCCCCAATGAAACAAAGTTGGCTCTGGATATTGAGCGTGCGGCTAACATCAAGCTGATAAACCTGGCAAGCCAGATCATATCACTGGATGTCCTTAAGGCACTGATAAAAAAATGCGCTTTATTAATTACCGTTGACTCAGGACCGAGGCATATCGCCGTTGCCTTTAAAAGGCCTGTTGTTACCTTGATGGGGCCGAATGATCCACGCTATACCGACACCCCTGCTGAGACAGGACAGGTGATCAGGGCAGAGGTAGACTGTCTTGCCTGTCATTTTAAGGTATGCCCGAAAGACCATCGATGTATGACACAGATAAAACCTGAAAGGGTTGCCAGGACGGGTCTGGAATTACTTAAATAACCAGAATACATAGATACCGTACCCAATCAATAAAAGCAGCCCCTGTCCGCGGGTAAGCACAAACTTCCACATAATCAGGGGAATCAGGAATATACTGAACAGGAGCATAACAGGTATATCAACGATGAGAGAGGCGGTGTTAATCTGCAAGGGTTTAATTACGGCGGCAACACCAAGCACTGCAAGGATGTTAAAGATGTTGCTGCCCAGCACATTGCCAACGCTGATATCAGATTCCTTCCGGATAGTGGCGATCATTGAAGTTGCCAGTTCAGGGAGAGACGTCCCCACAGCGATAACCGTAAGACCGATAACAAGTTCACTGATCCCTATGACCCTTGCAATATATATTGCCGAATGAACCAGGAAGTGCGCCCCCCCGACGAGTCCCCCAAGGCCAATGATTATCAGGAACAGATCCTTTGTAATAGTGTTATTTTTTGCGCCCTTTGTTCCCACGAACTCCTCAAATTCCTGCTCAATGGAGTTGGGTTCGTTCAGGGCTATGCGATAGACATAGCAGGTATAAGCAAAAATGCCTCCAAGAAGCATGCCACCTTCTAAACGACTCAAAATACCATCCCATCCCATGAAATACAAAAGTCCGGAGATACCAATCATAATCGGCATTTCACGATAGAGGAGTTTCATATCGATACTGAGGGGACGAACGAGTGCCGATAGCCCCAGGATAAGACCAATATTGGCAATATTGCTTCCGATAACATTCCCCATGGCAATATCGTTCAAATGCTTAATACCGGCAATTACACTGGTGACAAGTTCGGGAGTTGAAGTACCGAAAGCTACTATCGTAAGTCCTATAACCACGGGTTTGATATTGAATGAGCGGGCAAATCTTGACGCCCCCCTGACGAGCCATTCAGCCCCAAAGTAAAGTCCCGCAAGCCCTGCAAAAAACAACACGATCTGTAATAACATAATGTTCCTTTATCATAAAAGAATCCTGAAAAACAGGACAAATTAATCTGATAAAAACGGTACTGTCAAGTTTTTTGTGTAAATTCTTTTTCTGTTATTTGTCTGAAGAAGGGTAGATTTGCATTCACCTTTCCAATTGGGGCTGTTCTCCATGCTAATTCCATCTTTAATGAGATAAAG
>WYAU01000101.1 GCA_011525665.1 Candidatus Brocadia sp.
CAATACATTCAAGGAAATAGGTTACAAATACGTCACTCTCGATGTAGAAGGATACCGTAGCGGCAGTATGAATGAGGTGCTTAAACAATAAGTACATACTTTTCGATTATCCTTCACAATGGTATTTTATGTTTCAAATAATCTTATTTAGCTCTGAAATTACCGGTATCTCTTCACTTTCTCCATCACCACGCCAACGATTCTGTATTCAATATCCTTGTTAAGCTCCATGTCATCGTATTTTAGGTTCAGGGGATGAAGTACGCACGTTTTACCGTACTTTTTCAGTTGCTTAAACGTTGCCTCCCCCTCACCTTGAGAGCAAAAAACCCTTTTGAATCAGTTTCTACATATTCCTCATGCCCGCCATACTGAAAGTTGGCGCATAACTCCTGCCAATTACCCGCCTGCGCCCATGAAATTACCGGCACACGCCTTGCCGCCCCCAGACCTTCCGGTTCTCCACGAGACGACAAATATTCCGTCTCCCGCAGGAACATCTCTATATCTACCCCGTAAGCGCTGAGAAAATTCATCACCATTTCAAAAGACGGGACACTTCTGCCGTCTTCTATATCCCGTATGTGCGTATTGGAAACCCCGGAGAGCTTCGATGCCTCCCGGAGAGACAACCTCTATCCAGTCCCCCATCGGCACTATGTCTTCAGCATTCCCATTATGCTGCGCATCTATTTTAAACATGACAGGGCTTTGCTCACGAAATTGTGCCGTTGTACATACGGAAGGTATGACAAGCATCCTCGCTTGTCATAATAATGTCAGGCGAGGACGCCTGACCTACCTCCTTTTTATTTTTTTACAAAACGTTATAGAACTTCAGGATGGCATGCCCGGTGTTGTTCTGTCATACACACCTTTGGTGATTACCCCGAAAAGTTTCATGGGAATGATTCTCAAGAAAAGCCTGGGGATCATGTTGAAATAATAGATGTATCTGAATACAAACCCCGACGCATCCCGTCAAAACAATGGCGCGATTGTATCAAAAAGATCTATGAGGCAGACCCACTGTGCTGTCCGAAATGTGGTTGGGAGATGAAGATCATCAGCTTTATCACTGACCAACAGGTAATACGGCAGATACTGAAACACCTCGGCCTTTGGGCACCGATACCTTCCAGAGACCCTCCCAATACAAATTTCTCCCCTAAAAACCATGAGCCGGTTTATGAACTCTTCGATGACCTGTCTGCATTCAATATACTGGCAGATGATTGGCCCGGCTACGATGAATCCTGTATTGCACAAAATTAACCGTTTCTTTGTATTCTTCTACAGGATGTAGGAACGGTCTTGCCATTTTCTGTCAAAAAAACGGGTAATGTGTTGCACATTACCCCTCGCATGACAATTCTCCTATAATTTCATACCGTTCGCTCTCATTTCTCTTTCCTTTGATATTCAGCAGGGCTGATAAAACAAAAAAACTTGTAATTTTCTTTGTTTTTGCTAAACTGACCACCGGATGGAAAAAAGCAATTTCCTATCATCAACATGTGTAAGACGTGTTTACCGAATGTTTACGTTTCCTCTTTGTGTAATATGGTAAATGTAGTTTGGAACAAGTAACCTTGCAGTATGTGGCATATTCAAACATTGTATTACTTTGATTAATTTGTTAAACAAAATAGTGTCTGTCCCAATTTGCCCTCTATTTTTCGAGATGTTCTTAGGATTTTCGGGATTTTCGTAAAAAACACAGAGGTGTTTTACACCTTTTTTGCTTCTAAACAAGTCCTTTTTACAGGAATTATTG
Source organism: Candidatus Brocadia sp. (assembly GCA_011525665.1). Taxonomy (GTDB): domain Bacteria; phylum Planctomycetota; class Brocadiia; order Brocadiales; family Brocadiaceae; genus Brocadia. The sequence continues at coordinate 1,778 of WYAU01000101.1, forward strand.
ATGTCATCAGGGAAGAGTAATTATATGATCGAGGATAAGATTAAAGCTAAAACTTTTGAGGCTATTAAGTATATCGAGGAAGGAACTAAGAAAAAACTTAACGCCATGCACGTAGAATTGGGAAAATCATATTATGCCTTAGGTGAATACCTGGACGACTCAGAACCACACCATCAAAGTGGTGGGCCACAGCATGGTATATTTGGCACTGCAATGGGAGTTCAAGCTCTACTTGGTTGTAAAGAGGCATTAGGGACAGACCCGACCTTTTTAACTCAACAGATGGTTGCGTGGCTTGTTGAAGAGCATTCAGAGCCTAATTCCACACAAAATAAAGTTCCAAAACTATCTAATTTTATAATTGCTTTGGCAGGAGTAAACTCAGAAGACAACAAATTTAAACAAGCACTTGAAAATAGCATAAAAGCTTTAGGTGAATCAATAAAAGATGGAGGATGGACTTACTTCATGGACGGGAGCTCTCCTAATAAGCCAGATATCGTCTGTACCTGCCACGCATTGTTGGCACTTAAAATTGCAAAGCGCACAAACACCTCGTTTTATAATACTGGTTATGAATGGTTGTTGAAGAACATAAAACCGGAAACAATGACTCTCTCCAAACAAATTGTCGTGCTTGGTACCATTCTTGAATTAGGAATAAACATAAAAACTAATCCTACTGTTTATAAAATTTTTAATGATTATGTCACTAACTTTGAGAAATATACTTTTGCGGAATTTACATTTACGTGGAAGGGTGGTGCATGGATAAAATTAAGTAAACCCGCTTATTTATTAAAACCATTTATATTTTCCTCACCTTATGACCATCTCTCAAAAACCCATATATACAAGCTATACATGGATACCATTAATGATATCATTAATGACAGCGGGTATAGAGATCCTTTTGATGATTGGAGATACTGTAGTAAGGACCTTGAGTTAGTAAAAATTTTTGCAAAAGTTTACCATACATTTAAATTTGAGTCAAAAACTATTTCCCAAATTATGAGCTTCCTGTGGCTTGGTACTAAGATATTTTGTAAGGAAAAAGGAAAAACCTTAATAAAATACGTAAAGAAAAATATTAAGAAAGTTATTATTGGTATTATTAGTATAGGAACTATCTTAAATATTATTCTTCAAGGATTAATTTACGACTTTCTGAAGAAAATATACCAAAATTATTTCTAAGCCTGCGCAAAATTTTTCCAACATCTTCAATTGTGTTTGCCTTCGATTCCTTATCTATCCGCTCCCAACACCTGTTTTGCTTCAGACGGAAATGGAATTTCTCTTATTGAAATAAGCTATACTTAAACTATTTCAAAGGAGGGAAAAATGAAAGAAGTAAGTATGAGAAAAAGGTATCTACCGGAGAAACGAGTGGAGATAATGAAGCAACACTTACTTGAAAAGAAAACACTCTCGGATGTGTGTGACGCTAATGGTATTCATCCAACCATGTACTATCGTTGGCTGAAGGAATTGCTGTCAAATGCCGTATACGCCTTTGGAAAAGGGAAGGACGGGG
>WYAU01000015.1 GCA_011525665.1 Candidatus Brocadia sp.
AGTAAGGCTGTCTTTTGCAAGGCTGTCTTGGAAATGAGACGTCCCATCGGGAGCGTCTCTACATACATCCGTGTTTGTTTAAAGACCCTTTCCTTTGCGTCCCCTGATCACTCAGGGTTTGCCTTTACGATACTGATTGATGATATGCGGATTCTATCACCTGCATGCCGCTTTCGAGGGCTTGTTTGTTGATGGCAAACAGATTACCCTTCTTTCCCGTGAGCGTCGCCTGTAACTGATCTAAAATGTGATGTGCAGAAAATAGCTTTTTAATTGCCAGATAGGCGCCCAGCATCACGATGTTTGAGACCAGTACATTCCCCAGCTTGCTGGCAATCTCTGTCGCCGGCACTTTATAGATTTTAGCGTCAGGGGGTGAGTCCACTTTAATCATGGATGTATTTACGATAAGCAATCCACGGGGTTTCAACATCCCCTTATATTTTAGATAGGAGGGTTGGTTCATCACAAGAAGGGTATCGGCTTCTTCGATGAGGGGAGAAAATATTTCTTCGCCTGAAACGATAAGGTGATAGACGGCAGTCCCACCTCTAACTTCCGTACCGTATGAGGGGAAATACGTTACATATTTACCATTGGTCATGGCCGCTTGCGCAAGCAATTTCCCCAATAACATCATTCCCTGTCCGCCAAAACCGGCCAAGATTATCTTTTCCGTCATACTTGTAAACTGTTCTGCCACGAATGAACACGAAACCACACGATTAATAAATCGTTTTACCGGACAAGTCTTCCCTGCTGCAGTATTTTATTTTCATTCAAGTCCATTCGTGATAATTTGTGGTTAGCTTAATTTTTACTCTCCCAATCTTTTACCACCCCGAGCGGGAAGGTACCGGACATTTCTTCATCAATATATCTCATCGCTTCATTGGCATCCATTCTCCAGTAAATTGGGCAGGGGGACAGAATTTCTATCAGGGAAAACCCCTTTTTTTCACGCTGTGTCTTAAATCCCTTTTCCAGCGCCTTTTTTGTTTTACGGATGTTTTCCGGAGAGGAGAGAGAAACCCTTTCCAGGTAACTGGTGCCATCCAGGACAGACAGGAGTTCACAGACACGAATAGGATTTCCATAGTTTATCGCATCCCGCCCTGACGGTGTGGTGGCAGTTTTTTGCCCTAATAAGGTTGTCGGCGCCATCTGACCATTGGTCATGCCATAAATCGCATTATTGACAAAGATAAACGTAATATTCTCTCCCCTGTTGGCGGCATGAATAATCTCCGCGGTTCCGATTGCCGCCAGATCACCGTCTCCCTGATAAGCAAACACGATATGGTCGGGATGTACTCTCTTAATACCTGTAGCTACGGCAGGCGGACGGCCATGTGCAGCTTCACACATATCAATGTCAAGATAATTATACGCAAGCACAGAGCATCCCACGGGTGCAAGTCCAATGGTTTTACCCCTAATGCCCCACGCATCAATAATCTCAGCAATCAGTCTCAGGACGATTCCGTGACCACAACCCGGACAAAAATGCGTTGCCGTGTCGATAAACGTTTTTGGCCTTTCATATATGGAGTGCATATTACTTTACCCCCGCTAATTGTAATAATGTATTGACCGCGCGGTTATCGGGCACGACTTCCACTATTTTTTTGATTACTTCCGACGACGTGGGTACCCCCCCGCCAGTCCTCCCGTAAAAATGCACCGGACACCTGCCCTCAACCGCAAGCCTCACATCCTCAACCATCTGCCCGGCGCTCATTTCAACCGTTAAGATACACTGCACCCTTTCTGATATCTTTCGAATAATTTCTTTCGGGAACGGCCACAGGGTAATCGGGCGTACCAGACCAACTTTAAATTCAAGCCGCCTGCTCTTCCTGACGACCTCTTTGCATATCCGTGCTGACGTACCGTAAGCAACCAGGACAATATCGGCCTTATGAGTATTGACCGCCTCATAACGAACTTCATGTTCTTCTATTGCTTTATATTTTCTCTGCAAGCAGGCGTTGAATTCCTCCAGTTGTCCCTTAACGGGATAAAAAGATTTCACAATATTCCTTTTTCTCCCTTCCGCTCCCGTCAGCGCCCAATTTTTCGGTGGGATATTTCTTTTGGGTTTTTTATGAAATTCTACTGGTTCCATTAATTGGCCGATCTGAGCATCACCCAGGATCATGACAGGGATTCTGTACTTATCGGCAAGGTCAAAGGCGTCATAAACAAGATCAGCCATTTCCTGAACAGAAGAGGGTGCAAGCACAATGGTATGGTAATCGCCATGCCCCCCACCCTTTACCGCTTGAAAATAGTCTGCCTGTGATGCCGAGATATCACCCAATCCGGGTCCCCCCCGCTGTATGTTGACAATAACACAGGGAAGTTCACTTCCGGCCAGATAGGAAATTCCTTCCTGTTTCAGGCTGATACCAGGACTGGACGAGGAGGTCATTGCGCGTCCTCCGGCCGCGGCACTCCCATGCACCATACTAATGGCTGCAATTTCACTCTCTGCCTGGACAAAAATACCGCCGACCTGAGGCATCCTTATCGACATATAATTGATAAGTTCATTCTGGGGAGTGATAGGATACCCATAATAGTATCTGCAACCCGCCACTATTGCCGCTTCTGCCGCTGCCTCATTTCCGGTCAATAACTGTTTCATACGATATGCCCCTGGCAAATTGTCTTTATAAATAATGGTTTTTTTCACTTAATTATAAATCTCTATTGCTACGTCAGGACACATTATTGCGCATTTTTTACACCCATCACATTCTGCATCTTCTTTGAATTTTATCGGATGCAGCCCCTGTTCGTTTATGGCGTCGGATACCACCAACGATTTGTTATGACATACCGGGATACAGAGAAGACACCCCTTGCAATAATTCTCTTTTATTCTAATTACGGCCATAATTCGGCTGCCCTCCCCAGTTCAATTTTTCGCGCAACACACCGTAAAACGTCCGTGTACCCGTATCAATCATCTGAACCTCAATATCTGACCTTTTGACCAGTATCTTATCACCCATCTCCAGTTCGGTGAAGACCTGACCATCTACGGTAAAGCCGGCGCCGCTTAACTGAGACAGGATTTCCATACCGATCTCTCTATCCCCCGAAACAACTAACGGCCGATTCGTAAGGGTGTGGGGGCATATAGGAACAATGATAAACGCATTCAAATCGGGCGTTAAAAGCGGGCCACCCGCAGACAATGAATGTGCCGTAGAACCCAAAGGGGTAGATATAATTAAACCATCGGCCCTGTATGTCGCCACGTCTTCCCCGTTGATGGTTAATTTTATGGAAATCAACCTTGACAGGGACGAGCGGGAGATTACCCCGTCATTAATGCCTGTAGATTCGTTCACGACTTTACCGGCACGTTCAACACGACATAACAGGAGCATTCTTTTTCGTACCTGATAATTCCCGATAAATATTTTTTCCAATGAGGCGCATACGTTGTTTTCCATAAGTTCTGCCAGGAAACCAAATCGTCCCATATGCACACCGATAATGGGTATCTGATTTCTTCCCAGACCCCTGCACGTCGAGAGGATCGCTCCGTCTCCGCCGAAGACTACGGCTATTTCCGCTCCCGGTTTTTCAAAATTTTTTTCTTTGGATAAGTCAACAATTTCGGCAATGACATGTTTTTCCAGCCACGGCTTCAAACCGGAAATCGTATCAAAAATCTTTTTCTTGCTTAAGTCGCCCAGAACCAGAATCTTTTTCATTCATTATACGGTCAGACGCCGCTTTCCTGTCTTGGTAAATGAGTTGTGGATATTCTTGAACCCCAGTGTTGCAGCGAATGTATCGGCAATTCCCTCCGCGTCCAAACCCATGTTTTTTAATATCAGATTTCGGGGGCCATGTTCAACAAAACGGTCGGGAATACCCATTCTCACGATTTTGCCTGCGTCTTCCCGTGCATCAGAGACAAATTCAAGCACCGCGGAGCCAAAACCGCCCATCAGGGCATGGTCTTCCACCGTTAATATCAATTTATAGTTCCTGACTAACTCCAGAATAAGTTCCCTGTCAAGGGGTTTGGCGAATCGTGCATTAACTACCGTTACCTCCAGGCCCCTTTCACTCAGCTTTTCCGCGGCCTGCACGCACCGATACACCATAGCTCCATAGGCAAGAAGGGCGCCGTCTGTCCCCTGTCGCATGACCTCAGCCTTGCCGATCTCAAACGTTTTGTACGGGAGATTCAGTTTCTCGTCGGGAATGTCCTCTTTGGGATACCGAATCGCAACCGTCCTGTCGGAATCCAGGGCAATCTTCAGCATGGACCTGAACTCGTTCCCGTCTTTTGGCGCCATTAAGACAATTTCCGGCAGATTACGCAGATAGGCAATATCGAATACGCCATTATGTGTAGGGCCGTCATTGCCCACAATTCCTGCCCGGTCAAGCGCAAACACAACCTTATTCTTCTGCAGACAAACATCATGAAAGACCTGATCATACGCCCTCTGTAAGAACGTCGAATAGATAGCGACTACAGGTTTTAGCCCGGCGGCGGACAAACCATTGGCCAAACCCACCGCGTGCTGTTCGCAAATCCCAACGTCATAAAACCGTTCCGGAAATTTTTTGCCAAAAGAGACGACGCCTGTTCCATCAGGCATGGCAGCCGTAATACCCACGATCAAAGGGTTGGTTTTTGCCAACTCCTCAAGGGTATCGCCAAAAACCTTTGTATAGGAAATTTTTTTAACGTCGCCCGATGGCTGTTTAATCTTTCCGTTACACATCTCAAAGGCGCCGGCGCTATGGTATTGCGTTGGATTTTGGCATGCCGGTTCAAATCCGCGTCCTTTTTCCGTTATTACGTGCAAAAGCACGGGTCCCGCCAGGTGTTTCATATCATTGAGCGTCTCGATCAATATCCGGAAATCATGTCCGTCAATCGGGCCGAAATAATTAAACCCAAGATCTACAAATATCTGGCCCGGCGTAGCCCCCCGTTTCATCAACTCAACAATATGTTCCAATGTCTTTTCCACGGGCTTGCCAAATACCGGCAAAAGGTTCAGCAAACTGCGGGCTTCTTTTTTAAGATCGGCGAACAGCGGGGCAGTCCTGATTTTGTTTAAATATTTTGAAAAAGCCCCCACGGTATTGGATATAGACATCTCATTATCGTTTAATATCACCAGTACATTCTTCTTCAGGTCGCCTGCGTGGTTTAGTGCCTCCAAAGACATTCCCGCACCTATTGCGCCGTCACCCACAACGGCCACAACCGATCTCTTCTCTCCGAGAATTGTATCGGCGCAGGCCATCCCCAGGGCAGCCGATATGGCATTCCCGCTGTGACCACACGTAAAGGGGTCGTAGGCGCTCTCATTTTTGTCGGGAAAACCGCTGAGCCCTTTATATTGCCTTAAGGTGGAAAATTTTGATTTTCTCCCGGTGAGAATTTTGTGCACATATGCCTGATGGCCTACATCCCATACAATTTTATCCTTCTTGAAGTCAAAGCAGTAATGCAGCGCAATGGTTAATTCAACCACGCCAAGATTTGAAGAAAGATGGCCCGGGTTTTTCGAAACAACGTCCACGATCAATTCACGAATTTCCGTTGCGAGTTTTGGCAAATCTTCCAGCTTTAACTTCTTCAAATCTTCCGGATATTCAATACAATCCAATAGTTTGCTCATATTTTATCGTTTGGATAAATCTAAAAAGTTTATCGAATACTCACTAAATATTCATTTTGAATTGTTACCTTGTGTAGTTTCGATCTGAAAGTCTTTGGTACGGAAGACGCCGTTTTCATCCTTTACCAGGATTTGAATCTTTTTTTCTGCATCTTCTAACAGGGTGGTACACTGTTTATACAGCCTAATACCTTCTTCGTATTGTGACAAGGTTTCATCGAGAGACAATTCTCCTTTTTCAAGCCGTTCTACAATATCTTCTAATCCTTTCAGTGCATCCTCAAATTTTATCTTTGCCATAAATTAAAAATTACGCATGATTTATCTGTTTTTCTTTAAATTTGTCAATAAAATCTTTCGCAACTTTGACGGCGTCTTTCACTAAAGTTGTATTATATAATAAGGATATCCTTTGCATTCTGTAAATACCGTAGTGATTCCCTCATAGTTACTTTATTATCTCAGTTATTGAGGATACAACTCCTCCGCGAAAAAATCGTATCTTTAACTTATCACCCACACTCAATCCTTCGGCAGACGTAACAGGCGTAACGTCTTCCCCGTGTGTCGTAATAGAATAACCCCTCTTCAGCACTTTTAGCGGGCTTACACTGTCCAGTCTGTTTGCCAGACCGGTCAATCGCTCACGTTCTAATTCCACGGTGTGTTTGCCTGCCGTTACGAGCCGTTGCACTATTTCGTCCACATCCTGCTGCAGCCTGAATATCCTGTCGAAAGGTCTTTTAAATGAAAGACTGCTTTTAATCCTCAGCAATCTGGTTCTGGCAAGCAATATTTTATTATACAATGCTTGTATAAGTCTAGTCTTAATTTTCTCTAACGAATCTTTTAGATGGTCATACCGGGGAACGACGAGTTCTCCCGCCTCCGTGGGTGTAAGAGCCCTCTTATCAGCAACCAGGTCTGAAATAGTCACATCAATCTCGTGACCTACGGCGGAAATAACGGGAATTTCCGAGGCATATATGCTTCGGGCGACACCTTCTTCATTAAAGGCCCATAAATCCTCCAAACTGCCTCCTCCCCGTCCCACAATCATAACATCTATGCCGGGAATAGCATTCAAATCCCGAATTGCCTGTGCAATTTCCTGAGCAGCACCTTCGCCCTGCACCTTCACCGGACAGATGAGGATTTCTACCCGGGCAAACCGCCTGTTAATTACATTTAAAATATCCCTGATCGCCGCGCCCGTTAAAGACGTCACAATGGCAATCTTTTTCGGAAGCAAAGGAAGCGGTTTTTTGCGGGCAGGGTCAAAGAGACCTTCCTTTTCAAGGCGCTCCTTCAATTGTAAAAACGCCAGTTGCAATGCCCCGATCCCTTTTGGCTCAATACGTTCGATGATCAATTGATACTGGCCACGGGCTTCGTAAACGGTGACTGAACCAAAAGCCAAAACCTCCATGCCGTCTCTTATCCCAAATTTTACACTGTTCGCAACGGTTTTAAACATAACGGCCTGAAGTTGAGCGCCGGCATCTTTTAGTGTCAGATACATGTGCCCGGATGTGGGCATCCTTACATTAGACACCTCCCCAACGACCCAGAGATTAAAAAATTCCTGCTCAAGTGAACCCCGTATCTTTCGGGTGAGTTCGGAAATCGTCAGTATCTTATGCCGGCTTTTTGTTGTATCCGGTAACAAAGGAAACATTTGATTTAAAGTTCATAATAATTATAGCTTTGGCGCCACAATACCCCCCGACCCTCTCCCGCAAGAGGCGAGGGAACTTTTCCTTCCCCTGATGGGAAGGATTAAGGGGCGAGACGTATTTTCATGCCCTTTTGTGAGCCTTCGGCTCATGATCGTTCACTCGGTAAAAAATTCTTTTTTTACACATTCACTAAATCTCCCTAAAGGAGGCTTATTCGGTTGCAACTGCCGAGCACGGAGTTTATTGTTGAGATTCTTCGGCCATTTCACTCCCTCAGAACGACAGAATAATGCGAAAAAATCTCATTCTGAAGGGGGTGAAAAATCCGTAGTGAGCACAAAAAAAATTTATGAGTGCGAGGACATCAGCCCGAAGCAATCTCATGGATTGGGTTACTTTGTTGTCGCTCGCAATGACTATTACATGCCAGCTTATTCAAGACGTTCACTATAATTCAATCACCCTCTTTAACCTCAATTCTCCGTATGCTTTCCGCTATTCCCGTTTGGCTATTCACAACCACCTTCACGCCACTTATCCTGACATCCTTCTCTGCCACTTCGAATCGGGTGGGCATCTGAGTCACAATTGCCTTTAAAACGCACTCAATCTTTCTTCCCAGGACAGACTCATGAGGGCCCGTCATTCCCAGATCACTGATAAATGCCGTTCCTTTGGGCAAGATCTTTTCGTCCGCGGTAGGCACATGGGTATGGGTGCCGACAACAGCGCTTACCTTACCATCCAGATACCACCCCATGGCAATCTTTTCTGAGGTTGCCTCTGCATGCATGTCCACAAAGATGATTTTTGTCTCTTTTGAAATATTTTTCAAAATCTCATCGGAAGCCCGGAAGGGACAATCTATTGGTTTCATAAACACCCGGCCCAATAAGTTAATCACCCCGATGGGATTGCCCAATCTGGAGTTCTTCACAACGTAGCCTTTTCCTATTGCCAGCGGTGAATAATTTGCCGGTCTCAGGATGCTTTTATTCGTCTCCAGCTCAGGCAATATTTCCTTTTTATCCCATACGTGGTCGCCCGTGGTTATAACGTCAACGCCATGAGAAAATAATTCTGCGGCTATTTCTCCCGTTATACCCGCTCCGGCTGCAGCGTTTTCACCGTTGGCGATGCAGAAGTGTATATCTTCCTTCTCGATAAATGATTTTAATTTTTCTTTCACTATCATACGGCCAGGTTTCCCCACAATATCACCGATGATCAAGACGTTAATTTTCATTCAATTTTCTTTTTATAGATGTGCATATGCTTAAATTTCCCTACCAAACGCCTTTCAACCCCGGGTGGAACAAATTGGCTCACGCGGCCCCCCAGGCTGACGGCTTCTTTAATGAGTGTAGAATTTAAAAAAGAATATTGCTCGCTCGTCATTACAAATACCGTCTCAACTTCTTTATCAAGTACCCGGTTGGTCAGCGCCCTCTGAAATTCATACTCAAAATCAGATACCGTGCGTATGCCGCGCAAGATGATATTCGTTTGTTGTTTTTTAAGATAGTCTACCAACATGCCTTCAAAACTGTCGACCGTGACATTTTTCAACCCCTGAACATGCTCCCGGATCATCTCCATGCGTTCCTCCATCGAAAACAGCGCGGCTTTTAGCGGATTACATCCCACGGAAACGACTAATGTATCGAAGATAAGGCTTCCCCTTTTGATCACATCGAGGTGCCCATTGGTAACAGGGTCGAATGCCCCGGGATAAATAGCCTTTTTCGTCATAACTCTCTCTCAAAACCAAAAACGTCTTGACCTTTTCTCTAATCCTCTGGGAGTTATGTCAAATCTGTAGGAACTGTCATTTCTCACCGGATCTAATTCGAGTGTAAGACTCCCTACCCAATCGTGAAAATAGCGGGATAATACAAAATTTGTTTTCAGGTTTTTCGGTTCATTGTCTGTTTCCCTGTTTCTCCCATCCTCGATTTCCAGAGACCTGAAGTCATATTTTTCCCCTGCCATGATCCTCCATTTTTCGCTAATCGTGTAATCAGCCCCAATGATAATCGTGGAACTGATATCCCTGATAAACCGGTGGCCGATAAAAAACTGCCAATCGGGGAGATTAGAAATTTCAAAACCCGAGGTAAGAACATCAAATTGAAATTCTTCCGTATTAAACTCATTCCTTTCGGAAACAAAGGCAACGATATCCGTTAGCTGGGATCGAAAATCTATATTGATAAAGTTGTCCCTTCGTATGATAATACCATTAATGCCATCATTGTAAATACCGGCGCTTGTAGGAAACAGATAATAATCCACATTAAACTCAACAAAATCTACCGTCTTCTCAAAACCCGGTTCTCCCCGTTTTGTCTGCAATTTGTTTTTTATCCCGACAACAGCAACCTGGGATGAATCTAAGGCGTCAATCTCATCATAATGATAGAACTCCTGCGGGTCTTCTGTAACGACCGGACTATAAGTATACCGCAACTCCGGGACAAAGATATGCCGCAAACGATTTATTTTAAAGAAATCATTGTAGACGCTATAGCTTCTCCAATGCGTCGAACTCCAATCAAACCCAAAAGAACCGATGAATCGTCCGGTGGCAGGGCCATTTGCTTCATCAACGGCACCGGACGTATCAATGCTTTCCGTGTATCCCGTAACCCTGCCTTCGACAAACGGATTTATATTGAAAACCCAGGGCTTGAATGGCATGCTCACCCGATTCACACTGTCAACCCTTGCTACAGATCGTGGTTGAATTTCAGGCTCAATTTGTTCAAAAGAGCCGTCAAAATAGGTCGCTGAAGATTCGGAGGTAAATATCAGCATATTATCCCCGATGGGTTCGCCAATGATTCGATACGACGCCTCCGGCAGGCGTTCCGCATATCGCCTTTCCCGCAAAGAATCTACTGTCGTATCAAATCCGTTAAACTGTTCGTTGATCAAAAATGTCTCAGCGGCGGTGTCATGTATTCTCCGTAAATACAACACCGTCTCACGGTCTTTCTCCTGTTTAAACTCATGCTGAAAATACTCCCGGAGAAACCTCGGGTCACTCAAATAGGAATACTCCATGTCCAAACGCCAATCATGAGGCAATTCCTGCCTGTGCCTCCAAAGAATGGTTCCACGATCTTTATTTTCGACCGGCACATCATTAATATCGAAATCACCCTGGTCTTTTATGTAATACGTATTGACGTAACCAAACAGATCTTCTCCCTTATACTCAAAATCAAGCCCCGTGCCCAGTCCCCTTTCTTCCAAATAATCGAGGTTCAAGGTAAGGTCGCTCCAGTCTTTTTGTTTCCCGCCTGTAATGGCAAACAAATCCCAATCCGTCCGGAGAAACGAACCAAAACGCGACGAGCTTCCGAATTGCCAGTCTTTCAAAATTCGCTCTCGTTTCCTTACATCGAGCGAGAGATAGGGCAAATAAGCCACGGGGTATTTGTCAATATAAAACGAATTATTCGTGGAAGATATGATATTATGGATATCCCGCTGAACCAGCCTGATCTTTTTTCCTTTAAAATGATAGTGAGGATGTCCGTATCCGCACGTGCTTATTGTGCCATTTTTTATTTCATATTGTCCCTTGGCAACGTGCTTTATCTCTTCTCCGCCAATATATGCCGGCATCCCTTCAAAAAGGGGCATCTTGTTTTTTTGCGGATGCGATCTTGGTTCTGAGGCATCGCTTAATTTTGCTTTTTTCTGCTGCTGAATGATCGTTTTTATCTTGCTGTTAATCAGAATCCCCTTATCCGCCTTTACGTCCTCAAATATTTTATCAGCAATTTGTACATCGTCTTTGCGGCGCATCACCACATTTCCTTCCGCATAAATCTCGCGCAGGGGTTGTTCCGGATACTGTAAACTATCCGGATCTTTCTTTTCGAACCACAGGATTACGCTGTCGGCGTCCATTGTCATATCGTCTTTTTTGATTTTTACATTGCCGAGGGCAATAACGATACGCCTGTCTCCTTCCTCCCACGAATCGATACTGTCGGCAATTATGTCAACCATTTCTTCTCTTCGAGAAACGCCAGAGACCGGAATCTTTTGGGGAACTTCGGTGGATAAATACTCTTCTTGTCCCCGTGAACGAATTTCTTCACCCCGCAGAACAACCTCGGTCTGCCGGCCATCTTCAAAAGCCTCTATGGGCTGCCCTTCAGGGTTGACTACGATGCCGGTCATGGTCTCAAATCGTAAATATACCTGTTCATATTTTTCGTAGTTTTCGTCCTGCAGGATGGTTACTTTGCCTTCGCAATAGACCTCCACGGTTGCCTCAGCGCGTTGTCCCGCATCTTCCTCGTGAAACCAGCAAACGACACTATCCGCCGTAATTTGAAATGGCCCCTGCAATATCCTTGCATCTTTATCTGCAACAAAAATACGAATCCCTTCTTTTTTCCACGTGCTGATATGGCCGGCCGATAAGGAAAAAGGCCGCTGCTCTATGTTTCTTACCGCAGAAAGTAAACTTTCTGCATAATTACAGGTATTTATGAAAAATACCACGGCAAGTGCCAAAAAAGCCGGTATTGTTCGCATGAGAAAAATTTCCCATTATCGCTGTGAAATGAAATTTTTTATGTGATAAATCACATAATCCTGCTCTTTCTGAGTAATCTCAGGAAAGACAGGGAGGGCGATCGTTTCGTTTGAAGCTCTTTCTGACTCGGGCAGGGCGCCGCGCTTGTACCCCAAGTACTCAAAACATTTTTGCAAATGAAGGGGAACCGGATAATAAACTGTCGTTTCTATCCCCTGACTTTCGAGATATTTCATCAATGCATCCCTGTCTGATGTGGCTATGACATACTGATGAAATATATGGGTATTATAAGGTGCTATTTTGGGTAGCCGCACGGGTAACCCCTCTAAATGCTCATGATAATATGCGGCAATTGACCTTCGTTTCTCGGACCAGCCATCCAGGTATTTAAGCTTTACCGACAGGACCGCAGCCTGTATGGCATCCAACCTCCCGTTAATGCCGATATGAGAATGACAATACTTCATTTTCGCCCCGTGGATTCTCAAGATCTTAATCAACTCTGCCAATCTCTCATTATTGGTTGTTACGAGCCCGCCGTCTCCATAGCCGCCAAGATTCTTTGTGGGGTAGAACGAAAAACACCCCACATCCCCAAGAATGCCCGCATTTTTCCCTTTATAAACCGATCCTATGGCCTGTGCGGCATCTTCAATGACCATCAAGCCGTTGGCGCTCGCAATCTCACGGATACCATCCATATCGGCACATTGTCCATACAAATGGACAGGAAGAATCGCCTTCGTCCTTGTGTTCACGAGAGGCGCAATCTTATTCACATCAATATTGTAGGTAAAGGGATCTATATCCACAAATACAGGAATAGCCCCTAACCGTGCAATGGAACCGGCCGTCGCGAAGAAAGTAAAGGGCGTCGTTATAACCTCATCGCCGCGTGTAATCCCGCATGCCATTAAAGCCAGCAATATTGCATCCGTGCCAGAGGACACCCCAATGGCATGTTTGACATGACAAAATTTTGCTATGCTCTGTTCAAACGATTCAACGAAAGGGCCGAGGACAAAGGACTGGCTGGCTATTACTTCTAAAACAGCTTTATTTATTTCCTCTCGAATACCTTCATACTGCCGCTTTAGATCCAGAGAACTTATTTTCATCAAGGGAATAATAAGTAGGGTGTGGGCGATAAAATTTTAATTCCTAAGTTTGCTTATCCACTATATTTGCATCATTATATTTCTTTAAACCGGATTTGTCAATGAAAAAAGGCAGTTCACGATACCCTGTTTTAAATGAGCAGAAATTTTGCGGCAATTTAGTTTTTTGAAAAAGTATCCGGAGGCCTCATCTATATACCGTGCCGGACAAATTTTAAGATGCACGTATAATTAGGCTTGACACCGCAAGAGATATTTGTACTATGTAATCGTTATCTTTAGCAATATCCGCAGTTCTCACTGAACAGCCCGTTTTGCTGTTTTCCAGGGGGATAAGGTGGCCGCGGTGTGAAAACCGGTCCTTTTACCCGAAAACGAGAATAAAGACAACGAAATTCTTTTTCACCCATGACAAATAAAATTAACCAATCCTTACAACCGGAGAAAATACCCGAGCCTCATTCTCCCCCAAAACCTCTCAATACATGGAAACATCTGGTAGCCCACCTCTGCATATGGTTCCTGGTTGTCGTCCTTGTTATGGTTTATTTTACCTCAACCGGTTCGCCGCAGGCCGGCCTTTTAGAGGTCGGGATATCTGCAATGATCTTCGTTGTTTTGTTTCATCTCGTCATGAAATTCTTCCCCGTGGTTTCCAAGATTATCACTTCCGTGATCGTAATAGGATTTGGAATTGCATTGATCTTCGTGAATTATCACTATTTGAAAGTGGTAAAAAAAGATGCTTCCCTGGAACAATTATTAGTGGGAGACCTGTTCGTTCATAAGATTTTAAAGACCGTTAAAAAAGAGCCGGCCGTTTTTGTAGCCAGGGAAGAAATGCCAAAAACAGTTACCAAACCAAAATACGAAATACTGCAACCGGAGATATTCCTCGATCAACTGGAAACAACAATCGCAAAACCGGTCCTGGCTGATGACGATTTGACGTCACTCCCCCTAAAAACACTTGCACCCATGATTAAAACAGTCATAGCGCGTGGGGGAGAAAAACGTGTGACGGAAGCGGCTGCTTATGTACAGGCTGAAGAAATTTCCGGCTTGCTGTTTACAACAAAAAACTGCAAGCCAATAATCCAGCCGGTGATGACAATACAGGACATTCCCTTCGTATCACGTCAGAATTTCATTCAGGAAACAACACTTGTGCAATTACAGAGTCATAAGATTCAATCTCCTCTTTCTGAAATGGTTGAATGTCAAAATACCATGATAGATTTGAACGGCCCTTTAACAGAAGGCCATATTCCGGTTAATTAATTACGGCAGGACATCAAAGGAGCAACGTATGAAAGCGTACATGATGATATCGTTCATGTTTTTTGTTTTCGCAAGCACAGGTTATGCCCAGGATACTGACAAAGATGAGTTTCTGGATACAGCAATCAGGGAATTCCGGCGGGCGGTAGAAAAGAACCCTAATTATGCCGAGGCGCATTATAACCTGGGAATTGCTTATAGCGAAAGGGGAATGCTGGAGGATGCTGCTGGAACATACAAAAAAGCGCTGGAGATCGATCCGAATTTGATAAAGGCGTACAACAATCTTGGCGTGGTTTACTACGAAATGGGGAGATTCGATGAGGCCGTTGAAACCCTGAAAAAGGCCATTGCCGCATCACCGCAATATGTCGAGGCATACTACAATCTGGGAATCGTTTATTATGGGAAAAAACACTACCAGGATGCCGCGGCTGCCTTTAAAAAGTCCGTGGAACTTAATCCGAAGTTTGAAAAGGGATATTATAATTTAGGCGTCACATACGCCGCCCTGAACGCCATAGACGAATCCATTGTCGCTTTCAAAAAGACAGTGGAGATTAATGCAAATAATCCGGACGCCCATTATAATTTGGGAATTGCTTATGCAAAGAAGGATCTCCTGGACGTGGCTATTAAGTCGCTGCAAAGAGCCATAGAACTCAACCCGGCTGACGATAAGCCTCATTTTGCCCTGGGCGTAATCTACCAGGCAAAAAGAAAGCCAAAAATATCGGGAGGAAAAGCGGAAAAGCCATAAGCATCCTGACCGGTGAAACCACCGCTGTCACTAAAAAGATCACGTTTTTTAGCAGGCATGAATCAACGTAAGGGCTGGAAAGCTTTTTCATCCCTTATGAAAGATTCTCGGTGTGTCGTTTGTTTTCAGGCCACTGCTATACGATATGAACTGAAGGATGAAAAACATGCGTAACCAAATAAAAATATTTTTTCTTGCCGTTCTCACTGTTGTTCTTTTTTCACAAAAGCTTTATGCCCAACCCTTGCATTTCATTGCCTATGGTGACACCCGGAGGGATATGAAAACGATGGACAAATCTCAGATAAAACATAATGCCATAGCGAGGGCCATACGGGATTTGGATCCTGATTTTATCTTATTTTCCGGGGATATGGTCTATTACAATGAATTTGATAAGTTTCGGGAGGTAATTACCCGAAACTATACAGGAAACAAAATGATCCCCCTTTATCCGGTCATTGGCAATCATGAGGTTGTATTCGATGAAAAAACAGATGTCCTCGTGAAAGAATTGCTCGAAAAAATTGGGGTTGTTAATAAGTCCGAAGGGCAAGTATCTCCCCCGTCGGGCATCTTGAAAGAAATAGAATTATTACGGGGTAAATTATATAAGGAAATCGACTCCATTGCAGAGGCAAAATTAAAAAAGAGGAGCCGGCAGGTTTTATGCGAAGAAATATGCGATAAGCTGGACGCCGCATACATATCCTATTTAAAAGAGTCGTTATGTAAAACGACGCACGGACAGTCCTGGTATTCTTTCGCTGGAGAAGCTGACGGGATAAAAGTAAAATTCATTGCCTTAAACTCCTCTTTGCCGGACGATGAAGAGCAGTTTCACTGGTTTTTGGATGAATTAAAAGGATTTTCCGGTCCAAAAATCATTTTCGAACACTATCCGCCGTATTCAATCGGGCACCATGGTTGTACCGACATGCTCAATAGCAAATCCAAAGCGGCAAGATTTCGCGACCGCTATACAAAAGTTTTTAACAATGCATCTCATAATATACTCCTGGTTATTAGCGGACACGACCATAACTACCAACGCCTCATTAAGACCGATAAAACCGGTGTTATGCAATTACCCGTATATATTGTTTCGGGAGGAGGTGGTGCCGATTTAACGGGCAACGGGGGATGTGATATCTCCCTAATTCCTTTGGACGGCTTCCAATGCGTGGGACTCGTCACTGCATATCACTTTGTAGATATCACCATGTATGCAAATGACAAAAAAAATTTAATCCTGAAAGGCAAAGCGCTTGGACTGCACTGCGATTTAAGCAAAGGATTGCCGGATGACAATACCTTTGAAAGGCTGTTTGCAAAAGACCGCCTGGAAGTAATCGATGACTTTACTTTAAACTGGAAGACCGGCAATATTCCGTAAATGTCCGCCGCAAAAGTACGTATAAATCATGCAACAAAAGGAATCCGTATTTTATTTCATGAGCCCCGTATCATTGATAAAGATATAAAAGCTTACCATGTCATGTACAGAATTAATAAATATCAATTCGCCGAGTTTAAGTGCCAGGCAAGTTTGCACAAGTCCAACTACGCCATTTTGATTAACATGCAAGACAAGGGGATAAAATACTCCCCGGACTTCGATTTTTCAGAAGAATATTATATCCTGAAGGAGCTCAATCACCCCCAAATACCAACGGCCAGTGATTTCGGACAGGGAGAGTTATTCAGAGACGGGAAATTTTTAATCAAACAAAATTTTATCGTATTACAGCACATCTACGGATATGACCTTGTGGATTATTTCTTTGAAAAAGACGTTGAGAATACCGAAACCATCGAAGAAGTCGTTCAAGCGTTTATATCCGTTTGCGATCCCTTGCAGCATCTCCACAATAAGCACTACGTACATTGTGATTTAAAACCCGGACATTTGATTCTTAATCAAAAAACGGGATTGATACATCTTATCGACTTTGAATTAGCCATCAAAAGAGGCGGGATTATTAAGGGAATTAGCAGAGAATATGCATCTCCGGAACAGTTGCAGATGCTTACCTATCTCAAGGACTTGCCCCGAAAGGTTCATTATGAAGCGCTCTCTTCTTCCATCCGTCTGGACGGCAGGACGGACCTGTATTCTTTGGGTCTCATATTCTATCAGATAGTGACGAAGAAATTATGGCAGACAGAAAAAATTCCAGCCGGCAAAGTTAACACTAAAATACCGCAAAAGCTGGAAGAAATTATCCATGGCCTCCTTGAAGGAAACGTTGCCAATAGAATTCCCACCGCAGAGGAATTAAAAAAGTTATTAAACAACGTGTGAAACGTACCCATTTTCCCAATAATTACGATAATTCGATAATTTAAACTTCAATCCCCCCATAAACGCGCGTTTACGGGGAGCGAGAGGGGGGGAAGTCGCCGAAGGCCTAACTTATGAAAAACATCATCTTGTCAGATATCCATGGCAACGTCGATGCCTTATTATCGGTAGTGAGTGATATTGCTGAAAAGGGAGGAGCCATTGACAGGCTATTAATCGCCGGCGATATTGTTGGCTACGGCGCATCGCCAAATGAGTGTTGCGACGTTATCCGTTATCTGGCCTATGGCAGAAAGAAAGTGGCCCTCGAAGACATGGATAAAATCGTGAAGCAACCATACTTCACCACCGAACAACAGAAAACCCTGCTGAACGCCCTCGTGTCTTTGGAGAAGAAAGGAATTGCTATCTGCGGAAATCATGACAGGGAGGCGGTGGGTGAACCATCCCTCACGACCGAAATGAATCCCATCGCAATGACTGCCATTAACTGGACCAGAGGATTGCTGACAAAGGAGAATATCAAATTTTTAAAAGGGCTTTCCCTGAGGATGAGATTTGGCAAGGAGGATTTTGAAATCGTGCACAGTACGCCTTCCTATCCGCAAGGTTATGAATATGTCCGGAATGCAAGCGTATTACGATACACGAGTCTCCGCTCAAAGGTAACCTTTGGAGGCCATACGCACCGTCCTTCCGCTTATATTTACACCCGGGAAACGAGAACCGTAAACGCCTCCGTCCTTCTTCCCGCGGACAATTACGATATGCGACTGATGCTTATTGAAAAGCAGTCAACAAGTAAGTCCGAATCTTTCGATATCGATGCAAGCAAGGATTGGAAATATTACATCAACGTGGGTTCGGTTGGGCAGCCGAGGGATGGAAATCCACACGCATGTTATGTGGTATTCGATTCTGCCACAAAGCATCTTGACTTCAGGCGGACGCCTTATAATACGGAAGCGGCGTCAAAAAAAATACGAGATGCAAAACTACCAAATGAATTGGCAGAAAGGGTATTAAAGGGTGTTTAGATGCTTCAAAGATAAATTATTATATTTTCGGCAAAAATATTTTTACAAAACAAAAGGACTTTTTTCCCGATTGGTTCGGGTCAGGAATCTTTAGCAAAAACAAACGTCCCGCTCTTTCCACCCGATTTTTTCACAAGATGGATATCGCTGATTACCATCGCTTTATCTACGGCTTTGCACATATCGTATATGGTAATCGCACAAACGGCGGCAGCGGTAATCGCCTCCATTTCCACCCCCGTTTTCCCGGTAACCTTCACTTCCGAAAACACGTCGACTTCATTTACGGAATTATTCGTATAATCAATCTTTACACTCGCTAGGTTGAGCGGATGGCACATCGGAACCAGCATAAATGTCTGTTTTGCCGCCATAATTCCGGCCACCCTCGCCACCTCCAGCACATCACCTTTCTGTATTTTTTTATTCATCATAAGCTGGAATGTCTCAGGTTTCATAACAACCTTTGCATGGGCAATGGCAATCCGATCCGTGGCTGCTTTATTACCGACGTCCACCATACGCGATGCACCCTGTTCGTCAAAATGGGTTAACTGTGTCATGTGTCTCCTGATTCCTCTCTTTTATCGGGCTTTTTTGCGGGTCACACAGGTATTTTTCCCTGCATTTCATTTTGATTTATAACATACGGATCGATTGTAAGGCAAATTATTTTCTCGACACAAATGATTCAATGAGGAGGATGCACAGCGTAAGAAAGAGGATGGGACCCCAAAGGGTCTTTTTTGCCTCTCCCAGGAGTACGTCGCGCCCTTCGCCGACAGGGGAAGTTGTTATGGTGAGGTTTGTGCCACCCATATAGGCCGTCATTTCTTTTTGGTCTATTTTGTCGAGATTGGATTCGACGGTATCTACATTTACAGGAAAGGAGGGTGGAAGTTGCGGATGCGCCTTTCCCTCCACGGTAACATCATAAATGCCCGGCATGTTCGTTTCTTTGTAAGAAAAAGCCTTTTCATTGGTAACAAACCGTGGCTCTATAATAATCTTTGCGCCTTCCGGATTGGTTATTTCCAGAGCGTTCAAATCAGGAGGGCAGGGAAACTGCCAATCGTATCCGACCAGAATTTCTTTTTGTACATCATCTAACACGCTTCCCGACACAAATCTGCATAATTGCTGCATGAGTGGAAGAAAAAAAGGCCTTACGGGTAAGTCCGTCCAGTCCCTGTCTATCGATGAGGTGAAGAGCACCGTTTTTCCCCGATCAACCTGCCGTTCAATAAGTGCGGGTGTATTATCGGAAAAGGAAAGTATCGTCCTGCAATTTCCCAGGGGGGTTGGATCAACATAAAATATCCGGTAAAATTTTGCTGATGATAGTGTGTCCATTCGGGTTTCCGGAAGAATGCGCAGGGCAGGGTGTATGGGTTCCGCCGTCTTCAGGTGAAGTGGCTGTTCTTCTGAAAGGGGGCTGCTCGTGGAAAAAGTTCTTGCCGCGTGGAGTCGATGGGGCAGCAGAGCACCGAATGAATTATTGTAATAACCGGCATCTACCTTATTGCCAAGGGTAAAAATGACCGATCCGCCTTCTTTTACAAACATTTCGAGTTCACGGATCTTTTCTGATGGCAAGGTTTCAACATTACACAAAAAGATAATATTAAAATTGGAAAAGGTAATGTTATCAACTTCGTGGAGGGAACAGATAAGGGGTTTAATGGGAGATACGTGCTCACGGCCCGGGTTTAATGCCTTCTCGAGATAAAACGTTTCACTTTCGTAGATATTTGTTTTGGGATCGCCATCAACCAGTAAGGTATCCAGTTTATGGAATGTATTGAGAACGAAATATCGTTTGTTGTCTATACTCAAATTATCCCCGGCAATTTCAATCCAGCCGCGGTGGTATTTTCCTTTTTCTATGGTGAAGAAAAATTCCTTTGTTTCCGATGCATTGGCATCGACAGTGAAAAAACCTTGAGCTACTCTTTCCCCATTAATGAATACTTGCGCTAAAAGGTCTTTAGCCGGTGTAGGTGAAAAATTCGATACAGTTGCCTTGATGTGGCCCTCTGCAATCCTTTCCAACATGGTTAGTTTAGGTTCAACGTGGGTAATGGCCCTGTTGGTGAGCTTTCTGCCCTCCGAGATATCCACGATGTGAATCCTGGATACATGCCTTTGCAGTCTTTCTTGTCCGCTCCTGAACCACGCAGGGTCCCAGCCATTTCGTGTCATGTCCGTAAGCAGAAATATCCGTTTCACCGGCGTCCTGGCAGTTGCCAAAATTTCAATTGCCGCATCCAATGCGGGCGCAATCCGGGCTGGTGTATAACTGAGTCGCGATTGCTCTATAAAGTCCAAAAGGTGTTTTTTGTCGTAATCGAGTTCCGGCAGCGCCTGTGATGCCATGCCGGAGCAGGTAATTACAGCGGCCTCATCGTCTTTTGTCAGTGTATCAATGATCTTCATTGCGGCATTTCTGGCTGCTACAAAAAACGGTTCGTGACGGCCTGCGTACTGCATACTGTATGAGTCGTCAATAACAATAACATTACTTGTAGGAATGTTCCTTTCTGCACCACTACCCCCATAGTTTTTTATCAGCGGCCTGGCAAGGGCTACGGCAAGAAAGGTCAGGAGGGAAGCCCGAAGAATTAAAAGAATCAGCTGGCGAAGTTTGAATTTCACAGAGATGCGTTTTTTGCTTTCTAAGAGAAAGTCGATGGCTGCAAATTTATGAGAGATGGCCTTTTTCTTGTTTATCAGATGGATAATGATGGGAATGCATGCGCCCAGGATACCTAATAATAAGAGTGGATTGAGAAAGGAGAGCATACGGATAAAAGTCAAAAATCGAAGATAAAAAATGAAAAATACTGGTCAAAATGCACAGTGCCTATTCGATGTCAATTCTTGCGGAGCGGGCGCGGGGCAGTTTCTCTTCTGGCCAGAAACCTGATAAGCGCCTGGTCTAGCGGCGTTGAAGAATCAATGAGACAGTAATCAATATGATTTTCAAAGCAGGATTGCCGGAATCGTTCGATAAAATGATTCATCCCGGAAAGATATTGTTCTTTCACGGATTTAGGGTCTGCCAAAATGCGCCTTTCGTCTTCCAGTGATTCAAAAAAGGTAATTGTTTCAAAGGGAAATGTCAATTCATATGGATCGAGTATATGGAACAAGATAACTTCATTTTTTTTGAACAGGAAATATTTCAACTGGTGGATTATTTTTTTTGTGTCATCGAAAAAATCAGAGATGATAATGATCAAAGACCGGCGGCCAATCTTTTCGACAAATTCATTTAATATGGCGCCGGTATCTGATTTTCCCGCAGTCTTTAATGCCGTGAGGGCGTTCAGCAAGGCATGCAAGTGTGTGAGGCGCGACCGCGGGGGGATGTATTGCAGTACCCTGTCGCTGAAACTGATCAGCCCGACAAGGTCAGATTGTTTTAGTAACAAATACGCCAATGACGCTGTAAGAGTAGCAGCATATTCACACTTACTGATGCCGGTTGATTTATATCCCATAGATCCGCTACTGTCGATGAATAGATAACATTTGAGGTTCGTTTCTTCCTCAAACTGCTTGATGTAGTATTTATCTGTTTTTGCCAGCACTTTCCAATCGATATGTTTTATCTCATTTCCCGGTGAGTATTCTTTATGCTCAAGAAATTCGATACTTGAACCTTTGTAGGGGCTTTTGTGAATACCGGACAAAACGCCGTCTACCACAAGTTTTGCGCGCAACTCCATGTTGGCGATCTTTGAGAGTGTTATGGGGTCAAAGGGGTTTTCCGCCATAGAACTGACCAGAAAAAATGATCGTAGATTTCACTTTGTGATTTACGAATTTAATTGTTGAAAACAAATTATAAATTTTAAATCGCAAATCTGAAATCGTAAATTTATTACGTGTGTTCTTTTATGGTGTCGAGTAATTGGTCAATGATATCCAGGGGCGTTTTCCCTTCTGCCTCCGAATTGAAATTCGTGATAATGCGATGTTGCAGTATAGGTTTGGCAATTGCCCGTACGTCATTGCAGGTGGCTGCATATCTGCCGTCGAGCAATGCCCGCGCCTTACCTCCGAGGATGAGGTACTGAGAAGCGCGGGGTCCCGCCCCCCAGCTGATCCATTTTTTAATAAAATCGGGCGCACCGGGGTCTATTGGCCGTGACGCGCGAACCAATCGTATAGCATATTCAATCACATAGTCGGCGACAGGTACCCTTGTAACCATGTCCTGAAGGGTCGTGATTTCTGCGGGACTGAAGACTTTGGCCACTGTCGGTTTATAGGGAGACGTTGTAGTTCGTACAATTTCGATTTCCTCTTCCCTGGAGGGATACTGTACGTTGATCTGGAACATGAATCGGTCCAATTGCGCCTCCGGTAAAGGATATGTGCCTTCCTGCTCAATGGGATTTTGCGTGGCAAATACGATGAAAGGCAGTTCAAGGGCATACGTGGTGCCGCTCGCGGTAACCTTGTATTCCTGCATGGATTGAAGCAACGCCGCTTGTGTTTTGGGGGGGGTACGGTTGATCTCGTCGGCGAGGAGTATATTGGAGAAGATCGGACCCTTGATAAATTTAAAAAATCTTTTTCCCGAGGCATGGTCCTGTTCCAGGATATCGGTACCGGTAATATCGGCAGGCATGAGATCGGGTGTGAATTGGATGCGGTTGAATTTCAGATTCAAAACATCCGCGAGGGTACTTACCAGTAATGTCTTGGCAAGTCCCGGTACCCCAACAAAGAGACAGTGCCCTTTGCAAAAGAGGGCAACAAGGAGATTGTCGATTACCTCTTCCTGTCCTATTATAACCTTTGCAATTTCCCTTTTTATCTTGTGTCGTCCGTCAACAATCTTTTCGATGGCCTGGCGGTCTATCTTTTCAATTTCAGCAGTGGTCATAAAAATAGCACATAAAAAAGAGCGTCGGTGTCGAAGCTGCTCAGATAAGCCCAAAACTGAGCCGGTTACTACCAAGGCTTTTCCCCGGCACCGACGCTTTAATACTTTTACCAAAAATCAGACTATTTGTGAACGAAAATTTAAAAAAGTTTTTCCTGTTTGACTAAATTCTCTGTCATCATTCCCCTCCGCCGTGGTGGGTTTGAACTATTGGTAAATTGGCAAAAGATACGAGGGGTTGTTATTTATTATGGCTGAAATAAGCCGGCAGGATGTTTTTGTATATTATGATCAAAAATGAATTTTTAAATCCTTTATTGCAAATAGATTAGGGGGGGAAAAATGGAAGAAAGGCAGTAACGAATAAGGAACAATGCCAATGTTTTTGACACATAATGTCAATGACAATGTTCCTGTTGTTTTAAATAAATTATATCTTACTACAAATAAATAACATATGAATAATAAAGCGTCTTGTAAAATGTCTTTATGATATTTGTAAGCCATGATAGGAATAAATATTGCTTCTTTTAGATTAGTTTAGTTAAATATTTCACGTTTTTTGAATGTCATTTGTGTAAAAGTTTACGGAAGGAGGTGGATATAATATCATATAAAATATGCAAAAGAAAAATTATTTAATTTGTTGTAATTAATTTGAATAAAAGGTAGTATTTTGCGAGGAGGGGGATTGTATTTATGAAATGTGTTGCTAACAAAATAATGGCAAATATATGGGTGGTGTTTATTGCTTTAGGGACATTACTGTTGGAATTGGGGATTGCTGAGGCAGGAGACCCGAATGGTTCGGCAACTTATACAGACAGTATCGACGGATTGAAATACGCCGTTAATTTTACCTGGACATTGGTGGGCGCTTTTCTGGTGTTCAGTATGCAATCGGGATTTGCCTTTTTAGGGGGATTTTTAAGGCAGAAGAACATGCTGGGTTACATGGCACATTGTTTTATCGATTCCACGTTTGGTGCAGTGGTTTTCTATCTCTTTGGATTTGCTTTAATGTTTGGGGGATCTAAACTTGTGCCGGGACTTGAGTACGGTAATTCTTTTATCGGATGGGATGGGTTTTTCCTTGCCGGAAGGTCCTATGATGTCCAAACCATCATGTTCTGGCTCTTCCAGATGGTGTTTGCCACAAAGACGGTTTCAATTATCGCCGGCGCTGTGGCGGAAAGGATGAAATTTGTGCCATACATAATTTATAGTTTTCTGATGTGTGGCTTAATCTATCCAATATATGGGCATTGGGTGTGGGGCGGTGGGTGGCTCAGCACGCTTCCGATCGGCGCGGGAGTAAAAGACTTTGCGGGATGCGCCTGCGTCCATACCATTGGCGGAATTATGGCGTTTATGGGGGCATGGGTATTGGGTCCCAGAAAAGGAAAGTATAATCCGGACGGCACCCCCAATGCCATTCCGGGTCATAACCTTGTTTACGTGGTGATAGGGACTTTGGTGCTCGCCTTTGGCTGGTTCGGTTTTAATGCCGGAAGCACGCTTGCGGCAACTGATTTGCGTATGTCAGTCGTAGCAACGAATACCTTTATTGCGGCTGCTACCGGCGCCTCTATAATGCTCTTTGTGCAATGGGCGCTGACCGGTTATATTGACATACCTTTCATTTGCAACGGAGCGCTTGCCGGCTTGGTAGCCATTACCGCGCCGTGCGCCTATGTTGCACCCTGGGCTGCTGCCGTTATCGGGCTTCTTTCCGGATTAATTATGAGGGGCGCTTTATGGCTGGTTGAGGTCGTGTTCAAAGTTGATGATCCCCTTGGCGCTGTAGCCGTCCATGCAGCAAACGGTATATGGGGCATGCTGGCTATCGGTATTTTTGCCGATGGTACGTATCAGGGAGTAACCGGCCTAATAATGGGATCAGGATGGCAATTGCTTGCCCAATTTATCGGAACGATCGTTGCCATGGCGTGGGCGTTCGCATGGGGCGCTGCAGTATTCTTTTCTTTAAAATATACCCTGGGTTTAAGGGTTTCGGAAGTAACTGAACATGAAGGCGTTGACGTGCATATTCACGGCTCTCCCTGCTATCCGGTTGAAGAGGAGTTCCTTACGCCTCTGACAGGTGAAGCTGTAATTGATCTGGAGCAGGAAAAAGAACAGCTGTCTCTGCTTGAGGAGGCCTTAAGCAAGGACAGGGAGAGGGAGAAGATTTATTCAGAAAAACTTGGCCGATGGGTGTATGCAAGGATAAAGACGGAAAAAAATAAGATACGATGATAGACCAGAGTGCATGTGTGATATTAGGTAATTAGAGAGTATTTCAATAGATGGAGGTTTTTTTCATGAAAAAGATTGAGGCTATAATTAGACCGGAGAAATTTAACATCGTCAGAGATGCTTTGACTGAGTTGGGTTATCCGGGGATGACTGTGACTGAAGTAAAAGGGCATGGTAGTCAAAAAGGTATCAGCGAGGTGTGGCGTGGAAGAAGATATCGGGTGGATCTCTTATCAAAGATTAAAATTGAGATCATCGTCAAGGATACCGATGTGGAGAAAATTGTCAATACGATCATCAACGAATCCCAGACAGGAAGCATTGGCGATGGAAAGATATTCGTTTTCAACGTAGAAAACGTATATCGCATCCGTACAAAAGAATCCGGTGAGGCAGCAATCTAAACTCCCCGTTATACGTTCGGCGTTGTATTGCCGGTATTGTCCCGCTTTTGTCGGGACAATACCGGCAGTTTTCTGGTAAATAACAAATTGAAAAGACATATATTCATATTCGCTCTGGCGTGTGGTCTGCTGGTTTTTTACGTCACCGGTGTGTCCGCCGGCGACCCCAGCGGCGCACATACTTATTCCGAAAGTATGCAGGGGTTGAAATTTTCGGTGAACTTCGCGTGGACATTGCTGAGCGCTTTTTTGGTTTTTAACATGCAGGCGGGGTTTACATTCCTCGGCGCAGGTTTTATTCAAAAGAAGAATACGCTCAATTACCTGGCCATGAGTTTCATAGATTTTTGTGTCGGTGCGCTCGTTTTTTGGCTCTTTGGTTTTGGCCTTATGTTTGGCGGTTCTCGACTGGCCCCCGGCCTCCCGGATGGAAATCAATTCATTGGGTACAGTGGATTCCTCTTGCTGGGGGATTCCTACGATGTCTCCACATCGGTGCTGTGGATATTCCAGATCATGTTCGCCGCAACCGCCTGTACAATCGTTACGGGTGCTACCGCAGAGAGATTGAAATTTCATGCACACGTAATCTACAGCATCTTTTTGTGTGGCGTACTGTATCCCGTATTTGGACACTGGATGTGGGGCAAGGGGTGGCTTGAACTGCTCCCTTTTGGCGTGGGGGCAAGGGATTTCGCCGGTTCAGGGGTAGTGCATGGAATGGGAGGTCTGATAGCATTTGTCGCCGCATGGATAGTGGGGCCAAGATATGGAAAATACAATCCGGACGGAAGTCCTAATGTGATTCACGGCCACAATTTGCTCTATATCGTAATAGGGACGCTTACCCTGATCTTTGGGTGGTTTGGCTTTAATGCCGGAAGTACGCTTGCAGTTACGGAGCTTCGTGTATCGATAATTGCGGTAAATACCTTTCTCTCAGCAGCGGCAGGCTCTATCACCCTCCTGTATTTGTCGTTTTACAAGACGAAGAAATCGGATGTGATTATGATCTGTAACGGTGCGCTGGCTGGTTGTGTCGCAATTACGGCATCAGGTGCATATGTGCCCCATTGGGCAGCAATTCTCATCGGAGTTATTGCAAGTTTAATTACAAGGGTTTCTTTGTATACCATTGAAACCCGGTTGAAGATTGACGACCCGGTGGGCGCCATCTCGGTTCATGGAATGAATGGTCTTTGGGGCTTGCTTTCAGTGGGTATCTTTTCCGATGGGACGTATGGTGGTGTAAAAGGTCTGATTACAGGCTCCGGGTGGCAATTATTAGCCCAGTTTATTGCATGTATAACCCTGGTAGCATGGTGTTTTTTGATAGGTTTTCTGTTTTTCTCTGTCATGAAACGAACGCTGGGGCTCAGGGTGCCCGTTACTATTGAACGTTCCGGTATAGATGTTTACGAGCACGGAACAAGCTGTTATCCGGGGATTTGATTCAAAAATCATTAAAAATATTGCAAAATTACACTTTAAAATGTATACTTCTCCGAAAATTCTCAATACTCCTTTCTAAAACACGGAAGAGATTCTTTTGATTTAAATGTAGGAGGAATAAACACGTTTTTTGTTCATACCAGGTTTCTTTCCAAAAATTTCTTTTTTCATTGTAGTATCTGTAAGATGTTGATTGCGATTATTATTCAACACCCGTTTTCTATAAAACGGCATTTTCCAGAGATTTCAACCACTCCTTATCCTTCCCCTCGCCAGTGGCGGCGAATTTAAAAGGGGATATTTTTTGTGCTGCAGCATTAAAAACTCGTATGGTTTAAATCGACCACAGACAAAACTAGCAAATATTGTGCAAAATAAATCATATATTTAAAAAATAATCCATAATTGCAATAGATACAAGCTATTATAATGTTGTAATTATTTATAGTGTTTTTTTGGTATCAAAAATGCCCACTATGATTGTTCGTAATTGAATTGATACATTTCTCCTGTTGGTCCGGTTGAATATCAAAGCGATAGTGGCAATATCACTGGTGGATTTTTAAGTATGTTTAACCGTAACTTTTATTTTAATCTGGCGATAACACTGACGGCATTTCTTACGGGACTGCTCCATTTTTCTGTATTTTCCCAGAACTATGTAATCAACGGGATCTCGGAAAAAAAGGAGCAGGAAATTACCCTCAAAGATAGTATCATACGGAGGGAATCCTTAATTATCAAAGACAAGAGGGTGTATGTCCGATTAGTGCTCGATGAAGGCGCCAGGAATATTACCAATCATAAGAGATACAAAGAAACGCTGTATTTGCTTCCCAAGGAAGTTATTTATGACGAAACAAGCAGACGGATTTTTTATTATACGGATAATACCGAGATTGAAATAGGAAGGGAGAAAAGCTTTTTTGGTTTCATGCCCTATATTGCTTTGGCGGATGGGGTAACAATCATAAGTTCCCCTACCGATGCCAAGTTGTTAGTTTCGGGAGGGAAAGACGAGCAGGGAATTTTAAAATCCGTACTGCATTCCGAAGAAAGCATGGAAGCAACCCTGAAGAAGAAATGCGGCCAATGTCACATACTGGAATATATATTTTCTCATAAAAACTGGGTTGAAGAAGACATACTGCATGCATTTAACAGGATACAGATGGAGAAGGAAGAAAGATTCACAGAGGATGAACAGAAAATAATCGACTTATTTAAAAAATATCAAAAGGGCGAAATTGACAGAGGAAAACTTGCCGAGTTTAAATCGTTGAAAGAAATTTCCAAAAAAGATGTTGCCGACTTTACAGAAAACGTATATACGAACAACTGCGTACCCTGCCATAATCCATCAAAGATATCAGACATTTCGATCTTATACTCAAGACGGAGATGCAAGAGTATCGTTGACCGGATGAAAGAAAAAGAGCCTTCTCTCTTTCTGCAAAAAGACATGGATAGTCTGGCTAGTTACTTGTGGGAAATAAAGCTCAGGCCGTACGAAAACTAAGTTTCTTATAAGGAAGGGGGTGGTAGGATGAAATAATTCAGATATGTAAAACAGTTGTTTCATCCGGTGGCAGTTTGTTTTATAGGCAGTACTTCAGTATGCGGTTTTTGTGGTAAAGAGGAGTTAATTTATAACTTTAAAAAGGAGAGGTTTATGAGAAAAGGGGCCTTTTTAGGTATTTCATCGATTTTTGCATTGTCGATGATAGCGCTGTTTGCATCAAATGCATTGGCGGATGATGCACCGGCAATTGATTCTGGAAACAATGCATGGATGCTCGCGTCATCAGCGTTGGTTTTAATTATGACACCAGGTCTTGCCTTGTTTTACGGTGGTATGGTAAGGGCAAAAAATATGGTAAATACGATGTGGCTGAGCTTTATCGTCATGTGCATCGTAAGCGTGCAATGGGTACTGTGGGGGTATAGTCTGTCTTTTGCTCCGGGGTCGTGGTTTATTGGCGGCCTTCAGTGGTGCGGATTGGGGGCTGGCGCCGTAGGACAAGCTCCGAGCGATATTTATGCAACATCAATACCGCATTTAACTTTTATGATATTTCAGTGTATGTTTGCCATTATTACCCCTGCCCTGATAACAGGAACCTTTGCGGAACGATTTAAATTTAATGCGTGGCTGTTATTTGTGCTTTTATGGACGGCTGCTGTTTATGCGCCCATGGCGCATTGGGTGTGGGCTACGGATGGATGGCTCCTAAAGCTTGGTTCATTAGATTTTGCAGGCGGAACGGTGGTTCACATTTGTTCTGGCGCTTCAGGCGCAGCCCTGATGATGCTTGTGGGAAAACGAAAAGGTTTTCCGAAAGAAATAAAGCCTCCCCACAATTTACCGTTCATGATGCTGGGTACCGGCTTGCTGTGGTTCGGGTGGTTCGGATTTAATGCAGGAAGTGCAGTTGCTGCCGATGGCCTTGCTGCAAGCGCATTTGTAGTTACCAATACCTCCGCAGCAGCAGCAGGATTTACCTGGTCTGTCCTGGAATGGATACATCACAAAAAACCGACGATACTTGGCGCCTGCTCAGGCGCTGTGGCAGGCCTGGTTGCCATTACGCCGGCATCGGGTTTTGTCGGGCCTATGGCATCGATTGCTATCGGTGTCGGTGGGGGGTTGATTTGTTTCTACTGCGTAACAAAGATGAAGAAGGCCTTGGGATACGATGATGCCCTTGACGTAATTGGGGTGCATGCAATGGGTGGAACCTGGGGTGCGTTTGCCACAGGGATCTTTTGTAGCACATCCGTAAACCCTGCCGGGGCCGACGGTCTAATTTATGGAAATGTTGCTATTTTGGGAAAACAGTGGATTGGTATCCTGGCTGCATGGGCATGGTCTTTTGGCATAACAACGTTATTAGGCTGGTTTGTAAATGTAACCGTTGGTTTGAGGCCAAGTGAATCGGAAGAAATTGCCGGCATGGATATTTCCCAGCACAAGGAAATTGCTTACCACTATTATGAAACGGAAAGCACGTAATTATCCATCGTCCTGTTATACGGAAAACAAAATGACCCGATTCGTTGCTCCAGAAATTAGGGTATATAATTCTGAAGGAGGTTTGTACATGAAAAAAATTGAAGCAATAATTAGGCCGGAACGGCTATCCATTGTTAAGGATGCGCTGGAAGAATTAGGTTATCCAGGCATGACCGTAACCGATGTAAAAGGACATGGCTCCCAGCGGGGAATAACCGAGCAATGGCGTGGAAGAACTTTCCGTGTGGACCTGTTATCAAAGGTGAAGATAGAAATGATTGTTTGCGATGACGAAGTAGAAAAAATTGTTCAGTGTATTACAAAGGAATCTCAGACGGGAAGCATTGGCGATGGGAAGATTTTTATCTCGCCAATTGAGGACGTGCTTCGTATCCGTACAGGCGAGAGAGGCGAAAAGGCCGTCTAGTGTTTTACTGATCCTTTCGTAAGATTGTTGTAAAAGAGGGCGTTGAGTTTTTGCAAAAACTCAACGCCCTTGTTTTTTCATGAATAAAAAGAAAAATCCTATATAATCAAGATGCATGGTCGAAAAGAATATAAACTCGTTATCGTTATGGTTTTTTCAGCATTTGCTACAGCATCGAGAAATCCGCCATTTTGTATCTACGAGAAATGGTGGCTTTAGTAATCCACCGTATGACTCACTCAATTTGGCGTTCCACGCTGGTGATAATCCGGAAATAGTGCTTAAGAACCGAAAGAGGCTTGCATCTGCATCTGGAATTCCCCTGGATACTTTTACCATTGCGCAACAAATTCATGGCTGTAACGTGAAAATTGTAACAAAAGAACTGAGAGGCTGCGGTGCATTCAATTACGATACGGCAATAAGTGCCACTGATGCCATGATAACAGATACCCCCGATATCTGTCTTCTGGTGCTCCAGGCCGATTGTGTTCCTCTTTTATTCTTTGATGTAAAAAAACGGGTAATAGGAGTTGCCCATGCAGGATGGAGGGGGACGGTCTCCCTAGTGGCACACAACACGGTAAGGGTATTACAGGAAAAATTCCATTGTTCGTCTCAAGATATTCTTGTGGGAATCGGTCCTTCAATTGGTCCGTGCTGCTATGAGATTGGTCACGAAACCATTGTTCAGATTAAGAAGGCCTTTCATAATGAGAAAGACCATGTCAATAGCGAAACCCCTGATGGGAAGGGCTATTTTAACTTATGGGAGGCAAACAGGACGCAACTGGTACAAATGGGTATCCCGGAGAGAAATATAGAAGTCGCCCGGATATGCACCCGGTGTAATCATACGGTATTTTTTTCATACCGGAATCAGCATACGGAGACGGGAAGATTTGGAGCGGGAGTTATGCTGATGTATTCCTGAACTTGCTATGATGAGGTTTGCGCTGCCATGCGTACCCATTTTATTTTGAGATTCTCAAAGGACTATCTAAAATATTTACCGAAAATAACGTTCAGCTTCTCTTTCGTACTTTCCGGAATAAGGTCTTTATGGGTTACAATGGCATTCTGTACCGCCGTTGCACATGCACACGTCCTCTTTTGTTCAATTTTTGGAATGGCCGCCTTAAGGATCCGTTTTGCAGTTTCGGCGTTCTTATTTAAATTCCCGACGATCATTTCCAGGGTTACCGGCTCCTCGCTTACATGCCAGCAGTCATAATCCGTAGCCATAGCCAGGGTGCTGTAACAGATCTCCGCCTCACGCGCCAGTTTTGCCTCCTGAAGGTTCGTCATACCAATAACACTAACCCCCCACTGCCGGTATACATTCGATTCTGCGCGGGTAGAGAATAAAGGGCCTTCCATACATAAATACGTGCCTCCCTTGTGCACACGCGCGCCTACCAATTTAGCAGCATTAAATAGAGCACTTGCGAGTTCACCGCATATCGGATCGGCAAAACTTACATGCCCCACAATCCCTTCTCCAAAGAATGTACTGATCCGGCCACGTGTCCTGTCAAAAAACTGGTCTGGAATAACAATATCGAGGGGATGGATTTCCTCCTTCATGCTTCCCACAGCGCTAACGGCAATGATGTGTTCAACACCCAGCTTTTTCATCCCGTAAATATTTGCCCTGAAGTTGAGATCTGACGGTAATATCGTATGCCCCCTGCCATGCCGCGGCAGGAAAGCCACCTTCCGGCCTTCCAGAGTACCCACCGTAAAACTATCGGAAGGCTTACCAAAGGGTGTATCGACAGATACTGATGTTACTTCTCTGATTCCTTCAATATTATAAAGACCACTGCCTCCAATAATGCCAATCATCTGCTCTCCCATTTCTTGTCTCCTCTTTTTTCTCTGTGAACTCTGTAATTTATTCTTTGTAGATTATGCGAAAGTGTCCTGAGCGTGTCAACAAATAAAATTTGATGTGTTTTATGTCTATTGGTATAATCCACAAGAGTACTCAGATATTTTTATGAATACCCGGCAAAACAACCTTCAGCGGTCAGGAGCAGGTGTCAATCTGAATGCTGAGGAAAAATCCAGTAAATTCGTTGTTAATTTTGTGTCTTAGTGGTCAAGAGATCGAGGGATACTCCATAAGTGAAAAATCACGAAATTGCGGCATTATTTGAGCGGATTGCCAACGTGCTGGAACTCAAAGGGGAAAACACCTTCCGCATAAATTCCTACCGCAAGGCAGCACGGGTAATCGGGGATTTAACCGAGGATATAGAGGTGCTCGCCAGGGCAGGAAAACTGACAGATATCCCCGGCATAGGTGAGGGTACTGCTGAAAAGATTATTGAATATATTAATACCGGAAAGATGTCCAAGTATGAGGAGATAATGAAAGGGGTTTCCGAAGAAACGGTTGCCCTCATGCAGATACCGGGTTTGGGCCCAAAGACCGTTGCCATGCTAAACAGGGAATTAGGCATAGCCAGTTTGAGCGATCTGGAGAAGGCCTTACATGAGGGCACGTTAAAAGGGCTCTTTGGAATCGGGGATAAGAAGATTGAAAATATTATGAAAGGAATTGAGTTGTTTAAGACAAGCCAACAGCGCATATCCATCGGTATGGCATATCCTGTTGTGAAAAAAATTATTGAAGGGTTGAAGCATAATTCCCTGATCAAGGATATCCAGGCGGCCGGCTCGTTGCGAAGAATGAAGGAAACGGTTGGAGACATCGATATCCTCGTCTCCGGTACAGAAGGTACGGAAATTATCAGGTCTTTTGTGAATATGCGGGGGGTAACGCAGATATTGGCGGCAGGCGATACCAAGGGCAGCGTGCGGGTAGAGGAGGGTGTCCAGGTAGACTTGCGGGTGGTCCGCGAAGATGAATTTGGAGCGGCGTTGCAGTACTTTACCGGTTCAAAGGAGCACAATATCCATCTCCGTGAGATCGCCAAGAAAAAAGGATTAAAGATCAGTGAATACGGCATTTTTAAGGGAGATGTAAAGGTCGGTGGCAGATTGGAAGAGGAAATCTACACGACGTTAGACATGGATTGGATACCGCCGGAGTTGCGCGAAAACAGAGGGGAGATTGAGGCTGCCCGGGAGGGAAAGTTACCAAGACTCATTGTGATTTCAGATATAAAGGGAGACCTCCACAACCACTCCAACTGGAGCGACGGCGCACCTACCTTTGAAGAAATGGCCGCTCATGCGATGAAAATGGGCTATAAATATCTTGTAGTTTCGGACCATTCAAAGTCACTCCAGGTGGCAAATGGCCTGAAGGATGATGAACTGCTTGAAGAGATTGAGGAGATCGATAAACTCAATAAAAAATTTAAAGGATTTACCCTGCTTAAGGCAACAGAGGTGGATATTAAGACTGACGGGTCACTGGACTTTCCCGACAAAATATTAGAAAAACTTGATCTCGTTATAGCCTCTATCCATAGCGGATTCAAACAGGGAAAAGAAAAAATTACCGAGCGTATGATCGCCGCAATCCGCAATCCGCATGTGAATATCATTGCCCATCCCACAGGACGTTTGATCAGTAAGCGTGAGGGGTATGAAATTGATCTGGATAAGGTCATAACAGCCTGTGCGGAGACGGGTACGGCCCTTGAGATTAACTGTTTTTATGACCGGCTTGACCTGAACGACATCAACTGCAGAAAGGCCAAGGAGTCTGGAGTCATGATTGCAATTAGCACCGATGCTCACCATGTTGACCAAATGTGGATGATGGAACTCGGTGTGGGAATAGCGCGCAGGGGCTGGCTGGAGGCAATGAACGTGATCAATACATTTTCACTCGATAAATTAAAGGCCTTTTGTAAGAAAAAAAGGAAATAGGAAATGGCCGAAAGGCACCTCAGTTAGGGAGAGCCGTGGTGTAAGGTTACTTAAAAGCTGAAAAGGAGTTGCTAACAGAAGCAACCGCAGAAGAGCTAAACATATCCGGAATTTGTTTGACGAGAAAATATGCTAAATATCCCGCACAAAGTGCACCTTACAAGCATCCACCGGCTTAAAAACAAGTCATACTCCTTCATTCCCGGCATGCTTTTTTTCATAATAATCGGTTGGACGGTAATATCGGTAGTCCACAATACCGCTGCCGTTTCCGAACCGGGAAGAAAGACACATTCTGTATATGCATCGGTTATTGGAACGTCATTGCGCCATCTACCGGAGAAGGCTTTGTCTCCTGATGCCGTGCAAGGCATGCTGCGGGAAAAGGGGTTGTTTGATTCCCGCAGAAATGCTGCCGGCCATGATCTTTCTCATCAGTATGAAATACAGAAAGACGGAAAGGTCGTGTACGACCACACCAGCGGTCTGATGTGGCAGCAGGCAGGTTCGCAGAATGATATGAACTGCCGTGATATAAAGGACTATATTGCCATACTGAACGAAGACCGGTTTGCCGGTTATAATGGCTGGCGTCTGCCAACCCTGGAGGAGGCCGTTTCATTGGTAGAACCGACAAAAAAGAACGGCGATTTGTACATAGATCCGGTATTCGACCCGCGCCAGAAAAGGGTATGGACGTCTGATTTCAGGAAGGCTGGCATGGCCTGGGTTGTTTGGTTCGACTCCGGCTTTTGCGATTATACATACACAGACAACAACATCAGGCATTACGTTCGGGCGGTAAGGAGAAAGGACGCTAAATAGGTACGGTACTTTTGTCTTGCCTTGCATGTCTGAAACGGTTAATATTTGAGACATGGAATTCGTTGCAGGAATTGACATAGGCTCAACAACCACAAAGATTGTTATCGTGGGCGGGCACACAATAATAGGATTTAAGACATCTTCTACAGGAACCAACTGCAAGAAAACGGTAAAACTTTTGCTCGATAAGATGCTGAAAGATCACAATCTGAGTGAAAGTGAAATCCGGCACACCGTAGCCACGGGTTATGGACGCAGAATAGTCCCCGCCCACGAAATTGTTACAGAAATAACAGCTAATGCCAAGGCAGCCACATGGCTCATGCACGGCAAAGTAACGGTAAGGACTCTTATCAATATCGGCGGACAGGACTGTAAAGTAATTTCCCTGGATAATAACGGCATTATGACAGATTTTGCAATGAACGATAAATGCGCGGCCGGAACGGGGCGGTTCTTAGAGGTTATGAGCCGTATCCTTGAGGTGGAATTAGATGAACTGGGCACACTGTCTGAAAAAGCAACCGATATACCTCACATAAACAGCCTGTGCACTGTCTTCGGGGAGTCTGAGGTTATTTCGCTATTGTCCCAGGGGAAAAAGGTGGAAGATATCATTGCCGGCATTCATAAGTCTATTGCCAAGAGGGTGGGTTCCATGGTTAAAAAAATCGGTATTCAAGAAGCGGTATTCTTTGACGGAGGCCCGGCCTCTAACAAAGGGCTGAAGAGCGCGCTGGAAAAAGAATTGCGCGTCGATTTACATGTCCCTTCAGACCCGCAAATCACCACAGCCCTGGGAGCGGCTATTATTGCTTCCGAACGTTTTGCCCAAAAAACATCACGCAGCACAGTAATAACCGGACAATCACCCCTATTGCTTTAACCACGGAAGTCCGGGAGATTTCAACAAAATGAATTTATCCCGCAGAAGAGCCTTTCCCCGCTACAGAACAGACTTCTCTGAATTGAAAAATAAAGCGCATAACTATTCTTTGCGCTTCTTCAGGAGTCTTTCTTCATATTTTATTATTGTCTCTTCCTGTTCCAATGTCTCGATGGAGCCCGGCCTCCTCTTGCGTACTTCTACAATTGCCTTTCTCGCGTTACAACCTTTACTTACAAGATAACAGGCCAGCATAGTGCCTGTCCTGCCAATTCCGGCATCACAATGGACAACGATCTTTTTCTTCGAAAAGATAAGGTTGTTTACAAAGGACACAAATTCCTCTATTTGGTCCTGGGTCGGCGATGTAAGATCGGCTATGGGTATATGTTTATATTCAAACCCGAATTCTTCTATCAAGGTCTTGGGAAGCGGCAATTCGGTTAACGAAACTATCGCCTCAATCCCGTTATCTTTGAGAAATTCAAGGTCTGCTACTATTGACAGGGGTCTTGCCATACCGGCAATTTCATCTTGTATAACCCAGCTAAAATTTCTTGGCATTTAAATTATTTATCCCGGTAAAATTGTTTAACATTTCCTGAACTATTTCCAAAGGCAAACCAACTGCATTTGAATAACTACCCTCTATTCTTTCAATAAATTTCATCCCCTCTCCCTGCACCGCATAAGCGCCAGCCTTATCCATAGGTTCACCGGTTTGAACGTAGGCAGCGATTTCTTCATTGGTCATTTTTTTCATTGTAATACATGTTCGGCCGATTCGCAATAACTTCTTTTTAGACGGCATATCCATTACACACACCCCAGTAATAATAGTATGTTCCGAATTGCTCAGCAAGGAAAGGATTTTTTCGGCATCGCGAGGGTCCTTTGGTTTGCCCAAAATATTTTTGTCCCGCACCACAAGTGTATCTGCGCTGACAACTATGGCATCATCCACTTTCTTCGCAACATCACTTGCCTTTAAAAAGGCGAGAGTTTGAACCAATTCTGCCGGCAAGACATTGCGTGAAAGGTATTCTTCTACCGTATGCGGTATAATGTCGAAATCATATCCCAGCATTTTCAGCAAGGCAATCCGCCTCGGCGAATTTGAAGCAAGCACAAAACGTTTCCCCGGATGTTTCATTTTAACAAAAAAACCCTTCTCCCGCGTGTGCAGGAGAAGGGTATAAGAATGCTTTTTCACACTCAAAGGACATACAGACACACGTAACTAGACAGAGGTAACTTCCGGTTTTACTTCTTCCGCCGGCTGTGCTTCAAGCGCGCCCTCAACCAACTCAAAGATTACGCGAGATGCATTATCATTGAGGCGCCGACCTAACAAACGTAATTTTCGATTTCTGCCTTCCATCGTATATTCGAACTCTGGTATTTTCCCAACGCTACTACCGGACAGAACCCCTAACCTGGTTCCTGACAGTTTTAATATTCTCGTATACCCGCCGTTCCGGTTCATATATCTTTGAACAAGGCCACCCGTTTCGCGCCACACACCTTCTCCGAACAGCTTCTTCACGACATCGGCATTTCCCAAACTTGTAAGGACCTGACGATAACAATGAACGTAACCGGGTCTATCTATACTCTTTTTCGATAACCCTTTCTTTGCAGTGGTAATTACTTTTTCCGCAAATGATTTTGTTTCTTTTGCCTTTTCAAGCGTCGTAATTATCCTTCCATATGTAAAAAGACTATTTGCAATATTCTGCCTTAACGCCTTTCTGTGAGCGGCAGTCCTTGATAAGTGTCTTCCTCTCATTCTGTGTCTCATGGAACTATCCTTTCCCTTTTTCCGTTTGTTTAAACACTACAGGCATTCCAATCGACAAACCCAATTGTGATAATTTTGTCTTTACCTCTTTTAGTGTAGTTTTACCAAAATTTTTTATCTTTAAGAGTTGTTCTTCTGTCTTTGCGACAAGATCCCCCACGGCCGCAATGCCTGAAGTCTCTAAACAATTGGATGCCCTTACTGATAGATCTAACTCGGTTATTGGCATGCTTAATTTTTTTTGAAGGTCTTCTTCGGATATCTCGGAAACTGATTCTATCCCCATTCTCTTTTCTACTTGTTGTAATTCGCGGCCTATTTCAAAATATTGTACAAACGGATTCAAATGTTTCCTCATAATCTTCGCTGCTTCAACTAAAGCCATCTCGGGGGTAACCACTGTGTTTGTAAATATTTCCATAACAAGCTTATCATAATTTGTACGTCTTCCAACACGTGTCTCTTCAATAGCATAACGAACATTTCTTACAGGAGA
Organism: Candidatus Brocadia sp.; assembly: GCA_011525665.1. Lineage (GTDB taxonomy): Bacteria > Planctomycetota > Brocadiia > Brocadiales > Brocadiaceae > Brocadia. The sequence goes on from WYAU01000015.1 coordinate 38,720, forward strand.
AAACAGAGAGTCCACCGGAATTAACCCGAACTCCTGTTCTTCCGGCTCATTTTCCTCAGCCGTTACATATCCACGACCTTTTCGCACTTCCATTTCTACAGTAAAATTTATATCCTCGGAGAGCGTGGCGATGTGTAAATCTTCATTTACGATCTCCACGCTGGAATCCGTTATAATATCCCTTGCTTTTACTTCGCCTTTTTTGCTCGCCTCAATTTTTATCACCCTGGGTTGGTCTGTGTGTAGTTTAACGACAAGATTTTTAATATTTAAAATTATATCTGCGACATCTTCCACAACACCGGAAATAGTAGTAAATTCATGGCTTACGCCATCTATTTTGACGGACACAACCGCACTTCCTTCCAGTGAGGAGAGTAAAATCCTTCGTAAACTATTACCTATAGAGTGCCCAAAACCACGCTCAAAAGGAGCGGCTATAAACTTGCCATAGTTATCGGTCAAAGTCTCTTTTTCCACATCCACACGGACGGGAAGCTCAAGACCTCTCCACCTTATTCGCATATTTTTCCCCCTAATCCAGTTAATAAGGGATTTTAAATTAAATTAAATGTTGGCCGTGAATAATAATTATTTCATAAGAAAAACAAAAATCTGTGAGGCACTTTAAAAGCATTCGCTGGTATTACAGTTGTGGAATGAATTGAACCGACTAATTCAGCTTATTTAGAACACAGTTCAACAATTAACTGTTCTTGAATGGGAACTGAAATATCTTCCCTTGTAGGAAGCTGCGTTACCACCCCTTCCAGCACATCGGATCTCAATTGAATCCAGGCGGGAAGATTTCTGCCTTTTACCACTTCACTATTTGTTTTCACCATGTTCTGACTTACTTCGTTGTTTCCTGGCTTAATGACATCGCCAACCTTTAAAAGATAAGAAGCAACATCGACCTTTTTATTATTCACCATTATGTGACCGTGCAGAATGAGCTGCCGGGCACTTTTTCTCGATATAGCAAAAGAAAGCAGATAAACAGCATTGTCCAGCCTTCTCTCAAACATATTCAGAAGATTTTCTCCGGTATTGCCCTTCTGCCTTTCTGCCTTTTCAAAATAATTCCGGAATTGTCTTTCTAAAATTCCATAAAAACGCTTTAGCTTCTGCTTTTCTCTAAATTGTATACCGTATTTCGACAATTTACCTCTCCCCCATGTAAATTGACCCGGAGGATATTTACGCTTTGTAATTGCACACTTTACCGTGTCACATCTCATTCCCTTAAGGAATAGTTTTTCACCCTCCCGCCGACACAATCTGCACTGAGGACCTATATATCTTGCCATATTATTCCTTTCCTGAACCTCACCTTTATACTGTAATTATACTCTGCGCTTTTTTCTTGGCCTGCAACCATTATGGGGAAGAGGCGTTACATCTTCAATCGCCTTTACGCTCAGGCCAGCGGCTTGAAGCGCTGTAATAGCAGATTCACGACCCGGTCCGGGTCCCTTCACCCTGATTTCAATTTCCTGCACCCCACATTTTTGAGCTTTTTCCGCTGCACTTGACGCTGCCTTCTGGGCTGCAAATGGAGTGCTCTTGCGTGACCCTTTAAAGCCTACCGTGCCGGCACTAGCCCAACATATCGTCTCACCATTAGTATCTGCAATCGTCACATAGGTATTATTAAAAGTTGCTTTGATATTCGCAATTGCGCGTGCTACATTACGCCTTATTTTTTTCTTACCGACACTTGACATGATTATTTTTTTATCCTCAACCGAAACAGGTTCTTTAACTAATAATTGAACTAAGGCAATCACTTCGATTCAATTCATATTCATCAAAATAATTCTTTAAAACGAATTCCGTGTTAAACATCTCGTCCAGTTTTTTATATTTTTCCATGTTGTAACCACGGCTTGACCTTTTCCTTCGTGCTATAATCATCAAATTTTTGGGGGTATATTTTTGCGATACTATCTCGGTAAGCTTCACATGGTAACCGGCACCGGAGAGAAATTGCGACCGCAACGCTCCCGTTAAAATGTCAGCAAAACGATACCTCAGTAGCCCGAAATCCGTCAAATCAACCAAAGGGTGTCCTGCCTTCAACCGACCCCGTATTTGATTTTCACAACAGGGAACCACAATGATGTATTTCGCCCTCAGCTTAATGCCCTTGGCAATTGTTTCATCGGTAGCACTATCGCACGCGTGCAATGCAATCACAATATCAACGGTTTTATCGATCCGGACATCTATTATCCTGCCGTTGATAAAACGCATATTCCGATAACCGAGACTTTCTCTCATTTGTTCACACTTCTCTATCAGCACTCCGTTTGTATCTACGCCATAAAAAAAAGTCTCTCTCACACCTCCATTCGCCAATAATATATAATTTAATGCAAAAGACAAATACGACTTACCGCACGAACAATCAAGAAACACAATCTGTTTGTCCGATCTATACGTTTCTATGATGGGTACAACTTGCTCGCAAAATCCCACCACCTCATAGAACTTTTTTACTTCCCTGCTGTCCCCAGATTGATCAACACGCAGGTCGAGAATCTTTAATAACTCTTCGTTGGATTTTAATGTCTCCTCTATCGTTCCTTTGTTTTTCACGGTGATCCTTTGCTGCTGCATCACAAGCGATATGGTATAAGGCCGGGAACACTATCCTAATTCTTTTACGCTCTTCTTGCCTGCTACCGTCTTCTTGCGGCCTTTTCTCGTTCGGGCATTCGTTTTTGTCCTTTGCCCCCTCACAGGCAAACCCACTTTGTGTCTTATCCCGCGATAACAGTTAATACTTTTCATGCGGGAGATATTCTGCATTTCCTGCCTGCGCAACTGGCCCTCGATAGAATAATTCTTTTCTATATACGCGCCCAACATACTCAGCTGATCCTCGTGGAGATCTTTTGCGCGCATATTTTCATCAATATTCACGTCTTTCAGTATTTTTCCTGACAAGGCCTTTCCGATTCCATAAATGTAAGTGAGCGCTACAACGATTCTTTTGTCTGCAGGAATATCAATTCCGGCAATTCTTGGCATGTATATTTTCCTTTCTTAACTTCCCAAAAACAGTCCCAATATCACCCTTGCCTCTGCTTATGGCGAGGATTCGAACATATTACGCGAATAACATTTTTTCTTCTTATAATCTTGCAGTTTTCGCAAATCCGCTTTATTGATGCCCTGACTTTCATGTACGTCACCTTATACAATAATATTTAACAATGAAATGCCTAAACCTGTCTATAGATAATTCTACCTTTGTCAAGGTCATAAGGTGACATTTCAATAGTCACTTTATCACCAGGTAGTATCTTAATGAAATGCATCCGCATTTTTCCAGAAACATGCGCAAGCACCTTATGTCCATTCTGCAATTCCACCCAAAACATTGCATTAGGAAGCGCTTCTTTTACCGTAGCCTCTACCCGAATTGGCTCTTCTTTTGGCATAGCATATAGTATATAAAATATTTGTTAGACTGTCAAAATATCTGCCCCGTCTTCAGTAACCACAACGGTGTGTTCAAAATGCGCGGACAATTTCCTATCTTTGGTTACTACCGTCCATTTATTATTGAGTACCTCGGTATCACAATTACCCGCACATATCATGGGTTCAATCGCAATCGTTACTCCCTGCATCAAAATTTCATCAGCCTCCAGCAAAGATTTGCTTACAAAGTTCGGCACCTGCGGGTCCTCATGCATACATCTTCCGATTCCATGACCAGTGTAATTACGTACGACAGAGTAACCATTTTTTTCCACATAGTCTTGTATCGTTCTTGAAATTACGGAAAGCATTTCATTTGCTTTTATGGCTTTAATAGCAAGATAGAGCGAAGTTTCGCAGACATCCATGAGCCGTTTTGCCTCTACGCTTACTTCTCCTATTGGCAACGTCAAAGCTGCATCAGCGATATATTTACGATAGCCCACACCAACATCTATACTGAGTATATCACCATTTTTAAGCTTTTTGTTTCCCGGTATTCCGTGAACAACTTCCTCGTTTATTGAAGTGCAGATGCTTTTAGGAAACCCCCTGTAACCTTTAAAGATCGGTATTCCTCCTTGACTTATGATATACTTTTCAAGTTCTTCATTCAGGTGGTCCGTCGTTATATCGGTTTTTACGATTTCTTTGGCCAGCCTCAGCGCGCCCGCTGTAATTTTCCCCGCTGCCCTCATTAATTCTATTTCACGGGGCGATTTCCTTACTATCAACTCAAACCACCCCGTCGCTAATCAAGTCTTTTTTTTTCAAAGCACTCTCAATGCTATCCGATATATTTTTTGTAATTATTTCAATGTTCACGTCAGATACTACCTCTTTCAAAATTCCGCTCTTTTTGTAGTATTCAATGAGGTCTTCAGTTTGTTCGTGATAAACCCTTATCCTTTCCTGTACGGTCTCTAATTTATCATCTGCACGCTGATAGAGCGTACCGCCGCATTTATCACAGATTCCTTCTTTCTCGGAGGGAACAAACTTTTCATGATAATTTGCACCGCAGCTGCTGCAGATTCTCCTACCCGTTAATCTGAGAACCACACTCTCTTCTGAAACCGCAAAATAAAAAACCAAGTCCAGCCTGTTCCCCAGTTTCTTTAACATCTCATCCAATACCTTCGCCTGGGAAAGCGTCCGGGGAAATCCATCTAAAATAAACCCACTTTTGCAGTCATCCCTTAATATACGATCTTTAATGATATCTACGACTATCTCATCCGGGACCAGCAATCCTTTTTCAATATAATCGCGCGCCTTCCTTCCCGTTTCAGATTTAGTCTCAACCGCTTCTCTTAACAAATTTCCCGAGGATATGTGCGGTAACTTTTTTTCTTTACTAATGATTTCTGCCTGCGTGCCTTTCCCTGCCCCCGGCGGCCCGAGAAACACTATTCTCATCCCATTCTTCCTCGAATTCTTGCGCCGCCGCTCAGAAAGCCGCTGTACTGCCTCATAATCATATGTGATTCTATTCGTTGAACCATATCAAGCGCTACACCAACGATTATAAGTAAACCCGTCCCTCCATAAAAACCAGCTATAGCACGATTAAGCTCAAAACCCCCCGCTACAAGTTTTGGCAAGATCGCAATCAAGGCCAGAAATGCGGCACCTGCTAGCGTAATTTTGCCCATAATTCCTTCTAAATATTCCGCAGTCCTTTGGCCAGGCCTGATTCCCGGTATAAAGCTTCCGTAATCCTTCATATTATTCGACATCTCTTTAGGGTTGAACTGAATCGCAGTCCAAAAATAACAAAAAAATGTTATGAGAAGTATATAAAGGATAACGTAAATCACCCCGCCCTGCAAAATATCAGATAAACGTGAAGTAAACCAGTATCCAAAACTACCCGGCTCCAGCCTAACCTGAATCCCTTGCATAATTGCTGCGGGAAATATGAGAAGAGATTGGGCGAATATAATCGGCATCACACCCGCCTGATTCACGCGAAGCGGTAAAAAGTGCCTTTGACCCCCATAGACCTTTCTCCCTCGTGTGTGTTTCGCCTGTTGCACGGGGATGCGCCTTTGACCTTGTGTGATGTATACAACCCCTCCAACAATGGCCAGAAACATACCCAACAGAACAATTAGTTTCACAATCCCAATCTGGTGTTCGGCCGGGGTTACAGAAAATGTAAAATCCTGCATCACTTGTGAGAATGCCCACGGCAAGCGGTCGATAATACCAACCATGATCACTATCGAAATGCCGCTCCCGATCCCGTGCTCCTCAATTTGCTCTCCGATCCACATTAGTGTCATGGTTCCTGTTGTTAAGAGGAGTGCTGCCATCGCCTGAAATCCGAAACCCTGAAGATAGACAGGGATTACCGGAACCCCATTAATCTCGACAGTATAAAGCGTTCGGGTCATCACAAAAGCCTGAAAAAGACAAAGCCCTACAGTAGCCAGCCTGGTATATTGATTAATCTTTTTTCTCCCTGCATCTCCCTCTTTTTGTAATCTCTCCAGGTACGGCACTACACCAACCAACAACTGGAAAATGATCGATGCGCTAATATAGGGCATAACCCCCAAACCAAAGATTGCGCCAGAGGCCAAGGCACCACCCGCGAACATATCCACAAGCCCTAGCAATTGGCCCACACCGGTCTGCGTAAATTGATTGAAATACGACTTCAAAACCATCGTATCGATTCCTGGTATCGGTATGTAGACCCCGACTCGACACAAGGCAATAAGCCCAAGGGTTATCAACACCTTCTTGCGTAATTCTGGAATTCGAAAAATGTTGCCAAATTGCTCTATCATGATATAACCTTTGCTTCCCCTCCCGCTGCCTTAATCTTTTCCATAGCAACCTTGCTGAACCTGTGCGCTACAACGGTCAAAGACTTTTTAATATCGCCATCACCAAGTACTTTTACGCCATCTAAAACTTTTTTGATTATACCCGTGTCTTTTAACCTGTCTATGGTAACCGTTGTTCCTGACTCAAAGTGAGCGATGTCTCTTATGTTAACGATCGCATATCTCTTCTTAAAAGGATTATTGAACCCTCTCTTAGGCAATCTTCGAAAAAGCGGGGTCTGCCCCCCCTCAAACTGTATGCTGGTTTCATTTCCCGATCTTGCCGTAGCACCTTTGCCACCCCTTCCGGATGTCTTTCCCATCCCCGATCCCCTGCCACGGCCTACTCGCTTCCTGCGCTTTCTATGAAACGGCACTGCTTTCACATCTTTAAGATTCATCCGATCTTCACTCCCCTTAATGCTTCTATCTCTTCTTTTGTCCTTAATGACTTCAGTCCCACCAGAGTCGCCTTAGCGACGTTAAGCGGATTTCTTTTGCCATAACATTTTGTCAGGATATTCTTAATTCCGGCAGACTCAAGCACTGCCCGCGCCGACGCTCCTGCCTTAATCCCCGTCCCCGGTGAAGCCGGTTTCAAGAATATATTGGCCGCCTTAAACCTCCCCCAAACCTCATGGGGTATTGTATCACCTATCAATGGAATTTTAGCCAGCTGTTTTTTCGCTTCCTTAACTGCTTTATTTACCGCGTTCGGCACCTCACGCGCCTTGCCAAAGCCGATACCTACGCTTCCTTTTCTATCCCCAACGACCACAAGGGCGCTAAAACTCATGGACTTTCCACCCTTTGTAACAGTCGTACACCGATTAACCCTGACAACGGTTTCCTCTAAATTTAATGGTTCTTCCAAACGCGCCAAATCTATCTCCTTGTAAGAATCGGTTTTTTAGAAACTCAAATTATGATTTCTCGCACCTTCCGCCAACGCCTTCACCCTTCCATGATACTTGTAGCCGCCCTTGTCGAAAACAACCTTAGTAATTCCTTTACTCTGCGCCTCCTCCGCAATCTTTTTTCCTACAATCTCGGCGGCCTTCACATTTCCGCCATATTTAATCTGCGACCGTACATCGGGAGATTGCGTAGACGCTGCAGCCAGGGTTTTCCCCTCAATATCATTGATAATTTGACAATAAATATGTTTTAAAGTCCGGCAGACGCTCAAACGCGGCCTTTCATTCGTCCCTATCACTTTCCGCCTAATCCTGCGGTGACGTCTTTCTCTTTTCCGTATTTTTTCCTTTATAAGATCCATAATAAAGCCATTCTCCTAATCAACTATGCAGCACCCGACGTAAATGCCTTTCCAGCCTTTCTCCTGACAATCTCTGCCTCGTATCTAATTCCCATCCCTTTATATGGCTCCGGCGGCTTTTTTGCTCTTATTATTGCTGAAAATTGACCTACCATCTGCTTATCAGAACCGGAAACCGTAAGTTTAGCCGGATTCGTAGGATTGGTGACATCCACCTTTATTCCTTTTGGAATTTCCAGATGCACCGGATGTGTATAACCAAGTGACAATACAAGATCTTTACCTTGCACTTTGGCATTGTAGCCAAGGCCAACTATTTCGAGATTCTTTGAAAAACCTTTCGTCACACCCAATATCATGTTTGCAATCAGAGCTCGGGTCAAACCGTGCAAAGCCTTGTGATATTTTTCATCAGAAGGTCTTTTAACGAAAACTTTCTTATCCTGCTGATTATATTCCACAACCATATCAGAATGGAATACCTGACTCATTTTTCCCTTTGGCCCTTCAATATTCACCGTGCCACCCGTTATTGACACCTTCACACCGTCAGGAACACTAACGGGTTGTTTTCCTATTCGTGACATAACCAAACCCCTATCCTGATAAAACACACTACGATACAATACAGATAAGCTCTCCGCCAATTTTGCGTTTCCTGCATTCTTTGTCGCTCATTACCCCATTTGATGTAGAATATATAGCCACGCCTATCCCACCAAAAATTTTACTGACTTCCTCTGCTTTTTTATAAATTCTCCGGCTCGACTTGCTTACTCTTTCTAAATTATTTATTATCCGTTGTTTTAGCGGCCCATACTTCAGATAAATCCTTACTGTTTTTTGGTTATTCTCGCCCGGCATCTCTTTGAATTCTTTTATAAAACCCTCTTCTTTCAGTATTTTCAAAATCGACACCTTTAATTTGGACGAAGGGATATCCACACTTTCCCGTTTAATCACACTCGCATTTCTGATACGTGTAAGCATATCAGATATTGTATCTGTCATACACATGATTACGTTCCTTAATTTTTAGTACTGTTCTCTGATCAAATGCGCCCACGCATTCCCTACCAGCTTGCCTTTTTAACTCCGGGTATCTCACCTTTTGAGGCAAGCTTCCGAAAACAAAGCCTGCAAATATTGAACCTTCGATAGTAAGCCCTGCGGCGCCCGCATAATTTACACCTATTATACCTTCTTGTCTGATACTTAGGTTCCTTCTTCGACTTCTCAATAAGACATTTCCTTGCCATTCACACTCCCTATTCTGATCTAAAAGGCATACCTAATAACCGTAATAATTCGAAAGATTGCTCATTCGAATTACCCGTGATTACTAAAGTAATATCCATCCCTTGAACAAATTCAACGGACTCAACGCTTATTTCAGGAAATACAATCTGCTCTGTAAGACCAATTGTATAGTTTCCACGGCCATCAAAAGACCCCGCAGGAAGCCCTCTAAAGTCTCTTATTCTTGGCAAAACAATGCTAATTATCCGATCCAAAAATTCATACATCCTTTTTCCACGAAGAGTTACTTTACATCCGATAGCCTGGCCTTTTCTGAGTTTAAAACCAGAAATCGCCTTTTTCGCCTTCGTAATGAGCGGCTTCTGCCCGGCAATGACTGAGAGGTGCTTAACCCCTTCATCTATGAGCTTTTTATTTTCCGTTGCCCGACCTATACCCATATTAACAACTATCTTTTGCAGTTTCGGTACAGACAATCTGTTTCTATGCCTGTACTTTTCTATAAGTTGTGGTATTACCTGTTGCTTATACTTTTCCAGCAATCTCGCCATATTTTAAATCCTAAACTTTCATTCTGCAGACACAATTTCCGAACCACAATATACACACACACGTAGCTTACCGCCACCTTCCATCATTTTCTTCCTTATCCTAACGCCCTTACCGTATTTCTTGCAGCCCTTGTTTTGACAAACTGGCAACACATTCGCTGCAGATAGAGAAGCCTCCTTCTGTATCCTTCCCCCCTGCGGATTTTTCTGGCTCGGCTTCGTATGCTTATAGACTAAATTTATACCTTTTATTACAACCCTTTGCTTATCCCGTAAAACTTTGATTATCTTTCCTGTCTTACCTACCTCGTTGCCGGCCATTACAGCAACAAAATCGTTCACACGAACATGCATAAATCTCTCCAAAGTTACTTATTTTATCCCTCTCCGATTTTTTTAAACGACTTCGGCAGCCAAAGATACTATCTTCATAAAATTCTTCTGCCTTAGCTCCCTGGCTACAGCACCGAATATACGCGTTCCTCGCGGATTACCATCATTATCGATGATAACTATCGCATTCTTATCAAATTTTAAATACGACCCGTCTTCTCTGCGAATATTTTTTTTTGTCCTGACAACAACCCCTTTCACAACATCCCCCTTTTTTACTACACCTTCAGGTATAGCCTTTTTCACCGCGGCAACAATAACATCACCTACCGTAGCATATTTTCTTCCTGCCCCACCAAGCACCTTGATGCAAGTGGCCCTTTTTGCTCCGCTATTATCTGCGATATCCAACTTTGTTTGTTCCATTATCATTTCAAAAACTCCAATTTCAATTTACCGCTTTGCCTTCTCAATGATTCTCACCAGCTTTGTCTTTTTCGTTTTGCTCAATGGCCGGGTTTCTATAATCTCTACCTTATCGCCGATTCCCGCCTGACTGCTCTCATCGTGAGATTTATAAATGGTAGACCTTTTAACATACTTTCCGTATCTCGGATGCTTAACAAGACGCGTGACTTCCACTACGATCGTTTTCTGCATCTTGTTGCCAACCACCATTCCAACAACTTTCCTTCTTCGCCCCCTTGGATTTTCACCATTCATCTCTCTTTTTACTCCTTTGCACTAAGATGCTTATTTACGCCTGAATCCATCTCTCTGAGTATAGTTTCTAAGCGCGCAATATTTCTTCGAATATCCTTTCTCTGAGCAGGATTCCGGGTCTCACCTGCCTGCCATTGAAAACGAATATTTAGCAATTCTCGTCTACTCGCGTCAATTTCGTCCAGAATTTCCTGCCTGGACTTGTTTCTGATCTCACTGGTCTTCAAATCGTCTTTCTCCTCTGAACTAGGCGCACCTTAACCGGCATTTTATGAGCAATTCTGTTAAACGTCAGCCGAGCAACTTCTTCTGTTATACCGCTGAGTTCATAGAGCATTGTGCCGGGTTTCACTACGGCAACCCAAAATTCGGGCTCACCTTTACCCTTACCCATCCTGGTTTCGATCGGCTTTGACGTAACAGATTTATGAGGAAAAACCCGTATCGTTAGCTTTCCTTCCCTCGGAAGATATTGTGAAGCGGATACCCTCCCTGCCTCTAACTGCTGGGCTGTTATCCAACCTGGCTCCAGGGATTGCAAACCAAACTCACCAAAGGCTACCGTATTGCACCTCGTGGCATTTCCCTTAATTTTCTGCCTTTGCGATTTCCTGAACTTCACCCTCTTTGGCATCAGGCGCATATCTTTTCTCCTTATCGGAACCAATTAGACCTTTATAAATCCATACTTTTACCCCGATCACCCCATAGGTGGTTTTTGCCTCTGCAAAACCATAATCAACATCCGCCCGTAATGTATGCAAAGGAATGCTTCCAAACGACATTTTTTCCGTTCTCGCAATTTCAGCGCCACCCAATCTGCCGGCTACCTGCATCTTCACACCCTTTGCGCCCGCATCAACAGATGCGTCCATCGCTTTTTTCATCGCTCTTCGGAAAGCAGCCCTTTTCTCCAGTTGCTCTGCTATGTTTTCAGCAACAAGCTGCGCATATAACTCCGGTTTGTTAATTTCCTTTATTTTTATAACTACTTCACGATCTATGAGCTTCTGTATTTCATCTCTCAGTTTATCAACCTCGGCACCTTTTCTTCCAATAATCAATCCAGGGCGCGCAGTATGCAACGTCACCTTTGCATCTTGCCGCGTCCTTTCAATCTCTATAAAGGGAATTCCGGCAAAACCATAATTTTTCTTTATTATTTTTCTTATCTTCTGATCTTCAACCAACAGGGAACCGAAGTCTTTCTTATCTGCATACCACAGAGACTTCCACCCCTGTGTAATTCCCAGCCGTAAACCAATTGGGCAAACCTTTTGACCCATCTTATCTCCTCATTTATTCTTAAATACTTTTTCCCCAGACTTTTCTGATAACACAACTGTGATATGACTCGTTCGTTTCAAAATGCGCGCAGACATACCACGCGGTCTTGGACGTTGCCATTTTCGAGTCGGACCAGCATCAACAAGGGCTTGCGTCACATACAGCGAGTCGACATCCACGTCTAAATTTTCGTTAGCTGCAGCTATCGCCGCCCGTATTACCTTATCGATCATATAGGATGATCGCTTGTGAGTCACTCTCAAAATTCTCAATGCGTCGTTAACGGATTTTCCCCGGACAAGATCAATAACATATCTTGCCTTTCGCGGAGATATCCGAGCATATTTATAACAGGATTTAAATTCCATTGCAATACGACCTTTCAGCGCTCTCTACAAAAGAAAGAAAAAAAATAAACCTTATTACAGCTAATTAACCATGGGGAGTTTCCTTCTTTTTAACCCCTCCATGCGCCCTAAAAATCCGCGTTTGTGCAAACTCACCGAGCTTGTGACCAACCATATCATCGGTGACAAAAAGTCTTTGAAATATTTTGCCATTATGAATCATAAATGTATGCGATACAAATTCAGGCGCTATCGTACAACTTCTTGCCCATGTCCGAATAGGCTCATTACTACCTGATTCTTTTTGTTTCAATACCTTCTTCATCAACTTACTGTCAATATATGGTCCTTTTTTGACTGAACGGCTCATAGTCTCTCCTGAGTGCTAATTTCTCACTCTATAGATTTCCCCTTGTACCAATCTTCCTTCTCCGCATAATGAATTTATTACTGAGCGCTTTCTTTTTTCTCGTTTTCCCACCCTTTGCCAACAACCCCGTTCGAGAACAAGGATGCCTTCCGCCACCACTCCTGCCTTCACCACCTCCCAAGGGATGTGAAACTGGATTCTGCGCAACTCCTCTCACATGAGGCCTTATGCCCTTCCATCGATTTCTGCCTGCCTTCCCTATCCTGACATTATTATGGTCAGAGTTCCCGAGCTTCCCTATGGTTGCTCTGCAACCGTAAAATACCTTTCGCACCTCTCCCGAGGGAAGAACTATGTGTGCATAGTTCGCTTCCTTTGCCATCAATTTTGCCGAATTGCCAGCAGAACGAACCAACTGGCCTCCCTGCCCTACGCGCAATTCAATATTGTGTATCTCAAAACCTAACGGTATATTTTTTAAAGGCATACAATTACCAATTTCAGGCTCTACTTTTTCCCCAGACAGCACAATCCGTCCTACTTGCAAAGTTTCAGGCGCAAGTATATATCTTTTTTCGCCGTCTGCATAATGCAACAACGCAATTCGCGCAGAGCGATTAGGATCGTATTCTATGCTTGCAACTTTTGCCGGAACATCGTCCTTCCTTCGCTTAAAGTCAATAATTCTATAGTGACGCCTGCAGCCTCCTCCTATATGCTCTGCCGTTATTTTACCTTCAGAATTCCTGCCGCCGGTTTTTTTCAAAGGCATCAATAACGACTTTTCAGGTTTATTTCTGGTGATCTCTGAAAAATCGGAGACGCTAGCAAATCTTCTTCCCGCAGTTACCGGTTTATAATAAACAATACCCATAAATATCCGCCCTCTTCACAATGTTTCGGCTTACTTAATTACCTTAATAGCCAAGATCTATAGTTGATCCCTCTTTCAACGTAACGATGGCCTTTTTCCAATCCTTCGTCCTCCCCAATTTAAACCTCACCCTTCTCTGCTTTCCTTTCCTGATGAGAGTCCTGACAACATTGACCTTTACGTTAAAGAATTTCTCGACCGCCTCTTTAATCTGAATTTTATTCGCCCGCAAATCAACCTCAAAGTGGTACGAGTTTGTACTTTCCCCATCCGCAACACTTTTTTCTGTCCGCAGGGGCCTTTTTATTATCTGATAACTATTCATAAAACGCGCAACTCCTACTTTATAGTATGCAAAGCTTCCTTTGTAAGCAGTATTTTTTTTGGCTTCAACACCTCGTATGCATTCAGGTCAGCACTGGTCATTACTTTCACAGAAGGAATATTTCTGGCAGATTTCCACACCATCTTATCGGCTTTTGGCATAACGATCAGACAACTTTCTCCTAATATTCCGAGCGCTTTCAAAATTCCAACCATGTTTTTGGTCTTGGGTGCATCGAAATCGAATTCATTCATAACAACCAGTTCATTGTCTCGAATCCTGGAAGCCAGAGCAGAAAAAAGCGCCTTCTTTCTTGCCTTTTTTGGAATAGCGTAGGAATAATCTCTTGGCCGAGGACCAAATGCCACACCGCCGCCTTTCCAGAGCGGGGAACGGATACTCCCGGCCCTCGCCCTGCCGGTGTGTTTTTGCACCCACGGCTTCCTCCCGCCTCCGGCAACCTCTCCCCTTGTTTTTGTGCAGGCAGTTCCCTGTCTTTTATTTGCCTCATACATTATGACAGCGTCACGAAGCAAAGTTTCTCGTACAGGACCACCAAACTTCTCATCTTCCAATTGTATGCTGTCTATCTTTTCCCCTATTTTGTTGTATACCGGTATATCCATAATTTCATTTACCTATCTTTTTCGTCATTACTTTATTCACTACAAGATAACTTCCTTTATGCCCCGGAACGGCACCCCTGACAAACAACAGGTTCCTGTCTTTATCTATTTTAACAACATCAATATTTTTTATCGTTACACGCTCCCCGCCCAACCTTCCAGCCATCTTCTTCCCGCGAAACACCCTTCCTGGGTCTGTATTTGAGCTTATAGAACCGGGGGGCCTATGCCTGGTTGACCCATGAGTATTAAGACCACCTTTAAAATTCCATCTTTTCATCACACCGGCAAAACCCTTCCCCTTTGTTGTACCAATCACATTTACCTTTTTGACGTCATTAAATATATCCACAGTGATACTTTGCCCCAATTTAATATCAGCACCCGTCTCAGGGCTTACTTCACAGACAAAGCTCTTTGGATCCGCAGAGGCCTTCGCTGCATGGCCGATTTCCTGTTTATTTGCATTTTTCTTTTTCTTATTATCAAACCCTAACTGAACAGCCGCATACCCATCATTTTCAACGGTTTTTATCTGCAAAACATTACAGGGCCCCGCATGGATCAGCGTTACCGGAAGCAACCGACCATCCTCTGCATATATCTGAGTCATCCCTATTTTTTTCCCAAGAAAACCTTTTAGCATCCTTTTTTCACCTCAATCCTATGAAAGTAATATCTCTTAATATTTATGCTTTTATTTTAATTTCTATACCAGCAGGCATATTTATCTTGTTTAACGCATCCATAGTCTTTGCCGTAGGTTCAACGATATCAATCAATCGCTTATGCGTTCTTATCTCAAATTGTTCTCTGGATTTTTTGTCAACATGCGGCGACCGGAGCACGGTATATCTCTCGATGCGCGTGGGCAAGGGGACAGGCCCAAAAACCTTAGCACCGGTGCGTTTCGCCGTTTCCACTACTTCCAAAGCCGACTGATCCAAAATCCTATGGTCGTAAGCCTCCATTCGTATTCGTATTTTCTGATCCAGCACTCTAATACTCCAAAAATGAAATGAATAAACCTTTAGTTGCAAAAGGGAATGATGTTAACACATATTTAATAAAAGTCAACATTAAAATGCTATTTTATTCAATAATTTTTGTAACGACACCGGCGCCGACGGTCTTTCCGCCTTCCCGGATAGCGAACCTCAGCCCCTCATCCATTGCTATCGGCGTCAACAACTCCACATTTATCTTCACATTGTCAC
>WYAU01000102.1 GCA_011525665.1 Candidatus Brocadia sp.
TGATACCCCGCCACCGTTCTTTTCCCTCTTAGCCAGTTGGGGTGAAAGAATTCCGCCTTCGCCTAAAATTGACAGGCTCGGCCAGTGGTTCTTGACTTTTACGAGGCTACTTCTACGTTCACGTAAGCTACGACCCGGATATTTGCTCACCGGCCTTACGCCGACTTTGTCGATGGGCTTCAGAAGGTTATGTTTCCATCGCCCCCTGCCATCCAAGCTACATGGCTCCGGCTTTTACCACGACGGGACTTTCACCCGCTAGAAAGCAGTACCCTTCCCTGGGCACGCCTATTTTCAAGGTCTGACCCCTACGACCCTTTATCTAACGGCCTTTCAGGCCTCAATTTCTGTATTGATTGTCTGATTTTATTTGCTATGAGCGGTAGTGTCTGAAAATACGCGTTGTAAGTTTTCAAAAACCACCGCCTCCTTATCCATTTATCAATCTCAACGGCAATTACAATGGTTACTGTTATTGCTCCTACGTTCACCCATTCCATTTCTGTAAGCGGCTCCGTTTTAAAAACCCACTGAAGGGCTGGTACGTAGAGCACCGCAAGCTGGGCAAAAAAGGCAGCTATCATGCTGTAAAACAGGAACAGGTTACTGAACGGACTAATCCTGAAAACAGACCGGATTTCTGAACGTGAATTCCACGCCTGAAAGAACTGGAAGAAGACCATTGTTGTCATGGCAACGGATCTTGCCTTTTCAAGGGAAACACCTTCCTGTAAGGCTGAGATAAAATTATAAACAATACCACCGCTAATTATAAGGGCAACAAGAAAGGTTCTTTCTATCAGAAGCCGGGACAATATACCCTCACCCGGCTCTCTCGGCGGTCTGTTTATTATCCCTTTTTCCCCAGGTTCAAAGGCAAGGGCTACATCCTGCAAACCATTCGTAACGATATTTATCCAGAGAAGCTGGGTGGGCACGTATGGCATTGGTATACCAAGAATAAGCGTGGCAATAATGGAAATTATGGTAGCTATACCGGTTGGTATAAGAAAGAAGACGACCTTGCGGATATTGTCGAAGAGTATCCGTCCCTCTTTGACGGCATTAAATATACTTGCAAAATTATCGTCTACAAGGACCATATCAGACGCCTCCTTTGCAACATCGGTTCCTGTTCTTCCCATAGCGATACCTATGTGTGCTTCCTTAAGGGCGGGAGCATCATTAACACCATCACCTGTAACAGCGACAACCTCGCCGTGCCTCTTCAATTGTTGTACGATCCTCAATTTATGGTGTGGAGAGACACGTGCATACACAGCGACATCCTTCACCTTACGAAAGAGTTCTTCATCACTCATCGTTTCAAGTTCTTTGCCTGTAATTACATCAGGATTCTCACTACCCAATCCGAGTTTTTTTGCAATTGATACTGCGGTGACTGCATGGTCGCCCGTTATCATGATGGTTCTGATGCCCGCCTGTTTACAACCATTTATGGCCTCAATGGATTCCGGCCTTGGCGGGTCCATCATTCCCTGTAAACCGGCAAAGATCATACCTGACGGCAGGTCATGGTGGGTAAGTTCCTCCATGTCGTGCGGAGCTTCCTTGTAAGCACAGGCAAGTACCCGCATACCCTCTTTTGCAAAATTGCCGGCGATATGTAAAATCTCTTTTTTCCTGGAACCGTCACCGTCCCCAGATCCGGTACACATATCCAGTACCTTCTCAGGTGCACCTTTCACAAAGACAAACTTTTTCCCGCCGTGTCTGTGAAGGGTTGCCATGTAGCCATGTTCGGACTCAAAGGGTATGATTGCAATCTGCGGAAAGTGCTTCTTTTCCTCTTCCGGCATGAGACCGGCCTTCATTGCAGAAACGATAAGCGCCCCTTCCGTAGGGTCTCCGTCAACCTTATACTGACCGTCTTCCTCGTAAATATTTGATTCATTGCAGAGGAGTCCAATCCGCAACACCTGAAGATGTTTCTTTTTTTCTTCTGATTTAACTGACATCTGACCATGGTGTATCTCGCCTTTGGGTTCATATCCGTTTCCGGTAATATTATATATATGCTCTCCGTCGTAGATTAACCTGACGGTCATCTCGTTTTTTGTAAGGGTTCCCGTCTTATCTGAACAGATTACCGTGGTACTTCCGAGGGTTTCAGCAGCCGGAAGTTTTCTGATGATGGCGTTATGTTTTGCCATCCTGGCCACGCCAATAGCCATAGCTATGGTCACGACGATGGGAAGTCCTTCAGGTATGGCAGCTACAGCAGCCGCCACTGCAGTCATGAACATGTCATGTATGCTTTCACCAATTATTATGCCTATACCAAAAAGCACCACAGAAGCTGCCATAACAATGAATCCAATATATTTTGCGAAATTTTCTATCTTTTTCTGAAGTGGCGCCTTCGTGACTCCTATCTCTTTAACCTCCCTGGCAATACTGCCAAGCACAGTCTTTGACCCTGTCTCTACCACGAGACCCTTTGCCCTACCACTTACCACGACTGTCCCCATAAATGCCATATTCTTTTGGTCTCCGGGGGTCAGGTTATCTTCCCCTATTATTGCAATGGATTTTTCAGCGGGGACAGACTCGCCGGTAAGCATTGCCTCTTCAATCCTTAATTCATACGTCCTGAACAGCCGCAAGTCCGCCGGCACCTTGGTGCCGGATGCCAGGAGTACGATATCTCCGGGTACAAGTTCCTCACTGTTTATCTCTTTCTCTTTACCGTTTCTCAAAACCCGTGCCCTTGGTATGAGCATCTTCTTGAGCGCCCTGACACCCTGTTCCGCCTTATATTCCTGGATATAGCCAATAATTGCATTAAGGACAACAACCGCCATAATTACACTGGTATCAATGTATTCATTAAGAACGGCCGTTACAACGGCGGCTACAAGAAGGATATAAATAAGCGGACTGGTGAATTGGTGGAAAAGGATTTTCAGCCTGCTAATCTTTTCTTCTTCGACAAGTTTATTCAATCCATATTGCTGAAGGCGCTTGCCGGCCTCATTGTCGGTCAATCCTTCTTCAGACGTTCCGAGCTTCTGCATGATTTCTTTTATATGGAGTTGATACCAATTCATTTTTCATTCCTCATAAAGTCTTCGGGATAATATTTCAAGGCTGGTTTTAATAATGTATTTCCGGATTATGTCCGACAACATATACGTTGTTCTTTCTATTACCCCATATACCTAACAAGAGATAATTCGTATTACTTTTCATTTTCGTCCAATTTTTACCATTATAATAGAGGATAGTGCCGTAATCTCCTACCGTATAGATGTTTTTACTGTCGTTACCCCAAATACTCTTTAATCTATAAGAATACGGCTTTCTTTACGAGTTCACGACTTGCCATCGTAATGGTGTACCAGACCCTGATCTCCGACAGCAAAAATATTGCTGTCAGTGAATCCATAAATATCAGATAAACGGGTACCGAATCCATGTCTTTCCGTCATAATGGAGTATGACGCTATCGCATTTATCCGATTCTAAAGGTGGTCTCTCCAGACCCCATTCGTTTGCCTGGATGATATTGATAATAAATATTTGACAGGTAATGAAAAGGATACAGATAAGAAGAATTGTAACTGTTTTCATGTGCCTTTTTCTCCTCCCTTTTTCTTTGATATAAATATTACTTTCAAACTTATACTTTCTAGAAGATAATCTCGAACCGTATACCAATGGCTAGCGCGTCTTTTACTAAAGGGGTGGTATCAGGATTTATAATGTATTGAATATCAGGTTGCACTGCAAAACTATTCGTTATTTGAGCGCGGTAAGTTATCTCCAGATTCCATTCTGAGTCGTCAACGGGTATTTCTGCTCTTGCCTGTGCCCTTTCATACTCACTACCGTTATGCGTCCCTGCTACGGCAAAACCAATCTCATCGGTATTTCTGCCTGGAATCAGACCTTTATATACTGCCCCGCCACCAGTATAAAAACCAAAGCGGTTTATTCGTGTATCGGCAAGTCCCAATCTGACAAACAGGGTCAGATTTTGCAACGGGTCCTCCTTTTCATAATAAATAGTCTGTTCAGCAAACACATACACACCATGGTTTCCATGAATTTGAACAGGATTCCCTGCGGTGTCAATCCGTGCCAGGGCGTCAAATTCCGCTGTATAAAACCATGTTCCAAAAGCAATTTTCCCCTCATATTCAGGCGTTATAAGCCTGCCGAGACGGCGTATACGCTTATGTTTTAGTGCATAGGGTTCCGGTCTTATCAGATATGCTGTCTCTGTGACAGATAAGATTCCATTATTTCTATCGAATAGAACATGCGTGCCCTTCGGATTTCCAGGATCACCTGCCAGACCATTCAGTACAACGGTCTGAAGGTAAAACCACGGGACTGGTTTCCACTTCGCCCGTGCTCCAATCGTTGTGTTAGGAAAGATTGATGGACCGTTTTCACCGCTCTGGGAGAAAGTCGGATCAATACCGTGTGAGCTGTTGATAAACAACGAGGCGGACTTTAGCCAGTCAAATTCGGTGTTTAGATCATAGAGCCCCATGAGAATTGACAGTTGATTATGTAACAGGTTTTTTTGCACCCAGGCTTCATAGAGCTTCCAGGTATCGAAGGTTGCAATGTTGCTGACAGTTTGAGCATCTCCCGTATTTTCGCTGGGATTGTCCCCCTGATTGCCTAAACCGTAAACAAAGAAAGATGTATCCTTCCAACCGAACAATCTCTCAGCATCAAGGATGAGAATGAGGTCCACATTGTCAAGATATACCGTCCTGCGATGAAACCCGCCTGAAACATTGGAGAAGGTCTCACCGGTATAAACAGCCTGGAACGTAAGCCCTTTATCAGCGATCTCCGTTCGGGTGCCTCCCCAATCTGCTATAATGGTATTCCATTCAGAAAGTTTTTTCGCAAATACGTCGGCTGCATCAGAAACAGAGTTTTCAAAAAAGAATAATGAGATAATAAAGAGCGAAGAATAAAGTGTTACTGCAGAAGGATACTGTTCCTGCATCAGGCGAACCTTTCCATGAGAGCTACAGGAAAATGGGTGAATATTTCTGACAGATATAAGATAGTCGCATCTTTGTAATTTGCTGTCGTAACAACTTCTCCGGTAAAAATGTTCCGGTATTTTTCCCCTGTTTCCCCCGCCGGTACCATAATAAATGAATCTTTCCAAACATCTGTGCCAAAGGGCAGGCTTTCAGGTTGTTGCATAAGCCGTGTAAAAAATCTGGGGGCGACAACCAGTACCGTGGAATTACCGAATTTCCTTGCAAATGCGCAAACATTCACAGCCTTTTCTCCCGTTACTTCAAGGGGAGCATATTCCCCGCGCTCGAATATTTCTCTATGTGTTTTCCGGTAAGTGAGGGCTTTATATATCAGGTAGAGCTTTATCTTACCGGTGTCTTTGGTGATGGTCAATTCCTTAGCAAGCTCCGATAGCGGCATTTCCTGCTCGTTCCTTTTCAGTTCCTCCAGCATCCTGATTCTTATACTATAATCAACGGGCCTGCGGTTGTCGGGATCAACAAGATTGAAATCCCATAACTCAGTTCCCTGGTAAAAATCGGGGATTCCCGGGGAGGTTATTTTCAACAGTGTTTGTGAAAGGGAGTTGTATATGCCGTAATGGGATATCTTCTTTTGAAATATCTGAAAATCATTCAGAAATTTATTTCTCCGTGTATTGTTCAGGATGGCCTCGATAAAATTCGTCAGGGTATTCTCGTAATTCATATTGGGATTTATCCAGCTTGTGTTAACCTTCGCCTCTCTCAATGCCTTTACCAGATAATCCTTTATCCGTTTCTTAAACACTTCGTATTCATGACCGGTTAATGGTTCAATAGGCCATGCGCCGATTAGGGTTTGGTAAAGAAGGTATTCCTCATTCGGATCCGGTATTGCCTGACCTTCAACAAGGGTGACATTTTTCTTATTTAACCTTTTCCATCGCGATAAATGTTCTCTCCATTCATCAGGAATTTCCGACAGGACATTGATCCTTGCCCGCACATCCTCGCTGCGTTTTGAGTCATGGGTGGAGGTGGCAATAAGGGTGTGAGGACAGAATTTGCTCCTTTCTCTATTCTGTCCGTGAAAGGTCTCCATGGGTATGCCAAATCGTTCCGGGCTTCCTCCCACTTCATTGAGGGAAATGAGACGGTTATAGAAATAGAAGGTCGTATCCTCAATCCCTTTCGCTGTAACAGGCCCGGTAACCTGCTGAAACTTCATGACGAAATCGAGCCATTCCCGCTGGTCTGCATCCTTAAAATTTTCAGGATATTTTAGTAAAAGAACGTTTGTGAGAAAGCCAAAGACAGACTCGCTCATGGCAGGGTTTTTTCTTTTTGCCTTTGATACCGCAATCTCAATATATTTTCGGTCCCTTTCCGTTACCTCTGATGGTTTTATATACGTCCTGTATACCGGGAAAAAGGCAATGACTTCCTTTATCGCGTTTGTAAGGCTGTTCAGGGTGAAATCTCTTGTATGCCGGTTTTTCTCCGATAGTCGGTTCAGGTAGTGTCCCAGGGTATTGACTTCACTCGACATAATCACTTCCATAATTAATTTCTTCTTTTCATAAACGATGTTCTGGAAATTGAGCTTTGACCTGATGAACCTGGAGTATATATCGTCAAATATTTTTACATTTGTTGTTTCGACAAAGATACCATTGAGGGAGTTCAAAAAGTCATATCCCGTCGTGCCGAAGATAGGCCAGTCTTCCGGTATCTTTTCTCCTTTGATAAGGATTTTTTCGCCGATAATATAAAAGGCCTTCATCTGAGGTTCCGTTGACAACAGTTCATTGTATTGTCTCAGTATTTCAGCTTCTCTATCAGAAGCTCCCGTTAAATATCCTGGGAGATCAAGACTTTTATAGAGAAAACAGTTTTTCTGTAGCCTCTGGAAGTATTCAGAAGGGTTATAGAGCCCATCGGGATGATCGACCCTCAATCCTGTGACCTTGCCTTCTCTGATAAGTTTAAAAATCAGTTTATGGGTTTCCCTGAAAACAAGCGGGTTTTCCATACGGATTGCTGCAAGGTCATTGATGTCAAAGAACCTCCGGTAATTTATTTCCTCGGTAGCCACACTCCATTGCGAGAGCCTGTAAAGCTGTTGATTAAGGAGGTTATCAAGAAAGTCAAAGCTTTCCGGCTTGCCTTTTGTCCCGTTGAATATCTTCACATTTTCATCCACGAATGTCTTAATCTCCGCATTCCCATTGTAGAGATTCCACAGACGCTTCTTTATAATTTCTTTCTCGCGGTATCGTTCCGTAATCTTTTCCGGATCTTTTTCGATAGGCGATGGTAAATGGTTTAATGCCGTGATAATACTCAAAAGCTCGTTAAGATGAGGTTCTTCGGGTGAGAGATGATTTTTTAAGTCATGTATGCGATGCTGTAATATATCTATGTATGTCTTTGGCCTTGTAGGAAACTTATGCTGATAGTAATAAAGAAAGAAATCGCCGTTTTCAAAGGTAAGCTGTAATTCCTGTCTTTCAAGCACAATTCCATACTGATCGCCCAAAACAGGGATGAGTACCTTGTTTTTCAGTTCAATTTTTACCGGTTCCCAGTCAATGTCAAAGAAATCTGCGTAATTGGAACTCAGGCCATTTTCCAGGACGTCCATCCACCAGGTATTTTCCTTGCTCGTAATGCACATGTGGTTTGGCACGATGTCGAGAATTTGGCCCATCCCGTATTTCCGGAGTTCCTGGATCATTTCGTTGTATTCTTCTTCTGTGCCGATTTCCGGATTTATCGCATCATGGGCAACAATATCATAACCATGGAGGCTACCTTCTCTCGATTTAAAATAGGGGGAGGCATAAATGTCGCTGATACCGATACCGTAAAGGTAAGAAATAATTTTTTTGGCATCTGAGAATGTGAACAGGTGATTGAATTGCAGCCTGTACGTAGAAACGGATATTCGTGGAGCTGATATTGTTTCCGTGGTCATGCATTGTTTCCTTTATGATCTGTTTAAATGTTCGAGATTTTAAGGAACTATTATCTCTATAAGTATCGTAATATTTTTATTTTACGAACTGAAGTTCGTGTTACGTTGAAAAGGCTACCGAAGGCCTCATTCAATTTTGTATTTTACCCTCTGCCGTATATTACAGTTGCTTCTAATAGCTCCTGAATCAGGGCAGGTGTCCTTTGTTCCGGCAAAAGTCTCCATTCCCAATTTTTTTCTGAAGTTGCCGGAAAATTCATGCGTGACTCTTCCCCCAGACCGAGTATATCCTGCATTGGGAAAACGACCATGTTTGCAACGGACATCATGGCGAGCCTGATAAGATGATGGTGGATGTTGTCTTCTGTGACTTCTCTTCCCAGATATTTTTGAATTCTGTCTCTGTCTTCATGACTTATTTCTTTTTTATACCAGCCCTTCGTTGTATTGTTATCATGCGTTCCGGAATAGACAATGCAGCTTGTTGTGTAATTGTGTGGAATAAATGGACTTGTTGGTAAATCTTTACCAAATGCGTACTGGAGCACTTTCATGCCGGGAATTCCAAAGATGCTCATAATCTCCCTAACTTCCGGTGTTATTTCTTCTCCCAGATCTTCCGCAACAATGGGGAGACTTGGGAAGTGTCTATACAATAAATCAAAAAAATCTTTAGCAGGGGCATTTACCCATCTCCCATTTACTGCCGTCTTTTCACCTGCCGGGACTTCCCAGTATGAAACAAAGCCCCTGAAGTGATCGAGCCTGACAATATCAAAGAGTTTTAAGTTGAATTCTGTACGCCTCAGCCACCATGCGAAACCGGTTTCCTTAAGAACATCCCAGTTATAAATAGGATTTCCCCACAATTGTCCTGTTGCGCTGAAATAATCGGGAGGGACTCCGGCGACGAACAGGGGTTTTTTTGCATCGTCCAGCTTAAAAATCTCAGGGCTGGCCCATACATCGGCGCTGTCATAAGTTACATAAATAGGGACATCGCCGATTATTTGGATGTTTTTAGAGTTAGAGTACTTTTTCAGAGAAAACCACTGTTTAAAAAAGAGAAACTGGAAAAACTTTTCCATAAGTATCCTTTCTCTCAATTTTTCTTTCCAGCCTCTGATAACTTCCTCTTCTCGGCGCTTTAAATCCTCCGGCCAATCAATCCAGGCAACTCCATGAAAGTGTTCCTTCAGGGATATAAATACGGCATAGTCATCGAGCCAGCATGCATTTTCACTACAAAACCTTTCGAATTCAAAATCCTTCTCTAGCTTGCGGTGCATATTTTTATATGCCACACGAAGGACATTCTCTTTATACGCGGTAACAGCGTAGTAATCAACCCGGTTATGTGGAAAGGTTGTATAACCTTCTCTATCAGATTTTGAAAGAAAACCGTCCCGTACCAGGAGATCAGGGCTTATCATAATATGATTTCCCGCAAAGGCTGAATAACTGCTGTAAGGACTATTTCCGTATACTGTCCGTGTTGGATTTAGAGGAAGTACCTGCCATAAGGACTGCCGGGTTTCTGCAAGGAAATCCACGAATTTGTAAGCTGTATCTCCAAAGTCACCCACGCCATAGGGCGATGGCAGGGAAGTAATGTGAAGTAATATACCGCTTCTTCTCTTATTCATTTTTATTCCTCGCTTATGAAAATATCTTTATTCACGGATAATTTTAACGCGGGATGGGTTAAGCCTGTCGTAAGTTTGCAAAGGGTGCATGCAGATTTACCTATCGGTTTAAACCGTTTAAACTGCTTAAACGGTCTATGGTAGGACAACGCCTTAATCGTTCGACCGACCCTGCGGCAATCTCAGGACAAGCTCAGGATGTAACGTCGTTTGTGGTGAGACTGCCAAACCGTCGCGACGAAGTTCACCCTACAGGGTTTCGGGCAGCGCCGCCTCCAGATTGAAAGCCAGTTTCTGTCCAATCTGTCTGAACTCTTCTATCCAGCGGCCTGCGTCCGCATCACCGGTTTTTGCCTTTGACAGAAATTCTTTATACGCCGTTTTTGCCAGGGCATAATAAACATTTTGCACATGCCAGAGATTTATCTCGAAAGGTAACGCAAGGAGCAAGGAAAGCTTTCTCTCTATTCTCTGAAGCAGGGAAAAATCCGAGGGATTTTTGCGCAATTCATCCATTGCTTTCTCGATTCTGCGACGAATGACAAATTCATGATCTAAGGCATCAACGGGGATGTTCCATTTTTTTATGTCGTGAATGATGCTTTGTATCCTGCCGATATCCTTTTCCTCTTCGAATACCTTTTTTAAATTACGATTAAGAATAAACTCAGCGGCGGTGTAAAACGCCCTTGGGATGGGCATACCTGTCTCCTGCAAAAAACCCATCAAAATACGATTGTTTTCATACAGGGTACAATAGGTATCCTCAAATTCCTCAAGGGTTGAACTGATGACCTGATTTACAATCTTTCGCTGTTCGTCCCTGAAGAGATGCTGCAGTGAATAGTTATGCATGCCAAAATGTTTATCCATCAATCTTACAATATCTGCAAAGGCGCCTTTTTCAAATAATGTCATAATTTCATCTTTCATCGATTGATACGCGCCATCTCCGAGAAATGTGCGCACACCCCCGCTGAAATCATGGTTGCCGAGATGTAATACACAAAAGCTCAAACGTTCGGATTCCATGATTATCTCAGATTTGACAAAGACACGTCCCGTTGCGATTGTTATTTTCCCGGCCTCTGCCCGATGATAGTCTTCTCTGGACACCGTATAGCAATAGATTTTGGTACTTTCTGAGTAATCCTCGTAGAGAGAACTGACGGCATAGTGCGCACCGACCTTTTTCAGGTCTATAACATCCGGTTTGACAAATTTATCATAGATGTGTGCCCCGTCTTTTAATTCCGGTACGTTGCTTTTTGCCATGCTGAGTCTTTCCTGGAAAAGTTTTTCGAGTCCGTTCTGGAAAAACCCTTCGGACATCTGTATTGCCCGTCCCGCATACTGCAAGATTTGCACTGTTTCAATGCCCGAGAGTTCGTCGAAGAACCACCCGCAACTCGTGTACATCAACAGGGCGTGTCTCTGGATCTCAAGGAGTTTGAGCGCCAAAACCTTTTCGTCCCTGGTAAGATTCCTCACGGCATGTCCTTCAAAGAATCTGTTCATGTTTTCATCCGAGCGGTTCAGAATAATATGGATATAATCATCCCGCGCCATCCACGGATCTTTGAGATATTCTTTTGCCTTTTGCTCATAATGAACCGCCATCTGGTCCCTCAGCCAGTCCAGGGCGTTGCGCAGCGGGGTGCGCCATTCCTGGTTCCATTCAGGATGCCCGCCTGAATTACACCCACAGTTGCCCTTCCATCGTTCTATACCGTGCATACAACTCCAGGACGAATTGCTGAATATTTCAACTTCGTGCAGGGGGGGGTATTTTTCCAGATATTCGCCGTAATTTGTCAATTGTGCAAATCCCTGAGATTCTATATAGTTAAGGGCAAAGGCAAGCGCCATGTCTCCGAATCGGTGATGATGTCCGTATGACTCTCCATCCGTTGCGATATTGAGAATCTGTGGCCATTTTCGGGTGGCGGAAAAGCCCCCCATCAGCCGATTGGCAAAATCTTCCCCCCGGCCCAGTAATTTTTCAAATGCCACTGACCGGGAAATGGGACCGTCATAAAAAAAGATATTTATACTGCGGCCAGACGGCAATCTGCACACGTATGCCCGCGTAGGGTCGATGCGCCCCCCGCTTACATCTTTCCACTTTTCGGCGCCGATCTTTCTTACCCTGGATGCCTGATGCTGGGCAAGTATTGTATACTTAATGCCGCGCTCGGCAAGGATATCCAGTGTCTCCCTATCAACTGCAGTCTCGGAGAGCCACATACCTTCGGGGAAACGCTGAAACCTGCGCTCAAAATCCTTTATGCCCCAGATTATTTCCGTGTGTTTATCGCGTGTATTGGCAAGGGGCATAATAATATGATTATAAACCTGTGCAATTGCATTTCCGTGTCCTGAGTAACGTCCCATGCTCTGCCTGTCCGCATCAAGTATCGCCTGATAGATATCAGGGGCATATGTCTCAATCCAGGAAAGGAGGGTAGGGCCAAAATTAAAATTTATCCTGTCATAATTACTGACAATACCGAGGATACGTCTTTCCGCATCCAGAATTCTGGATGCGGCATTCGGGGCGTAGCATTCGGCGTTGATCTTTTCGTTCCAGTCATGGTAGGGGTAAGCGGAATCCTGTATTTCTATTGCCTCAAGCCACGGGTTTTCCCGCGGTGGCTGATAAAAGTGTCCGTGTATGCAAATATATCTGTCCATTGTATTCTATTGTAAAGTTTTTCCCTTTCCTTGTATTTTGATCTTATACTCGTTACCGGTAACGAGGGCTTTGCTATTTTTAAGGAATTTCAAGCCTGTAGGGTGCGTCCTACGTACCACAACAATCCTCTCAGACCCCCATCAGGTGTTTTACGCCCCTCAACGGGATAATCACCCATTCCGGCCGGTTGTTTAATTCGTATCCGAGCTCATAAACCGCCTTTTCGAGGAGATAGGCCCTCAGCATGACATCAAGCTCTTCCCTGCTCTTCGGGATAAATGAAGCGTTTCCTGCGGTGCTGAGGTATGACCTCAAAAAGGTCCCCCCGATATATCTGTACCACAGATTGAGCCAGGGTTCAAGCACCGGAATGTCTTCCGGCCTGACGGATGCATGCTTGAGAAGCGCTGTGTGGGCGGCGTAGTGAAATGACCGTATCATACCTGCCACGTCCCGTAACGGCGATCTCTTCAGCCTTCTTTCACTCAGAGTCCTTGCGGGTTCCCCTTCAAAGTCGATGATTACAAAATCATTCCCCGTGTAAAGCACCTGCCCCAGGTGATAATCCCCGTGGATCCTTATCTTCATCGCTGACAGCTTCCTCTTGAAAAGGGCGCTAAAACGACCCATGATCTCCTTTTCAAAAGTGAGGATTTCACCGGCTAACGCTTGTCCCTCATCCGGTAGATTTTTCATATTTTTCCTCAGCAGCGCAAATACTTTTTTTGTAAGGACCTGCATGGATTGATAGAGGGATCTCTGGTAAAGCACCGAGAAGGGCTCCGGGGTAAAATCAGGGTCTTCCGTTTCGAAAGAAAGCGACAGGTGAAGCTCTGCCGTTCTTTTTCCCAGGAGGGTTGTCATTTCAATATAGACGCCGCCGATTAATTCCTGAAAAAGCAAAGGTATCTCCTGAAACGCAATCTCCAAAAGAGAAGCGGGCGCCGCAGGCGCTTCCTGAATTTCGCTTTTTTTGGCGAGTACTCTGCCATAATATCTTCCCACCCAGTCAAGGGTATATGTCCAGGCATCTCCCTGATTGGGCACAAAGGCCTGGAGCAACCCGACGACCATCGGTCCGCCTTCCTGTCTCCTGTACTCTATTGCACCCGCAAAGAGCGGAACGTGGGAAAATGTTGCCCTTTCAGTAAGAAATTTGCCCATTTCCAAATCAGAATTTATTCCTTCGTCCAGCCGCCGGTACAGTTTTAAAAAAAGCTCTTTGCCGTAAAGAAAAGATGAATTGCTCTGTTCTGCCTTGAGTACCTGTGATTTTTCGGACAAAACCTCTTTTACTGTGTGTTTTTTGAAAGTCTTTCCCGTATAGGTGACAAGGTATCCGTTAAAACCGCGAACGGTATGTTTTCGCACAAACATGCCGAGGAGATGTTTGCGAAATTCTTCATTATAGATACTGTCATAGAGGATTCCCTCGGCGCTTTCGGTCTTCAGGTGCGCCACCACCGCAGGGAAATTTTCCACCACAATGCTTTCTGCCTTATCTCCGGTTGAAAAAGAGAGGGGAAGAAGGTATATACCGGACAATTCCGTGGTATATCTCACCTCGACCAGGAGGAGGTGGGTAGCGCAGGAATCCTCACATAATGAAATATCTTCGATGATTTTTATTCCCTGCATCTCCTGTGCCTTACCGCCAAACCATCTGCACGTCGTTATATAAGGGGGTAATATTTCCCTTTCCAGCGTTTCTTTTGTTTTCCCATCAAAGACAGATTCCCAGCATCCTCCCACACTCAGTTCTGGGATAGTTCGTATCTTTCCAAACTTTACACCATTCTCAGCTTTCCGTAACACAAACCAGTAATAATCATGGCGGCTCAGGGTTAGTACATAGGGTGAATCCGTTATCCGGGGGAACTTATTTCTGCTGAATACCTCCTCCGGCTGATATCCTGAAAACGGTGAAAGGTCAAGTTCAACCACCTGGGAAAAACGCGAGAGATTAACTACCGTAAGAATAGTTTCGTCCTGGTACCGGCGTATAAACGCAAACACTTTCGGGTTATCCGGGTACAAAAACTCAATGCTTCCCCTTCCAAATGCCTTAAAACGCTTCCTCATCGTTATAACCCGTTTCATCCACCAGAGAAGTGACGCCTGGTTCCTTTCCTGATTCTCGACATTGACGGCTTCGTAATGATACTCGGGATCCATAATGATGGGGAGATAGAGTTTTTGCGGATTTGTCCGGGAAAAGCCGGCGTTCCTGTCCACATTCCACTGCATGGGGGTCCTCACGCCGTCCCTGTCCCCCAGATGATAATTATCTCCCATTCCTATTTCGTCCCCGTAGTAAATAATGGGTGTGCCGGGAAGGGAGAAAAGGAGCGCATTCATAAGCTCTATCTTCCGCCTGTTATTTCCGAGCAGGGGGGCCAGACGCCTGCGGATACCCAGATTTATCCTTGCAACGGGGTCCCGTGCGTAGACCCTATACATATAATCTCTCTCTTCATCGCTTACCATCTCAAGGGTAAGTTCGTCATGGTTTCTCAGGAAGAGCGCCCACTGGCATATTTCCGGTACAGAGGGGGTCTGTTCGAAGATGTCAATGATGGGAAACCGGTCTTCCATCCAGATTGCCATAAACAGCCTGGGCATCAGGGGAAAATGAAAGGCCATATGACATTCGTCTCCTTTCCCGAAGTAAGCGACCGCGTCTTCCGGCCACTGGTTTGCCTCAGCAAGAAGCATCTTGTTTTTAAATGCACCGTCTACATGGGATCTGAGCTTCTTCAGGAATTCATGGGTCTCGGACAGATTTTCACAGTTTGTTCCATCCCTTTCAAAGAGATAGGGAACGGCATCGAGACGGAATCCGTCTACGCCGATATCCAGCCAGTAATCAATAACTCTCAGGATTTTCTTTTGCACAAGGTGACTGTCGAAGTTCAGATCGGGCTGATGCGAGTAAAAACGATGCCAGAAGTAGGCCTTTGCCACGGCATCCCACGTCCAGTTTGACGATTCAAAATCTTTAAAAATTATCCGTGCATCCTGATACCTCTCGGAAGTATTGCTCCAGACGTAAAAATTTCTCAGTGCGGAGCCCGGTCTCGCCCTCCGTGCCCCCTGAAACCAGACGTGACGTTCGGAAGTGTGATTCAAAACCAGTTCCGTAATAACCCGTATCCCTCTTCTGTGGGACTCTTTGATAAATTCCTTGAAATCCCGCAATAAACCGTAGTCAGGATGGACGCCAAAATAATTCGCGATATCGTATCCATCATCCTTTAGGGGAGAGGGATAAAAGGGGAGGAGCCATATGGCGGTTATGCCCAGATTTTCCAGATAGTCCAACTTTTCGGTAAGTCCCTTGAAATCCCCTATTCCGTCACCATTGAAATCGTAAAAGGCCTTGACATGAAGTTCGTAGATAACGGCGTCCTTATACCAGAGGGGATCGTCATCGAGACACACTTCTCTTTGGTCCATTCCCGTGAATCTCCTTACATGAAATAATCAAAATCTGCTTCCCGTTTCAATCTCTTCCTTACCTTAAAAATGTGGGCAGGAATACTGTCGGGCCTGAGTTCCACATAGTTTTTTTCTCCCTGCCAGACATACCTGCCATCCGTTAACAGATCATGAACCAGATAGGGATGGCCGATATCTATTCCGAACGCGCTGACGGGAACCTTTACATATCCTGACCGGGTATGATACGGATCAAGGTTCACTGCCACCAGAATGATCTGAGAAAGGTCTTCGGTTGCTTTTCCATAAAAAAGGATATAGTCATTGTCTGTTTCGTAAAATTGTACGTTGTCCGTGGTCTGAAGGGCCGGGTTTTCCTTCCTTATCCGGTTAACCCGCGCAATAAAATCCCTGAGGTTCCCGGGGCCGTCCCAATTCCAGTGTCGTATCTCGTATTTTTCCGAATCGAGGTACTCTTCCTTTCCGGGAACCGCCTCACTGACACAGAGTTCAAAGGCAGGGCCAAAGATACCGTAGCTGGATGACAGGGTTGCCGCGAGCAGGAGTCTTATCATGAAGGCAGGCCGGCCGCCATACTGAAGATGTTCGGGAAGGATGTCCGGTGTGTTGGGCCAGAAGTTGGGCCGGAAATATTCTCTCCTTTCCGTCCGGGTAAGTTCGGTAATGTACCCGATAAGTTCCTGTTTTGTATTCCTCCAGGTGAAATAGGTGTAGGATTGCGTAAATCCGAGCTTTGCAAGATAGTTCATAACCGTGGGTCTTGTGAAGGCCTCCGAAAGAAAGATAACATCCGGATACTTACCCTTTACTTCCCTTATCAGCCACTCCCAGAATGAAAACGGCTTCGTGTGGGGGTTATCAACCCTGAATATACGGATACCTTTTTCTCTCCAGAAGACCACGATGCTTTTTAATTCATCCCACAATTGACGCCATTGTTCTGTTTCAAAGTTCAGGGGAAGTACGTCTTCGTATATCTTTGGCGGATTTTCCGCATGCTGCACGGAGCCATCGGGTCGCCATTTGAACCACTCAGGATGTTCTGCAACATACGGATGGTCTGGCGAACACTGGTATGCCAAGTCCATGGCTATTTCTATGTCATAGTCCCTGGCCTTATTTATGAGTCTTTCAAAATCCTCCGGCGTACCCAGGTGAGGATGGACGGATTTATGCCCGCCTTCCAGAGATCCTATTGCCCAGGGACTTCCCACATCATTCAAACCGGATACCGGTGAATTATTCTTTCCTTTCCGGTTTGTCCTTCCTATCGGATGAATGGGGGGGAGGTAAAAGACATCGAAACCCATCTTTGCTATCTCCGGAAGGATGGCTTCACAGTCCATAAAAGTCCCGTGTTTGCCGGGTTCCGGAGAGCATGACCGGGGGAATCTCTCATACCAGGTACTGAAAATAGCTTTTTTCCTGTCTACAATCACAGAAAGTTCCTTTCCGTAATTCACAGCAAACCTCCTGTCCCGATATGCATTCATTAGCTTGCCGAGTTCTTCACGGGAAGCAATCGACACCACTTTTTGCCCGGTTCTTTCCGTTTTTAATAAGTCGATATATGCCAGAAGGGTTTTTTGGTCATCTGCAGATGCCCTTTGAGATGAATCCGTAATATACTGGATTCCGGTAAGTATGTCGACCCTGATATCCTGGTTGGCATCAAATTTTTTTCTGAGATCTTTCTGCCAGGTTGTGAAAGAGTCAATGCCGCCCTCAATCGTATAAAGATATGTTCCCATCTCTTCAGCGATAAACTCCGCTTCCCGCCGATCATTTTCCCCGGCTTTCATGGGAATCTCTTTCCACCTGCTATCGCATGGCCTTTTATAGAGAAGATTTGCCCAAACGGCATCATGCCCGTCGGCAAAAATATCTGCAGTAACTACTACTTTTTCTCCCGCAACTCTCTTAATGGGAAAACGACCGCCATCGATTTCCGGTTTTACATTCTCAATAACAACCCTTTTTCTTCCGTCAATATACATGGAAAGATTCCTTACACCGCATTCGATTAACGTACTGTATTAAATACTCTATCCGCGTTTTTCTTCATAAATAAGTCAATCAAACCTTCCGGCCACTTTCTCATTGTAGAGCGACGAACCTCGCCGCTCTACAATCACACCTATGAAATCCCTTCGCATAAACTTCGTTTGGTTGCGGCTACGCTGCCCCAGGTTTCTCTTTATTATACATAACAAAACTCTGTCCCCTTATCATTATTTCTTCCCCAAAATTCAGTTCATCCGGAAGAAGCGAACCGGGGCCATTCCATATTTTTTCAGAGGAATCCAGTTTCTTACTCCATCCATCATCAGGAATGGAAGGGACAAGCGTGACATCGGCACCGTTAAAATTGAAAATAAAGAATACAGCGTTAGACACCTTCCACCTCCTCACAAACAAGACCTTTTCACCTTCAAGGCCATCCACAGAAAGACACCTTTTGTCCGGATGTGACAGGGCAGGTATCGTTTTTCTTACGAGTATCAGGCGCTTATAAAAGTCTGATAAAATCCTGTGGTTGCCTTCTTTTCTCTTTTGCCAGGCTATTTTTGATTTCAGGAATGTTTCTCTGCTCTGCGGATCGGGCGGTTCGCCCTGCCATGTGAACTCACGAAACTCTCTCTTCCTTCCCTGCCGAACCGCTTCAATAAGGTCGGGATCGGAGTGGCTTACAAAATAAAGAAACGCGGTATCCTCCCCGTATTCTTCTCCCATGAAGAGCAGGGGAATGTACGGAGAAAGAAGAACGGCTCCTGCCGCAAGCTTCAGCGCTTCAAACGATACAAGCGCGCTGAGCCTTTCACCCAGCATCCTGTTGCCTGTCTGATCGTGGTTTTGCGAAAAAACTATCATGCGGTGCGCAGGAATATCCTTTGAGGAATTCCCATGATTCCTCTTTCGGAATTCGGAATATTCTCCCGTATAGACAAAACCCTCCGTCAGGGACTTTGCCATGTGCCCGATCTTTCCGAAATCGCGATAATATCCACTGTCTTCACCGGTAAGAAGGGTATGAAGCGCGTGGTGAAAGTCATCACACCATACCCCATCAATGCCATAGCCCCGGGATTTTCTCGGTATTACAATACGGGAATCGTTTAAATCGCTTTCGGCGATAAGGTAGTATTTTCTGCCATTTTTTTGAGAAAATTCCTCAACCCGTTCTGATAGTTCAGCCAGAAAGTGTTTGGCTCCCTTGTCGAATATGGCATGAACGGCATCAATACGAAGTGCATCCACGTGATAATAATTAAACCAGTAAATGGCATTCTCTATAAAAAAATTTCTCACCTCATTGCTGTATGCGGAGTCAAAATTTATCGCTTCACCCCAAGGAGTACGGTATGTATTCGTAAAGTACGGCCCGAAGTCCCTCACATAATTCCCTTCCGGCCCGAGATGGTTATAGACGACGTCAAGAATAACTGATATCCCTCTCCTGTGGCACTCGTTTACCAGATATTTGAGTCCCTCCGGCCCTCCATAGGAGTTTTGGACTGCATAAGGATAGACGCCATCGTAGCCCCAGTTCCTTTCTCCGGGAAATTGGGAAACAGGCATTAATTCCAGGGCATTTATCCCGATGTCCCGTAATTCATCGAGTTGGGGGATTATGGCATGAAACGTCCCCTCTGGTGTAAACGCGCCGACATGGAGTTCGTACATGATCATCTCGTTCAAGGGGATACCTCTCCAGTTTCCCTCGGACCAGGCAAACGCCATATGGTCAACAACCTGTGACGCTCCATGAACCCCTTGTGGCTGGTACTGCGAAGCGGGATCGGGTCTCTCCTTTTCATCATCGAGACGATAAAAATATTTTGTAGCGGGGGTAACGCCCTCGATGGTTGTTTTCCAGAATCCTTCCTTATCCTTTTCCATGGGGACAAGCCTTTCTTCGGGAGAAATTATCTTTAACGTTACTTTACGAAGAAAAGGAGCCCAGACGGTGAATTCACACCTTTCATTCCCCGCATAATCTATACCCTGTTTCATGGAAAAAATTTCCTCAGTAATGGCTTTTTGGGTTTAGTCCCACAACGTATACATTATCCTCTCTGTTTCCCCATATGCCAAGCAAATGATAGTTTGTAAGTTTTTTCTGTCTTTTCCATCGTTTGCCGTTGTAGTGGAGGATTACACCGTAATCTCCTATGGCAAAGACATTCGTGTCATTGGCGCCCCATATTTTTCTTAACCAGTGAGTGGTTCCGCTTGCGTGCCTGAACCATTTCCTGCCGTCATAGTGGAGAATAAGGCCGTCAGCTCCCACGACAAATATATTTTTCTCATCCGTTCCCCAAATGCCCATAAGTCTTTTATTTGTTTTCGGGTTGAGCTTTTCCCATCTTTTCCCGTTAAAATGCAATAAGGTGCCGTAATCCCCCGCTGCGTAAACGTCAGTCCCGCTATTTCCCCAGACTCCCCGAAGCCAACTGGTAGTATTGCTCTTTTGTTCCTTCCATTCCACCCCGCCGTAATGAAATATTTTTCCCAGGGAACCGATAATGAATATTTTTTTTTCATGCAGACCCCATATGCAACTTAACCAGTCGTCGATACCAAGGGGCTGTATTTTCCATTCAGTTCCGTTGTAATGAAGTATAGTGCCGTAATCTCCCACACTATAAACATCATTGCGTTTGCTGCCCCAGATGCCATTCAATCTATACGATGTGTGGCTTTCCTGACGTGTCCATGAGTCGCCATTGTAGTGGAGTATTAAACCGTGATTCCCGATAGCGAAGATATCGTTATCAGAGAATCCGTAAATACCGGTTAAAAACTGATTATGTCCGTGATAGTGATGATTCCATGTTTTACCGTCATAATGTAATATGACGGCATCGCAGCGATCCGATTCTCCTTCGTACCGCTCCTCCAGCCCCCACTCGTTTCCGAGGATGGCATGGATACAGGACAGAAAGATAGCGGAAAAGATGAAATAGGCAGTGACGATTTTTTCAAATTTTGCATTCACAAGGGTGATCTCCTGAAGCATACCCCGCGGGCTTAGAAAATGTTATTTACCAATCACTCTACCGGTTTTTTAAAATAAAGTAAAAGGGAAAAATATAAAAATCAATCAAAGCGGTTCCCTTTTTTTTGTTTCTTCCGCGAAATCTCAGGCAATTCATTTTTTTCTTATTTTTTTAATCAGCCCCCACGCAAAAAAAACCCCTGCATAGAGAAACGCAGAGCAAAAAGACGCTGAAATGAGGCTTCCAATCCACAGGGGTTTGGCATATCTGACAAATTGTCTCAGCATACCACTGTATCCAGCCAGCTCTTCTTTTTCGGGAATTCCGCTCAACCATATTCCCAGTTTATATTGCAAGGGGTAAATGATGGGTGCGGTGAATGGATTTGTTATCCAGCAGGCGGCCACTGCCGCGGGAATATTCACCCGTAAAAAATAGGCCACGATAATGGCGAGAAAAATTTGCACCCCCATCGTCGGTGTGAGCGCCACAAAAATTCCCACCGCCAGCCCGCCGGATATTCTTGCCCTCGCTGGCTTCCAGATCCTCGGATCAAAGAGACTTTCCCCGGCAATACGATGCAGGAGTGTGCCGTTCAGATGATGTTGTTTTGGAACAAGACGGGAAAAATATGCGCGCAGCCTTTTCTTTTTGAACATAAGTTTAATTTTTTGAAACAGAGAGGACAAACGATATTGTGGAAAAAAATCACGAATCCCTGGTTTAACCGCTTATAAATTTACCCAA
This sequence comes from Candidatus Brocadia sp., assembly GCA_011525665.1. Classification (GTDB taxonomy): domain Bacteria; phylum Planctomycetota; class Brocadiia; order Brocadiales; family Brocadiaceae; genus Brocadia. The sequence goes on from WYAU01000102.1 coordinate 21,522, forward strand.
AATAGCATGAAATATCAAAAAAAAACGCTGGACAGCAACCTATCGTTGTTTTTCCGGATGAAAGGGATTTCATATTCTTGTATCAGTTACATAAAGTTTCTTTCACGTGATTTTTTCGTGTAAAAATAACTGAACACTGCAACCAGAGACATGATGATTACCGATGTAGCGGCGCCCTGGCCAAAATCCCCCTTATAAAAAAAGAGTTTGTAGGCATAAACGGACAGGGTCTCTGTGGAACCTCCCGGTCCTCCGCCCGTAAGCACGTAAACAAGGTCAAAAATTCTTAAGGCGTCTATAGCCCTGAACAAAATGGCTACTCCCCAGACGGGCAGGATCAATGGCAGCGTGATAAAACGGAATCGCTGCCAGGCGCCTGCGCCGTCAATAATTGATGATTGATATATTTCCGGGGGCAGGGCGGAAAGTCCGGCCAGTATAATGATGGCGACAAAGGGAGTCGTCTTCCAGACGTCAGCAATGACAAGAGAAAAGAAGGCCAAAAAAGGGTCTCCAAGCCAGTTGGTTCTTTGCAGCGCAAGCGCTTCCAGAAAATAGTTTATGATTCCTAAATTGTAGTCAAACATCCATTGCCATGTCCTGGCCGTCACTACCGTTGGTATGACCCACGGGATGAAGAGAAGAATTCGTAAAAAACTATTCCGGGGCGATAAGCGGTTCATCAGAATTCCCAGAGACAAACCCAGGATGGCCTCAAGAGATGTTGAAACAAGAGTATACAAGAGCGTAAGAGAAAGTGAATGCCAAAAACGACCATCTGTCAGAACCGCCTGATAATTTGCAAGCCCTGAAAATCGTTCACGGGGCAAAATCAATTTCGCATTGGTAAAAGAAGTAAAGATGGTGTCTGCCAACGGTAAAAAACTAAACGCCAGCAGCAATGCCATACCGGGTGCAAGAAAGAGAAAAGGATGCTTACTTCCGGGAAAATTCATTGTGAACCTCGACAAGTCTTTTCTGCATGTCCTCCAGTGCTTCCTGGCTGCTCGTTTGGCCTGACAGTACCCTGCTGATATGTTTCTGCAGGATATCGCTGATCCACGGATAATAGGGAAGAGTAGGGCGCATGTGAACGCCTTCCAGCGATCTTTCCACGACGGGAAGAAACGGCAATTGTTGAAGTATCTCCGGGTCTTTATACAGGAGAGATTTCGTCGGCGCCCAGGATAAATTCATGGCTAATTCCCTTTGTGTTTCGTGTGAAGTCAGAAACTCGATGAGTTGCCATGCCTTTTCTTTTTTCTTTGAGTACGCATTGATCGCAAGATGCCATCCTCCGTAAACAGATGACTCCCTGACAAATTTTGGCAGCGGCGATACCCCGACGTTATTTTTCAGGAAAGGATCCTTCTGGCACAAATCCCAGACATACGTCCAGTTCCTCAAAAAAATGCCTTTACCCTGTTGAAATAAGTGCCGGGAGGATTCCTCCATGAGTTCGCTGTGGGTATTGGGAGGTGAGATCCGATGCTTCCAGATTACGTCATGCATAAAATCCAGAATCTTTTTATTGTGCGGGGAATTAATGATCACGTTGCCGTCTGCATCGATTATCCCGCCGTTGTTGCTTCCGATGAATTCAAGAAAATTACACACCAGCCCTTCGTATTGTTTTCCCTGCCAGAGATATCCGTAGATATGCTCGGAGCGGGAGATTTTCTTGCAGATACTTATCAGCTCTTCCCACGTGTCCGGTGGTTTTTCCCGGTATTTTTCCAGGAGGTCTTTTCGGTAATACAAGAGCCCGATATTGGCATCCCACGGAAGGGCATACAAATCATTATCTCCGACGTCTATTTTTTCAAGTATGGGAATGAAAGACGCCCGATTCTCTGCCGTTATGTAATCGTCTAAAGGCTCTAACCATCCGGCAGATGCAAATTCGGCAATCCAGATCGTGTCAATTCTCACCACGTCGATATCCGGAGATTTTGCCCCCAACGTAGTTAAGTAATAATGGTGCTGTTGATCTGTGGGAGCGGGCAGAACGTTTAAGGCTACTTTAGTGGCTGGATTTTCGCCCTCAAATCTTTCTATCAGTTTTTTCACAAACCGGATTTCTTCAGTGCCTGCCCCAATACTGAAAACGACTTCATCCGTTTTGCTTGTTCTGGAAAAAGTATAGGCAATCCACGCCCCAGCCATGAGATAAACAGATACGATAAGTGTTTTTTTAAGATTAAATTTCACGGAACAGTTTAGTCTTTGAAGAAATAACCGGCGATGCAGGGATAGGTTGCGCTTCCGCCCCGAATACGACCGAAAACAATCAGAAACCCAAGCTATTTTTCAGATGCCCCTTTTTGTCAAAAGAACACTGAAAAGGCGCCATCAGCGGGTATGAAACCCCGGCGATCCTGGCGGTAATTGTTTAATCATTTCTGTAAAACTTATTACCCTCGTGGTTTCGCCACTATTTCAAGCACCTTTAGATCGAGGAATCTCTTTGACGGTGCGGACTTTATTATGCATACCGTGTCAGCCCCTCTGGCAGTCCCTGCAACGGCAACGACTTCCTCGGACTCCGGAATAAGTCCGCCGTCACAGGCCTCCATAACTATCTCGCAACAGACCTTGAGCCCTTCTCCAAGACGCCGTAGGGACTGGGCGACTACCATGGTCGGATAGAGACCGTTAAATTTCTGTGCAAATGCGGTTTCGATGGAGTGGGTAAGCATTGTGCCGGTGTAAATTTTCACGCCGAGGGATAACATCTCTTCCTTATTTTCGGGAAGCAATTCACACTGGTTCGGTTCTTTGTAACCAGCAGAGTGGGTGACAACGACAAGGTTCACGTCCTTGTCCCGGAGTTTCCTTGCCATGGCAATTCCCGTGTTTCCCACGGTTGTTGCAACAACGACATGTTTGTATCCCTGGTTAACCAAGGATGAGGTTATTTCTATACACCGTCCGGTGTTTTCCTTCCCGGGCTTTTCAAAGTAATGGACCTCTCGCATCATAATTTTGCACCGTCAATTTAAGTTTAAGGGTGATAACATTATACAATAACACCGGTCTCCGCTACAGCGGGGTCTCTCTTTAATGCCTTTGTAAACTTGCGTTCCTTGCGCCAGGCATTCAGGCAGGGGATTATGAATACACGGACCATCGCCATGGCCATGCCGCCGATGGAAGGAATCGCCATAGGTTTGGCTACTTCGGCGCCGGTTGACCACAGGATGGGCATAAGCCCGATAAATGTGGTGGCAGTTGTCATCATACAGGGTCGTATCCTTCGTGTGCCTGCCATCAGGATGGTATCGCGGATGTCCTGAATGCTTTTCATCTTTTTTTGCCCTGATCTGATTTTCAAACTGGCCGTTCCACTGTATAAAGCACCCATGGGGTAGCATAATTTTTCCGATACAATTCTGGATGCCTCTTCCACAAAGCTCATCGGGTCTCTGTCACGGACGTTCATCAGGACATAAGCCCTTAGGAGGGCATTTTCGCTGCTGATCATGGCCGGTCCCATCACGTAACGGATATCAGCTACCTGGGTAATAGGGATGAGTTGACCTGCAGAGCCGGGGACATAGATCCTTTTCAGCGCGTCAAAATTATCACGAAGTTCCCGAACGTATCTGACCCGTACGGGATAGCGTTCGCGGCCTTCTACCGTTGTTGTGATGTTTTCTCCCCCAATGGCCGTCTCAATAATATCCTGTACATCCCGGACATTGATACCGTAGCGGGCGATTTCCTCACGTTTAATCTTATTATTCCAGATAAGGTTTTCCGGTAATCCTTTCTGCGTACAGATCCACAGCTCCGGGTACATTGCGTAATGCCTTTTCAACGTCAAGGGCTAATTGCTGCAGTATGTTCAGGTCTGTTCCAAATATCTTGACACCCACCGAAGTACGAATTCCCGTTGCCAGCATGTCAATGCGGTTTACGATGGGCAGCATCACCGGCATAATCAGGATAGAACCTTCGTCCAGGGGGGCATAAATTCCCGCCCGATTCTTTTTGCTACAAAGATGGCTGAAATGACTATGATGAGCGGAAAACGTCTTCTTATGATCAATCACCCATTTGAGAACGGGCTGATAACCCCGTAACAACATCCTGGAAATAAAATTATCTTCCATAGGTCTTAATTTGCCTTTAATCAGAAAAGTACAGAGTAAAGGCACCAGGGTAATTGCCATAATAACCGATGCCCCGATGGCAAAGGTCTTGGTCCATGCCAGCGGTTTATAAAATCCTTTGCATCCTTGAATGCGTTCCTTATCAGGTTTGCGTTGAGATAAGACCTCGATAATATCCGGCGATGTGCAGTGTGTCATAGAGGTGTTCGAATTTCTTTGTAACCTTTCCGTTGTGCATGGCAAAATGTTTCTGTAGTGTCTTCGGTATGCTATGCATCGACTGATTTGGGTAGTTCTTTCCTGCTCATATCTTTTTTCCGTAATGCTTCATTGAGTGCTTCCAGGATTGCCAAATATGTTGTGCCGAATGTTTCCCGTACTGGTTTAATATCCGTGTAGTCATTATCCTCTGTGGGGATGCGGGCGAGTATTTCTTTGGCATTTTGAAGATATCTTAGTGCTTCCTTCATTTTCTGAATGGTATCGTTTATTTTTCTGGTTTTCAAGGTTTATTTTCAACAAAAGGACTATGGTGTGAAAATTTGTAAAAGAGTCCATTCTTGGACAGCCTGAAAAGACACAATCCCTCTTCCCCTACTTAGGCAGGGATTTGGTCGTAAAAGGCATCAAAAGAAAAATGAAAATCTTCAAATTGTGTAAGATGTCTCTGTAATTTTAATATCACTGTCTTCACGTGGACTTCCTTTTGCAAATGAACCATACAAAATAATCCTCTCCGGCATATTTTCAAAACACCGCTTATTGCTCAATTTGCCTTGACACTGCTTGATTTAAACTATACTATTGCGGAAAAACATGCTCTGGAGGGTAAAGGTATAGAGTTCCTGAAAGATATGGAACCGGAATGGTACAAAGACGCTGAAACAGGGTTTGTCCTGTGTACTGCAAACGGGGTTAAAGGCAATTGAAATCTACCGGTGAAGAAATCGAAAAACTCCTTGCTGTGTAAGCTTGAAAAATATGTAACAGGTCATGTCAGGAAGTATCAGGAAGTATAATGTTACAAAAAAATGTAATTAAGGATGCTGATAATTGATAAATGAAGGTTTGACCCTAAGCCATTTGACCCTAAGCCATTTTGCTAAATGACCTTGCAGTCGAAGAATTTGAGGAGCTATACAAAAAAGGAGAAGTTGAGGAGAAAGATACTTGGCAGGATCTCCAAAAGCTTGACCATCTTGAGTTCAAAAAAGATGAGATTGAGGAAGTCTTGAGGACTCTTTGATGATAGCTGATATCGGAAAGCTGGAAGAAATAGCAGAAATTGAATTCAGTGATATTGTTGAAGACCTGATAATTACAGACATTAATCAATGTAGAATTATCCTCAAAGATAGTAGTTTTATCGATGTATGGTATTCTTTAAAAATCAGAAAACGACATAGTTAACAGTGGGAAAGAAAATATATAGACGGTGCAATATATCGCCATGATAACGCCCCTCATAAAAAATGGCAGTATACAAAGATATTTCCGAAACATTTTCACGATGCAGAGGAAAAAAAGTTGTCGAGAGCAATATAAATGAAATTCCAGATGAGGGTTTAAGAGAATTTCTCCTTTTTGTAAGGCAAAAATTAAAATAGTAAAATATTTGGAATATCATGCCAACCAAAATGAACACTGCCCATTTATATTGATTGAACTTCTTGCAGAAGTTGAACAAGCATTAACTTCAGTTTAAAGAAAAGGGCGAATCTGAGTGTTCGCCCTTTTCTTTCGTGTTCCATTTTGCGACATCTGCGCCGTTCGATGAAATGGTGGGTTTAATTCTAAAGGGTCTGTCTGGATCAAGCCTTCCTTATTCGGACATATAGCAATTGAAATATGAAGGTCTGACCCTGTACTGTAGACCCCTTATTCTTTCTTCCTGAAAGAATACAAATCAATATAAGAACATTCGTGAGAGAAGCATACAATATTGGTTTATCAAAAAACAACAAACATGAGAAAAAAGGTCTTGATTGGCTTGTAGGATTCGGACGTCAGCCAGGCAACTTAGCAAAAAGTGGAGAAATTGGAACGTATGCTATTGACTTTTTCTATCGATTGATGTATTGTAATACCATAATAATATCGATAGGGGTCGTATATGAAATCTGTAACAATTTCACCCAAATTTCAAATCGTTATACCCCGTGAAGTCAGAAAAAAGCTTCAACTTTTTCCGGGTCAAAAGATACAGGTCATCGTCTTCGGCAACCGCATTGAATTAATACCAGAACAAAAGATAAAAAAAATGCGTGGTTTCCTCAAAGGAATTAACACCCATTTTGAACGTGAAGAAGATAGATATGAATCTGGTTGATACTTCTGGCTGGCTTGAATATTTTACCGACGACCCCAACGCAGATACTTTTTCAGTCCCACTCAACGATTCTGCCAATTTGCTTGTCCCCACTATTTGCATCTATGAAGTTTTTAAGGTCGTTTTGCGTGAACGAGGAGAAGAAGATGCGCTACAGGCTATTGCTTTAATGAAACAGGGTATTGTTGTGGAGCTAACATCTGAAATAGCGATAATGGCTGCAAAAATCAGCACGGATCTCAAAATTCCAATGGCTGATAGTATAATTCTTGCTACTGCTCGTATTTACGAAGCTGTTATCTGGACTGAAGACGCTGACTTTAAAGGGATTCGTGGAATTAAATATTTTCCGAAAAAACAATGAAATATTACCATCTTTGAAGTTGAACAAGGAAGAACTTCGGTTTAAAGAAAAGGGCGAAGCTGAGTGTTCACATTCTTCTTTCATGCTCCATTTTGCAACATCTGTACCGTGCAATGAAATAGTGGATTCAATTTATAAGGTATAAAGACCGACGTGTTTTCGTATCTGTCGTATTACCTGCTTAACAAGGATAAGGATATTGAATACAGAATCGTTGGTGTGGTGATTGAGAAAAAGAAGAGATATAGATAATTTTGCAGACCATCAGTACAGAGGCTGTCCATCCTGCACAGAAGGATCAATCAATTGCCTGCCGAATATATAACTCGTGCGCGAATTATCCCCGGCGGCTTCTTCAGGGAGTTTATCCAACAAACATCGCACTCGTGTTTTCAATGATTATACCATAATTCCTGTCTCCGCAATATACGGATCTTTCTTCAGCGCCTTCTTGAACCGGTATTCCTTGTGCCATGCGTTTAAACAGGGGATGATGAAGACCGTAATGGATGCCATAAGCATGCCGCCGATGGAAGGAATTGCCATGGGTTTGGCCACCTCGGCACCGGCGCCCGTTGACCACAGCAGGGGGAGGAGTCCGATAAAGGTCGTTACCGAGGTCATCATGCAGGGCCTTATCCGCCGTGTGCCTGCCATCAGGATGGTATCCCGGATATCCTGAACGCTTTTCATCTTCTTTTTGCCAAAAAGATCGTTCATATACGTCGTAATGAGGACGGAATCGTCATCCACAATGCCAAATATGGAGATGAAACCTACCCAGACAGCAACACTGAAATTATATCCAAACAGGTATTGAAGCCAGACACCGCCTGCAATAGCCGTTGGTATCCCGGCAAACAGGATAAACATGGTTTGAGGGAATGACTTGAATGCCATAAAAATCAGGATGAAACCAACAAACAGGGATAAGGGCACAAGGATTTGCAGTCTTTTTCTCGCCCTGATCTGATTTTCGAACTGACCGCTCCACTGGATGAAGTACCCATGGGGTAACATGACTTTTTGCGATACAACCTTCGATGCCTCGTCTACAAAGCTCATCGGGTCCCTGCCGCGGACGTTCATAAGGACATAAGCCCTCAGGAGGGCATTTTCACTGCTGATCATGGCCGGGCCCATCACGTACCTGACATCGGCTACCTGGGTGAGAGGAATTAAAGTACCCGTCGAACTTGAGACGTAAATCCTTTTTAGGGCATCAAAGTTGTCCCTGAGTTCCCTGCTGTATCTGATCCGCACGGGGTATCGTTCGCGTCCTTCAATCGTCGTGGTGACATTCTCTCCTCCAATCGCCGTTTCTATGATATCCTGCACGTCCCGGATATTGACTCCGTAGCGGGCAATCTCTTCCCGTTTAATCTTGAATTCCAGATAAGGTTTACCGGTAACCCGCTCGGCATAGAGGTCGGCTACCCCGGGAACATCGTGCAGTACCTTTTCGATATCAAGGGCTAATTGCTGAATGACGTTCAGGTCTGGTCCAAAGACTTTTACGCCAACTGACGTTCGGATACCTGTTGCCAGCATGTCGATCCGGTTTACAATGGGTTGCGTCCATATATTTGCCACACCTGGTATTCTGAGCGCTTCATCCATTTCCTGAATGAGTTCCTGTTTCGTTATTGTCCGTTCATCTGACAAAATCCAATGAAAGATCGGATGAAGGAAGGAGGGTACGTAATCTAAAAATGTGTATTCAATCTTCTTCTTGCGCCATTCTTCCTTTGGTTTTAAGGCAACAACGGTCTCAAACATCTCGACAGGCGCTGGGTCTGTGGGGGTTTCAGCCCTGCCCAATTTACCTACAACCATGTCTACCTCCGGAAAGGACTTTATAATCATGTCCTGTTTCTGCATGACCTTCAGGGCGTCCGTTAAGGCCACGCTGGGCAACATTACCGGCATGAAAAGGATCGAACCCTCGTCAAGGGGAGGCATAAATTCCCTTCCCAGTTTTTTTGCGGCAAAGGCGGATGAAACAACAATCGCAAGCGGTATGGCGAGAAACGTCTTCTTATGACTTAATACCCAGCGCAGGACGGGCTGATAACCTCTCAACAACGTCCTGGAAGTAAAATTATCTTCCATAGGTCTTAATTTGCCTTTGATCAGAAAGGTACAGAGTATAGGGACCAGGGTAATTGCCATGACGACCGATGCCCCAATGGCAAAGGTCTTTGTCCACGCCAGTGGTTTAAAGAGCTTCCCTTCCTGTCCTGTGAGTCCAAATACCGGCAAGAACATAAAAACGGTGGTTAATGCTGCAAAGAAAATAGAACTACCGACCTCTTTAGAGGCATCAAGAATGATCTGTGGCCTGCTTTTCTTGCCCTTTTGTTCAATGAGGTTCCGAAAGATATTCTCTGTCATTATGATAGACATGTCGCTCACCTCACCAATGGCAATGGCAATACCCGTGAGTGACATAATATTGGAATCAATGCCCATAAAATACATGCCCAGGAAGGAGATAAGTATCGATACAGGGAATCCAAGGCAGCAGATAATGATGCTCCGGACATGCAATAAAAAGAGGGCAACTACAACAGAAGTGATAATGATCTCTTCTATCAACGCCTCTCTCAGGGTATCAATAACCCGATAGATAAGTCCTTCCCTGTCATAAAAGGACACGATCTTTACACCGGGTGGCAGCCCTGGTTCGATTTCCTGTATCTTCTTTTTTATCCTCCTGATAACTTCCAGCGGGTTTTGCCCCTGCCGCATGATGACAATGCCACCGGTAACCTCAGCGCCTTCCTTGTCCAGTGCGCCACGCCGAAAATCGCCTCCGATCTGAACCGTGCCAATGTTTTTTACGAACACCGGCACACCATTAAAACTGCCTACCGTGATATTTTCAATATCCGCAATATTCTTGATAAATCCAAGTCCGCGGATGATAAACTCCATATTGTTGCTTTCCACCACTTTGGCGCCCACGTCGATATTGCTCTTGCGAACTGCTTCGTACACCATCCCCACGGTCATGTTATATGCGAACAGCTTGTTGGGGTCTACGTCGACCTGATATTGTTTGACAAAACCGCCTACCCCTGCTACCTCAGAGACTCCCTCAACGGCATTTAATTGATATCGAATATACCAGTCCTGGACAGAGCGCAGTTGACCAAGGTCGTATCCCTCGCCTTCCACGGTATACCAGAAGATCTGGCCAAGTCCTGTAGCGTCGGGACCGAGTCGGGGGGTGACGTCTTTTGGAAGTAATTGCTGGATAAAATTCAGTCTTTCCAGTACCCGGGAGCGCGCCCAATAAAATTCTACATTATCCTTGAAGATGATAAAGATCATGGAAAAGCCGAAGCCCGACTGTGACCGTATGACCTTTACGCCGGGTACGCCGAGCAGATTGACCGTCAAAGGGTAGGTGACCTGATCCTCGACGTCCTGGGGGCTGCGTCCCGGCCAATCGGTGAAGACGATACACTGGTTCTCGCCGACGTCCGGGATGACGTCCATGTTAATATTCTTCAAACCATAGACGCCACCGAATATCACCAGCAGGTAAAAGCAGATGACGAGGAATCGGTTTTTAAGACAGAGTTCGATGAGTTTGTTGATCATAGGCGATTTTCACCGCAGAGGGCGCGGAGAATTGAGGAAATTATTAACGACCCTTTGAATACCATCTTTTAATACTTCAATATTAAAGTTGATCAATAATCCAACTTTGCAGTTAGCCAGCTTTAAATAAGACAATAATTGAGCTTTATGAATTGGGAGAAACTTTTCAATGGATTTTATTTCTACAATGACTTCATTCTCTACCAGTTTCACCTCCCGATATATAACAGGAAGGGACTTTTGTTGTTCTACCCTTAAGCCTGCTTGTGCGAGATCATATACCATGCACGCCTCGTGAGCAGATTCAAGTAGTCCTGGGCCTAATGCCTTGTGAATGCCAATAGCCACCCCAATAATTGTTTCGGTTATTTTGTTAAGCCTTTCTTCTTCATCCATCTTTGCGTCCTCTGCGTTCTCTGCGGTGAAATATTATTTTTCCTCTTTAAACTCCATTGCCCCGCCGTACAGGGCGCTGGAGCCGCCGGTGAGTTGGCTCTGTGAATCGATGAGGAAGTTGGCTGATGTAACCACTTTATCTCCTTCTTCCAAACCTTCTAAGACAGGGTAATAATCACCGGCCTTTGGTCCGAGTACGACCTCTTTTCCCACATATTGCCCGTTGCCTTTATCAATATAGACGATCTTTCGAATACCGGTGTCTAATACTGCCGTGGCCGGGATGGCAAGGACTTGCGTAGTTTTTTCAAGGTTCATCCCACATTTATTACAATGTTCTGGTGTATCAGAAACAACCTCTGGATGCATGGGGCAGGCATAAACACGGCGCCTTTTGGGTTCCAGTTTTTGCACCTTTATCCCTAATCCTTCCTGTACCTCCCATCTGCCCATCTGTCTTTTACAATCAGGGCATTCTCCTGGTTTATCGGAGCTCATACAGGCCATAGGGCACATGTATACAAATTTCTGTTTCTTCTCACCCGCGGGTGATGTTATCGTCACGCTTGTTTGCAATAACATACCGCACATGGGACATACCCTAGGCGCAGCAGCCGGGTCCCATTCCTGGGGACAGATACACGTCATTTTTCCACCCGGAACTTCAGCAGGTATCTCTTTCTTCACAAGCCGCATGCCACATACCGGGCAATCGCCATCTGTTTTAGATGTATGGCATTCCATAGGGCACACATATACCGTTTCTGCCGTGACTGCCATCTCCGGCTTCTCCTTTTCGGAGACAGGGACAGGTTTAGAGGCAGGGAGTTTTTCCAGTTTCATCCCGCATTGCGGGCAATTCCCCGGTTCTTTTGCGGTATGACATTCCATGGGACATACGTATTCATACTCACTTTCTCCTTGCGGAGGAATCATACTACCGGCAGCAACCGGCTCAAGCTGGGAAGGGGGGTTCTTTACAAAGGGGATGTTATCTTCAGGGCATACACCCGGCCTGCTGGATTTTATTTCCGGGTGGTTGGGGCAGACGTAATCCAGCCCACTTACATAATTTCGTCCCTGTTCTTCAAGTTCTTCAACCGGTATCCGTATACGGGCGTTGACATACATGGAGGGTTTGAGCTTGAGTTGTTGATTAGGGATATCGCAGCGGATCTTTACCGAACGTGTCTTGTCATCAAGGAATGGTTCAATAAAGGCAACTCTCCCGATAAAGGCCTCTCCCGGATATGCAGGGGTCGTGACCTCCACTTCCTGTCCAACCCTGACCCAGGCCATTTCATACTCGTAAATATTGGCCTTCATCCATATATTTGCCAGGTCGGCAACCGTGTAGAGTATCTCGCCCTGCATCACGTATTGGCCTTCCAGCGCCTTTTTTTCTATGACAATACCGCTTATTGGGGCGTAGATAATGGTATGCTGTTTTACCTGCTTATCCCTCGTCAGCTCTTCAATCTGTTTTTCCGTGACACCCCACCACAACAACCTTCTTTTTGATGCATCAATGAGTGATTGTGCACCACTTATTACCTCAGGGAGAGGACTTTCCTTAACTTTTTCAAGGGTTTCCAGAGCCAGCAGATATTCTTCCTGTGTAGAGAGAAGCTCCGGGCTATATATCCAGACCATAGATTCACCTTTGACAACCTGCGTTCCGGTAAAATCAACAAAGAGTTTGTCAATCCTGCCTGGAATCCATGCCGAAACAAAGGCCTTGAGCCGCTCATCATATTCAATCATTCCCACCGTATAGATGTCTTTAGTCAGTGACCGGTAACCGATAACATCCGTTTTAACACGTGCAAGTTTGCGGGCGCGCTCACTCAGTTCTATCGTTGCTAATGCGCCTTCTTCCTCTACACCTGCACCTTTTTCATATACGGGAACAAGGTCCATGGCGCAAATAGGGCATTTGCCGGGTTTATCCATTTTCACAGAAGGATGCATACCACAGGTCCAATAGAGTACTTTCTTACTTTCTTCGCCGTTTGCAGAAGGGATAAGATTTGATACCTGCAGTGAGGGTCTATTAACTATCAGTACACTTACCAGAACAATAAATATAATAAGCACGGGTATCATACAATATTTTTTTAAAGGAAACTTTTGTTTAAAAACCATACATTACACCTTTCATAACATAACTAATAAAGCAGAGATTTAGATTTCCGCCTCTGGATGAAAGAAAAATTATTTTTGAAACCTCTTTTGTTCCTTTTTACAAATGGGACAAGCCAAAAAGTCTATATCGCATGTCTTGCAATGCTGAATGAGCCATTCATGCGGCTTCATCCTGCAATCCCGGCATTTCAGCTTCCAGGTTGCCAATACCTTTCCCTTCACATATCTTAAGAGTACCTTTTTGCACTTAGGACACTTGCCTATCATTGTTTCGGCTTTTAAACCAGCGGAGGCCTTTTGACACGTTGTGCATACAAGGACGCCTTTTCCACATTTGTCACAATGGTGGACTTCGAGTGCTGATACTTCACTATTGCAGTCAGGGCAAACCATACTTTTTGCGGCAAGTGCCATTTCTTTTTCAGGACTTACATGCACTTTCTTACAAAAAGGGCACATGGGTGGTTCTGTGGTTGAATGTTCAGACAACGGCTCGTCTTTGTACACTATCTCGCCAGCATACATCAGATTGCCGCCCCACAGAAGTAGATACATCATTACTGGCGCAACCGTTTTTATAAATTTCTTATACACCATAGTATCACCACTTTTTCAGCAAAAGAATTATATATCAGGACAAGCGCCTCGCTTGTCAACAAGTGTGATTCCTCATTCCGCTCGGAATGACAAGTTTTAAATCTTTTCCCTTTTGCTGTGTTTAATTATCTCCATAATGACAAACGTGAGAGCGGAAAATCCAAAGACAACCATCCACTCATTAAGTCCCAAAGGTCTTACCCGGAAGATATTTTCAAAAAAAGGGGCATACACGATAGCTATCTGCAGGGCCAATGAAATACCCGTTGCCAGCA
>WYAU01000103.1 GCA_011525665.1 Candidatus Brocadia sp.
AGTTCCATGGAAATAAAATCGTGAAAACCAAGATTTTGCAGGCTATTCCGGCTATACCAACCTCACTTCCCTTACGGAGGGCTGGTTAGCTGGTGTTTGCTCTATTTTTCACGCAACTTATGTGTATTAATTCTATCTTTCGGAAATATACAGCGATAGGGTTGGGACTTCAAAGGATGTGTGCTCAACCTTGCCGGCCCATATAAGTTGGGGGTCAAGGTGCGGGTCGTATACGGACTTCTTTGGCTTCGGTTTTGATGTGTCATAAGAGGCGAGTCGTACAGGAACGATATTTTTCTGGGTATCGTAATGTTTACAAACCCCGACATCACCCTTCTTATTACCTGATTTCCTTGCCGAGGATATCCCTCCTTCAATTTGTTCTAAATTTAACGAGAGATAAAATCTGCAAACTATAATAAAATCAACCTTATTTTATGGAAAACTGAAGGCTTAATCAATCTTTTAATTTGAAATATCCCATGCTGCGCGGTAAGATTATCACCATTGTTTTAACGTTTTCATTATCAAATTTTCCGTTAATTTTAAAATAATCTTTATGAATAATTCATCTTCGAATAATCTAATAGACCATGTAAAAAAATACATGCAAAACAGAGAAAAAGAGATTGTCGATCTTGCATGCAAATTAATCACTATTAAGACTGAAAACCCTCCCGGTAATGAAATCCTTGCTGCTCACGTAGTCGGAGATTTCTTTAAATCATTACAAATTCCATACACAATTCACGAAAAGATACCAGGCAGGACAAATATCATTGGGTATATTGGCGGGAGGGACAAACGTCCGTTCTCCCCTACATTGCTGGTTGCATGTCATTTAGATGTTGTACCGGCAGGCGACGATTGGAAGAGAAACCCCTTTGAGGCTTGGATAGAAAACGGACGCATCTATGGGAGAGGTGCTTCGGACAACAAGGGACAAATGGCCTCCATGATGGCCGTTGCAAGATTCCTGAAAGAGCATGAATCCCGGTTAAAAGGGCAATTTCTCTTAACCGGTGTCGCTGATGAGGAACGGGGCTCCACACTGGGCCTGGAATATTTACTGAATGAATGTGGGATCAAAGCAGACTACGCGATCATTCCCGACGTCGCACACAATATGCAGTTAATCGATGTAACAGAAAAAGGGGCTTTGTTTTTAGAAATCACATCCCACGGCAAGCAGGCACACGGCTCACGGCCAGAAATGGGGATAAATGCCATATGGAACATGATGACCCTGCTGGAGCGTATAAAACAATTAAAGTTCAAACAAACCTCCCATCCCCTCCATTCCCCGCCCACTCTTAATCTTGGATCAATTCACAGCGGAACATCGCCAAATATAGTACCTGCCCTCTGCAGGGCACAGCTGGATATCCGTTATTTGCCCGATGATTCGGCCGATACCATTATCGGTAATATTCAAAATATTATCAAAGAGGCGGAAACACAATATTCAGCCAAATTTGACTTAAGAATTATTTCCAACCAGCCTCCGACAGCCGTCCCTATCGATAATCCCTTGGTAGAATTGATTTCAAAACATACTTTAGCCGTTTTGGGAACTAAGCCGCAACCGAAAGGAATGTCTGGTGCTACGGTAACAAAGCAACTCATCCAAAAGGGGATAGTAGCCGTTGGATTTGGCCCGGGCGATGAGACCGAGGCACATGCCACAAACGAATCCATCAGTATAAAGGAACTGGTTGATTTTGCACAGATTATGGCATTGATTGCCATGGATATTTTATCGTAACTATTTTAATTTTATGAAATATTCACACCAACCACTTTTCACAATACGGCATGGGAATTTATCACCCCTCTTTCCTTGTGGAAAAGGGTTTGGGTGAGGGGTATTTTAGATGAAAACATACGCAATGATCCCAACCTATAATGAACGGGAAAATATAGGAAATTTGATCCAGGAAATATTGAACCTGAACATCCCGGACCTCCATATTGTTGTTGTAGATGACAACTCACCTGACGGTACATCTGAAGTAGTAAGAAATCTATCAGGAAAACATCCTGAAGTGGAACTGCTTCTCAGAACAATGGAGCGGGGGCGGGGATCTGCAGGTATCGCCGGTTTTAAATATGCCTTAGACCGTGGGGCCGACGCTGTAATCGAAATGGATGCAGATTTCTCCCATCACCCTAAATATATTCCACGTTTGTTAGAAGCCTTGCAAGATGCTGATCTGGTTATCGGCTCCCGATTCATCCGTGGAGGCAAAGATGTCAAGCGGGGCATTGCTCGCAGGGTAATCACACTCCTGGCTGGCATCTATGTAAGGGTCATTCTGGGATTAAAAATCAGAGATGTTTCTTCAGGTTACCGATGTTTTAAACGGAAGGTATTAGAGGCGATTGAGCTGGACTCTGTGATTTCGACAGGTCCGTCCATTGTATCTGAGGTATTCTACCGGGCACACCTGAAAGGTTTTTCCATCAGGGAAATTCCCATCGAATTTGAAGACCGCCAACACGGCCAAACGAAACTGAATTACAAAATCCTCATAAAAACCCTGCTCATGGTCTTACAATTCAAACGACTGAATAAAAAAGGACTCTTGTTTAAGTCGTCATGAGAGTAATGCGGTTTAATTAGGTTGGGTTTTAAAAGACAAAAACCCAACGACTTTTTAGATACACGGCAAATGCCGGTTAAAAACAACTCTCCTCTCCCCTTTATTAAGGGGGATTTCCTCATGTAGGGGAGAACGCCCGTTCGCCCCTGCTCAAAGGGGGATTCAGGGGGTTGTCTGGTATGCTATGATACCAAACTTTGGAATTCCTTGTATAATAGGTTTTAACCGAAGAACAGATTAACGGAATCAGGCATTCAGCCTGGAAGTCGCTTTTTGTCTCTTTATTCAAGGATACATGCGCCGTATATTGTAGTATTGTCCGGGTTTATTAAAGCTTGACAAATCGTATGAATTCGGATAACTTGGCACAGATTTTCACTACAAGATATTTGTTGCGTATATCTGAATTTTCTTTATGCATTTTTCAGAAAGGAATAGAGCAAATACATGGCTGCAAAATTAATCAAAGGAACTGAAATCGGGGAGCAAATCCTCCAGGAGATTACCACAGAAGTAGCACGCATTAAAGGGAAATATTCCGTTGTTCCGGGGCTGGTAACGATTCTGGTAGGAAGCAACCCTGCTTCTGTATCATATGTTACTCTAAAAATCAAAACGGCTCACAGGTTGGGTTTTAAAGAGGTACAGGATAATCAACCCGTCGATATTTCAGAGAAAGACCTTCTCGAACTTATTGATAAATACAACAAAGATAATTCCATTCATGGCATCCTTGTGCAACTCCCCCTTCCAAAACATATCGATGAAAAGAAGGTGCTCAATACTATCGACCCCGATAAGGATGTCGACGGTTTCCATCCCGTTAATGTCGGGCGTCTTATGATTGGCGGCGATGAGGTAAAATTCCCCCCATGCACCCCGGCCGGTATTCAGGAACTGATTGTACGTTCCGGGATTGAAACGAGCGGCGCCGAGGCCGTTGTCGTCGGACGCTCAAATATCGTAGGAAAGCCAATCGCCAATATGCTGGTACAGAAAGGAAGAGGGGCCGATGCAACGGTAACCGTTGTTCATACAAAGACCAGAAATTTAGCCGAACATTGCAAACGCGCAGACATCTTAATCGTTGCCGCAGGCGTTCCTGGCCTTGTGAAACCGGAGTGGATCAAGCCGGGCGCGTGCGTCATTGACGTGGGTGTCAACAGGGTTGGTGAAAAGCCCAGCAAGGATGACCCCCAAAAGATGGTCCCCATTTTAAAAGGCGACGTTGATTTTGAAGCGGCTAAAGAAATTGCCGGATACATCACCCCTGTCCCCGGCGGCGTCGGGCCCATGACCATTACCATGCTCATGAAAAATACCTTAAAATCCCTTAAATTCAAGCTGGGAATCCGGTAGACAGAAAATAAATGTTAGGCTATAAATATACTACTATAAAATCCGGTCTGTCTCTTTTTTCAATCTCCTTTGTGTTTTCGTTCGTTCGCTCATCCACAGAGGTTAAACGGCAGTGATTCATCCCCGCTTCCGGGAAACCGGGGGGGTCGCTGACAGTTGTCTATTTCGGAACCTCACTCATCGGAATGCCAACAGCCTGAGCAACCCCTTCACCGTAAAGCGGATCAGCCTTAAGGCAGTTGCTGATATGGCGGATCTTGATCTCCCCGGGGATATCTCCCATGGCTCGGGCGGTGTTGCTGAACAACGCCTTCTGCTGTTCGGGACTCATCAGGCGGAACAGTTTTCCGGGCTGGGAGTAATAATCAGTGTCCATACGGTGATCCCAGTGGCCTGCTGCACCGTCCAAGTCAAGAGGCGGTTCTGCGAATTCCGGCTGCTCCTGCCATTCACCGTAGCTATTCGGCTCGTAGCCGGGCGTGCTTCCGTAATTGCCGTCAACCCGCATAGCACCGTCCCGGTGATAGCTGCGGACCGGGCAACGAGGTCTGTTGACCGGGATCAGGTGATGATTTACACCCAGCCGGTAACGCTGTGCATCGCCATAGGAAAACAGGCGTCCTTGCAACATCTTATCCGGTGAAAAACCGATGCCCGGCACGACATGGGCCGGATTGAATGCAGACAGTTCAACATCGGCAAAATAGTTATCCGGATTGCGGTTGAGTTCGAGCACCCCCACCTCGATTAGCGGATAGTCCGTATGGGACCATACCTTGGTAAGGTCAAAGGGGTTATAGGGACAGTGTGCTGCGTCCTTTTCCGGCATTACCTGGATGTGCATGGTCCAGCGGGGAAAATCACGATTCTCGATGCTTTCATACAGGTCGCGCTGATGGCTTTCACGGTCTTTCCCGATAATCGCCTCTGCCTCCTCATCGGTAAGATTTTTGATTCCCTGCCGGGTTTTAAGGTGAAATTTAACCCAGTACCGTTCGTTCTTGTCATTAATCAGGCTGAAGGTGTGGCTGCCGAAACCATGCATGTGGCGATAAGTGGCGGGAATGCCGCGGTCGCTCATGACGATGGTTACCTGATGGAGCGCCTCAGGCAGTGATGTCCAGAAATCCCAGTTGTTTTTGGCGCTGCGCATGTTGGTGCGGGGGTCACGCTTGACGGCATGATTCAGGTCGGGAAACTTGAGGGGGTCACGCAGGAAGAATACCGGCGTGTTATTGCCCACCAGATCCCAGTTGCCCTGTTCCGTATAGAACTTGATGGCAAAGCCGCGGATGTCGCGCTCAGCATCAGCAGCGCCGCGCTCTCCGGCTACTGTAGAGAACCGGACAAAGAGGTCCGTTTTCTTACCCACATAAGAGAAGATTTTTGCCCTGGTATAACGGGCGATATCATGGGTAACGGTAAAAGTCCCGTAGGCGCCGGAACCTTTGGCGTGCATCCTGCGTTCGGGTATCACCTCCCGGTCAAAGTGGGCAAGTTTCTCCAGAAACCATACATCCTGCAACAACATCGGACCGCGGGGGCCGGCGGTCATAACATTCTGGTTATCAGGAACCGGCGATCCGGCAATGGTCGTTAACTTCTTTTCACCATTCATGTTTTACTCCTTTCCTAATTTTTACTAAAGTATATGGTTACCGAAGAAGGCACAAACACGCCCGTGAAAATTCTTGATTCTGCCGAAGAACGAAGCCCATTTCATTCTTTGCAGGACTGTAGAAGACTAAAAACCGAAGTTGCCGCTACACCGGAAGAACTCATCGTGAGGATGCTTATCTTTTGGGTTGGACAAATTGGAACTCTGATTGCCGGACTTTTTGCTTTTCTAAAAAATGAAAGAAGCACATTCACCTGCCACCGCGCCTTGTATCAATACAAGGCTCACAGGTACAAAAAGAAAACTTCGAACCTTCGTGACTTTGTACCTTAAAAATCCTGTGCATGAAATCAGGTCACACCGGCTTCGGTCATTTCACGCGGCTGAAGATTCGTGCTGGCTTTCCTGCTCCGCAGCATCTCCAGGAAGCCTTCAATCCTTGTGGAAAACTGCCCCGGCATGTAGTTGTGGTCATCCACGCAATCGCCGTCGAGGCTCAGGAGGGGGTAACCTATCTTGTTTAATTCCCTTTTGAGTGCGGGCACTGCCGCATTATTCCTTCTGCAGCCCCACGATGAAAACACGACCACGCCATCCACCCGATACTCACGGGCAAGCTTCCTGGTTACTTCAATACGCCGCTCCAACGGACCATTGTAATGGCTGGTAATAAGTTTCCTGGCGAGGCTTTCGTAAGGTTTCTGCTGATCCAGTTTGTCCCAGTAAACGTAATTCGTTTCCTCAAAGACGATACTGACTCCCTGCTCGTTCTCTAATTTTGTTAAGAAATCAACTTTAAAATACGGTTTCAATTCGAGCCAGAGAATTCTAATCCGATCTTTCGAAGGCACTCGGGCTGCATTTCTTTTATTTTCTGCGATCTTTTCGCGCAGTTCGGCAGCCAGGCGGGAGAAAAATTCGACAGACAATTCAGAGCCAGTTAACAAATACCCGGGAAACATAAACCCCAGGGCGTTGCTGCCCTGAAGAGGACAATCGGGGTCTTTTCTCAATTCATTGATTTCGAGCATCTTTTCCCGCGTCTGGTTCGAGTATTCAATTGCCTTTTCAAACGCCGCCTGATTCATCTTCCTTCCCGTCACTTCCTCCAGCCGCCGGGTAAAATCTTCAAGCTGTTTTGTAAGGTAGCTGACAGAATAGTCGTCGGCCTCATACGGAACATCAATGACAATGGTCTCTTTTCCCGTCACAGATTCGCATATCTTCATCGTCTTGGTGTTGTTATCACAGAGCGTGGTGGTGGCCACCTGGAGGATATTTTTAGGAAACATGTTTCTGAATGTGTGTCCGATAGCAGACCGGTGAAAGGAACAGATGTCAGTAGGAACCCCATACGATTCGGCCTCCAAAAGCCCCTGCGAACTTTGCCCCAAGCCTGCAAAGAGCGCAGCGCCAATTTCCAGACAAAAGGGATAGAGTCCCATCGGAAACAGAATTTCTGAGGGGACGAACATCGTTGTCCAGACAGTTCGTCCGGGATGGGCAAATGCATTGTATAAATGCTTTACACCCACACGGGTCTGAACACGCAGGGAGACCAATTCCTTTTTTCTGTTTCCACGGCAAAAAAAGTAATAAACCCTCAGGAACAGCAAAAGTCCCAGAAACACCATCGGGGAGATACGACGAAGGAATGGCTCTGTCCACTCCTTACATTTACGAATTGATACCATGGTTTACTTGCTCTTTCCTGAAGGCGCTGTTAATTGTTCGAGAAATGCCTCAACCCGTGTTTTGATTTGACCCTCACTGCTGAGGGTGGAATCACAGTTGAGATGAAGGAGCGGGATATTTTTCTCATGGAAAGTTTTTTTAATCATGGGGTAATCCAGGAGATTATGATCGCAGAATTTCAGGGTGTGATAAATCGCCCCATGTATTGATTTTTCCTTCATGACGGCCAGTACTTTGTTAATCCTCTCAAAGATGTTAACCATGCGAGAGCACGGAGACCTCATTATATATCTTCTGGCAATTGACAGAATGGGGTCATCGCTGATATTAATCTGTGCATCAAAGTATCTGCTGCCGTTGCACAAATCCTCCGCAACAACCTTGGCTCCTGCATCTTCGATGATCTTCATAATCCTCTCGTTTTCCATAATACTGCCCCAGACAAAGAGCCGGGGCACGTCCCTTGTGTCACGGACGTCCTCCCTTTGCTTCATGATGTGGGTTAAATAGGTTTGGAATTTTTCCGGAACTACATTCACACCTTTCTTTAATAAGGAAAATATCTCATATCCGGATTGTCCAATATATCCGCTCCAGTATTTTTGCAAAAACAGCCTGACCTTTTCCCTGGCCGCATTGTAAAGGTTAATGCTATGATTTATATCGTCATGATTGATTTTGAGCTTAAAATAGGCCTCCAGCCTTTCTTTTAAATTTTTCAGCAGGTTTGCGTAATAAAAAACCGCAGCATCGTCGGTGTTTTTAGGGATATCCAGGATATAATTAAACGATTTTTTTCCTTCGTCCAATTTCACCCATGCATCATAAAGCCTGCGCATCCCGTCACACGAATTGACGAATACCATCCCGTGAAAATCTTCCAGGTTGCCATTGATTTTTTGATCAACAACGGACTTGATATAAGGGCAGATATTGCCGCACAGCATTTCATTTGCAGCGCTCGATTCCTGTTCGGAACCCTTGATCCTTACCGGATGAAATCCGGCGGCACGAATGAGTTCTACGGGGGTGTATGAACAAAAATAACCGATTTTAGGCAAGACGCTGTCTTCAACTGAAAATTCAGCAAGTGACGCGCCAGGAGATGAATTTCCGGAGACAGACACAGATGTTTGAATCTTTGTCTGTGCCTTTTCCAGGGCAATTAACGCAGCCCCCAGCGCTCCGTTGATTTGAGGTTCTTCCGAAATTCTGATTTTACATCCAAGATTATTCTCCAATTCCGCTACGACACCGATATTCTTTGCGACACCGCCTGTCATAACAACCTCTTCCTCTAACCCGATCCTCTTTGCCTGTGCCGTGATGCGTTTGGCGATTGAGATATGCAATCCCCTGCAGATATCCGCCGTTCTGTGATCTGCCCCAATAAGGGACACCACCTCGGATTCGGCAAAAACCGTGCACAGACTGCTAACGGAAACGTTATCCTTTCCGTTGAGTGAAATCGGCCCCATTTCCTCCAGGTCTATTTCCAGCGTCCTGGCCATAACTTCCAGGAACCGCCCCGTCCCGGCCGCGCACTTATCGTTCATGACAAAGTCAAGGACATTCCCGTTTCCGTCAACCTTGATGACCTTGCTGTCCTGCCCGCCAATATCAATAATAGTTCTGACCTTCGGGAAAAAAAAGTTTGCCCCTTTGGCGTGGCAGGTAATCTCCGTCACGACTTCATGGGCAAACGGCACTTTTACACGCCCGTATCCGGTAGCAACGATATAATCAATATCCTTCGCGGACAGGTTATGCTCAGCAAGTATCTGATGAAAAGTTTTCTCTGCTGCCTTTTTGCTGCTGGCACCGGTGGGTATAATTGTGGAGGAAAGGATTTCCTTTTTCTCGTTTATCAGAATTCCATTGGTGGACATAGAACCAATATCGATTCCTATGGTATACATTCTAAGAAATCTCCTTTTTTATAATTTTAAAAATGGTTATTCAGGTTCTGGTTTGGGAGGCAGCGTACTCATCCAGATGTTGAATACGAACAATCCGGCGGATACTACCTGTATGCCTGCAAAAATTTCTGCGAGTGGATGTATCGGACGGAAACAGACCAATCCTACAAGACCGATATTCGCAAGATAGAACTGAAGATTCCCTAATTTGGGATAAGCAAGGGGTGTTCCTGAAAATCTTGGTAAGATATGATACCCCACACCATAAATCATCATCGACATCCATCCGAGGAGATTCAGGTGAACGTGGGTAAAGAGGAGTTGCGCCGGGTAACTCCTCAGAGAAATCATAATTGTGCCAAGTATAGCTGCAATGAAAAAGTAAATCAGGCTTGCACGCACAAAATTTTTGGAAAGAGGACTCATATACGGAAAAAACTCCTTGGCTAATGTGAGTTATAATAACAAACAGCGCTCCACAAAAACACTAAAAAAGTTAGAATATATTAAAAATATGAATTGTCAAACAAAAAATTATCGCGGTTTTTGTTATCGGTATGTCACAGAGACGACTTGAAATCTTCGTTTTTCTCAGGCTTCTCCGGTTCTGCATCTTTTGATAAATTCTTTTTCCTGACGCCCTCTGCATAACCCCTGATTTTACCTGAGACGTTTTCCGGAGCAACGGACACGATACCGTGCATACCTTTTCCGATCTGAGTCGCAATCTTTGATGCATGAACCCTGTCGCAGGTCGGCTTACTGCAAAATAACAGGACACCGAAGATTATCACGCCACAAAAGACAAGCCCTTTGAGAATCCCTAACACCCCCCCCAATAATCTGAGCCCCATCCCCATTTCCCACTTCCCCAGTATCCGTTTTATAAGGTCTGTAAGAATGTACGTAACCATAAGCGCTGCCCCAAAGATGACAAAATAGCTCAATACGTTGGCAGTTTGAAGGGTAAAAACACCTTTCAGAAAATTACTCAGGATGTCGTAAAAAAAGAGCGCCGCAAAAAAAGAGACCAGGAGACATCCAATCCTGAAAAATTGGAGTGCAGGGCCGCTGGCAAGGCCAAAAACAGCGGCAAAAAACAAGACGGTAAAGATAGAGTAGTCAATCCAGTTCATTTCTTTTCTTTTTTCTGCTTTTTCCCCGATGTATGTAAAAAATCATTCACCAGTCCTTTGACGACATGCTCCAGGCTCTCTTTATCAAGTTTTACAGCAACCCGGGGGTCTTTGGTAGTGCCCCGAATTTCTATCGGCAACTCATTTTGTATAAGACCCAACCCTGCAATTTTTCCGACGTCCTTCCCCGGATGTTCTTTGTTAAACCACACTGTTGCATCGTAAGAGATCGAACCATCAATTTCTGCCACGCCGGATGCGCTCAGTCTCATGAGCGGACACTGAACGTCCATCTTTTGGGTATACACCCTTCCGTCTTTAATCTGGATGAGCGCCGCCATTGAATCAAACAAACAGGAGTTTTTCGTTCCCATAATTTCCAGTACGGCGGATAACAACCCGTTACCACGAATGTAGCCGTCCCTTATCTCAAGCCTCATATCGGCAACAAACTTCCTGTTCCAGGCTTCTTTACCGAAACCCTTGCCCTGCAGAGAACCTGCAATGCTCAGAATACCCCCTATTTCACCTCCCTTGACGGTAAAGAGGGGAAGGAGGTAGAGTGCCGGAATGTCCTGGGTAATGTGAATGCCTTTTCCATCAAACGAAAGATCAAAGGCCGGTTTTTTTTGGTGAAGATCGATTACTCCCTTGACGATGGTCGGGCCTTCATTCATCCGTAATCGTGTATGCGTGGAGATAACACCGTCTCTGAATGAAAATGTATCGGTAACAAGGTCTTCTATCAACAGCCTGTTTTCATAATTAATCTGCTGTATGAAAATTTTTTTCACCATGATTTTGTTCGCCAGCAATGGAAGTAATTTCACCGTGAGGTGAATATTCTCAAAATATATGAGGGCATCTTTGCTTTGGCCCTGCCTTTGGATCGTAAGACAGGAAATATTGACCCTGTTGGGCCACCGAAAAGAGACGGGGCCAACCTGATCAACATAATTGAATCTGTCTTTTGCCGTCTGAGTAACTTTTCTTTGTATAAAATCTCCCGAAATAAACAGCGGTGTGATCAGGATGACGGCTAAAGCAACACAAAAGACTATACCACCGGAAATTACAATCCTTCGAAACCACATCCCTTTATTTTTTTGCATTTGCATACTTGACGAGGAGCGGCATAAGTTGCGTGCCGCGGATTTTTCCGATCTTTCCGGTGAGACATGCCTTTTCCAAAAAGATACTGGTAGTGTCCGGTTTGATGCCTCCTCCGCAAATGGGTAAAGGCACGGAATCCAGTTTTACTTTTTTATTCAGTTCTTTGCAGAGCTGCGAGGCCTCTTCCGTAGAAAGATTTCTTCCGACTCGCCGGTCTTTTATCGATCTCCCCCTCCCCCGTGTAGCAAAGTTTGCACAAAAGGCAAGGTCTCCCTGATTGATTTTTATTCCTGCAGCAAGTGCCTCCAGAGGGCCGCGGCCGGTATAATACTTCATGGCATCATATCCCAGGATGCTGATCACTGCAATATCGGATTCAGGCGCAATACCTTTCCCCGCCGTATACATCAACCCGGTCTGTCCTTCCCCTGCCAGCATATCCATCACCGGTGTAGATGCCGCCTCAAGGGGCGTGCGAAGCCCAGCTCTTTACACGGATAGTTTCCATCTCCCAGACCGTCCCGCACAATATATAAAATCTTTTTCATGTCAAATATCTCCTCTGCCATCACATCAGGTCTTACAGCGCTTCCATAAGGGCAGTGGCACTGCCACCCTGTCACGGAAAAGCTGCTTTGACGAACATCCCGCCTCCTTATTTCCTCTGATATTTTGCAACGCCTTTTTCATACAGATCATTTCCGTAGATATCATTGGCGACCACTACCGGAAAATCCTCCACCTCAAATCTCATTATGGCCTCCGCCCCCAAATCCTTGTATGCGACTACCTCCGCCTTTTTTACCCTCTTTGACAACAAGGCAGCGGCTCCACCCGTCGCTGCAAAGTAAACAGCTTTGTAGTGTTTCATGGCCTCAATGACGTTCCCGGAACGATTCCCCTTGCCAATAGTGGCCTTTAACCCTTTTTCCAGCAATCTGGGCGTATAGACGTCCATCCGGTAGCTACTGGTGGGACCGCAGGACCCAACCGGCCTGCCAGGTTGTGTAGGGCTTGGACCCACATAATAAATAATCTGATTCCGAATATCAAAGGGTAATTCTTTGTTTTGGTCAATAAGCTCTGCAAGCCGTTTATGGGCAGCATCCCTGGCCGTGTAAATAATTCCACTTATGAGGACTCTGTCGCCAATCGTGAGATGGACAACGTCATCATCCGTCAGGGGGGGTTTTAGATGGATTATATTTGACATACATAACCTTTAAAGAGTAAAAGTTCACCGCAAAGATACAAAGAGCGCAAAGATTTAAAGACCATTGACAATTCTCTTTATTCCATTTTTTAGATTTCCCTTGAAAGTGTATCTTCGTCTTTTATCATTTCCCATCATCCTTTGCGTCTTTGCGGTAAATAGTTATTGAAAATTTCCTAACACAACCGTTTTCACCCGGTGTGCATGGCATTCGATATTAACGGCCACGGGGAGACTGGCGATGTGGCATGGGTAGCGTTCCGCATGGACGGCAAGGGCTGTTATCCAGCCACCCAGTCCCTGTGCACCGATACCCGACTCGTTTACCCTTTCCAGCATTTCTTGTTCTAACACGGCAGTCTCAGGGTCGGCATGTTTTGTTCCCAAAGGTCGTAAAAGTGACTTTTTGGCTAAAAGGGCTGCATAATCAAATGTACCACCGATCCCCACACCCACAATAATGGGAGGACAGGGATTGGCCTTCGCCATCTTTACCGTTTCCACCACAAAATGAATCACCCCTTCCCTGCCATCGGCCGGTGTCAGCATGGCGATACGGCTCATATTTTCGCATCCCCCACCCTTTGCCATGAGGGTAATCTTTATATGATCTCCGGGAATAAGTTCCGTATGGATAATGGCCGGTGTATTATCTCCTGTATTAGTCCGGTTAAGGGGGTCAGCAACCATGGATTTTCTCAAAAAACCCTTTTCATATCCCTGGCGAACACCTCCATGAATGGCCTCGTAAAGATGTCCCCCCGTAATCTCCACATTCTCTCCCACATCAACAAAGACAACAGCAACCCCCGTATCCTGACATATGGGCATCTGGCATTCACGGGCTATCTTTGCATTCTCCAGTAATTCTGCAAATACCTCTTTTGCAACAGGAGAACCCTCTGCCTCATAGGAGTCACTCAGTGCATCAAGGACATCCGCATTCAGATTGAAATTGGCATCCCTGCAGAGCCAGGATACCTTTTCAATGATTTCGGACGTACTAATCCTGGTACGTGTAACCATAGCGTATCGCCTTTATGTTTTCGTCGAGAAATTGTGAAGAAAATTCCGAGGCAAAATTTACCGTCTCAATATTAATGCCGATCTTGCTCAACAACCTTCCCAGGGCAATCATATTGACGAAGATAGGGCTGTTGAATTGTTCTATGGCAAGCTTCTCAAAGGGAATACGATCACTTACCGGACAACGGAGTTCGCATTTTTTACATTCCCCTTCACAGGCGGATGCCTCAATAAGCACGTGTCTGGCGCGCACTGCGGGATCAGGCGTCTTTGAAAGCTGAAGCCCTATGTCGGCCTCTTCAAAAAAGGGCACGTCAATCGGCTCATCAGAATAGACAATCTCAGCCCGGATGTTACCCCCGCGTACGGATGCGTCATAGACAAGATTCAGGGCAACCTCTTTCCCCAATCTTGCTAGGATACTGGCCAGGGTATGAGCCATGAGTTTGACACCCTGACCAGCCTCGCCGGCCAGGACAATCTTTTTCTCCTTAAATTCCTCCGGGACTGGGGTGATCTTCCGCACCATGAGAATGACGCCCGTTCCAAAAAATCTCCGGTCAATAAAGGCCACCTCTTTAAATCCGTGCTTTTGAAAGAGATGATATGCCACTTTCTCAGAAGGATAGGTAAACAGCTTTGCCTCATGACATCCCTTTTCCGTGAATCGTCTTATCGTTTCCGCCAGGAGTTTGTCTCCGTATCCCTTTTTCCTGTATCCCGGAGCCAACCCCAGCCAATGGAGATTCCCCACACCCTCTGATACCCAGGCAAACACAAAACCCACAACCTTGCCATCCTCCTTGCCGGCAAGATAGACGCAGTCTTTATCGTTGATACGTTTTTTGACCTCCCCCACGGGATAAATACCCTTGAAGTGCAGGCGTTCCACCTCAAGACTCCTGGCGTGTAATTCGTCTATAATGAGACGGAAAAGGTTCACAGTCGCTTCTACATCAGACTCCGTAAGGTTTTCGATGATAAACGTCATAGGAAAAAGGAATGAATCGGTTGTTGAGAATTTTGTAATAGTTCAGCTACCACAGAAGCCGCTAAGATCAAGGAGATGTAACAATTCTGCCTGTATTCTGAAATGGGCGTAGATACAACCCCCTCAATCTCCCTAGTTAAGGGGGATTGAGGGGGTTGTTATACATTATTACACATACCCCGTAAACTGTTACAAGGAAATTAAGAAGTTAAAAAAAGAAATTAAAATTACAGAATTTTTACCTCCTTCACCCTGTTTTAATCTGCTCCCCACAAACCGCTTAAATAAAATGAAATTTCCTGCACAATTGAACTTAAATTATACAAACAGCGGTGAAATTGCAAGGTAAATTTTGTAAAGAACGCTTGACATGTATCATCAAATATGATAAGCATATCGGCGGTTTCATGGCTTCAGGTTGATATTACTCCGACATCAGCGCGGTGAATTCATGATACATCCCCGGAAGTATAGAAGTTTTCTTCAGATGAAACTGCTCAAGGATAAAAAAGGTTCATGGTTTCTGCCTTTGCTGTTCATCTGTATTTTCTGTAGTCACATTCCTTTCGATTCATCTGTGGTTCTCTCCGAAGACAGGGTAAGTACCTGTAATATTTTTAAGTTTTTGTTACGTTTAACCGATATTATTGGATAAAGGGGTTTTGAATTCTTCACCGGTTTCACACCCTGATTTGACAAGAGATGTAATATCTCGTAAAATAGTTTAGTGTTTATAGTAAGACACTAAACAGTAGTTATCCGAAGCCGTTTGGGTTGCGTGCGTGTAAATAAGGATGTAGTGTGCACCAAAACAGGTTTTGTAGAGAAACTGATGTTAGTTAACTCTATAAACAAGGAGGATACTATTATGAGATCTTTGTTTGTGATCATAATCTCTGGAATTTTGACAACTTTATGCTGCGTAAAAACATTTGCTGATGTTTCCTATGCCAATCTATTGCTGTCGGGAAAGGGTTATAATCCGGTCAAAAATACCTGGCTGGAAAATCCATCCGATGGAAATAGCATACCTGACAATCCCCTGTATAAAGAATGGTGTATCAATACCTTCAACAACGGTGAACAAATCTACGAGGCGTATCGCGAAATAGCCTTTGATATCGACTATCGCGCCGAACCACCTAAAACTGACTACTGGCAGACACCTATAGAAACGCGTCAGAATAAAAAGGGTGATTGTGAAGATTCTGTCTTTCTGTTCTTTTCTCTGCTTTCGGGACTGGACATTGACGGTGATATCGTATGGGGCTGGGTGGCAGACAAGAACACTTCGATCGCCTTTGCCCATGTATGGTATCAACTGTTTGATAAGCGCGGGAGGGTGTACATCGTGGAGGGTTTCTCCAAGGAGTGGAATGGGATTATTCCCGAAGAGGTGATCGCGGGGGAGGAAGAACGCATGCCCACGTTAATGTTACGGCATAACCGGGTAAATCGTGCGGTAGACGAAGCAATTCCAACCTTCGCAGAATCCTTTGAGGACGGGCAATTCCCCTGGGGTATCTATCTTAACAATGCCGCTGTCATCAAGGAAATCTTTCAGAAACTTCAGGAGATGTTTACCCGTTACAGCGGACAGATGCGTCAATTAACCGCAAGCATTCAGCCATCGGCATTTCGCAATTAGAGGGTGGGGGATCAGAAAAAAACCCGATCCATAACCTAAACACCTAACGAGTCGAAAGAGATAAAATCAGAACAGAATATGGCTCATGGTTAGATGGCTGAATGGTTATATGTTTTTTGAGTATACTACACGGCTGATTCACTCCTGCAGGCTTCGTCGTGAGTGCTCCGTTGAACGATTGAACCAGCAAAAGAAAAACCATCAACCCTATAACCATTCAGCCATTAGCCATATATTTTGCTAAAGCATCTTATTTTTCTCCCAACGATCCATGGGCATTGATTTTTTGGGCGTAAATATCCCAATAACTCTTATCTTTGTGGCGCCCATCCTGCCAGGCAATAATCGCTCCGCCCTCTCCATCACCTACCAGTACGGGAAAACATTGGGTATCAGGCGCAGTGCAGACGGTGGCACCATTGTTAGTCCACTTCGAAACGCCCTTTGAATCAACCCGTTGGGCATACACATCAAACGTAGCCCCGCCACGGTTATCGTCCCATGCCATCAGCGCGCCGCCTGTCCCGTCGCCCGTAATGCACACATAATTCTGAATGCCCGATTCAACACATATGGCCAGGCCTTCTCTTCCCCACAAGGCATTCCCTGCAAGGTCAATGCGTTGCGCATAGATATTGAATTCTCCGCTCCGCATGTCCCACCAGGCAAGGATAACGCCACCCGCCCCGTCGCTGGCAATTGTTGGATAATTTTGGTTACCTGAAGCGGTGCATACGGGAATACCGTTATCCAGCCAGTTCACAATGCCATTTCCATCTACCTGCTGTGCGAAGATATCATTATTACCGTTACGGGTGTCAACCCATGCTACAATTGCGCCTTCAGCGCCGTTACGAACGATGGTATGAAAACTTTCGTGTCCTAACGCCGTACATACCGGCACACCGCTTCTTTCCCATAATACATTGCCACCTCCATCGATACGCTGCGCATAGAGGTCGGCATAACTTTTCCGAAAATCCTGCCATGCCACAATAACGCCCCCCGCGCCGTCATCTACCGCTACCGGCGCACTTTGTGCACCGATAGATCCGCAAACAAGCGTCCCGTTTTTCGCCCACAGCGCTTCTCCCTGGTGATTAATATGCTGGGCATAGAGGTCCGCGTAGTTGGTCCGAAAATCCTGCCACACAACGATCGCTCCTCCCGCGCCATCCGTCGCAATGCACGGACTATTCTGCGCGTTTACTTCAGTACAGAGGGGGGTGCCGTTGGTTGCCCATTGAGGCCTCCCGTCTGCATCGATACGCTGGACATAAATATCGGAGTTTTCAATGCCGCTTCTCATATCCTGCCAGGCAATAACCGCCCCTCCTGCTCCATCACTGATAATTTTCGGCCGATTTTGGTTCTCTTCCGCCACGCAAACGGGAATGCCATCCTTCTCCCAAAGGATATTTCCACGGGCGTCAATCCGCTGGGCATAGATATCAAAATGGCTGTCTCGCGTGTCTTCCCACGCAATAATGGCGCCACCGGCGCCATCGCTAATTATTTGTAACGAACTTTGCTGCCCGGGAGCTGTACAAATAGCCGTATTCCCGCCCGGGTGAAGGGACCATGCTGCTGTGGCCAGGCGCTGATGGTTTCCTATAAACAAAAAGCCCACCAGGGTATAAACTGATATCGCCCGAAATATTTTTTTACAGTCAGTTTTCATGGTGAATTTTTCAAAGAAATATTTTATAAGCAACCAGCCATCAGCGGCCGGCATTCAGATGCTGGAAATATACCGTTACTATTGCAATGCCAGGGAAAGTGAAAAATTACAGTTAGCAACAAATGTTTATTGCTGAAAATCCGCTATTTTTTAACTCCTGCATACAAAAGGGGATCAAGCTCCAGGGCCTTGTCGTAAGCCCTCATAGACTCCTCGTATTTCCCTAAATTATAAAGACTGTTCGCTTTGTTATGCCACGCCCGCGCGCTCTTCGGGCTTAGCCCGATAGCCTTATCAAAGGCCTTGACCGCATCATGGTACATACCCAGCTTGTTCAGGATAATTCCCATATTGTTCCATGCCCATCCCCTCTCCGGGTCTATCTGAACCGCCTTACTGAACAGCTTAAGGGCATCGTCATAGCGCCCGAACACAATTAATAAATATCCCTTCCCATGCCAAGCAAGATCCTCTGCCGGATTGATTTCGATAGCCTTTTCAAAGGCCTGCATCGCCTCACTGTTTTTGTCCAGCGCAATGAGGGCAACACCCTTGTTATACCAGGCGGCTGAAAGCTTTGGGTCCGATGCAAGGGCATTGTTGTATAATTTTAAGGCCTCTTCAAAATTACCTTTTTTGTAGAAAGCGATCCCTTTATTTACCCGGGTGGCATTATTGCCGGGATTAATGCTGAGCGCCCTGTCGTAGGACTGAATGGCCATATCATATTTCCCCAGACAATATAACGCATTCCCCAAACCTTCCCACGCATCAAAGTAATTGGGATAACATGCAATGGAATTATTATATGCCTTGACGGCCCGTTCATACCTTCCCCGTTTATAGTTCGATAGTCCGTTTTTTATCCATTGCCTTGCGCTGTATTTTTTGGATGAGGTTTTATAAATATTTCCTTCCATGTTTACAGCCCGTGTAATGTGGCACGGAGGGCAGATAAAAAATATCACGACGAGGGGCAATGCCTTATAAAGATATCTCTGGATTGAATCTGTAACCATAAAAGTCAAAGCAGTGAATTTAAAACCCGTCAAAACATTTCAAAATCTTATAAAAATCACCTGCCAAAATCAAATTAATTATCAAGAGCAGGCACCGCGTAGATATCAAATCAACGATTCTTGTAAAAAAGCCAGAGAGATATTATAAGACGGAAATTCTTTTCAAAAAGCCAAACTATCACAAATTTTCTTTAAACTTTTCAAAAAAAATTC
Organism: Candidatus Brocadia sp.; assembly: GCA_011525665.1. GTDB lineage: Bacteria > Planctomycetota > Brocadiia > Brocadiales > Brocadiaceae > Brocadia. Next base: position 19,235 of record WYAU01000103.1, read on the forward strand.
CGATAAGAACAGATAGAAATCGGACACCCTATCTGCCCTTTAACGAGCAGGGAAACAGCCGGAAAAAGGCAGAAGCCAATGGTCATCATTAGCATTCTTTTTAGAATTCTTAATAGAATCCCGAAATTTAGCTTTAAAAACAGGAAAGGAGAAACAATACATGAAGTTGACATTGGGAACACGGATTAGAGCCAGCTTTGTCATATTAATCCTCATATCTGCAATAACGGGGGGATTGATCCTGTATTGGCTGACAGGCCTAACGGCAACGAACCGGAAGGTTCTGGGCGTACGCACGCCGTCCATGATAGAGGC
>WYAU01000104.1 GCA_011525665.1 Candidatus Brocadia sp.
TAAAACGATCAGGATATTCAATGTTGATGCATAAAAGCAGAAAAATCAGTCTTGGATACCAAACTCATTATGTATTTTGAAACCTTTTGATATCACAAATTACCCTCTGTGAGAAATGCGGGCTAACTATTCAGCGAAACTGACGGAGAATATTTTCTCAGAATAGTTAAAAGTCAATAGGGAAAACGGGCAGACGGACAAATCCCGAAGGGATGACATGATTATAGAAAAAAACTCATAGTGATTATGGACAAAAGTACGCTGAATCGTTACGAAATGCGTGTATCCCTGAAATATTCTTTTTCACCTCTCTGCAATTTTTCCTTTCTCTTCACAGCCATTCCTTCTTCCAGAAGACGATCACGACGATCAAAGATATCGTAAAGGAAACGAGCAACGTTAGCGTGAACACATAGGGGTGGTCCTGTCCGGGAAGGCGGACGTTCATGCCGTAAAAACTTGCGATCAAAGTGGGCAGGCTGATTACAATCGTCATGGAGGTAAGAAACTTCATGACAACGTTCAAATTATTAGAGATAATAGATGCGAATGCATCCATCATCTGACTCAGGATGTTTTCCGAAATACCGGTTACATCGATTGCCTGACGAATCTCGATGAGCACGTCGTCAAGCAGTTCCATGTCTTCGGGATGAGCCTGGAATAACTGGCTTTTTTGCAGCCGTTCCAGCATCAGCTCGTTGGATTTCAGGGCGGTGGTGAAATAAACCAGGCTTTTCTGGTACCTCAGTAACTCCCTGACCTCCTTATTTTGCAATGAGCGATGCAATCTGTCTTCGAGGGCATCAACGGCAGCGTCGATGCCCCGCAGATAAATCAGGTACCGGTCGGCTGTGCGGAGAAGCAGTTGCAGCACAAACCGGTTCTTTTTAACCGTAGACAGACCGTGCACCAGACCGCTGGCGAATTCCCGAATGACACATGTCTCCTCTCTGCAGATTGTAACGATAAGCGTGTCAGTCAGGATAATTCCAAGCGGTACAGTAGTATAGGGAACAGGTGCCTTTTGGTCCTGGACATAAGGCAGGCGGAGTACAATAAAGATGATGCCGTTATTTCTTTCCGTCCGGGCACGCTCGTCGATATCCAGGGAATGGGTTATAAAGTCGGCGGGAACGCCCCAATTCCCGACCTGAGCAACCTCCTGCTCACTGGGGTTTACTACGTTGACCCAGCATCCCTCGGTTGGTGTATTAACCGACTCAATCCTGTAATTCGTACTTTTAAAAATCTCAATCATTTCGAATTATAACCTCCCTTTAATTTCCCTGGTAGGGAGCTTGCTGTATTATTGCAGAAAGCAGTTACGCTCTGTAGGGGAAAAGGCTATACTCTTGCTTGAATTGAATGGAAGTGGTAAGTCAAAGAAAGGAGTATTGCCGTGAAAGATATTAAGACAGAGAAAGTAAAGAAAATCAATGGGAAAACACCAGCGTTTCATTTTTATTGACAAAGATTGATTTATTTGTCATAATCAGGGTTCAATTGAACGTAGTATATAGGCTTCAGGATTAATGACACCATGTAGTATTTTATAAAGCCGCTACGAGTATTCGTTGCGGCTTTTTTTGTTTGAAAATTTCGTGCTTCGGATTTTGCCTTTTCCGACTTGTTCGGTTTAGGGTATTTTGTTGCATAAATATTTGAGTATGTTTGAGGAGCGATATGACACAGTTAGTGAGAAATGATATACGGAATGTGGCGATTATTGCCCACGTTGATCATGGCAAGACCACCCTCGTGGATCAATTACTTAAGCAAAGCGGTACATTCCGGTCTAATCAGCAGATTCAGAATGTAGAAAGGATTATGGATTCCAACGACCTGGAACGTGAGCGGGGCATTACGATCCTGGCCAAGAATACGGCTATAAACTATAAGGATGTGAAGATCAATATTATTGACACGCCGGGGCACGCCGATTTTGGAGGAGAAGTGGAGCGCGTCCTCAAGATGGCCGATGGCGTCTTACTGCTGGTGGATGCGGCTGAAGGGACGATGCCCCAGACGCGGTTTGTCCTCCGCAAGGCATTGAGTTATAATCTCAGACCCCTTGTGGTTATTAATAAGATAGACAGGCCGGACGCCCGTTGTGCGGAGGTACTGAATGAGGTCTTTGACCTCTTTGTTGAGTTGAATGCAACCGATGAACAGTTGGATTTTACGGTGATTTATGCCAGCGGACGGGAAGGGTACGCAAAGCTGTCCCTGGAAGATGAAAATAAGGATATCACACCGCTGCTTGACACTATTCTGCACTACGTTCCAAAACCCAGCGGTGACCCGAATGCACCATTGCAGTTGCAGATAACATCGCTGGATTATAATGATTACGTAGGCCGAATCGGGATCGGCAGGATATTCATGGGTGGTCTTACTGCCGGTCAGCAGGTTACGCGAATTGATAAGAACGGCAAGCATACGGTACACCGGGTGACTGAATTATTTACCTTCACAGGACTGGGAAGGCAGTCTGTAAAATCAGCGCAGGCAGGAGACATTGTCGCCTTAACCGGGATCGAGAATGTTGATATCAGCGATACCATTGCATCCATCGACAACCCGCAGGCTATGCCAAAAATTAGCATCGACGAACCTACGCTTTCCATGATATTTTCCGTGAATAATTCACCTTTCAGCGGTCAGGACGGCAAATACGTCACCAGCAGAAACCTGAGGGAAAGGCTTTCCCGGGAACTCCGGTCGAATGTGGCGCTCAAGGTGGAAGACACGGAAACACCGGATGCATTTCGTGTTTCAGGGCGCGGTCTTTTGCATCTTTCCGTGTTAATTGAAAACATGCGCCGGGAAGGATATGAGTTGCAGGTCTCTAAACCAAAGGTGATTTTTAAGGAACTGAAAGGGGAAAAGGCTGAGCCGGTAGAATACGTAGTAATTGATGTGCCGAAAGAATACGAAGGCCAGGTGATCTCCATGCTGGGGTCTCGGAAGGGGGAAATGCTCAGTATGGATACCGATAAGGACGTCACCCACTTTGAGTTTAAAGTACCTTCCCGCGGTTTGATCGGTCTCAGAAACCGTCTCCTGAGTTCTACCCGCGGAGAGGCGGTGATGTACCATAATTTTTACGGCTACGAATCTTACAAGGGCGACATTGCCCGTCGCATACAGGGTGTGCTCATCTCCATGGCCACAGGTGAGGCGACCGCTTATGCCCTGGATGGATTGCAGGACAGGGGTATCATGTTTGTAAAGCCGGGCGATCGTGTGTATGAGGGAATGATCGTGGGTGAACACTGTGAACAGAATGATATTACGGTCAATGTCATCAGGGCAAAGAAGGCCACGAATATTCGTTGTGCGACGGCCGAAAAAGGGATCAAGCTTCCTCCTCCCCGGGAGTTCTCCCTGGAGATGGCCCTTGAGTATATCGAAGACGATGAACTGGTGGAGATTACCCCGAAGACCTTCCGGTTAAGAAAGAAACTCCTTACCGAGAACGAACGGAGAGTTACCCGCCGGCAACAAACCCTGGAATCGATTGAGGCATCCGCGGAAAAGACATAACGGAAAAGGGAACGCGTCTTTTCCCGGAACGCAATAAAACCTTGCCCCGCTTGCGCTTCACGGCGCACAAAGCCCCTTTGAATATCTTTCGCATAGGCCTTGGTCCATGCCGTCATCCCCTCCTCCCTTCGCATCGATAGGGTAATGGATAATCATTGACTTTGAGAATTAAGATTGTACAATAAAAACCCTTATCTCTTTATCATCGGACATGGGAGGAATTAACGATATGCAAAAAAGAAAGGGCCTTACGATACAACGGCATATTGTTGAACAGGAGAGATTGTTCCCGAAGGCCACGGGAGATTTTACCGGCCTTCTCTGGGATTTAACCCTTGCCGCAAAGACCATATCACGCGAGGTAAACAAGGCAGGTCTTGCAGAAATTTTGGGTCTCACCGGTGAGATAAACATCCATGGTGATGCGGTAAAGAAGCTGGATGTTTATGCCAATGAAAAAATTTGTAAATCCATGGATCATGGCGGCCATCTCTGCATTATGGCGTCCGAGGAAAACGAGGACGTCGTTCCCATACCTGATGAATTCCCGAAGGGCAAATACGTGCTCTTGTTTGACCCTTTGGATGGTTCGTCAAATATCGATGCCAATGTGAGTGTCGGTACCATATTTTCCATTTATCGAAGAAAGACAACCGGAAGTGAGGCGACTATTGAGGATTGTCTGAGAAAGGGGACGGAACAGGTTGCGGCGGGATATATTGTCTATGGTTCCAGTACGATGATGGTCTATACAACAGGGCAGGGTGTGCATGGTTTTACCTTAGACCCCAGCATCGGAGAGTTTTTGCTTTCCCATGAAGACATAAAAATTCCTTCAAAAGGCAAGATATACAGTATTAACGAAGGGAACGCACATACGTGGGATGAAGGGACAAAGAGCTATATCGCTTATGTCAAGGAGAACGATCTATCAACAGGCAGACCTTATTCCCTGAGATATATCGGGTCATTGGTGGCGGATTTCCACAGAAACCTGCTTTACGGCGGGATATTTTTGTATCCGGCTGATTATAAAGATCCCAAAAAACCGAAGCCAAAGTTACGATTACTTTATGAGGCAAATCCCCTTGCTTTCGTTGTTGAGCAGGCCGGTGGCATGGCGTCTACAGGAAGGGAACGTATCCTGGACATCCAGGCCGCCGAACTTCACCAGAAGGTGCCGCTTGCCATTGGGAGCAAAGAGGACGTGTTGACTTATGAAAAGTTTTTTAACCGAAAATAATAAGGAGTTAACAACTCATGCTTTATCATACGAAAGAAGATTTGTTAAACGATCTGAAGGGTGTTATTGATATTCAAAAAGACGGTGCGATAAAGATAACTGATAAGGACGCATTGAGAAATAAAAAAATTGACACTATTGTTTACAATGCAGTTTTCAATAAAGAAGGCGTTATCAGAAATGCGTCCCGGTGGTTAATACGTGGTGTCGCAAATAAGCTTGGTGTTGTTTCCTCCTCTATTCAATCGCTTTATGAGGCCATGGGCAGAAATGAATTTAAGGGGTTCACGGTACCAGCCATTAATATACGAGGATTAACGTATGATGTGTCGCGTTCCATTTTTCGGGCCGCCAAAAAAAATCATGCAGGGGCATTTATCTTCGAGATTGCGCGGTCTGAGATAGGGTATACAGACCAGAGACCTGCGGAGTATACTTCGGCAATTCTTGCCGCAGCCATCAGGGAAGGATTTGAAGGGCCTGTATTTATCCAGGGAGACCATTTCCAGATTAATGCAAAGAAGTACGAAAAAGATAACAATGCAGAGATCAACACCGTTAAGGGGCTTATGAAAGAAGCTATCGAGGCGGGTTTCTATAACATCGATATTGATACATCAACCCTTGTGGATTTAAATAAACCCAACCTGACCGAACAGCAGCGGCTGAATTTTGAATTTGCAGCCGAATTTACCGCCTACATCAGATCATTAGAACCAAAAGGAATAACAATATCTGTTGGTGGTGAAATAGGGGAGGTGGGTAAAAAGAACAGTACCATTGAGGAGTTGCGGGCATTTATGGACGGTTATAATAATACACTGGGTATGAAGGGTCAGGGATTAAAGGGGATTAGTAAGATTAGTGTACAGACGGGAACTTCCCACGGGGGGGTACCGTTGCCGGACGGAACGATTGCCACGGTCAAGCTGGATTTTGAAACACTCAGGAATTTGTCAAGGGTTGCCAGGGATGAATACGGCCTGAGCGGTGCGGTACAACATGGCGCATCTACGCTGCCACCGGATGCATTTGATAAATTTCCTGAGACAGGTACCGCTGAGGTGCATCTTGCCACTGAATTCCAGAATATGATTTATGAAAGCAGTGTATTTCCGCAGGATTTCAAAAAAGAAATATATAGTTTTCTGAAGAATCACCCGGATATAAAGAAAGAATGGAAAGAAGGGGATACTGAAGAGCAATTTTTCTATAAGGTTCGAAAGAATGGTTTTGGCCCCTTTAAAGAAAAATTCTGGAATCTTCCTGCCGATGTACGAAACAGGATTAGCGAAGAGCTTGAAGTGAAGTTTGAATTTCTTTTTAAAAAATTGAATGTCATCCATTCAAAGGAAATAATAAATAAAACCATTAAACCAGTTGAGGTAACACTGCCTAATCCGCCAGGCTTTTGTTAGTTACATGCGGAAAATGTATTGCTGCAAGAAATTTCAAAATTTTGTGATTCTGGGAATTTCAAAGTTTGTATCCTAGCATATCAGACAACCTCCCTGAATTCCTCTTTTCTAAACTAGTATTGTAACAAATTAATTACGAAACATAGTGCCTTGACAGCTTTTGATCAGCATCTTGTCGTGTAAACTTCCAATCTATTGTTGATTTGGCCTGATTGCGTCGGTCAGTCCACGCAGCAA
>WYAU01000105.1 GCA_011525665.1 Candidatus Brocadia sp.
TAGCCTTTATCTCATTAAAGATGGAATTAGCATGGAGAACAGCCCCAATTGGAAAGGTGAATGCAAATCTACCCTTCTTCAGACAAATAACAGAAAAAGAATTTACACAAAAAACTTGACAGTACCTCCACAACGGAAGTAAAGGAACTGGAAAGACTGTTTAAAAATGAGTTAGGCAATACAGTCGCTGTAAAAAAGGCCTTTATAAAGGCTGATGAGGTAGAAAACTTTGTGTCTGTATGGAGGCTACGCAAACCTTCGGAAGTCTGTTTCAAGGCAGGTTCATGCTTCCTGTTAGAAGGTATTTTGCCTGAACACAAAGAAAAGCTTCTTGAGCTTCAAAGGAACGGCATTGGTGAACGAAGGGGCGAGGGTTTTGGAAGGATTATCTTTGGCTGGCAAAGCAGGAGTAAAGATATATTCACATCAAAAAAAGCAGACGAAAAAAAACCAGAGAGACCAAAAACAGTGATTCCTAACAAAACCCTGGAGATTGTCAGAACAATTGCAGATGACTTTCTTAGAAAAAAAGCAGCATTAGATGCGCTGAAGGAAGCCAGGAATTTTGTGATTGAAAACCAGAAAGAGACTTTAAAGTCATTGATCGGACGACTCGAAGCGATGGTGAAAAATTTGAGCAAGACAGAATTTCGCAATGCCCTTGAAAACGACCTAAGGAAAACTGCAAAGGATAAACTGGAAAGTTGCAAAGGCCGGGATGAGACACTTTTTAACTTTTTGAAGAAAAAGGATATTTCAAGCGAAGACATACTGAATCAAACCACAGAAGTGAAAAAACTGTATGAAGAACCCGGCTTCGAATATAAAAAAGACCCCGGGGTTGACGACGAACTCTATCGCATATACTTCCAGACTTTTTTCTCTGAAATGAGAAGGATTTTAAGGAAAGGATGAAATTGATATGGCAAGGGGAAAACTTGTTTTGCAGGGCGTCATAGAACTCATTTCTCCGGCAATCATTGGCAGCGGAAGGGAGGATTATACAGATATTGACGTGTTGTTCGATGGCAATGGCAAACCGTTTATTCCCGCCACGTCCCTTGTTGGTGTACTAAGGCATTTCATCGAGAAAAATGCAAATTTTGACGATAAAAATGCGTTGAAACGATTATGGGGATTTACACCTGATAAGAAAATACCAGACAAAGAAAAGGAAAAACAGAGCGACCTCTGCTGTTCTGATTTACCTTGCATTGAGAGCGATCCAAAAATCGCCGTTCGAGATGGGATCAAAATTAATATTAAAAATGGTGTCGTCGAAAGCGGTAAAAAATACGATTATCAGGTTGTAGGACGTGGGACAAGGTTTAAACTGTATCTTGAAGTAAATCTCACAGATAGCAATAGAGAGTTTTCCCGGCGAATGGTTGCTACAATCCGTGATGTATTGGAGCGAGGACGTGTTCAAATCGGGTCAAAGACAAATAGCGGGCTAGGTAAGATGAAGCTCACCAATGCGCATGTGTGCGAATTTGATTTTAAAGAAAAAGGGGACGTTTTCCGATGGCTCAGGCGCGATTTCTCCGCTCCAAACCCATTTACCGAACAGCAATTTGAAATTCAGCCCAAGATGTTCTCAATCAATGCCATCTTTACCTTAAAAAATTCATTCATCAGCCGTTCTTATTCAGCAGACCCGAAGTCCCCCGATGCAGTGAGTATCAAGTCAGGAGATAGCTATGTTATGCCAGGCACCTCTTTGAAAGGCGCCATCCGTTCACGGGCAGAACGGATTTTGAATACCCTTGAAAAGCCACCGGACATACTTCACAACCTCTTTGGGCATGTAGATGAAGGTAAAGACACATCGGAAGAAACGAAGGAAGGAACTCCCATAACTCCCAACCTCCTTAATTTTCCAATTATTGGCAAAGGGAAAAAGGTAAAAATAAAGGGAAAGATCAGCATAGCAGAATCTCTCCTGCCAGATTATAAATCAGAACTACAAACCAGGATAAAGATCGACCGCTTCACTGGCGGGACAATTGAATCCGCCCTGTTTGAGACCATGCCCCTGTTCTCAGGCATCGATGACACGAAGCATTTTTGCGTGAATATTACTATAAGGGATTATAAGGATCATGAGGCGGGCTTATTGCTTCTGGTTTTAAAGGATTTATGGACAGGAGACTTGGCGGTTGGAGGTGAAAAGGGAATTGGACGAGGTGTGTTGAAAGGACAGAAAGCAACGATTTCATGGAATACCAGGACAATAACCCTTGATGAAAACATCTCTGGAACCAGTAATAACATTAAAGAAGAATTGCAAAGATTCGTGAATGCATTAGTAAATTATGAAAAGGGGGTATGTCCACATGCCTGATATGTTGGAGTATAAGCTAACAAGAATAAAGAAAAAAGACCCGATAAGAATGCCTGTCGATGATTTAGAAAAATTAGCACAGGAACATTTTACTGTGAAATCCTATGTTGTGGCTTATCTTGATTACGAGGTATTTATTGGCATTTGGAGCGGTGAGAAATTCTGTTTTTACAAGGACATAAAAGTCGATCCAAAATATATCCAGAAGATTCGCATTTTTAATAAAAATGCAGAACTTCTAGCATGGCGGTCTTCCGATGGTCTCAAGGGGCGGATACGGATTGATGAACCTGGGATCGATACTTCAATTGTCGAAGCTTATCAGGCGCTATTTGGAAAGAAGACCTTAGAAAATATTGGAAATTTTACGAAGATTTCAGAGGAGAGAGGAACAACACTAATTCTGCCCTTTTCAAATTTAACGGTAGGTAAGAGAAACAGGGTATTTATCAAAACGAGAAACTATATTGATTATAACGAAACAAACCAGCCAACGTATGTGGATTGCAGGTTTATGGGATTTTTTCAATGGAATAATGATTGTAATAGATTAGAAGATATGGAGGGCATGATCCATGTCTGATTGGAAAGAACAGCTCGCCAAAATAGCAAAGGAGAAATTTGGAATGACCATTAATCAACGCCAGGATTCCATCGAAGCTAGCCATTCCCGTGAATTGCAATTAAGTCATATAAAGCTTATTTCCTCCGGGCGACAAGCAAATGCCCCGTATAACTTTATCCCTTTAAACAAAACTGTCATTAAGCCCGAGCAAAGACCAGACTTTGACGTCTATCATTGTAAAGAAGGCAATATGCGGAATACAGGCTGGATCAGTCTGGAAATTGAAACAAGAACGCCTTTATATATACGAGATACGTTGACAGAAAGGGAGATGCAAGAGGAGGAAGTTATCGAGAGAGAGAATAGAGAAAAAGGTATGAAGAAGAAATATATTAATCCTAATTTCTTTTCCCCCGCCGGTAAAATACGTATCCCCGGTAGCTCCCTGCGCGGTATGGTAAGGACACTTGTGGAAATTGTGAGCTGGTCAAAGATACAATTTCTGAACAATAACAGATTCTTTTATCGTACTCTTGCTGACAAAGATTTGGATTTGAGAAAAGAATATCAGGGGAAAATGGCAAGTGAATTTCCAAATGTAATGCCGAAAGCCAAAGCCGGTTATATTATCAAAGTTCCCGGAGAGATGGCATACAAAATAAAGCCAGCTAAATCTCTCAAGAGCTTTGGAAATGCAAATTATTTTCGTATAGATCAGGATATAGTTGCGAAGACATTCATTGATGTATTATCAATGCAAGATGATAATTATGAAATGAAGAGAGTAGAGGTCTTTTTTAAACCTACAAAGCCTGACTCAATTCCCAAATATCATGATCATCATGGGGGTCTCAAAATGTGGTATGGCAAGATTTCACATGAACTAAAAAGCAAAGATAAACCTCCACCAGATACCGAAAATGGATGGGAAAAGGGTTGGTTAATTTGCTCTGGGGGTATGAACAATAAGAAAATGCACTGTATAGCAACAGAACAGGATCTAAATAATGATAAATTAATTCCTATAAATCAGGATTTAATCAAGGCATACAAAGATGACTTAACAAAGGCAATTAAAGATAATAACATGAACGTACTCCCCGAAAAGAATAATGGCAATAATGGCGAGCCTGTACCATGTTTTTATACCGAGGAAAATGGTCAGGTAATTGTCTTTGGGCATACGCTTTTTTTCAGATTTCCTTACGATAACAAAGTAAGTGACCTGATAAAGCAAAATACCCTGAATAAAGGCGAATTAGACATTGCTGAAGCAATTTTTGGAAATGAGTGTGATTTTGCAAGCAGGGTATTCTTTGAAGATGCCGATGTTTGTTTTAAAGAAGGACAAACAAAGCAAAATATCATTCTGGAAAAGAGATCACCAAAAATATTATCTAAACCAAAGCCTACAACGTATAACCATTACCTCATACAGGATAACGAAGGAGAGCCTGTATTTAAAAAAATCTATAGAAATGATTTTGAAAGGATAATAAAGAGTTTTAATGATACCGAAAAAGCATTATTTACTGGTAATTTCGAATTAAATAACAATAGATATAAAATAAGAAATAATGCGTCTCCTACTGACAAACAGAAAATGTTAAACTTGTTATCTTCAAATTCTGATTGGTTGGAAAAATTCGTAAGCGGCTATAGAGGTATCAAGCAGTGGGATAGCGATAATACGGCGGCTATTCGTGGATACAAACAGTATTGGCATCGTTCCGGAACTGATTGGGTTGATAAAGAAGTGCAGAACCATAGTGAATGTGATGAACAGCATACCATAATAATGCCAATTAAAGACAGAGTTATCTTTAAGGGACGCATCCGTTTTGAAAACCTCTCTGATGTTGAGCTTGGTGCGCTCCTGTTTGCCTTAGATTTACCGGATGGGTGCTGTCACAAGCTGGGCATGGGGAAACCGCTTGGGCTGGGTTCCGTACAAATTACCCCAATGCTCTTCCTGTCTGACCGAAAGACCCGTTACGAGAAACTATTTGCAGAGTGGGAACAACCGATACCAGAATCGACCTCAACAGGCAAGGATATCCCACACTTTAAAAAAACATTTGCAGAATATATCCTCAAAGGGATTGAAGAAGATCCTGGAACCGACCCGGTAAATAAGTTATGGGAGGTGGACAGGATGAAGGAATTAAGGGCTATGCTTGATTTTGAGAAAAAACCGGCTGATACGGTTACTCGATACATGCAGATCAAACACCCTATTCATAATAATGAATTTAAAGAGAGAAAGGTATTACCATTGCCTACAAAGGTTATTCAAGAGAAACCAATTATAGAAGGTGGATTCGGCGTAAAAGACACGCCTTAATCGTTCGACTGAGCTCACAACGAAGTCCACCCTACACGGCTACAAGGTTTTAAGGAAAAAGAAATGGGAAGGAATCCTGTACAAAAAAGACTTATTATCGAAGGACTCAGGGGTGTTGTTGAATCCATGCTGGGCAGCAAGGCATTTTCCTGGCGGCTGTTCCTTTATGCCATCGGAATACTGCTTGCCACATCGTGGCTTCCCGATGGAACTACAGCATGTATCAAACTACTCTGGAAATTGATTCGCGTGCCCTGCGGTGTGGGAGGCGAGAATTTTTGTGGCACTGTGAATATTATGTGGTCAGAACAAAAGGCAGACCTCCTGAAATTTCTTGTATCTGCAGCATTTTTGCTCTGGGTGTTTGTTACCATCAACAGGAAAATTGCCCGCCAGAATATCGAGGTTGATAAACAACCGTCTGAACAGGCACAAAACCTTGTCGTTTTTTTAAGCGATATGCCAAAGAAAGACATTGCAGAGGTTTTCCAATCCCCTGAACAAATAAAGGTAGGCAGGAAAAACTGGGAGATGCCCTATCTTGCGATAGAATACCATCAAAAACTCAGGCGCCTTTTTGTAATTACCTCTTCAGATTTGAAAAAGGGAACAGAAACTATACAGGGAACAGCACATTTGTTTCCCGATTTTAAGGAATTTGTTAAAAGGGCATTTCCTGACAGAGAAATTGATGTGGTAGAGTTATCTCCTGGAGGAGTTGATTTTGAGGATGTTAAAGAAGTATTTAACGTCATTGAGGATTTTTACAAGAGACCGGAGATAAAACCCCGGGAGGTGCTCGTGGACATTACCGGAGGCAAAAAAACAAATAGTATTGCAGGCGGGATTGCCACACTTGCTATGGGAAGGCGTTTCCAGTATATAGGCACAAACGACAAGCAGGTAAATGCCTATGATGTCGGATATTTTCCCGGTGAACATGAGCAATGACGTGCGGGTAAAGGAAAAGTTTTTATTTTGTTTATGCGGGTTTAGGGTGGCAGGGACAAACATGTTTGACATGCACAACTTTAATGCTAAGGAATTTCAAAGTTTGTATCATAGCATTCCAGACAACCCCCTGAATCCCCTTTAATAAAGGGGGTAAGGGGGTTGTTTTTAACCAGCATTTACCATGTATTAAAAGTCGCTGCCAAAGGCAGCCTAATTAAATGAAGACAGAACATATTATTGATATCTCACAATTTTTTTCTGAACGGGCCAGGCTTTCAGAGTTGGACACGTATATACAGAAGGCCAGGGAGCTTGCGGGCGAAGGGAACGATGTGGTCCTCACCGGCGCAGGCCCCGTATGGCTCTATCTCAAGATAGCCCATGCACTGCACGGTAAGGCAAAGAGTCTCAGGTACCGATCACCGGTAACGGGAGACGTCCTGATATTTGATCACAGCCCTTATGAATAATTTTTGTAATCATAGAGTGTCTTTGAATGCAGGCTGAATAAGCGGGGGAGGGAATCTGATAACCTATCAGGGTATATGCCCCATTTCCCTGGTGGGAAGGGGATAGGGGGGAGAAGATACAGAACTGCTACCCCAGGGAAAATTTTTTGAGGAAACAAAGCAAAGTGAAATGACAGGTGAGAGCTTACAAGACGGACACCTGATACACCTGATAAAGGGAAAGGCCCACGAACCGCTGATAATTTTCCATGCCAAGAACAGGAAGCATAGCTTTAAGATGCGCAAGTATGACAGGATTTCCACCGAGATCTATTTTTTTAGAAAAGGGCATGGGTATGTCAGGCAGTGGAGGGACGCCTTTCAACCGTATCTGTCTGACCCGTTAACGGGCAGGAATTTTGAGATTGTCGAAATGGGCGACGTTGAGGAGCACAGCCTCGGGCAGGTTGCCCGGGAGAGGGATATCCAGCGCGCAGAAGGGGAAATCTGCCTGGAATTTTTAACCCCCTTTCCCTTTAAACCGGAGAAGGGCAAGGCGCGTACCTACCTTGCCAAAAACCCCTTTTGCCAGGTCACTGGAAAGGAGGATTTTCACGGCTGTTTGGCAGGGAGGTCGTTTACCGCAGTCAGGACGACTGCTTTTCCGTCCTTCCGTACTACTGGAATTACACGGAGATACGGCACACCTCCGCATCCCAACCGGGGCAGACACAGTACATCAATGGTTACGTGGGAAATCTCTACATAAAGTAAGGAGTCGCCGGGGTATTTTCAACCCTTTTTTCCCAACAAGAAGGTCATCGTGTCAGTTATCCGCGACGTCATAAACCGGTATGATCAGGCGCTGCAGGCATTGTCGGAAACGGAAAAAGTACCCGTTTGAAGAAAACCAGTACGCGGAGCATCTCTTCCAACTCATCGTCAGTGACACCTACCTACCTACCCATCCCCCATGTCGCCTTTACTATCAAGAAAAAGAGCAGGGAGATGCGGGACATACGGTTGCAAACAACGCCGTTTACCGGGGTGTAAAACTGGTGCGGTATGCCGATGACAGTGCGCCGCAGGCGCACAAAGGAAAGTCCTTTTAAGGACTGAAATTGTACAAAAGCTGCACAAGAGATGGAGGAATACCCTCCAAAGCCGGCCTGCAGGGGCAGGCTTTAAACAACCATGAGCTGCGTTGGTAAAGAGCCAAGGTAGTGAGCGTCATGGAAAAGACGCATAGCAATGCGTCATGTACGAAACAGAAAGACGAACGAAAGTGAACCACTGAAGACGTGTCGAAAGCGTAGGGACGACATCAAAACCAGGGGGGAGTCGTTAACCTGGGATAAATCCATCGGAAACCTGTTTACCGGGTGGGTGGTGTCAGGCATAAAGGTGGCGTGAGACTGATTCAGTCTCTTGAGCGGAACTGCGGGAACCTGTCGCTCCGATGCCAAGGGAGAAATCCAAGGGGCAGACCCCCGAGGATGAGAGTACCGAAGCGGAGAACAGGGGCGGAGCAGCCCGTAGTAGCGGAGAAGTTCCTGTAATGGGAATAGATGCGAAGGGGCTGCGTTATTCAGTTTTATGGAACTGTCAACCGGAAATTGGGAGAAGCAGTTGGATAAGACAAAGTCGTTGAGTATTTCCAAACACATGGTATGGGAAGCGTATCTGCGAGTAAAAGCGAACAAAAGTGCAGCGGGAGTAGACAAAATCTCGACAGACAGATTTGAAGAGCACCTGAAAGACAATCTCTACAAACTTCTGAAGTGACAATGTATGTTTCCGTTATATTATATTAATTTAATCGCTGCTCATGCCTGAAACGTACAAACAGCCTTCCAAAATTTTCACTGTCTTTATCTATCCGATGATAAAGCCTTTTGATGTCAGGACGATTAAGAAAACGCAAGACGGTCTTCTTTAACTGCCCGCTTCCTTTCCCGGGAATGATTTCCACCAGCGCAATCCTTTTCTCAACGGCTTCACAGATAACCCGGTTGAGTTCTTTTTCGATTAAATACCCTTTTTTGCAGATGTCGTGGAGATCGAGTTTTAGTTTGGCCATGCTATGTCATTCCTTAAAATGCATGAACCCCGTTTTCAGGAGAGGTGAGCAAGGGAGTGGCTTAATTTTATGAAAAAGTGCAAGATGAACAAAAGCCACGGGACACACAATTCTTTGGAACTGAGTGTCCCGGTGAGTAACAAAAAAATAACGAAGACAGCCTGGTTTAGTAGTTTTCCTTAACAACCCTGCCATGAACATGCTGAATCGGCCTTGCGTCATATTTGAATAACGAACGAAATTTGTGCAACCCCACCTTCGACACCTCAATGGGCGTCTTTAGGATTAACCAATTCACATGTTCTGTGCATGGTGGTGTTGTGAGCGAACCGGGATAGGAATAATATGCCTTGGTATTCTTGGGAAGGAGCTGGCTTGCGCATATCTTTATATCAGAGACAATATGCTCGCTTCCCACATCCTTTGGAAAGTTGCTCCACAGGGTCTTTATAAATGCGTTTTCTTTGCCTTCCTCCATGAGCACGGCGACAACTGCCAGCTGGCCATGCACACCCTTATGTACTAAATGCGCCTCCATATCATAATGTTTTCCGTGGATTACGTGTTCACTCGGCGTATGAAAGTGAAACTGTACGAGATCGTATTTCTTGTGGCCGATGGTAATTGAGCTGCCCTTTTCATAATTGACCTGAATAGTATGGCCGTTATTTATGATCTTTAAAGGGGTTGGGTAGTAATGAAAGATAATATCGTCCAGTTTGGTCTTTTCAGTTACAGAGATACCGATAGGTGATTGCATATCGCCAATTTTGCAGTGCCATTTTTCGAGTACTAGCTTGTCCCAATGATCAGGACCCAGTTCACCTTCGTAATCCCAATGGACTGAAGGGACGTTCTCGCCCGCGCCCGCAAACAAAGACATTGCGGCAGAAAAAGAAAGGAATACAAAAGCAAACACTAAACGAATATAGTGAAAAGTCTTCATATTGCCTCCTTAATTAAGAATTACGTTTTATGAAGGGCTGTTACTAGGTAAATTTTACGATTTTTTCTCATCTTATAGCATTTCCGTAGGCCTTCTGTCAATGTGAAATTACGCTTTTAAAACTTCGTGGTTTCAGAGTAAACAATCATGAGCCACGGGCTCACAAAAGTGTATGAAAAAGGTATTTTCGTGTCAAAGTACTTTAAGGTTGTATTTTGGAATAGAAAATTTATAATGATGAACCAAACCAATCTGATGATAGACACGGTGAAAAATGTAACACAGACATTATTGCCCAAAACACGTTATTCTGGCAAAGATACACAATACGGGAGAAAATTCATTTGTAAGAGAGGCATACCATACTGTATTGCGAAATATCCTCATGAAAATTAAGGAGAGATACCTTATGAAATGGCTGAACCTGAAACGTCCGTTTTTTTTGACAATTCTTATTTTGTGCGGCTTTACCATGGCAGTCAACCCGGATGGCGTAATTGCAAAGGAGAAAAAAACAAAAGAAACAAAAACGGGCAAGCCAAAGACGATAACAACCCTTTCCGAGCAGGAATTAGCAGATGAAAGCGCAAAGAAGGATAAAAAAGGCACGGAAACAGCGGGATGTGTGGTGAAAAAAATAACGACCGTTCCGGAACGGGAATTGGTAGTCGAAAGGGGAAAGGGTGTTACTGTTGCCGTGAGGTTGAGATGCAAGGGTGATATTCCTGCCGTAGGAGTTACGGTTAAAGCGGCTACGCTGAAAGGGAAAAAGGCGATAGAGATCTCTCCTGTAAGTGCTGTAACGAACGAAGATGGCAAGGCGCTTTTTACTGTAACCGGCAACAAAAAAACAGAAGAGGATCTCGCAGAGATAGTATTTACCGCTGACGGACTTGCCGCAAAAATAGCGGTAAGGGTCCGGAGGACGGAGTGTAAACCAGGCATTGTAAAAATAGAACCAGAGAAGGAGTTGTTGCTTGAACAGGGAAAGAGCGGCCAGATCACGGTAAAGGTAAAATGCGAAAACGGCAGTCCCGCTGCGGATGCCAAGGTAGATGCGCTTGTCCAGGTTGGCAGCGGCAAGATAGACCTTTCGCCATCTGCGGAATTAACGGACGCGAGCGGCATGGCGGTCTTTACGGTAACGGGTATCGAAGAAACCGAAAAGGAACCGGCCATAATCAGGTTTATGACCGGTGACCTGAAAACAAAATTAGATGTCAGGGTCAAACCAGCGGGGGAAGGGGAAGGCACAGAAACAACAGAATGCATACCGAAGACAATAACGATCGTTCCCGACGGGGAGCTGGTAGTGGAAAGAGGGAAGAGTGTCAATGTCACCGTAAAGGTAACATGCAAAGGCAAAATTCCGGCTGCAGGCGTTAGCGTTGAATCTATTGCAGTGAAAGGAAAAAAGGCCATAGAACTTGCTCCTGCTAGCGTCGTGACTGACAAAGACGGCAAAGCGGTTTTTACGGTCACCGGTGACAGGAAAACGGAAGAGGCGCTTGCTGAAATAAAGTTTACGGCAGGGCCGCTGGCTACGAGGCTGGCGGTAAAGGTCAGAAAAACGGGGTGCAAACCCGGAAGAATGAAGATAGAACCCGGACAAAAACTGGAGTTTGAACAGGGGAAGAGTGGGCTGGTCACGGTAAAGGTAATATGTGAAAATGGCAGTCCTGCTGTGGATGCCAAGGTAGATGCGCTTGTCCAGGTTGGCAGCGGCAAGATAGACCTTTCATCATCTGCAGAATTGACAGACGCGAGCGGTAAGGCGTTCTTTACGGTAACGGGCATTAAAGAGACAAAAAAAGAGCCGGCAACTATCAGGTTTACGACCGAAGACCTGAAATCGTACATCAATGTAACAGTTCTACCCGTAACAGGCGGGATAACGCCACAGGAAGAGGCGACGCCCGAAGAAAGGATAACGCCGGGAGTACAGACCACACCAGAAGAAACTGCAACTCCTAAAGAAAAAGAAGATGTAACGCTGGAAGAAACCGCAACACCTGAAGTACAGATGACACCACAGGAGGAGACATTGCCAAAAGAAGAATAGACGCAACCGGAACGAATCTCACGAAGGATATTTTTTGAGAAGAAAAAGGAGGGAATAATGTCTGCCATATTAAAAGAAGATGTTTTGCGGGGAAAAAATAGGGAAACCTCCGGTAAAGAAAAAGTGGATAAGATCATGAATACCATAGTCGAGTCGATTGAGGCACCGGATCCCGAACAAATTGGGGATACGGAAGGCAAGATGCCGTCGGAATCGATAAAACACCATATCTTCAGCAGTGAAATATTGATAGAAGGAGAAGACAAGTCCGGCCTCGATGAGTTTAGGAACAGACTGATAAACGAATTAAAACCTTCAGATGAAATAGAATCACTTATTGTTGACCGTATTGTTTCAAGCGTTTGGCGGTTAAAACGATGTTTGAAAATTGAAAGCCAGGCAATGGAGTATGATGCGTCCTGTATTCAGGAGTACGAGCAGGGTTTTTTTCGAACAAGAAAAAGGACCGGTAAAGAACTGATACAATTAAAGGCAATAAAAATAATGGAGAACAGAAGCAGAATCGGGGAGTTGTCTGACTATGAAATGATGTTAGAAATGCAACTCTATAAGGCATTGAGGGAATTGGATAAGTATCGGAGGCGTGAAACGAGGCAGGAAAAAAGGGCTATGAGGAGGGCGAAATAATTCGTGAATCCCCATTACGTTGGAGGAAAGACACAAACAATGCAACATAATAAACATTATCAGACGTTTTGGTTGTGTTGACAAAAAGGCCCTCCGCCGGTGAATGTGCTGTCGTATCGGTTGCGACTGAAGTCGGTATTCGGTATTAAAGAATATTATTGACAATATAAACTCCTTCTGCTACTATGTTTCGCTGTCTTTTAATTAGTATGGATGCCTTATTGTTTTACGTTTTAAGCCGGTTATTGGAATGAGGAGGACAATTTTGAACGCAGAAGAAATTGAAAAAGGTGTAACTGCTATAGTTGCTGAGGTTACAGAATTGGACGAAAAAGAAATTTGGGATAAAAGAGATGCGAATTTCTTTAAAGACCTTGAGATAGATTCCCTTTTAGCCCTTGAAATCCTTGCCCTTATCGAGAAAAAATTCAAGGTGCAAATTCCCGAAGAAAAGCTTGTTGACATTACATCGCTAAGCGCTACGATTGATTTAACAAAATCCGTTCTGGCCGAAAGCGGAAAGCTTTCATCGTAAAAATTGTAAGGAGAGGTAGTTTTGTGTTTGACATAACAACGGGCTGCAGAAAATGATGCTTTTTGAGGAAATCCGGTCCCTTCTGCCTCAAAAATATCCTTTTTTATTTATAGATAAAGTTATTGAGTTTGAAGAGGGAAAAAGAATTGTTTGTGTAAAAAATGTCTCCGGCAACGAACCCGTCTTTGTCGGTCATTTCCCTGATTTTGCCATTATGCCTGGCGTTTTAATCATTGAGGCGATGGCTCAGGCTTCCATCATCCTTTTCAGGAAAAGTCTTCCCGCCCAAAACAACAAGGATATGATTTTTTTATTGGCATCAGTTGGCAATGCACGGTTCATAAAACCCGTTTTTCCCGGCGATCAACTCTTTGTAGAGATCACTGTTGAAAAGATTGTATCGAAGGGGGCCATTGTTCAGGCATCGGTAAAAGTTGGTGAAAAAACAGTTGCTAAGGCAACTTTGACTTTTGGAATTGCAGATAAAGGATCGGTAATATCCGGTCAATAATTACTATTATTTATGAATAAACGTGTTGTTATAACAGGCGTAGGAATGATTACCCCTATTGGGGCAGGAAAGGATGTTTTCTGGAGTTCCCTGATTGCAGGGGTATCTGGCGTGGATAATGTATCAGGCATTGACACTTCAGGATATAAGGTTCATAAGGGATGCGAAGTAAAGGATTTCAAGTATTCAGACTATATAAAAAATGGTGTTCTTAAAAAAATCGGCAAGGGCTCTCAGTTTGCCATCGCAGCAACGAAACTCGCACTGGATGATGCCCGGCTTGATCTGGCCGGAGTTGACCTGGAAAGGTTTGGCGTTTCTGTCGGGACGACTGCCGGTGAAATACAAATTCTGGAAAAAGTCAATTATATACGGCACAAGGATGGTGAAGATAAAGTAGACCCTGACTTGTTTTTAATGCATCCCTGCAATAACATTCCGGCGAATGTTGCCATCGAGTTTGGTTTGAAGGGACCCAACACTATCATTCCCACGGCTTGCGCAGCCGGTAATTATGCAATCGGATATGCGTACGATTTGATTAAGTTTGGCCGGGTGGATATGATGGTTGCCGGAGGCTCCGACCCTTTTTCGAAAGTCGCCTATACGGGATTTGCGAGATTGGGTGCAATTGCCCCTGAGATATGCCAGCCTTTTGACAAAAACAGGAAAGGCATGATGGTCGGCGAGGGCGCCGGTATGCTCCTCCTGGAGTCACTTGACCACGCAGTGGAGAGAAATGCGCCTATTTATGCCGAAATTATCGGTTATGGTCTTAGCTGTGACGCTTATCACATTACCATTCCTCACCCGGACGGAGAAGGTGTTGTCTCTGCTATGAAAAAAGCCTTAAAAAGCGCAAATCTGAAACCTGAGGACATCCAGTATATAAGTGCCCACGGGACAGGAACTCCTGCTAATGACAAAGCAGAAACGATTTCAATCAAGAAAGTGTTTGGGGAGAAACCTGAGCATCTCGCAATCAGTTCGATAAAATCAATGATTGGTCATACCATGGGCGCAGCAAGCGCCATAGAAACTATTACCTGCGCCCTGGTCGTCCAAAACGATATCATCCCCCCTACGATTAATTATGAAACGCCGGATCCGGAATGCGATCTGGATTATGTGCCTAACGTGGCAAGAAAACAGCACGTAAATATTGCGCTGAATAACGCCCATGCATTTGGTGGCAACAACAGCTGCCTGGTTGTCAAAAAGTTTACCGGGCGAACGTGAAAAAACAGTTCTCCGGAACTGCATGAGCGCCTTATAACAGAGGTTTGTAATGGAAAAAACGAGGATTGTTGTAACAGGTGTTTCGGTTATCTCATCTATTGGAAGCGACAAGAACGCTTTTTGGAATAATTTAATCACGGGTGTATCAGGCATTAAGCCCATTACCTTGTTTGATGTAAGTAAATTCAATAGTAAACAGGCCGGAGAGATTTCCGATTTTGACGCAAAGGTTTATCTGGGACAAAAAGGGATCCGTCATATCGATAGAACATCCCTGCTTGTATCATCCGCAACGGTGCTGGCCATTAAGGATGCTAATTTGGAAAATAATACTTACAGCGGTGATGATCTGGGAATTGTTGTTGGTTCCACGTACGGGAGCATTGATAGCATCAGTTCTTTTGATTTTCAGTCCCTGCGCGAAGGTCCCAATTATGTTAATCCCATGGATTTTCCCAATACGGTATTGAATGCCCCCGCAAGTCGGGCATCGATTTTTTGCAAGGCCACGGGACTGAACACGACTATCTCAAACGGCGTAACAAGCAGCATTGATGCGATTATTTATGCCTCCGATTTTCTTCGGATGGGCCGGGTAAAGGCAGTAGTCGCCGGCGGCGTGCATGGATTAACCCATGACATCTTTTGGGGCGCGCATAATGCAGGGATATTAGCCGGAAGCAAAAATGGGACGCAGGAAATTTGTGCACCATTTGACAGGAGACGCAACGGAATGGTAATTGGTGAAGCAGCGGCGCTGGTCATCCTCGAAACCCTGGAAGATGCGCTCAGGAGAAATGCGCATATTTATGCAGAAATAAAGGGTTATGGAACAGCATTTGACCCTAAAATGACCGTTAGCAGGGATTATCAGCCGGACGGCAACAAAAGAGCCATCATGTGCGCCATTCATGATGCCGGCCTGACGCTGAACGATATTTCTTGCATATCTGCCAATGCTTATTCCGGCGTATATGGTGATGCTATGGAAACCAGGGTGATGAAAGAAGTCTTTGGCATGAGGGCAAATCTTATCCCTGTAACCGCCATCAAATCGATGACAGGGGAATGTTATGATGCATCGGGGGCATTGCAAACCATAGCAGCAGCGATGTCCATTGCCACTCACACAGTGCCGCCCACAATTAATTATCAGGAAAGAGACCCCGAATGCGATCTGGATTATGTTGCCAATACCGCACGGGTCTTACCCGTCAAGAATGTCCTTATCAATACCTTCTCCCGACTGGGAAACAGCTCTTCTTTGATTATCTCCAAATACAAACCGTAATTCATGATACCTTCCGATTGTCGCATTCAATCCACGAAAAAGGATGCGTTGTATCCCCGCTATGATGCAATTGTGATTGGCGCGGGCATAGCCGGTTTGGTGTGTGGCGCGTTCCTCGCCCGGTGCGGAAAAAAGGTGCTTATAATTGAGCAGCATTCCATTCCCGGTGGTTATTGTACCTCATTTAAAAGGAAGGGTTTTCATTTCGATGCGGCAGTTCATCACATCGGGGGTTGCGGGAAGTGGGGCATTGTCGGTCGTTGCCTTAAGACGTTGGGGATAGAGTTGGATTTTTATCCCCTCGACCCCATGGACCATTTGATCTTCCCCAATTTTACCATAGAAATTCCGGCCGATTTGGATCAGTACGTCCTTCGTTTACAGGATCGCTACCCATCGGAAAAAGATGGCATCAGGCATTTCTTTCAGGAATTTATAAAACTCTATCGGGCTACATTTAATAACGAAAAGAGCCCGGTTATAGATAAATATAAAAACCGGACCTATAGTGAAATGTTGGATGCTTTTATTAAAAATGATGAGCTCAAGATGGTGCTTTCCGGGCAATGGGGTTACATAGGCCTCCCCCCTACCCAAGCTTCCGCTATTGGCATGTGTCAGATGATGATCAATTACCTCAAAGACGGCGCCTTTTTTCCGGCGGGCGGCTCGCAAGGGTTTGCCAATGCATTTTTTAAGAAATTTATTGATTTCGGCGGGCATAGTATGCTATCATCCACAGCCGAAAAAATTTTATCCAACGGTAAAGCTGCCATTGGAGTCAAACTGCAAGACGGAAAAGAAATACACTCAAAACTGGTTGTTTCAAACATCGATGCCAGAAAGACCTTTTGTGAATTATGGGAGGGAAACCGGGATACGGCGTTTGTTCAAAGAATCAAAGAAATGAGGGAAAGTTGTTCTTTTTTCCTTTTATATCTGGGTGTCAGCGAAGGCGCGGATTTAACGAAATTGCACAGGGGATTTTATCATACTGCTACGGATGCAAGCCGTGTGAATGATGGGTGGATGTATGTATCGGTGCCGACAAAGATATGTTCGTCTCTTGCCCCGCAGAACAAGCAGATAATCTCTGTGGTAGTTTATCTGGAGAAAGGGAAATATAAAGATATTGCTGACTGGAAGTCTTTTAAAGAAAGCATGATAGTAAGCACAATAAATCGACTGCATGAATATGTTCCTGATCTGGAAAAATATATCGAAGTAAAAGATGCAGCTACCCCGAAGACCCTGGAGCGGTACACGTTGAATACACATGGAGCCGCATACGGCTGGGAGGTCAGCGTGGATCAGATAGGGGATAACAGGCTTCCCCATGAGACACCGACCGAAAATCTGTATCTGGCTGGTCATTGGACAAGACCCGGTCCCGGAATTTGTGCCGTTGTCTCTTCCGGCTGGGGCGTAGCTAATTTAATTATGGAGAAGGAGAATTGGAGGTAAAATTTTATGAAAAGAAAAATGATGTTGATTAACCCACATAAGCCGGGTAGACATGGTGAAGAAAGTATAACGGTCATCGTCCAGATGCCATTAAATCTTGCCTATGTTGCCGCACTTACGCCAGGCGATTGGGAATTTGACGTTATTGATGAAAATCTCGAACTGGCAATAGATGATAGTGGTGAAATTACCTTTCAGCCTGTCGATCTTGTGTGTATGACCGCAGTTACCTATCAATCCCCCCGGGCATATAAGATTGCTGCTGCCTGTAGGAAAAGGGGCATGACGGTGATTATGGGTGGTATACATGCGTCCGTAATGCCTGAAGAAGCAATAAATTATGTTGACGCAGTTTTTGTGGGTGAAGCGGAAGAGATATGGCCGCAGGTGATAAAAGATTTTGAAGAGGGAAGGCTCAAGAAGATTTACCAGGGAGGATTACCCCCCCTCAGCCTGATGAAGAAAGTGTATCCGAATCGGCAGCTCATGAAAGAAAAATATGACTATAAATTTTCATCCATTGTCACGACAAAGGGTTGTCCGAATTATTGTGATTTCTGCAGTGTCCCAACCTTTCAGGGGAGAAAATTCAGGGAAAGGCCTCATGAGGATGTTCTCGCAGAAATGGCGGCAACAGATTATAAGGGTTTGATGCTTGCAGAGGACAACTTTTACGGACATGGAAAAAAGTCAAACGAGAGGGCACGGGATCTTTTTAAGGGGATGGTGGAACGTGGTATCCACAAAGACTGGTTGGGATTTACTGCCTTAAATATTTCTCAGGATGCGGAGACATTAGATTACATGGCGAAGAGCGGCTGTTTTGGTATGCTAATAGGTATTGAATCCACCAATGAGTCCGTCTTGCAGAAGATGAATAAGCGGGTAAATCTTAAACTGGGCACGGATAGTTATTTTGATTGTATCCAAAAGATACACAATGCCGGCCTGGTTGTTTGGGGATCCGTAGTGTTCGGTGCCGATGGAGATGATAAAGGTTCTTTTAAGAGAATGACCGATTTCATATTAGAGAATAATATTGATATCCTTACCTTTGGTATTAATTGCCCCTTCCCCAAGACGCAGCTCTATGCAAGGCTGGATTCAGAAAAGAGAATTTTCAGAAAGAATTATCCGGAAGATTGGCAATACTATGATACGGCCCATGTAGTCCATCGTTTTGTTGATATGACGTTGGAAGATTTTATTGAAGGTATGCAGTATGTCTATGACCATATTTACGCAGGTGATAATTTAAGAAAACGTTTCAGGAATTCCATTAAGACAACAAAGAATCCAAGAAATTCGATGTTTGCATTCAGGGTTGGTTCTGACTGGAAACAGGTGTTCGAACAGGTCTTGCAGAATTTGAA
The DNA here is from genome assembly GCA_011525665.1 of Candidatus Brocadia sp. Lineage (GTDB taxonomy): Bacteria > Planctomycetota > Brocadiia > Brocadiales > Brocadiaceae > Brocadia. The sequence continues at coordinate 18,806 of WYAU01000105.1, forward strand.
AGAGTTGTACGATTCGGGTGATTATTATAAAGATTGCTACAAATCAAGCGCGATAACTGTCTCAAAACCCATGATGGAAGCAGTCACTACCTGACGCAAACGACTCGTATCATGCTCTATGGGTTTATGGAAAGGCACATCACTTCACGCATGTGATGTGCCTTTATATTACCCGGTTTTGTTTGTGGTGGGAACGTGGTGAAAGATATTCTGGACCAAATTAAAAATTTTGTCACACGGGTGGCGCTTTTTTATGTAGCAACGTCTAATCAAAAGGGAGAAGTACATCTTGCAGTAGCAAAGGACTTGATTTTTTTACCTGATAATGAGCATATCGCTTTCAAGTCGTGGTTTTGCACAAAGACTATTGAAAATATTCAAAAAAATCCGAATGTGTCTATTGCCATTTATGATGCAAAGTCTGATACAGGCTACCAAATTATCGGTAAAGCAGTCTCACGGACGGTTGTTGCCGTGCTGAATGGTTACGCGCCTGAGTTAGAGAAGATTGAAAAGGAATATCCGCAAGAGGAATATGAACTAAAGATAAAGATAATAAATATCATGGAATTACACAGAGTAGTACATTCTGATAAGTATCTTTTAGATAAATGACCGCGGTATGAATGTTTTATCAGAGAAAAAGGTATATACATACGATGACATAAATTCTCTGCCCGACGGTAACTACGAAATTATTGATGGAGAAACAGTAGCTGCGACACCGGCGGGGTTCAGGCAGGGAAAATTTGAATATATGCCTTCAGGGAAATTAATGATAAGGTTCGGGATTATCTGTCAATAGGGGTAGAGTGATACTTATAGCAAATCTGCACGAGTAAATTTAATTCAAAAAGGAGGAAAAATCATGATTGGTAAATTATTGTCCCTGTCTATGGAAAAATCAGTCATTCCGGATATTAGTCCAAAAGCGATTATGGTTATCGCGATTGCACTTATATTCGTTATTCTCTTCACATGGAAAAAGGAGGTATAATTGCCGGAAGGAAACTCTACCTTTGATCTTGCAGTCATTGGTGGCGGACCGGGCGGTTATGTAGCGGCTATCAAAGCCGCTCAGTCAGGAATAAAAACTGCTCTCATCGAAAAAGATAAGGTTGGCGGTACGTGTTTACACAAGGGTTGCATTCCCACAAAAGTTCTCCTCCATTCTGCCGATCTCTACTGGCAACTTCTTAAATCACGTGAATGCGGGATCATCGCTGACAAGGTGGGGATTGATTATCCACAGTTTCACCGGAGAAAAGAGGCAGTTGTTAAAAGGCTGTTCCAGGGGACACAATTTCTCCTCAAAAAAAATGGTGTAGAAGTTTTTTATGGCGAAGGGCAGATCACATCATCACGCAGCGTTTTAATCAAGAAAAACGGAACGGACATCGGTAAAATAACCGCAAAAAATCTTATTATGGCTATGGGGTCTGTTCCTTTCATTCCGGATACCATCCCCTATGACGGGAAATTTGTGCTTACCAGCGATGACATTTTACAAAGAGAAGAGATTCCAAAATCCCTTATCATTGCAGGTGGCGGCGCTGTGGGAGTGGAATTTGCCTACCTGTTTAATACCCTTGGAACCAAGGTAACCGTCCTGGAACTCTTGGGCGACATCCTTCCTGCCGAAGACAGGGAAATTAGCACCGCTTTAAGAAAAATTTTCACCAAGAGGGGTATAGACGTCCTGACAAATACCTCTTTACAAAAGGTTATTATTGATAATGGCGTTAGCGTGGAGATTAACCGGAAGAGCAACACGCCCTCCCCCCCTCCTTCCGCAACCGCAAATAAGGAATTTGTAAAGGCAGATATTTTACTCCTCGCTTTGGGTAGAAGTCCGGCCTTAGCAAATAGTCAAGCGGAAGAATTGTCGTTACACTTTAAAGGAAAATATCTGCACACCAGTGATGTTATGGAAACCAATCACAAAGGTATCTTTGCCGTTGGAGACATTACCGGCCCCCCCCTTCTCGCCCATAAGGCTTCACGTGAAGGACTGCTGGCTGTTTCTCACATTGCGGGCAAGGAAGTTACTCCATTAAATTACCAGAACATACCGGGAGTGACGTATTGCCTTCCACAGACAGCAAGTATTGGATTTACCCAGGAAGCGGCGGAAAACAAAGGATATAAAATAAAAGTGGGAAAATTTCCCTTTATCGCCAACAGCAAGGCCATTATTGATGATGAGTATGAGAATGGTTTTGTAAAGGTTATTACTGCTGAAAAATATGGTGAGATAGTAGGGGTACACGCCATAGGCCCCAATGTGGGTGAATTGATGTGGGGTATGTCGCTGGCCGCAATTTTGGAGGGTACGGTCTTTGAACTGGCGAATACCATGTTCCCCCACCCTACCCTCTCTGAGGCAATTCTGGAAGCTGTCCACGCAGCCGTTGATAAACCCCTGCATATATAGAAATCAGGAAGACCGTTAAATTATGAAGGCTTCGGACCTGCTTGTAAAATGTCTGGAAAATGAAGGTGTCCATTATATTTTTGGTATCCCGGGAGAAGAAAACGTAGACATCCTCGATTCTTTATTGGATTCCAAGATACAGTTTATTCCAACTCGCCATGAACAGGGTGCCGCATTTATGGCGGATGTATACGGGCGGCTAACGGGAAAGGCCGGTGTCTGTCTCTCTACACTCGGTCCGGGCGCTACGAATCTTGTGACGGGCGTTGCAGACGCAAATATGGATCGGGCGCCTCTTGTGGCCATTACCGGGCAGGCCAGTCTTGGCCGTATGCATAAAGAATCCCACCAATACATGGATGCCGTTAGTATGTTCAGGCCCATTACAAAGTGGAACACGCTGGTTCACGCAGCTGATACTATCCCGGAAGTCGTCAGAAAGGCATTTAAACTGGCGCAAACGGAAAAACCGGGCGCCACCCATATCGATTTTCCGGAGGACGTGGCAAAAGCGGACATCCTGGCGCAACCGATCTCTTTGAAAGAAGAGGCGCATATCCCCCACCCGACGGAAGAGATTGTAAGACTTGCGGCAAAAGTAATTTCGGATGCGAGCTATCCTATTATCCTTGCGGGAAATGGAGTGCTCAGGACACGGGCAGCTGAATCCTTAACGAACTTTGCGGTGAAGTTGAATATCCCTGTAGCCACTACTTTCATGGGAAAAGGAGCCATTCCCGACGATTGCCCTCTCTCCTTACTGGCAATTGGCCTGCAGGCCGATGACTACATTTCCTGCGGTTTTGACCAGGCAGACCTGATTATTGCCGTTGGATATGACCTTGTAGAATACCATCCTTACAAATGGAATCCGCACAAAAACAAAAAGATACTCCACATCGATGCCACGCCGAGCGAGGTGGACGCCTATTACAATGCGGAGATAGAAGTCATCGGCAGAATTTCTGAAACCCTCGATCGGTTATCAGGCATGGTCAGGATAAGAGAAAAAAAACATATTATCAGTGTCTTACGAAATACCATAATAGAAGAGAGCAAAGGCATGTGCAATGACAAGTCGTTTCCCCTGAAACCACAAAAGATCATCTGTGATGTCCGTGACGTATTAAGGCCGGATGATATTCTGATCTGCGATGTAGGCGCCCATAAATTATGGGTTTCACGTATTTATCCTGTATACAAACCCAATACGTGCATTATCTCCAACGGTTTTGCGTCTATGGGTATTGCCCTGCCAGGCGCCATCGCCGCGAAATTGATATACCCGGAGCGTCATGTTGTCGCCATTGTAGGTGACGGCGGCTTTCTCATGAATTCACAGGAGCTAGAAACCGCCAGCAGATTGGGTGCATCCTTTGTAACCTTGGTTTTTAACGATAATGGCTACGGCATTATTAAAACCAAGCAATTCAGTGTCTTTGGACGGTCTGCCTTTGTGGAGTTCTCTAACCCGGACTTTGTCAAGTACGCGGAGAGTTTTGGCGCAAAGGGCTACCGGGTAGAGGCCGCAAATGAGTTGAAACCTATTTTGCAGGATGCGATTAAACGGAACGGTCTTAGTATTATCGATTGCCCTGTGGATTATTCCGAAAACGTCACCCTCACTCAGAGGCTGAATAAATTAGCGTGCCCTGTCTCATTATGAATAGCGAAGTAAAAATTGCCTATTTTTCTATGGAAATTGGCATTTCCAATGACATACCGACTTACAGCGGTGGCCTGGGAGTCCTTGCGGGAGATACGATAAAATCAAGCGCCGACCTCAAGATACCCCTTGTTGCCGTCACGCTGATTTCAAAAAAAGGATACTTTCGCCAGGATATTGACGGCGACGGAAGGCAGGTAGAATACCCTATAAACTGGGACCCATCCAGATTTATGGTTCGTGTGTCAAAAAAGGTCAAGGTTCAAATTGAAGGCCGCAATGTTTACATTCAGGCCTGGTGTTATCAGGTGCGAAGCGTTACCGGTGGCGTAGTAGATGTCCTCTATCTCGATACGGATGTCGAAGAAAATATAAAAGAGGATAGGGAAATTACCGCATTTTTATACGGCGGAGACGTGAATTATCGTCTCAAGCAGGAGATTGTGCTTGGTATCGGTGGGGTACGCATGCTTCACGCCCTTGGTTTCCATATCAGGAAGTATCATATGAATGAAGGACACGCCAGTTTATTGGTGCTCGAATTACTTCTGACATACAAGAAAGACGTTGAAAGTGTTTGGGACGAACGATGGGTCTGGGATACTGATACGGTGAAAGACTTATGCGTATTTACGACCCATACCCCCGTTGAGGCCGGCCATGACCGGTTTTCCTACGATCTCGTCAAAAATGTCCTGGGTGAAATTGTCCCCCTCGAATTATTAAAGAAGCTTGGAGGCGAACATTACCTCAACATGACACTCCTTGCATTAAACCTGAGCAAATATGTCAACGGTGTTGCAAAAAAACACGGGGAAGTTTCTAAAACCTTGTTCCCGGGTTATGAAATCAACGCTATTACCAACGGCGTTCATTCCTTTACGTGGACGTGTGAGAGTTTTAAGCAATTGTACGACCAATATATTCCCGGCTGGGCCAACGAACCTGAATTGCTTGTTCGCGCGGAAATTATTCCGGACGCTGAGTTGTGGGAGGCACATCTTCGTGCAAAAAATGATTTGTTTGATTATATAAAGAAGATTGCCGGTATAGAGATGGATCCGGATGTGCTGACCATTGGATTTGCAAGGAGATTTACTTCGTACAAGAGGGCCGATTTAATATTTTCCAACCTGGAAAAATTCTTAAAGATAAGTGAAAAAGGGAATTTCCAGATTGTTTTTGCCGGGAAGGCGCATCCAAAAGATACTCCCGGCAAAGATATCATAAAAAAGATCATCGACCTTGCAAAAGTAATTAATGATAAAATCAAAGTCGTATTCTTAAAAGATTATAATATGGAAATGGCCTTGAAATTGGTTTCCGGAGTGGATGTTTGGCTTAATACTCCATTGCGTCCCCGTGAGGCATCCGGCACCAGCGGTATGAAAGCTTCCCACAATGGTGTGATAAATTTCAGCATCCTGGATGGATGGTGGATAGAAGGACACATCGAGGGAATTACCGGTTGGTCTATCGGTCCCAAACCTTTGGAATCCACACTGGTACATGCTGACGACATGACGGACGCCGCGGATTTATACGGTAAATTGGGAAATACGATAATTCCAATGTATTATCATGATAGAAACCAGTGGATAAAAATCATGAAAAATTCCATCGGCAAGATTGCATACTATTTCAATAGTCATCGCATGATGCGCCGATATGTGACCGAGGCGTACATAAGATAGGCGCTGGCGCTCTGTCATCTGCCTTTCTTGGTTTTTTGATTTATTACCGCCACGCATCATCGCTTGCCGCTAAAATGCATGCTTAAAAAGTCCGGAAAAATTAAAGCTGTTATCCTTGATCTGGATGACACCCTTTATGACTGCAGCGGTACGCTTATATTGCGGGGTCGAAGACAGGCCGCCAAAGCTATTGCCAGAACAATCAATTGCCCGGAAGAGGAAGCGTATCTCCTGCAACGGGAAATGGAAGAAAAGTATGGAACAAAAGTAAATATCTACGAAAAAATTGCATCATCACACAACCTTCCCCACTCCTCTGCGGGAGAATTTTTAAAAGAATTTATCCATGTCGACATCTCCGGTATCGCCCTCTTCCCGGACGTAGTGGACACCCTTACACAAATAAAGTCTCTGGGTTATAAGCTCATTCTGGTCACTTCAGGAGAAAAACAGATACAAGTGAGGAAAATTCACGTGCTGGGTTTGCATAGCAATTACTTTGATGAGATTCTTATTCCGGACAGAAACAATTATCAGACAAAAAAGGACTGTTTTCAGGAAATCGTGCAACGCTATAATTTAGAACCGGAAGAGATCCTTTGTGTGGGAGATAAAATAGATGATGAGTTGACTGCCGGCAAATCTTTGGGAATGGTGACGGTGATGCTTCAGCATGGAAGACATTTTGAAGCGTATCTTAAAGAGCGCGACAAATGCATAAAGCCTGATTATTCGATTGAATACGTGAAAAACATTTTAGAATTGAAAATTATGGATTATTCAACAATCGTCCCCTGGTAAGACAATCATACGCTATACTACCATTCCGATAATAACTCCTTCAAACACAAGCTTCCCGTCCACCACACCCTGGGTATCAAAGATAGCCCTTCGTGAACGTAATTCATTGTTTTTTGCAATAAGGATGAGCTTATCGCCCGGTATGACCTTTCCCCGGAACTTGACTTTATCAATGCCGCCAAAGCCAAGAAAACGGTCGTCCTGCATGGTTTTTTTATAATAATAGGTGCATAACTGTGCAGCCGCTTCAAGCATCAGCACCCCCGGCATAAGAGGACGACCAGGGATGTGTCCCCGCACCCAAAACTCATTAGGGTAAATATCCTTGTAGCCTATGATAATTTTATTTTCAGGATCGAATTTGACAATACCGCTCAGTTGTTCCATCTCATAGCGGTGCGGTATAACGGTACGAATCGCCCCGATATCCACTATCGGTTTATTGAAATCTAAATTATTTAAATCAGTTAAGATGCCTTGTGGCATAACGATACACTGAAAATTTATTCTGTACAAAACGGCAAAAATTACCTAAAGCCTTACGGAGTATATATTATTAATGATGAGTCGTTATCCTGTCAATGAAAATCCCAGAGGACTCAAATATTAAAGATGAAAAGGCATATTTCAAAAAGTTAAATTGTCGTGAAAATACAATTGACAATTACAAAATATTTTGATATAAAATATTGTGTTGTTTGCTTTAAGGGAAATCCAGGGCAGCCTAGTGGATGGTATTTGCTTCTTGAGCCCATTGTTTATAACAAAGGGGGTGATTTAATGGAAGAAATACTGTTTCTTAAGTGAGCTTCATTACTGTCTTTTATGATCCGAAAGGAGAAAAAAATGTTAAAGAAGATTGGTATTACGATGGCCCTTGTTGGTGCATTAATGATCGGCGTGTGCGCATCCCATGTTTATGCTGCTCCCTGCGGTTGTCCGCATGACATAAAATGTAAAGAGGGTTGCGAAAAGGGAAAGACAGACCCTTGTATTTGTAAACACTAGTAATTTTAAAACTTCTAACCGGGTGGTTTTATAAAGAAAAAGCGCCTTATACAAATAAGGCGCTTTTAATTTTCATAGCATTAAAGGATACAACGAAATGAATACTTTTATGGCAAAAAAAGAGAATGTAAAAAGAAATTGGTATATAGTAGACGCCAGCGATAAGATCCTGGGGCGAATGTTAACCACGGTATCCAGGGTTCTTCAGGGCAAACATAAACCTGAATATACGCCTCACATTGACGTAGGGGATTTTGTCATTATTACTAATGCGAGCAAGGTTAAACTTACCGGGAAGAAAATGCAGGAGAAGGTTCACTATTATGTAACCGGCTTTCAAAGTGGTCTGAGAAAGCGAATGGTTGGAAGGACACTGGAAACCGCTCCAGAAAAGGTACTCAGCCGGTCAGTAAGAAGAATGTTACCCCGAACAAAGCTGGGAAAGGCTATGTTGAAAAAATTGAAAATTTATGCAGGCGCAGAGCATCCGCATCATGCGCAACAACCAAAAGAATTGGTCATTCGTAATTAATTTAAGGAGGAGAAAGTGGCTGAAGAACAATTTACATGGGGAACAGGAAGGCGTAAAACATCTGTTGCACGGGTAAGAATAAAAAAGGGAAACGGAAAAATCATGGTCAACGATAAGGACGTAGATAGCTATTTTCCGATCGACCGTGAGAGAGGTATAGTACGATTACCTTTGAAAACTACGAAAACATTAGGTGAATTTGATGTAGTGGCAAACGTCCAGGGTGGGGGTTTGACGGGTCAGGCAGGTGCAATATCCCTTGGCATTGCGCGTGCGCTTTTCAAATCAAATTCGGCGCTGGTTGATAGTTTGCGTGACGGTGGCTTCTTAACACGGGACAGCAGAATGAAAGAACGGAAAAAATACGGCAAAAAGGGAGCAAGAAAGAGCTTCCAGTGGACAAAAAGATAATTTTTTCCCGCGTCAGTTTAGTCTTTTGGAAAACCCGAATAAAGTTCTGGTCGCCAGCCTATTCAGATATGGTTTTTTACCTGAGTCATACACGATCATGACCCCCTAAAATGGGACAAGCGTTCCTGATTGATATCATCCTGTCAATCAGGAACGCTTGTTACAGGATAGGGAATTTGCAGTTTGTTTTTGCCTGTTCAACTATAGCGCGAAAAAGAACTCTATCCATTCTTCCCATCTTTTATTTTGCGTAATAGCTCTTAACCTTTCATAATATTCATCTCTATTGGCCTCAAGGTATTCATTTACATATTGCGGAGCTTGGACATCTCCCCAAGTATAGCGACGAGAGTTCCAAAGCCTGGCTGTATGGTAAATTGTTTGTGGCGCTTTTGACCGAAAAGCTGATAAGGTATGCTTCTTCCGTTTCTCCCTGGGGATATATCTTGGAAAAACAATCAGCCTCAAAGTGTCTGGCGTGAATTCAATTTTGCATACAATCAGGTAAAACGTACTATCGAACCACCCTTCGCTCTTGATGATATGATAACGGGCTGGAATGGAATTGCAAAATCTCTTGCAGAGAGGCAAAGAAGTCGTAACCAGCAGATTTCTAAATACTTCTTGTGCTGAAAATGCGCTAAAAACAATTTAGCGCTTATGAGGCTTCACCCCCTGCTATACACTGTCTGCCCTTCGGGCATAAAAGGTACTTTATTGGGCAAAACAACTATCGTTTTGAAAATACCAACCAGCTACAGAATATTTTCACTGAATACACATTTTACCTTTTTTCAGTTTCTAATGAGTTAAACTTCCATCACATCAAACATACGTCTTTTAAGCTCTTCTTCTATGAGCGTTACCTTCCATTTGTCTTCTGCAACCTTCAGATTTTCAAGGTTATTGTCACCGTTTACGAATATCCTGTCAAACTCGAAATCCTGTGTGTTATATTTCTGTTTTAGAAAAAATGCATCCAATTCCTTATTGGACTTTTCCTTTGTATTTCGCCAGATTACGAGCGTTTTTTCTCCTGTGCGTAACCTGCCGCGAATTACCTTGAATCCACGGATAATCTCCGTCTGTTCCACGTACAGCCCTATTAAATAGTTAAAGGTTTCCACAAGGTCTATCTTTGTTGCCTTCAGCTCATTATCATGACGGATTTGCAGTGTATAACCGAAAGGGTCTTCAAACCGGTCAATGTTAAGGAGGCTGTCGCTTCCCCGCGTCTCCACATCGAGCCAGTAACCCAGCATGTACTCTTCTTTTGCTGTTTTACTGGAGATCAGCGCCTTTTGTTGTTTCTTGTCTCGTTTTATAATAAGGTTATCTAAGGTATCCTCATAGCTTTCAAGTTTCATATATTTGAACATGTGGCTAATGCCTTCGCGTGATACCGGCTTGCCGTCCTTCCAGTCTTTGGAATACACGACCTTCTGAATGCGGGGTTTTAAAACCGTATCGAAATACTGAGTTTCCATTATTTTCTGCTCCTGTATTGTATCTTAACCCTGACAGGGTTAACCTGCACAAAGTCCCCATCATGCAAAATCATTTAGAAATTAAAGGGACACTGTATGTAATTTTAATTCATAGAATTCAGTAAAGTGTCTTTGGAATTACTTATTCACTAATATAAAAAATTCTTGCCATTTATTCATTCCGTTTAGCCATGACGACTGGAATTTGCGATACAATAGGTTTGCAATATAGACAGGGAAACCCTTTTTTCAAGGGTAGTTGGCTGGTTATGATAGCAGTTTACAGGAAGAAATCAACACAAAATCATTTACATGAAAAAACGTATAAACTATGAGGTTTAGCCCGGATTTCTCACCGAAGAGATAGAAATCCCCTGTTGTTTATGGTATAAGATGTTTGTAAAGAACAGATTATACACAACAGGAGGAGGGTTGAAGGTGAAAACAGGGTGTAAAGATGCAA
>WYAU01000106.1 GCA_011525665.1 Candidatus Brocadia sp.
TAGCCTTTATCTCATTAAAGATGGAATTAGCATGGAGAACAGCCCCAATTGGAAAGGTGAATGCAAATCTACCCTTCTTCAGACAAATAACAGAAAAAGAATTTACACAAAAAACTTGACAGTACCTACCTTACCTAATTCTTTGGCTTGTGTTGCAACCTCTGGTAGGTCACGCAATTTCCTGTTATACCGGGTAATACCGATAATAAGCGCATAGTTTCTCCCAAAATTATCCTTTTCCCACCGCTTCAATTTCTCAAATTCTTTCCAAAAGTAAAAATCTTGTCTCTTGTTGTCGAGAGAGACTGATAATTGGTGCAGCCCCTGATTGATTACTTGTAAAATTTGACTCGGTCCGCGCAACCGAATCTCTCCACCGCCGGCTTCGATAACCATATCTGGTATATTTTGACCATCGAGGGTAATATCTCTGGCAGCGGTGAATTTTTGCGGTACGGGTATGGTAAGCAAGGTTGATAGTTGCGGAGAAGAAGGTATACTGGTGCTGGACAAAGAGCCGCAAACAATTTCATGCATAATATTACCGGTGTGTAATCGTTTATTATCATACGCACGGGCGGTGATAACGTTGGTAAAATTTTGACGCAACTTGACCTGGGCTGTAAATGTACCCATGTTCCTACCGGTATTCAGGGTTTGTTGGTACTGTTCTATCGGACGCCCATTGACGTACAGCAATAATTCCTCAAAACCGTGATCGTCATTATAAGCAATTTGAAGGGATAGGTCAGTTTCTTGTGTTTCAGGCGGGAGGTTGATGAATACTAAATGGGGTGGCGTGTCAGTGGCAATAGAAATAGTAGGCGGGGCAATCTTTTCAGGGTCAATCTTTTCTCTTGACAATACCTTCCTGACTATATCGGGTTTGTGGAAAACCTTTTCATATTGTTCAAAGGAATAAATCTGATTACCTATGCGCCAGCCTACATATCGTGCGGCAACTTCGGAACAATCATAATAACCTTCCGTTGTCCAGGCAATCCATTCGTGAATATCAAGACATAGTAATGTCACGAGGACGTTGCCCGTGTTCATTTCCCACATTATTATCTGCGTGTCCCAGCTTCCCGAGGCGATGGTCTTCCCATCGGGGGAATAGCTGACAGAAAAAACACTACCAGAATGTCCTTTGAGCGTTCGGAGGAGCTTACCCGTTTTGGTGTCCCACACCTTGACGGTCTCGTCATTACTTCCCGATGCGATGATTTTCCCATCGGAGGAAAGGCTGACAGAATAAACACTGTCCGAATGTCCTTTTTGAATTACGATTTCGGGAGGTGCGGTATCTTGTGCAAAGCAAACAGACAGATCGCCTGATAAGAATTCGGCAAGAAAAAAGCAGCACCAAATAAAATTTGATAGGAAAAATTTACTTATGCTGTTCATAGTGAAATTGGTCTAACTATTAAATATTATAGAATTCCTATGATTATCATGGAGATATGAAAAATATTCGGTTGGTCATAAAATAGGGCACCCATCTTCGCTATTAATAAATGTCATAATGCAGCAAAGCCGCAACCAAGTCCCCTAATCATAAGGAAACAACCCCCTAAGTCCCCCTTTCCTAAGGGGGATTTCAGAGTGTCCCCCATAATATATAAGGGGGTTGTGAAAAAACTTGCTAAACCTTGTCCTCATGAAACTCGTCCTCGTAAAAACGGGGAATGGGGAAAAGGAAGATTTCACACGGTAATACTATAATGGACAACCTTTCCTATAAACTCCTTACTATGCTTTCCATACTCCCCTTCCTAATTTACAGGTAATTCCATTCATTTGCAGTAATTTCTTTACTTATTATTTTAGACCTTTTGAATATGCAAGTCAATATGTTTGGTTCTTGCGAATTCTTTGAAATATCCCAGAAAATCTGCGTTAATCGGTATTTTAATTTTTCTATGCCGGTCAATGCTGGTTCAAGCGTCCGTGATTGAACCGAAACGTTTGGCATGGTTACGATATGCGCCGGCTAAAAGGCGGTAAACAATTCAAACAATCAAAGGATGTGATTTCAGGCTTTTTATTGAACCAATTTCCCTGGCTTTTGCAGATTTTTCTTCTCTCAAATCATATTCCATCTGAATACCAAGCCAGAAATCCGGCGTTGTACCAAAGAACTTTGACAACCGCAGCGCCGTATCCGCCGTGATCCTCCTTTTTCCTTTTATTATTTCAGATACCCTTGTCGGCGGCATTTTAGTTTCCTTCGCAAGCCTATAAGCAGAAATATGGAATTCCTTGAGGAATTCTTCCTCAAGAATTTCTCCAGGATGAATATTAGGAATCTTTTTCACCTTAAACTCCTTTCTTAATGGTAATCAACAATTTCAACATCAGATGCCTTTGCATGATTCCAAATAAAGCAAATTCTCCATTGATCATTTATTCGTATGCTGTATTGTCCGACTCTATCGCCTTTAAGTCTTTCCAGACAATTTGCAGGCGGTATTCTTAAATCCTGCAATCCCTTTGCCCTGTGAAGCATAAAAAGTTTTCTTAAAGCGATACGCTGAATGGAAGCCGGAAACCTCAGCGATCTTTCCTGATTCCATATCTTTTCGGTCTCTTTGCATTTGAACGATACTATCACGATACTATAATATCGTTTGCCGATAATAACGTCAAGCAGGAATACTTGCTTTTGTCAGATGTTTCCCATGATCATCAACGGCTATGCGATCGTCCATTCGCCTTAACTTCCCCTGCTTACACCGTTTCACGGTTCATATCATTTCTCCTGTCTTCCGAATACTGCTTTTGTTTCTTCAGCCCACCCCTCGGCAAGAAATGTTTCTTTTTGCCTGATTGCAATAAAATGTATATGATTATCCATCTGGCAGTAGGCAAACAATGATGGATTTTATTTCCTGCTGTACTCATCAGTCAAGGAAAGAGACAGTAATCAATCTTCGTCATCGTAAAAAATATTTTGACACCTTAAATCGGTGATTGTAGATTGGTTGAATGTACCTGCTGAATTTGCAGACTCTTTGTCCCTTGACATGATTTATTTGTATGTATATTATGTGACTACATATTGTATGTATTTTATGGTGGTAATAGATGGGTTTACTAAAAAAATTGAATTTTTTTGTAGAAGAAGATATTCGTAAGGAACTGGACGAATTAGTGCCAGCCGGACAGAAAAGCAAGATCATCAATAAGGCGTTACGGAAGGAATTGCTCAGAATACGGCGAGAAAAAGTTACGGAAAAGCTTGCGCTAGTTAAATCCAGGGGGCCAAAAGATGCTGAAAAGATACTGGAAATTCTGCTTGAATATGAGTTTAAGGAAATGAAAATTACAAAAGATGTTACCAGCCGTGCATTTGCATTGATGAGAGAATATCGGGGAGTTACCTTTTACGATACCATATACCACGCAGTAGCCATAAGGAAAAGGAACCATGGTAACTGCAAACAAAACCTATAAGGATAAAGGCTCAATACTATTGCTTTGAGCCAGCTCTGTTTTCACGGAGATAAACTCCCGCGTTACACACTTTGACTTGTTAAACTTCCTCTTTAGCAAGTCTTTGACTTTCAAGCTTTTTTCTTCGTGCCCTTCGGGTTCCCCGTGGTTAAAATATTTTGGTTGCTGTTATACCGTGCTATGAGTTTTATCAAATATACAAGCTTTTTCATATTATTGCTACACAAATATGCTGGATAGTACATACAAAGAACAATTAGAGACATGGGACAAGCAATACCTCTGGCATCCCTTTACCCAGATGCAGGATTACATCAAGGAAACGCCCCTGATTATTGAGGAAGGAAGCGGTGTCCTTCTTAAGGACGTTGATGGCAAAGAATACATCGATGGGATCTCCTCCATGTGGTGCAATCTGCATGGCCACCGGAAGAAGGAAATCGATGACGCCATAAAACGGCAACTCGACAAGATTGCGCACACCACACTCCTGGGTCCATCCAATATGCCGGCCATTGAACTGGCAAGAAAACTCGCAGAAATCGCACCTAAAGGACTAACGAAGGTTTTTTATTCGGATAACGGTTCCACCGCAAACGAGGTTGCACTCAAGATGGCCTTCCACTACTGGCAGCATAAAGGATTGAAAGATAAGACACAGTTTGTGGCCTTGCAATATGGTTACCACGGAGACACCATCGGGACCATGAGTGTAGGCGGGATAGAACTATTTCACCGGACATTTCGCCCCCTGTACTTCAAGACCCACTTCGCGCTATCACCCTATTGCTACCGTTGCCCACTGGGAAAACAGGATAAGGATTGTGCTTTGGCGTGTCTTGAGGAATTAGAAAATATTTTAAAGAAGCATTCTGACCACATTGCCGCAATGATTATGGAACCGCTGGTGCAGGGTGCTGGTGGAATGATCGTCCATCCAAAAGGTTATCTGTCAGGAGCCCGTGCCTTGTGCAAAAAATATAACGTTCTTTGTATCTTTGATGAGGTGCTTACCGGTTTCGGACGGACAGGTCACATGTTTGCCTGTCTCCATGAAAACGCCGTTCCTGATATTATGGCCTTATCAAAAGGTATCAATGGAGGTTATATGCCACTGGCCGCTACGCTTGCAACAGAAGAGATTTACAATGTCTTTTTAGGTGAATATTCGGAGTTAAAAACCTTCTTCCATGGGCATACCTACACGGGAAATCCCTTGGGATGCGCGGCGGCGCTGGCCAGTCTGGAGTTATTTGAGAAAGAACGTATACGGGAAAACCTGGAATCAAAGATTGATCATTTGAGGGCAGGACTGAAGCGCTTCGAATTGTTGGAACACGTTGGAGATATCAGGCAATGCGGGCTTATCGCCGCCATTGAACTGGTGAAGGATAAATCAACGAAAGAGCCATATCCCTGGGAAGAGCGGGTAGGGATTAAGGTGTGTCTCGAGGCCAGACAACGCGGCCTGCTCCTGCGACCGCTGGGACACATTCTTGTTCTTATGCCGCCATTGATTATCGAGATTAACGAATTGGACAGATTACTCAATATTGTTTACGAATCTCTGCAAAATGTGGTATGAATTTAAAAATAAAAGAGTCACCGTTATGGGGTTGGGCCTGTTTGGCGGGGGGGCAGGGGTTGCCCAATTTCTTGCAAAGCAAGGCGCTCGCGTTACCGTAACTGACCTGAGAAACGCCACAGAACTTGCTCCTTCCGTAAAACAACTCGAAGGTCTCCCCGTTACCTACAGACTCGGCGGACACTGGGATGAAGATTTTATCAATGCGGACATGATTATCATTAATCCCGCGGTGCCAAGGGAATCAAGATTTATAGGAATCGCACGAGATAACCATGTCCCCTTAGATACGGAAATAAACATTTTTTTCCAATTATGTCCGGCCCCTATCATTGGCATCACCGGCAGCAACGGGAAATCAACTACCACTACCCTTACCGGTAAAATACTGCAACAGACACAACGGACAACGTGGGTCGGCGGGAATATCGGAAAATCACTCCTGTTATACCTTGAAGAAATAAAGCCTTCCGACATCGTGGTCCTTGAGCTTTCCAGTTTTCAACTGGAAGAACTCCATAATGCTAAAATAAGCCCAGCCATCAGTATTGTAACCAACATATCACCCAATCATCTGGACCGGTACTCAACCATGGACGATTACATCCAGGCGAAAAAAGGCATCGTCTTACACCAAAAACCCGGTGATTATGCGATTCTCAATTACGATGATCCGGAACTGAGGACGTGGGAAAAGGAGTGTAAAAGTGCTGTTTTGTGGTACAGTGCAAAAGACACTTTAACCGAAGGCGCTTTCGTAAAAAATGATACTATTGTACTATCTGTGAAGGGGAAGACTATCACAATACCGTGCATATCCAGGATCAAGATACCCGGTGTCCATAATCTTCAGAACATCCTTGCGGCCTCCCTTGCGGCTTATCTGGCCGGCGCCGGTAACCAATACATAGAGGAGACCGCAACCACCTTTTCTGGATTAGAACACCGATTGGAATTTGTTCGGGAGGTAAACGGTATACGGTATTACAACGATTCCAAGGCCACCACACCGGAGTCGGCTACGGCAGCCATTACAGCATTCCAGACACCTGTAATACTTATTGCCGGTGGATATGATAAAGGCAGTAGTTTTGAGAAATTTGCCGAGGTATGTGCAAGGCACACCAGGGCCGTTGTCCTTATCGGAAAAACGGCAAAAAAAATAAAAGAACTTATCCTGCAGAAAAAAGCGCAAAAAGAGACCCCGTCAATACTCACACCAAATACCTTCCGGGAGGCGTTCCAGCAGGCAAATACCCTGGCAAAGTCAGGGGATGTTGTTTTACTTTCTCCCGCCTGTGCCAGCTATGACATGTTCCTTAACTACGAAGAGCGTGGAAGGCAATTTAAGGACATGGTACAAGCCTTATGAACACATCGGTCTGCAGGACAAAGAATAAAAATCCAAAAGTAACTATTCAGCGTATTTTCACCCACGGCCGCTACGAATGGGCAAAAAAAATAATCCCTTTACTTAGTGATTGACAAAAATCGTTCTGAAGTTAGTATAATGCGATCACTAGTGTCCGGTTATAAGTTGAACAAAGGCAATTGCTTATAAGGAAAGCATGGTTCGCTTTTGTAATCAGAATTTGTAAGTACTTGTAAAATAGGGACTTTCTCAAATAGGGTAATACTCAA
>WYAU01000107.1 GCA_011525665.1 Candidatus Brocadia sp.
ACATAGCGTATTCCTCCTTTCTTGGTTTTTTTTGTTATTTACTCTTTCAACTCCAAGTATAGTGGGGAATGCGCTTTTTTTCTACCTCCGCTTATAATTTACACAATATATTTTACACTACCGATTATGGCAATCAATATTCGCAAGTAAAGCAGAATTCGACGATAAAGTCAAAGCTGATCTACCGGATATAAAGAATGACATTCAAGTCTTGTGGGCAAGTGAAGCAAAACCCATCGATGTATCTGATTCATACATTATATTTTTTCCAAAAAATTAAAGAAGTCAAAGTAGCACAGTAAATTTGGTATCAGCGGCAACGGCCTTAGTTGAGTAGAACAGAAGAGCTTATTGGATTTCTATGATGCCAACGTTTCCTCCACCCCTTCTAAAATTCCGTACGGCGGGATTTCCCCAAGACAAGGTGTTATAGGTGCGCGTCTTGCGGAAGCTTACGTACTATGAATATGATATGTTGGTTTTCATGTGCGCCCTATCTGACCTCCGTACCTAAGAAATTATCCCTTGCTTTCACACATTTGCATGTGTAATAATTATGGGTCGAGTTATGCACGAACACAGACAAACAAAGTTTGTTCATGCCACCTTGAAGCATGCATAAATAAAGTGAGAATTCTATATGATAAATTTATAAGTAGGGGGGGAATTATTATGGCGACGAATTTACAAATCGATGATGAACTTATCGTAAAGGCGGTTAAACTTGGCAGACACAAATCGAAAAAAGCGGCAGTTACAGAGGGAAGCACTGAAGGAATATATAGAGCATTTGGAACAGGAAAAGATACTTTCAGTGTTCGGGACGATAGATTACGATGCCCGATATGATTACAAAAAACAGAGACGAAGAACATGAAGGTTGTTGTTGACACGAGTGTATGGTCTTTGGCCTTACGGCGTGTCGGCCAAAGTAGTAATTTTCCCGTACAAGAACTTCGAAATCTCATCCGGGATCATAGGGTTCAAATGATCGGACCAATACGCCAGGAGATACTATCAGGTATTCACAATGAATCGCAATTTGAAACACTAAAAAAAACATCTTGACGCTTTCCCGGATCTTCCGATCATAGACGATGATTATGTTCACGCTGCAAGGTTATTTAACACATGCCGTTCCAGGGGAATACAGGGATCTAACACGGATTTTCTGATATGTTCGGTTGCCCTCAGAAACACTTTCTTTATTTATACAACCGATAAGGATTTTGATCTGTTTTCCAAACGTATTCCCATAAGATTGTATAAACCGGAAGAATCACAAGCTTGTGCGTAACGATTTTTCTTGACAATTTTTTGCGTCATACTACAATGCTCTCTACTTCTAAAATTGCCAATTAAGAGGAAAACACAAGGGTATGAATATGAAAAATCTATACAGAATAGATGTTTTTTGTTCTGTAAAATCGGTAAGATCGGTTTGCAATGGTTTAACTTTTTCTCTGTGTATTTTTTTCATTTTAATTACCTGCCACGGATGCGGTAAGGAAGAGGAGTCAGTTGAAAAGACCCCGGAATTTAAAGAGGTTATCTCAGAGTCCCCCGAAGAGCAGCTATCGGCGATAGCCACAGAAATCCCCTCCGCCAAAGTTAAAGAAACGAAACCTGAGCAATCTCCCCAGATTATACAAACACCGTCACCCGCTCAACCCCTTGCTGTTAAACCGGTCACGGCTCAGGGTCTTTATAACGAAGGTTTGGAACTCTACAATCAGGGTCAGTTGGAAGAGGCCATAGAGTTGTTCAACAGGGCAATAGAGATGGATCCCACGATGGTCGATGCATATAAAAAGAAGGCCATGGCTTATAATCGACTTGGCATGATGAACGAGGCAATAATCTCGTTCAGGAGGGTCATTGAACTGAATCCAAACGATTCCGAAGCGTATCTCCACCTGGGGAATTTTTATGTTAAGAGACGGATGACTGATGATGCTATCCATGCACTGGAAAGATATATATCATTGAATCCCAGTAACGCCTTGGTTTATTATAACCTTGGGTGTCTTTACGGTGAAAAAAAGCTTTTTGATAAGGCGGCGGCATGTTATCAACTGGCATTAAAAATTCATCCTAATTATGAAGATGCTTTTTATAATCTCGGGGTTATTTATAATGATAAAGAAATGTACGATGAATCCATTGCGGTTTTCCAGAAGATTTTAACCATAAATCCTGAAAATCACGCTGCACGATATAATCTCGCGTTTGCTTACAATAAAAAGGGATTGTATGAAGATGCAGTAGCCGCGTGTGAGAAGCTGGTGGAACTGCATCCCGGGAACGCCAATGCGCATCTTCTCCTTGGCGATACATACAGAAGGCTGGGCAAAGTGAAAGAAGCTCAGGAAGAATATGATATTTACAAGAAGTTAATATTTATCAAATGAGATAAACGAGGTTAATTGTGAAAACGGTATTTTTACCCTTCTGTCTGTACTTTATCATAAGCTTGGCATGTCCAGTTTTTGACGTTCGGTCACAGGAGATGCAGGCAAACGCAACGGGCACGACTGCACAAGAGAAACCCACGCAGGTACCCCTTCCGGAGCTTCCGCCAACGCCACGGTCAAAACTTGAAATCATTCAATATATCCTGTTGCCCTTTGCCATTGGCGCATCTGTCTGGTTGATATTGCGCCTGGAAAAGATGGAAAGGGAGGAAACGCAGGGGAAAGAAAAGCGTTAGTTATTCCCATGATTTTTTTTTGTTGAAATGTATCGCAGAAGATTCCCCGCAAAAATACGTCTTTTCCGGTCATCCTGAGCGAAGGAGCTTGTCTGGCAACCCCCCCCTTCAATCCCGGATCGGTCTTGCCGATGCGGCTATATTTTGGCAGCTATACGTATGCATCCCGGGCGCAATTGCAGCCTCAAAATTATAAACAAAAAGCATTTTTGCAATAAACTATGGGGAAGCTGCAGTAACAGTAACCCCGTTAAACCTTTATCACTTCTTCCTTTTCCGCCTTGTCTAACCCAAAGGCCGTGTGAACGGCTCGCAGGGCGCGATCGGCATGGGCCTCATCAATTACGCAGGAAATTTTTATTTCCGAAGTGCTGATCATCTGTATATTGATCTTTTCGTCTGCCAGGACACTGAACATTTTCTCCGCCACACCACAATGGCTCCGCATACCAATGCCAACGACAGAAAGCTTTGCTATCTTGCTATCATGCAAGACCTCTCCGGCAAGGAGATCTTTCTTGATCTTTTCCGCAATGTTCAACGCTTCTTTCAAATCGCTGCGGGGTACTGTAAATGTTACATCTGCCCGACCCTCGATGCTGGCATTTTGTATGATCATATCTACATTGATATTTTTCTTTGCAATCTCATGAAAAATCCTGGCTGCCTGTCCGGGAACGTCAGGAATGGCCCGGATCGTAATTTTTGCGTCATCTTTGCTTACTGCAACACCGCTTACCACAATATCTTCCATCTCTTCAGCCTCCTTACAAATCAGCGTCCCTTCCTTATCATTGAAACTCGAGCGGACATAAAGGGGAACGTCGTATTTCTTTGCAAATTCAATCGACCGGGAATGCATTACCTGTGCGCCCAGGCTCGCCAGTTCCAGTATCTCATCGTAAGATATCCTGGCAAGTTTCTTCGCATGGGGAACCTTTTTCGGATCTGCCGTATAGATCCCATCCACATCGGTAAAAATATCACATCTGTCGGCCTTCATAATTGCAGCCAGGGCTACAGCCGTTGTGTCAGAGCCACCGCGTCCAAGGGTGGTGATGTTTTCATTTGCATCTATTCCTTGAAATCCGGCAACAATTACAATCGTGCCGCTTTCTAATTCTTTTCTTATACGCTGGGTGTTTATATTCCTGATACGCGCCTTGGTGTGATAACTGTCGGTAACGATTCCAACCTGTCCCCCTGTGAAGGAGACGGCCGGATACCCAAGTGCATGAATGGCCATAGCCACAAGGGCAATGGAAATTTGTTCCCCGGTCGACATGAGCATGTCCATTTCACGCGTTGAGGGGTTTTCCGTTATTTCGTAAGCAAGGTCAATCAGTTCATCTGTCGTTTGGCCCCTCGCCGATACTACTACAATGACCTTGTTGCCTGCCTTGTACGTTTCGACAATCCGCCTTGCTGCCGCTTTGATACGCTCTGCGTTCGCAACGGAGGTGCCACCAAATTTCTGCACAATGAGTCCCATATTCAATCGGAATCCTAACAGAGATTATGTAATACTTTTTAAAATTCATTCAAAGATAATCCATCTAGAATATTAAATATTATGTTTAAAGTCAATCCTTTTTCGAAAGAACAAAACAGGAAAATATGCTTTACAATTCGCACGGTATCAAATTATAATGAGGAAGTAAAATAAGGCAGAAGGATCTCGTTCATTTCATTAGTTACGCAATAATCTTTTCTTACGATACGAGGAGGCTTTTCATGAAGGGTAGTGATAAAGTTATCGAGGCGCTTAATGATGTGCTCATGTCAGAAATAATGGCAATTAATCAATACTTTATTCATGCTAAGATGTGTGAAAATTGGGGATATATGCTCCTCTACGAAGATACTGAAAAAAGGGCAATGGAAGAGATGACCCACGCGGAAAAACTGATTGAACGCATTTTATATCTGGAAGGTGTGCCTATCATTACCAAGGTTGATAAAATCAACGTAGGGACGACGGTGAAAGATCAGGCAGAAAATGATCATGGACTGGAAAAGGTAGCGATTCAAAGGCTCAATAGGGCAATCAAACTTTGCAACGATGAAAACGATGCAGGCTCACGTGAACTGCTCGAACATATCCTTCTCGACGAGGAAAAACATGCCAATGACCTGGAGGCATACCTGCAAATGATTAAGGATATGGGGGTTGAGAATTTCTTAACCACACAGGTTCATAAAAAGGAAAAATCGTAAACGTTTCTTGGACACGCCTTTTTCTGAGACTCTGGCCGAAGGTTCGTACTGAAGTCTCGGGACATTGCGCTGTTCACACGGCGCGCCCGGCAAACTATCACAGCGAAGTCCCTGTGTTTTCTTCCTGAATAAGTGTGAAATTTGGAGTTCCCTTAATCATCACAGGGTTTTTGAACATGACGGTGCATATAAAACTCGGAGTTACCACATTCCGGACATATTAAAATTCTCTCACGTTTCTTCATATATTTTATCACCGTCGTAACAAAGGTTGCGTGGCTCCAGGTAAGAGGCGACACAGACAACGGCGCGCCGGTGTGGGGGTCGACCTGCTCGGCAAGGACTCCCGATGGTAACGACTTATCCGCTACCCATTCTAAAATCGGCAGGGCGTTGTTCAACTCGGCCAGATTTTTTGCCCTCAGGATATGATATTCTGCCAGCCACATGGTGCAAATGAACCAAGGATTTCCCGGGACATCGTTAGCGACACGATGATAATAATCATTCGTATACCTTGCAATGCCGCCCACAGAGGTTTTTACCTGCAGCTTTTCTTTCACAGCATTCATTGTTGATACGATCATTGATTCCTCGGGGCTAAAGACATCAAAGGCTGCCAATCCGTAAAGACTCGCATCTACTGTCATGTCGAGCACATACCCCCGTGGTGTCTTTTTTCCCATCCTTGCAAACCGTCCTTCCTCCCGGTCATAAAAATAGGCGATCAATGCATCTTTCATTTTGTCCGCAATTTCGTAGTATTTTTTGCCGTACTCGTGTTCTCCAAAGGCACAGGCAAAGTTGCCAGCCGACCGTAACCCTGCAATAACTGCCGATACGGTAAAGACATGCACCCCGTATCGCTCTTCCCATAAATCATATGAATCCCGTGGCAGGCCGGTTTCTTCGTCTCTGAATTTTACCATAAAGTCTGCAGCTTTAACGATAAAGCTCCTGTATAGTGGCTTTACAAATTCAATGTCCCTGAATTCATCGTAATGGTTCCATAACGCCCAGACTACCAAAGCAAGTCCATCTTCCTGAATGGGGAGACTTTTTTTGTCGTCTTTCAGCCAAGGGTGCCAGGAACTGGCGAAAGAACGATCTGGGTTATATTTATGGAGCAAATAACCCTCCGGGGAAATAACGTCCGCGCAAAATTGGAAAAATCGCTTCGTTGCATCCATATACCCCGACTTAATGAGGGCATAAGCAACCAGGGCGCCGTCCCGCGGCCACATATAGGAATACGTATCTCTTCCCATCTGGACAATATCAGAATCGTTCGCAGCAATAATGGCGCCGTTATTGTCGATTTGAGTCCTGATAATCAGCAGGCTCCTTTTAAAAAAGGAAACAAGCCTGTTAGGAAGGTCATGAAAATTAAACATTTCTTTATTGACCCAGAGCTTCCAGTAGTTTTCCGTACGGCGGATCAATTCTTCCGGTGTTTTCTCCCAGATGTCCCGGTTTAATTTTGCGACCTCGCTGTACTTCATCCCCGCAGCTATCCAATAATGGGCTACATTTTCTCCGTGTGCCTTTATCCGGAGATTAATACCAAGGGTTGAATCAACGGAACCCTGAGCGATGGGATTACCGCTTAGCGTGCCGTCCTCTGCGTCCTTCCACGTTCCTTCAGCGCCAAATACCTCCTTGATCCCGGTTGCAAAATGGTCTATTCCACACTTAGTCGGGTCACAACAATTGATCAGGAAATACCGCTGGGACTTATAATGAATAATAGACCTTGTATCAGGGTCGTAATACGCCGTATCCCCAACCTCATTTTCATAGATATGAAAATCATGATTGAAAAACAATCGAAATTCCCGTTCCCTTGCCTCTAAATTCCGGACAATGATTTCTTTTATAAAAATATTTAAATGAAAATCAACGGTGTCATACATCTGAAGCTCGATCTTCAACCGGTCGTTTCTCGCCCTCACATCAGTCACGAGGGTATCTTCTTTGTACCGTAATGTCTTTTGCCATTCTCCTCCCATCCAGCTAAATTGGCCGTCAACCCATATCCCCATGCGGCAGGGATGTCCTATCGTATGATTCTCTTTTCCTACATACGGATAATAGAGGTCCCGGATCTGATACTCCCGATCAAAGGTAATCAGCATTGAGCCGTTTCCTACAGGTATGTCTCTAGGCATATATTTTCCCCTTAAAAGTTCATTGCACCACAGAGATCGCGAAGATTGCCGAGTTTAACAACCCCTTTAACAAAGGGGAACTTCATCTCAAGTTCAGTCGAACAATTATTGATGTTTCGGTGAGTCCTCTCACCGAAACAAGAATGAATCCTCAGATAAAAGGTTACATTTAGGACAAATTTAAAACTAACAATTTGGGCTCCGTCATTTCTTCCATGGCATAACGGACGCCTTCGCGCCCCGTACCTGACTCCTTAACGCCTCCGTAGGGCATATTATCGGCCCGGAATGAGGGTACGTCGTTGACAATCACGCCACCAACCTCCAGGCGCTCGTAGGCATGGAAAACATGCCTTATGTTATTGGTAAACACGCTCGCCTGCAACCCATAAACCGAATCATTCAGACGTTCCACGGCCTCTTCAAAGGTATTGTGCTTTGAAACCGTTAAGGCAGGTGCAAATAATTCATTTCTGTTAACCTTCATCCGGGGAGTGGTATTGGTAATTACCGTCGGCTCATAGAACGAACCTTTGCGTCTTCCCCCGGATAACACGGTGGCTCCCTCCTCCATAGCCTCATTTACCCAGGATTCTATTCTTCTGGCAGCCTGCTCATCAATCATTGGGCCAAGCCGTGTCTCCTCGTCCAGAGGATTACCCATTTTTAATGTCTTTGCTGCATCGACAAAGCCCGACACAAAATCGTCGTATATCTTTTTGTTAATATACAGTCGTTGCAAAGATATGCAAATCTGTCCGCTAAAAGAAAATGCGCTGACGATACAACGTTTCACGGCATAATCCAGGTTATCGCTGCTATCAATAATTGCACCTGCATTTCCGCCCAGTTCCAATGTCACCCTTTTTTTACCGGCAATCTGCTTAAGTCTCCACCCCGCTTCGGCGCTACCGGTAAAGGTAAACATCCTGATCCGTTCATCAGCGACCATTCGCTCTGCTAAATTTGACGCGCAAGGAAACACACTAAAACCTCCGCCCGGCCAACCCGATTCATAAATAACCTCACCTAACAAGAGGGCGGTAAGGGGGGTCTTTGTGGCAGGCTTAATAATAATTGGATTCCCTGAGGCAATTGCGGGCGCTGCTTTATGGACGATGAGATTTAAGGGAAAATTGAATGGCGAAATGCCCAATATCGGTCCAAGCGGGAAACGTTTATGTATTGCCGTCCTGTTCTTAGAACGCTCAGAGATGTCTAAAGGAATGTATTCACCCGGCATCCTCTTTGACTCTTCCAGCGCTATCTGAAAAGTCCCGATTGCCCTTTCAACCTCGGCCCGCGAGTCGGCAATGGGCTTGCCTGACTCCCTGGCTATCATCTGCGCAAACTCTTCACTTCTCTTCTGAATACCATCCCTGATATTTCGCAAAATTTCCGCCCTTTTAAAACCCGGCAGTCTTCGCGTTTCCTCAAAGGCACGAACAGCGGTTCGAATAGCGTTGTCTATATCTGCTTCAGTTGCCAGAAATGTGGTTCCTACTACATCATTATTAAAAGGATTCCTTACCTCTAAGATGTTTTTACTTTCCCGCCATTCGTTGCCGATAAGATACTTGTATTTATCTTGCACAGTTAACTCCTTTCGACTCGTTACCAGACTCTGTTTGGTAACGCCCGTGGTGAGAAACTCCGTTTCGAGAATATTGGAAATGCAAATATCGTTTTTGATTTTTCCACTTCATTATCAAAATCGTACAAATAGATCTCAGATCCGCATTAGTTTACTGGCAGCCATACGGTCCACGATGAATAAAAGCCTGCCGTTCACAGGCCGTATGAGCTGTGACGGAAATCGTTGCGGTCGGTATTCGCCCTCCAGTACATCTCTCAACACAGAAGCCTTTGACTCACCGGAAATCAAAAACAAGACTTCCGCTGCCTGGTTAATCAACGGAACCGTCAGGGTGAGACGGTATGCACCGAGCTTCTCTACGTAGTTGGCAGAGACGAAACGATTTGTTTCTTCCAGTGCAGACGTCCATGGAAAGAGCGAAGCGGTATGTCCATCCTCTCCCATGCCAAGTACAATCAGGTCAAAACACGGAACCCCTCCGGCCTCTGTATGGAAAAACGACCTGATCAGTTGTTCATACTCCATCGCTGCATGAAGATGATCTTCTTGTTCCGCGGGCATGCGATGAACGTTCCCTTTCGGAACGGGAACTTTGTCAAGCAGCAATTCACGGATCATGCGGTAATTACTATCAAGATGATCCGGAGGAACGCAACGTTCGTCACCCCAGAACAAATGCACCTCTTGCCATGGCACCCGTTTACAATACGGATCACTGGACAGCGCCGTGTAAAGGCCTCGGGGAGTCGAGCCGCCGGATAGCGCAGCCGTGAAAAATCCCTTTGCCTGCACTGCTTCTCCAGCCAGACGAACAAATTCATCTGCTGCCCGGAGGCTTAATTCTCCGGGGTTCGCTACAATCAGGATTTCATGTTTGACAGGTGCTTTGTTCATGTTTCCTCGTGGCAGGGAAGGTGGATTCGCTTCGCCTAATCCACCCTTGCACAGCTGCAATTAAAAAGAATTTAACCATCACATTTCCTCCACCCCCGTCCATCCCTCGTCATCAGGTCATCGGCCTCCTGCGGCCCCCAGGTGCCAGCCGCATAGTTAGGGAACTTTCGATGCGGCAAGGCCTTCCATACATCCTGTATCGTTGATACCACGCTCCAGGCGGCTTCGACCATATCGGCGCGCTGGAACAAGGTTGCATCTCCCAGCATACAATCATACAACAGTCTCTCATGCCCGGTGCTCGGTGTCCTCCCGAAATAGTCCTCATACTTGAATTCCATATCAACCGTTCCCAGCCGCACGAGTGGTCCGGGAATTTTAGCGCCAAAATTGAGTGAAATACCTTCGTCAGGCTGAATATGAAGCACGAGCAGATTTGGTTTCAGGTGCTCAACGCTGGTTTTCCGGAACAACACAAAGGGAGCACGCTTGAATTGAATGGCAATCTCGGTAACACGGCAAGGAAGCCGTTTCCCGGTGCGCAGGTAAAACGGCACGTTTGCCCAGCGCCAGTTATCGATATACAGCTTCAGCGCTACAAAAGTCTCCGTAAAGGAATCTGCCGGCACACTCGGTTCTGTCCGGTAAGCAGGCGCCCGCTGGCCCTTAATATTCCCCTCACCGTATTGCCCCCTTACGGTATACCTGAGGACTTCTTCGGGGGACATGGACTGAATGGCGCGTAAAATCTTCACCTGCTCGTCACGTACGGCGTCGGCCTCAAAAGAAATCGGTGGTTCCATTGCCGTCAGGGTAACCAGTTGAAAGATATGGTTTGGCACCATGTCCCGCAGGGCTCCTGCTTTGTCGTAATAGTCTCCGCGTTCTCCCACGCCAATATCCTCTGCGACTGTTATTTGCACGTGATCAATGTAGCGGTGATTCCAGATGGGCTCGAAGATGCCGTTGGCAAAACGGAAGACCATAATATTTTGGACGGTTTCTTTACCCAGATAATGGTCAATGCGATATATCTGACTTTCACTTAATTCCTTTCTGATTTCGTGATTGAGGGTGCGCGCTGACTCGATGTCTCGTCCAAAGGGCTTTTCGATGATGACCCGGCGCCAGCGGCCATTTTCTTCACGCGCAAGCCCGGCAGCGCCGATTTGTAAAATTATGTGTGAAAATAAATCCGGAGCCGTTGCAAGATAATAAAGGTAGTTCCCGCGGGTGCCATGCTCTTTGTCCACTTCCACTAAGAGGTTTTGAAGCCGTTTGTAAGCATGGGGATCCTGAATATCTCCCGGCAAATAATAGAGCCGCTGGATGAACCAATTCCACAGGTCGGGATCTATCGAACCCGTAGCGAACTCCTTTATGTCTTTACTGATCCTTTCCCGGAACTCCTCGTGACTCATTTCGCTACGGGAAAATCCGACGACGGCAAACTCTCTGGACAATAAACGTTCGTTTGCCAGATTATAAAGCGCCGGAATGAGCTTGCGCTTGGCGAGGTCTCCGGAAGCGCCAAAGACAATCATAATGCAAGGGTCTGCGGTTTTTCCCGGCGGTTCTGCGGTAATACTCTTTTCATCTGTACGATTCATTTGTTTCCATCCCCTTTTCATAATCTTCATGATGATAAAAATCTCTTAACGAAATATTTCTCGCAATTTGAATTATAAGGCTTTTCACTGGTTCATTGCTTTCCTGGGAAACCTCTTACCGGCGGCTATAGCGGTTTTCTAGCATACCGATTTTATCCAACCTGCGGCGGTGGCGCTCCTCACCGGTAAATTCAGCCCTCACGAACGTCCGAACGAGTTCCTTAGCCAGTTCAAGCCCGACAACACATGAGCCCAGCACAAGGACGTTCATATCGTCATGTTCCACACCCTGGTGAGCTGAATACGTATCATGACAAAGTCCTGCACGTATACCGGGTATCTTGGTTGCCGCCACCGAAGCGCCGACACCGCTGCAGCAGATCAAAACTCCCCTCTCTGCCTGACCGTTGTGAAGCGCCAGCCCAACAGCCTCAGCGAAATCGGGATAGTCCACCGGATCTCTGTTATATGTACCAACATCCACAACCTGATGTCCCCGGCGGCGAAGAAAAGCAGTCAGGTACTCCTTCAATCTGAAACCTGCATGATCAGACCCAATAGCAATTCGCATATTTTACCTCCATTTCTCCAATAAACATCAAGATAGTTACCGAACAGCGATCTGTCAAGTAAATATAAGGCCGGGATAATTACAAAAGTACATGAGAGTGTTATATGCTTAAGAAAAGAATGCTAACTTTATCTCAATTTTACCTTCTCATTTTATATTGATTTCTCATAAATTAACAGTTATATTGATCTCGTGTTCCAAGCCAAGCGGTAACAGTTTCGTTTTTTGAAAAATTCCAGCAATAATCAATGATATAGTTATCATACGCTGTAGTGACAATTCATGAATTGCCACTACAAACAATCACAAAGGTATTTTTCACTGCGGACGTTTTCAAAAAACTAAACTGTTACGCCAAATGATTTTTGCAGTGAGAATACATCGCGATAAAGGCAAACCCTGAGCAATCAGGGGACGCAAAGTAAAGGGTCTTGCTAGCCGTTTAAGCGGTTTAAACTGTTTAAACCGCATCTAAGACAGCCTTACTGCCGAAGATGTTTTTTACGAATATCTTTGCAGTAAGGCTTTTTTGTTTTACGGATATATGTGAAAGTATTGCACACATACCGTTGCTTTACCTTTTATAGAAGCGTGAAGGTAATGAATCATCCGCCAAATAAACCTGTATCTTAGCGTTTGAAAGGAGGCATCACGGTTATGAAAAACATATCTTTTCTCCCTGTGCGGTACTGTCAAGTTTTTTGTGTAAATTCTTTTTCTGTTATTTGTCTGAAGAAGGGTAGATTTGCATTCACCTTTCCAATTGGGGCTGTTCTCCATGCTAATTCCATCTTTAATGAGATAAAGGCT
>WYAU01000108.1 GCA_011525665.1 Candidatus Brocadia sp.
GGGAAGTGATTACCGGCTGGACCTGAAACACCTCAGGGAAGAACTGGCCCCGCTGGTTGCTACCGTCCAGAAAGATATAGACCACATTGGGGAGAACGTATCTAAACTATTGGAAGAGGATACACGGGCGACCCTGGGTCTGCAAAGGTCGATATGGCTGATTGCCGTAATTGCAGTGGGAATCAGCGTGGCAGTAGGTACGCTTCTTGCTATATTTAATATTAAGTTAGCCACCAGGATAACCACCCTCTTCAGGAATCTGCTCTCGGAACTCACCGGCGGCGCTGCACAGGTGGCGTCTGCGTCGGAAGAGATCTCGGCCTCCAGCCAGAGCCTCTCACAGTCAACCTCGGAACAAGCCGCTTCAATTGAGGAAACATCGTCGACCATGGAGGAGATATCATCCATGACACAGCAAAACGCCAATAATGCCTCTGAGGCGTCGAAGCTCGCAAAGGCATGCAGCATTGCAGTAGAACACGGCAATAATACCGTTATCGACACAGATGCTGCGATGAAAGATATCACGGAAAGCAGCGGAAAGATTGCCGATATTATCAAGATCATTGAGGGTATCGCCTTTCAGACAAATCTCTTGGCATTGAATGCAGCGGTGGAGGCAGCCCGCGCCGGGGAACACGGACGGGGATTTGCCGTCGTGGCAGAGGAGGTCAGAAATCTTGCCCAGAGGAGTTCTGCAGCCGCCAAGGACATCACGGCATTAATTACAGATAGCGTAAAGAAGTCGGAGGTGGGAACGGGTCTTGTCAAAAAGACAAAAGAGGTATTTTCAGACGTGGTTGGCCAGGTACGGAAGGTTACCGATCTGGTAAACGAGATTGCCACTGCCTCGGAAGAGCAGACCAACGGGATAGAGCAGATCGGCAAAGCCATCCAGCAGATGGATCAGGTTGTTCAGCAGAATGCGGCAAACGCCGAGGAGACTGCAGCGGCCAGTGAAGAATTGTCCGCTCAGGCGCAGGGACTCAATTCATTAGTCGACAAAATTGCCCTTGAGGTCAATATGGAGAGTAACGAAGGCGGCAGAGTGGTCAGGTCTGCAGTTGCTAAAGATAAAGAAACCGGGCATGAAAAGGGAAAAGAGACATTTGCCCCATCATATAAGAAGGCCGCATCCACACACAAGGGAGCATCCGGTGTTGTAAGAAAAAGAACCAGGGGTGGAAATTCCGATGCGTCATTGCTTGACACACCGGAAGATACCTCATCTGAAGGAAATGGAAAGACCGTTGTTTCGGCAGGTGTCAGGCATGATCGTTTGATCCCTCTGTCAAACGATGAATTTAAGGATTTTTAATTTTTGTGGCGAGAGGAGGCGACGCCTCTCGCCACACCCATAAAAAAGTAATCACACAAAACCACGATCTGCAACAACTATGTCAAGAAAGAGACTATCGAATATTAGACAGGGAATAATGATTGTTGAAATCGGAGGAACACAGTGCTCCGTTTTCTTCCTTAAAATTCGAAATTCCCTGTTCATTATTCAATTTCATCAGGGGAAAATGACATCACGGCATTAATTACGGACTGCGAAAAGAAATCAGCGGGGGGGGTAATGGGATCTGCCAAAGAGACCCAAGAGGAATTTCAAGGTGAAACCAGATAGAACGTCTGCCATTCCTTTCACAAACACCTGTGGCCGTGCTGCAGAAATGTGCGGCGGCATAGTGATTTGCATCGGTATAATGACGTTGCTGGGCTGGGCGCTGGATCTTCATTTGCTGGCCAGTATACGCTCAAACTACATACCAATGGCCCCGAATACCGCCGCAGCATTTGTTGCGTTGGGGATTACGCTGCTTGTCTTCATCCGCTGCTTCGCAAACCGCATACTCCGGTGGTGTGCCAGGGTCTCGACAGTTTCCGTTTTGCTCCTTTGTTCCTCGACATTAGTCCAATATCTTGCGGATAGTGATCTTGGCATTGACCGGTTACTCTTCGTTACCACGAAAACACTCGGCCGGATACCGGTGGGTTTCATGTCGCCTATTACGGCTGTAAGCTTTCTTCTTTCCGGATTCTCCCTCCTGCTTGCGCTATCTTCTCCTGCACAGGGAAAGTATCTGAAAGGCATAGCATCGGGTTTTGCAACAGTAGTGATATTCATTGGGTCGATCGTGATATTGGGGTATTTATACAGAACTCCTTTACTTTATGGCGGGACAATAATACCGATGGCGCTTACAACAGCGGCTGCCTTTGTATTTCTGGGTATAGGACTGATATTTGCCATTGGTCCGGAATGCTGGCCACAGTGCCTGGTGACAGGCCCGTCAACACGAGCGCGCCTGATGCGGGCGTTTCTTCCCGTTACGGTCGTTATCGTTATCATCATGGGTTGGATATATACCGTTATTGTCCTGCAATCAAAGAGTAACCCGGCAGTGCTGTCGGCATTATTTGCAATCCTGTTTATGGCTGTTATTGGCTTCATTGTTTCACACACGGCAAGCATCATCGGGAATGCAATAGATCTCGCCGAGGCAAAGCGCAATCTGGCAGAAGCACAACACCGTAAGTTATCACAAGCAGTTGAGCACAGCCCAAACACAGTGATTATTACTGACGTACACGGTAAGATTGAATACGTAAATCCAAAATTTACCCATCTCACCGGTTACACTCCGGAAGAAGTAATAGGGCAAAACCCGCGTATCTTAAAATCGGGAGAGACGTCACCGGAAGAATACGAACAGTTATGGAATACGATTACCGCCGGCGGAGAATGGCGGGGAGAGTTTTATAACAAAAAGAGGAGTGGTGAATTTTACTGGGAGCGAGCATCCATAACACCGATCAGAAATGCTGAAGGGGACATTACCCACTTTCTCGCCGTCAAGGAAGATATCACCGAGCGTAAAAACTTTGAGGCGCAGCTTGCGCATCTGGCAGACCGTGATCCGCTCACCAATCTCTTTAACCGCCGCCGTTTCCGGGAGGAACTGGAGCGATTGTTTTTGCATGAGCAGCGGTACGGCGTCACCGGTGCGTTGCTGTTTCTGGATATGGATAATTTCAAGTATATCAACGATACCCTTGGACATCAGACGGGAGATGAACTCCTCGTAAATCTTGCAGACATATTGCGGGAACGGCTGCGGGAGACCGACATTATTGCCCGTCTGGGCGGGGATGAATTCGCCATCCTGTTGCTGCAGGTTGATGCGAGCCGTGCGCTGTCCATTGCCGGTCAGATCGTTGAGACGGTGCACCGGCACACCACGATGATCAACGGACTCCCTGTCAGCGTTACCGCCAGCATCGGCATCGCCCTGTTCCCCCATCATGGCACTACATCAGAGACATTGCTCAAATGTGCCGATCTTGCCATGTATCAGGCAAAAGAGGCAGGCCGTAACCGCGCCTGTATCTTTACGGACGAGCAGAAAAAAACGGTGGAAAACCATGCAAACCTGGAATGGCGCATCCGTAAAGCCATTGAACGGGATGGTTTTGTGTTGTTCTTGCAGCCCATTGTGGACCTCCACCGTCATAAAGGTATTGTTGGTTATGAGGCATTGTTACGTATCATTGACGAAGACAATGAACTTATTTACCCGTACAAATTTCTCCCCGTTGCCGAGCATGCCGGCTTCATCAGCGACATAGACCGTTGGGTGGCGTGCAGAGCTATCGGTCTCATAGCGGAGATGCGCAGTACCGGAAAAAATCAGTATATCTCGGCCAATCTGTCGGGAAAGGCGTTTGTCAATCCGGGATTGCTGTCAGATATTAAAAAGGAATTGGCGGCAACTGCTGTCAATCCCGCAAACCTCGTCCTGGAAATCACGGAAAGCGCCGCCATTGCAGACCTTGCCAGAGCACAACGTTTTATCATTACCCTTAAGGACATGGGTTGTCGTTTTTCCCTGGACGATTTTGGCGTGGGCTTTTCATCGCTCAATCGCCTCAAGCATTTGCCTGTCGATTATCTGAAAATTGACGGCAGCTTTATACGCAACCTTCCCAGTGATCCCGCAGACCAGCATTTGGTCAGGGCAATCGTAGAGGTGGCACGCGGGCTGGGAAAGCAGACCGTAGCCGAGTTTGTAGGATGTGAAAAGACGGTGGAATTATTAACGGAGTATGGAGTGGATTATGCCCAGGGGTATTATATTGGCCGGCCACAAGCGATGACGGGGGTATAAAAGAGGGAAAAGACGCTTTGATTCCATTACCAACGGACAATTAATACCATTCAAGCGTTAGGGTATTATCTTTCTGTAATACTACCCTGGTCCCAAACCTTTTTCCTTCCCTGTTCAAGACGTCTCTGAGCCACACGGCATCAGGCGTAGTTGCCCGGTTTACTGTAAAGCGCTTAATGTGTGTCGGCGTCATGTGAAAACGAACGAGATTTCCGTTCTCCGGCTCCATATACGCAAAATACATGAAACCTAAATCACCCCGGAAGAATTCGTAACCGTTGATACCTTCATAATCATTGAGAAAATCACCGCAGCCGTAAATTATAGGCCTTTCCCGATAAACCTCAATCCCTTTTACATGATGGGAGGAATGTCCGTGTACGATATCGATTCCTGTATAATCAATGAGCATGTGAGCGAATAGTGTTTGTTCATACGGAATCTCATACCCCCAGTTATCTCCCCAATGGAGAGAGGCAATTACAATATCCCCGTGTTTTTTTACTTTCTGTACGCGTTCTTTGATGCACCGGACGGTGCTGCTCGACAAATTTTTCAAAAAATTCACGCCGGGCCTGTTTTCCCGGGCAGCCCATTCCTGAGGTATTCCGCTTGTTTCCGATCCGAACGAGAAGACAATCACCCTTCCTTTTCCTTTGATTTCAAACAACACCGGGGTTTCCGCTTCTTTCAGGTTGCCACCTGCCCCCCCGCATTCCACACGTGCTTTCTTTAGCGTTTCAATGGTCTCTGTGAGACCTGCATACCCCCAATCGAGGGTGTGGTTGTTTGCAAGGGAACAATAATCTATCCCGGCCGCCGTTATACAGGGAATGTTGAGGGGATTCATCCTGTAATGCACCGGTTTGCCTTTCCAGTAGTCATTGCTCTTTGTTATGCTTGTCTCGAGATTAATTATCTTCAGGTCAGGCGCAATCCGTTCCAGCTCACCGAGGGCGTCTCCCCAGATGGAGGAAAAACTAACGGGGTGTGGAATCCGGCCGCTTTCCCTTTCTGCAAGTTCCACGTATCCCCTGGCGTTTTTCATGTATGATTCATGGAGAAGGGGGTTGCCCGGATAAGGTAGTATCTGATCTATACCTCTTCCTGTCATTACATCGCCACACATGAATATACTGATAGTGCCGGGCATTTTTTTTTTGGCGTATGATCAACTCGCTGTTGAGTTTTTTTTCTGAGATTCGGGATGTTTATTGTCTGCTTTTTTGCTATAATATTTCATTGTTCTGTGCCTGTTTATGAGAAATATTATATCATATATTTCCTTTTCTGATGAATATTATTTGTATGACCGGCTTGCACGGGCTTTGTAACATTTTTAGCCGGCGACACTAATAAGCACACAATCCCCCTAGCCCCCGTAGCTAAAGAGTGGTTGTGGATATTGGTGTAATTGGAGAAGAATTTTCATTTTATGCAATCGGTTTATAAAGCAAAGACGCGCTTCAAAGCCATACTCTTTGACCTGGATGGCACACTCCTTGACACATTGGAAGACCTGGGTAATGCCACAAATCGAGTTCTGGAGAAAAACGGATTTCCCATACATGATATGAATGCCTATCGTTCCATGGTTGGTGATGGTGCGGTTATGCTCATACGGCGCGTCCTCCCGGCGGACAAGCGGGATGATGATACCATTTGTGCCTGTGTCCGGTTATTTCGTGAAGAATATGAACGCGGGTGGAAGATAAAAACCAGACCTTACTTCGGTGTGACGGAAATGCTCGGTGCGCTGGCGGCGCATGGCATAAAAATGGCAGTGTTATCAAACAAGCCGGACGATTTTACAAAGAGGTGTGTCGCTGAATTCCTGCCAGATTGGACATTTGACGTGGTTCTGGGGCAAAGCGATTCCATACCCCTCAAACCGGATCCCACGGGTGCAAAAAAGATAGCGAAATGCCTGAACATCCCCCCCGTGAATTTCATCTACCTCGGGGATACTGCCATCGACATGAAGACCGCCGTAGCGGCCGGCATGTTTCCTGTGGGAGCGCTCTGGGGATTCCGCACGGAAGGAGAGTTACGGGAAAACGGGGCTCAGGCGCTTATCAAAAAACCCCGGGAAATTCTGAATCTCCTGGATATGGCTCCATAGGTTATGTCTCCCGGGAGTAGTCGCTTGCAAAAAATACTTTTTGTGATGTTCCGGGAACATGGTCATTATTTGCAGGATGAACGGCCGCCAAATGCCCATATTTAAACATGGCTCACTTGCGTTTTTGCCCGTGCACGGAAATGAAATTTCAGGGGAACTTCTGAAAAGGGGAGTTTGCTGCGGAGTTGATTGGAGAGATACCGCTCGTAATCGCTATCAAAGAGTCTCGGGTCATTTACAAAGAGGACAAATGTGGGGGGGGAAACATCCACCTGGGTGGCATAATAAATCTTCGGTGATTTCGTCTTCCTGCGTGTCGGGCGATGGAGGGCCAGGGCTTCTTCCAATGCCTGATTTAATTCAGATGTTGTAACACGGGTGTTGACCTGTGTATAAAGTTCCAGGGCCAAATGGACCATATCAACAACGTGATCATTATTCTTCGCGCTAATGAAGGAGATCGGAGCAAAGGAAAGCCCCGGCAGGCAGTGAGAAATATAATGATTAAATTTTTCTGTTTCTACTCCCTGCGCCAGATCCCATTTATTCAACACAATAATACACGGTTTATACTCGGAGATGACATAATCCCCCAATTTTTTGTCTACCTCAGATACCTTTTGAGTGGCGTCAATGAGAAAGAGCACAACATCAGCCCTCCGAATGGACCTTTCGGCCCGTGCCATACTATAAAATTCGATAGAGTCCTTGACCTGCCTCTTTTTCCGTACACCAGCCGTATCAATCGCCAGGAATTGTTTGCCGTCCATTTCAAATCGGACATCCACCGAATCCCTCGTGGTACCGGGCACTTCGCTGACAATAACCCTCCGTTCCCGTGCCAGGGTGTTGATTAACGTGGATTTTCCTGCATTCCGCTTTCCTACGATGGCGAGCTTCACCACAGGTTCGGCAAAAACCGTTTCCGGATGTGGCGCCGGAAGTAATGAAACAATCCTGT
The DNA here is from genome assembly GCA_011525665.1 of Candidatus Brocadia sp. Lineage (GTDB taxonomy): Bacteria > Planctomycetota > Brocadiia > Brocadiales > Brocadiaceae > Brocadia. The sequence continues at coordinate 7,256 of WYAU01000108.1, forward strand.
CAAGTAATTCGGAGCGTCCAAACCCCTCGATGGCAGACACCAAAAGCGGTTCGCCAAATCCCAGTTTATGAAAGTCGGCTGCCTGGAGCTCAAACCGTGGCGTGTCTACTTTATTGGCAACAAGGATAATTTTCTTCCCCAGACGTCGCAACCTCTCTGTAACCATACTATCCAGAGGCGTCACGCCTTCCCGCACATCCACCACAAACACAATGACGTTGGCCATGAGGAGCGCAACTTCTATCTGCGCTTCTATCTCTCCGGTAAGGCCATCCACATCTTTTACTCCCATTCCACCTGTATCGACCAATTCAAACACAGAGTCCTTGTGTTGAATTTCCGTCGAGACGCGGTCTCTTGTAACCCCGCTGGTAGGCTCGACAATAGAGATCCTGCGCTTTGCAAGACAATTGAGCAGGGAAGATTTTCCTACGTTTGGTCTTCCAACAATAGTAACAACGGGAATAGCCATCATGCAATCTGTAAGAGAGCCGGTATTATAAAAAAAACACAAAAAACAATTATACTAAATAATCGAAGAATTATTTTCCTTCTTGTCCTCCCCCCTGAAAAAGGTTTCTCTCATTTTTATTCAACGGCACTCCTTCTGCTTTTCCCTGTATCTCTTCTTCGATGTAGACATCGGTTATGTCTGTACTATCGATTTCTTTTCTTAACAGAAAATAGATAATCGTTTTGGCAGAAAAGAGATAGGTGGTTGCGAAGCTCCACACGGCGAGTTTTATCAGGAAGACGTAGATAAGTAACGTACCTGCAAGAAATTTCAGAGACCACTGGTCGGGAGAAACGCCTGCAGTCTTTGACTCCCCGGATGTTGCGCTACAAAATCCAAGACACGCAATATTGCACTTTTGTGATAGAAAGGACTGCACCAGATGAAACTTGTGTCCCATTCCCGCCCCCACTGTAAAAAAGGCAAGACGCATCATTAGCCATGCAACAAATGCGATCAAGGCCAGACAAACGAGCCCATACACTGTATTCAGTATACAATAGAGGAGAAACTGTTTGGGACGTGAAAGGACATAGCTGTATGCACGGCTCATTGCGTCAAAGGCATCAGACCCTTCCGCGCTGATTGTGGGAAACATAAAGCACAATCCCAGCGCCCCTATCACGCCGATAAAAACCATCAAAAAACCCGATGCCAGGGCAAGGGGAAAGCCCAAAGCAACCACGACTTCACCGAAAACAGGGATCCGCCCCAGTAAACCACCGAACACATTGCACAAGGCGAAGAAGAAAACACCGATAACGGGTACCAGGGGAGACCAAAAATAAGACCGGAATTTTTTCCGGGCAAAATTCAGGGCATCTGACAGACGGATGCTTTCATCCCTCGCATAGTCCAGGGCGGCAATTCGCGTAATTGCCCCGCCCACAAACGACCAAATGACCAGAAGGCCAAAAATGAGGACAAGCAAAACGAAAAATTCTGCAAAATCCAGGGGCATAATTGCGGGCAAAAAATTGTTCAGGATGATAAATACGCCTTCTTTGGCAGAACGTAAGATAAGTTCTAAAAAGGTATAGGGAGTGGCGCTGACCATTTTTAATGCCGAAAAAAATGCGACCGCGATAAAACACCACGCAAGGCTGGCCAACAGACCGGCATATCCCAAGAACATCTTCTTGGGATCAAAGGCCATTTTAAAGGCGCGGAAGATATCACGCCAATCGTGTCCTGCCGTTTTTGCTTCACCCATTCTCCCCTCCTTTTTTTTCTATTCGACTCAACGCTTCCGGGCTTATCGGCCCCTCAATACGATACCGTTCGTCCAGCCATGCCCCAAGATCAAAAAGTTTGCACCTTTCACTGCAAAAAGGGAAATGAGGCATATCCTTTATATTCCGATAGATAACTTTCTTTTTGCAGTTAGGACAGTTAATTCCGGGCATCGTCTTCTTTGTACCTCGTTATTTCTTTTCTGCGGCCTTTGATTCCGATTTTTCAGATTTTACCGGCTCGGTTTCCTTTTTGGCCTTTGATTTATATTCCTCGCTCCGGTAATCCGTCTGATAGAAACCGGAGCCCTTAAAAATGATTCCTCCCCCTGCCCCTATTACCCGCTTTGCCTTTAACTTTCCACAGGCCGGACACTTTTTTACAGGGTTTTCTGTTATATGCTGAAATAATTCAAATGAATGGTCACAGCTCGTGCACTGATAATCGTATGTAGGCATATTCGTTCTGCTTGGTTATTGACCGTGCTATTGCCTCTCGAACAATAACCAGGCGATTTACCTCCTTCCGGAAAAATGTCATTTGATTCTTAAACTTCCAACATTTCTGGCAACTCTACACGAATAAATTCTTCATCTTCTCAAAAAATTTCTTTTGACGGGGAGAGACATTTTTTTTCTCTATTTCTGCAAACTCGCGCAGCAATTCCTCCTGCCGTGACGTCATTTTCGTGGGGACTTCAACACTCACCTGTACCAGGAGATTACCCTTGCCATAGCCGTGCAGATTGGGAAAACCTTCGCCCCGTATCGGAATGACCTCGTTATTTTGTGTCCCTTTGGGTATCTTTACCTGAATAATATTTCCGGTAAGTGTCGGCACGTCAATGGTGCAACCTAATGCTGCCTGTGCAAAAGGAACCGGCACCTCGCAGAGAACATCATCTCCTTGCCGTTTGAAAATGGGATGCGGTTTTACGTGGATATCACAATATAAATCTCCCGGGGATGCCCCGTTTTCACCGGGTTCTCCCTGGCCTGCCAGCCTCAACCGCGTATTATCTTCCACGCCGGGTGGGACCTGAATGGAGATAACGGATCTTTTTGGATAACGCCCTGAACCTCCGCATTTCGTGCAAGGCGACTCAATAATCTTGCCCTTGCCGTAGCACTTGGGACACGTTGTGCGTAACGTGAAAAAACCTTGCGACTGCTGCACCTCTCCCCTGCCCCTGCAATACGGACAGGTTACCGGAGATGCACCATCGCGCGCACCGGTCCCCCGGCATACATCGCAGATTTCCTTTCGTGTTAATTCGATTTTTTTTTCAACGCCATTAGCAATATCTTTAAAGTCGACCTCGATATCACACTTCAGACTGGCCCCTCGCCGGGCAGCCCTCCCCCGTGCCCTACCCCCGCCAAAGAAATCTTCAAAGATGCTTCCTCCTCCAAAAATATCTCCAAAGGCGTCAAAAATATCTTCAAAGGTACTGTATCCGGGAGTTTCCGAGCCTCTCAATCCATCCATTCCGAATTGATCGTATTTTTTTCTCTTGTCGGCGTCGCCCAGCACCCCATAAGCCTCCGCTGCCTTCTTAAAGATTTGTTCAGCTTCTTTATTTCCCGGATTTCTGTCGGGGTGATATTTTAAGGCGATCTTTCGGTATGCCTTTTTTATCTCTTCAGCGCTTGCATTTTTCTCAACACCGAGTATTTTATAAAAATCTTCTTCCATGTATGGGTATTATTCTCGTTAAGGTAAGGAGTGATTTTGTAAAGAGTTACTGCCAGACTTGGATATTCTATAAAAGGAAATTATAGTACATCAGGCTGCAGAAAATCAAGATGTTTTACAGATACTTCCGGAGAAAAAACAAGCCTCGCTATGAGTTATACGTTTCACGATGCCTTTTTCTGCATCCTGCGAGGAATACAGCACGGGCAAAACAGTGTTTGTCCGCGCCGCCCCCCAAACCAATAAATTCCCGGCCCTGAAAACGGCGTTTCCTGGAGTGTAAAAGTAAAAAGGCTACGTATTGCGCAGCCTTTCTACTTTTATGGTACCCCGATTTTCCTGGAGAAACTCCCATTTTTAATGGATACTGCCTTCAATTTCTTTTTCCTCTTCCTCCTCCTTAAATTCGGTAATCAGGGTTTCCGTGGTCAACAATAGTCCGGCAACGCTGGCGGCATTCTGTAATGCTACCCGCGATACCTTAGCCGGATCCACAATCCCCGCGTCAAACATATCCACATAATTTCCCGAATTGGCATCATATCCCATGTTGGTCGATAGTTCTTTCACCTCTTCTGTAACCACAGAGCCATCGACGCCCGTATTCGAGGCGATCTGACGTAGTGGCGACTCTAGCACCTTTGCGATGATATCCACACCGACTTTTTCATCACCCTTGAATCTTTTCCGCGCTTCGTCGAGGGCGGGTATTGCACGGATGAAGGCTACCCCGCCTCCGGGCACTATCCCTTCTTCAACTGCAGCCCTTGTGGCGTGCAATGCATCTTCCACTCGCGCCTTTTTCTCATTCATTTCAGCTTCCGTAGCAGCGCCCACATGGATAACGGCCACGCCCCCCGCCAATTTTGCAAGCCTCTCCTGCAGCTTTTCCTTATCATAATTGGATGTCGTCTGTTCGATCTGATTTTTGATCTGCGCAATCCGTGCCTGTATTTCCGTTTTCTTGCCCGCACCCTGAATAATTGTCGTATTTTCCTTATCAATGGTAATCCGTTTTGCACGACCGAGGTCTTCAATTCCGATATTTTCCAGTTTTAAACCCAAATCCTCTGTAAGGGCGCGCCCTTTCGTTAATATAGCAATATCCTCCAGCATTGCCTTTCGGCGATCTCCAAAGCCGGGAGCCTTGACGGCTGCGCAACTCAGCACACCACGGAGTTTGTTTACGACCAGGGTCGCCAGCGCTTCTCCGTCCACATCTTCCGAAATAATCAGCAAGGGCTTTCCGCTGGTAGCGATCTTTTCCAGCAAGGGAAGGAGATCCTTCATGCTGGATATCTTTTTCTCGTGGATCAAAATATAGGCATCCTCAAGGACGACTTCCATGTTCTGTGCATCTGTAATAAAGTAAGGGGAAAGGTACCCTTTATCAAATTGCATACCTTCCACAACCGTCAGGGTGGTCTCAATCCCCTTTGCTTCTTCTACGGTGATGACCCCGTCTTTGCCTACCTTTTCCATAGCATCGGCCAGCAGGTTCCCGATCGAAGTATCATTGTTGGCGGAAATCGTTCCTACCTGGGCGATTTCCGCGCGCCCCTTTACCGGCTTGCTTAATTTTTTCAATTCCGCAACCACAACTTCCACGGCCTTATCAATGCCGCGTTTAATCGCCATCGGATTTGCGCCGGCCACCACGTTCTTTAACCCTTCGTTAAAGATGGCCTCGGCAAAGATCGTGGCCGTAGTGGTTCCATCACCCGCGACATCGCTGGTTTTTGATGCAACCTCACACACCATTTTTGCACCCATATTCTCAAAGGGATTTTTCAACTCAACTTCCTTCGCCACCGTTACGCCATCTTTTGTGACTGAAGGCGCACCAAATCCTTTTTCCAGGATCACATTTCTTCCTGTGGGACCCATGGTTACTCGAACGGTGTCGGCAAGCTGCCTAATCCCTTTTTGGAGCAACTTTCTGGCATCTTCATCGTACAGTAACTGTTTTGCTGCCATTTTTCAAACCTCCAAAAAATTTAATCAGTTAAAAAACCCCCCCAGAGACCGACCCGCGTCATTCAATCTTGGCCAAAATGTCGCTCTCTCTCATAACAAGGTATTCCTTGCCGTCAAGGGTAACCTCCGTCCCTGCATACTTTCCGTAAAGGACTTTGTCTCCCTTTTTTACGAGAAGTTCAGCCCTTTTGCCGCTCTCCAGCATCTTTCCATCTCCAACAGCGACTACCTTTCCCTTCATGGGTTTTTCCTTTGCCGTATCGGGCAAAACAATTCCGCCCGGAGTTTTTTCTTCGGCTTCCATAGGCTCAATAACTACCCTGTCGTCTAACGGTCTGATCATGTTTTCTCTTTACCTCCTCATGAAAAATAAACAATCAAAAATACGTAAATTTGCCTAAATTTCTGATACGCAACTTCCCGCCACCGGGATTACATCCCCATGCCTCCCATGCCGCCCATACCTCCCATGCCGCCCATGCCTCCCATTCCGCCTCCCGGCATAGGCATCTTGTCTTCTTTCTTGGGTATGTCGGTAATGATACATTCCGTTGTCAGAAGAACTCCTGCTATGCTTACGGCATTTTGTAATGCGCTTCGTGTTACCTTTGTCGGGTCTATCACGCCCGCATCAATCAGATTGCCGTACGTTTCCTTCTCTGCGTCGTAGCCAAACGCCTTGTCTTTGGATTCCAGTATCTTCCGGACGACAACGGATCCCTCCAGCCCTGCATTCTTGAAAATCTGTTTAGCCGGAGCGGATAGGGCGTTCTTCACGATGTCGACTCCCAGGGCACTGTCGCCCTTCAGTTTGAGGTCGTTCAAGGCTTCCGCAGCCCGCAACAGCGCAACACCACCGCCGGGCAGGATACCTTCTTCAACCGCAGCCCTCGTGGCGTGCAAGGCGTCTTCCACCCTGGCCTTCTTTTCCTTCATCTCACTTTCTGTGGCTGCGCCGACAAATATCTGGGCAACTCCTCCCGCAAGTTTTGCAAGGCGCTCCTGTAATTTTTCCCGGTCGTAATCAGACGTCGTCGAATCAATTTCATTCCGGATTTGTTTAATGCGCCCGGAAATGGCATCGGTGCTCCCCGCGCCCTGAATAATAGTCGTATTGTCCGAATCGATGGTAACCTTCTTTGCCCTCCCCAGGTCGCGGATGTCTATACCCTCCAGTTGAATACCGAGGTCTTTAAATATTGCCTTCCCGTCGGTAAGGATTGCAATGTCTTCCAGCATAGCCTTTCTGCGGTCGCCATAGCCGGGCGCCTTCACCGCAGCGCAGCTCAGCGTGCCCCGGAGTTTATTAACCACCAGCGTGGCCAGCGCCTCACCCTCCACGTCTTCGGCAATAATCAAGAGAGGCTTCCCGGTCTTGGCTATCTTTTCCAGGAGGGGGACCAGCCCTTTTATGGCGGATATCTTTTCTTCGTAAATCAAGATATAAGGGTCTTTAAATTCAACCTCCATGGAATCGGGATTCGTGACAAAATGGGGTGAGAGATAGCCACGGTCAAATTGCATACCCTCCACCACATCCACACTGGTTTCAAGTCCCTTTCCTTCTTCTACGGTAATAACCCCGTCTTTTCCCACTTTCTCCATTGCATCCGCAATCATCTTTCCAATTTCAGGGTCATTATTGGCGGCAATAGAACCGATACTTGCAATTTCAGCCTGGTTCTTGATTTTTTTGCTCATTTCTTTCAGTTTCTCTACAACCTTATCCAGCGCCTTGTGCATTCCCCGGTTGAGCGCCATGGGATCGGCGCCTGCGGTTACAGATTTTAGCCCCTCGAGAAATATGGCTTCCGTAAGAACCGTCGCGGTGGTCGTACCATCACCCGCAACATCACTGGTCTTGGATGCGGCCTCCCGTACCAACCTGGCCCCGGTGTTTTCGTAAGGATCTTTTAATTCGATTTCCTCAGCCACCGACACGCCATCCTTGGTTACCGTTGGACTTCCGTAGCCTTTATCCAGCACGGCATTTCTTCCCCGTGGTCCAAGGGTAACCTTGACCGCCCTGGCAAGTTTTGTAACGCCACGGGCAATAGCAGCCCTTGCCTCTTCATTAAAGCTTAGTTGTTTCGCCATTGAGTACCTCCTTTCAATCCGTTGAGTATTTTTGAGAACAAAAATAAATTAAAAAATTTTGTCGACTAATAGCACGTAGCAAACCAAGTGCCTTAAATTGTGCTTGCCCTTTGCGCTGCATTAAGTTACCAACACAAATAGCTTTATATTCTGTTATAGGAAATGCAGGCTGTCGGATCTTTACTACAAACATGTCATTGTGACAGCGCTCAAATTCCGATGCAAAAAGCGTCTGTCAGTATGGCAGAAGGCCGATGGTCTTTATACGGTTGTCAAAAAGTGACTGATTTTGTCTTTTCATGTTGACTTTTAAACTCTTTATGGCATATATTTTTCGGGAGTGATAAATTATAAATTACAGAATATTTTATTTCCTGAAGAAACAGAAAATGTCTCAAACAAACCGGGACGATAATCCGCTGCGCAATTTTTACAAACAAACCCGACCTGAATTCATTTCACCCGATGCGGCAGACCGTTTAATCCCGGAAGAAATCACCAGGGGATTAAGAACGAAAATCGTTGGAAGCGCGGTAATTGCTTACGAACGGACGACCTCAACGATGGATATTGCCAAAAAGGTTGCGCGCACGGGCTTTAAAAACGGCACTGTAATTTTTAGCGAAGAGCAAACGTGTGGAAGAGGGCGTTCGGGTCATTCATGGTCCTGCCCCCGTTATAGAGGTTTGCTTTTTACTCTCATGCTCACCCATACGATACAACACGACCACTTGTGCTTATTAACGGGCGCTATGGCCATTTCGATTACAGAAACAATCCGCGAAGTCCTTCGTCTTCCCGCAGAGATTAAGTGGCCCAACGACATCCTGATTGGCGGGAAGAAGGTGGGTGGTGTGCTGGTAGAATTAGAAAGGGGATTCAAAAAACAATCGATATTTTTAATTGGGGTTGGCCTTAACGTCAACATCACCGAAAAAGAGTTGCCGGAACAAACCCGGCTGCCCGCAACGTCTCTCGCCATTGAAAACAAAGGGTTTGTTGACCGCATCCTGCTTGCCAGGTCATTACTTCAGGATATCGACAAGTGGTATTCGATATTAAGAGATGAACACTTTGGATACATTGCAGAGAGATGGAAGGAGCTTTGTGTTACGGTTGGTGAAAAGCTAACGATTACCGAGTGTGATACGGAGTATTCGGGTAAGGTCATTGACATTTCCAGCAACGGTGGCTTAATGCTCAAACTCGATAATGGTCGGATAAAGATATTTCGCGGGGAGCATGCCACCATCAAGCACACGTAAGATTCCACGCAACTACTTCAGGTGCAAAGCCTTTTCTATGGCGAAAATTCGCGCCTCGATCCTGCTTGTTCGTTTTGAGAGATCGCTGTAAACGAAATATCCCAAAATAAGCAAAAGCGCCGTATAGGCAATGATGATATAGGTGGAAATGCGGTCGGAAGCAACAGGGCGGAGTGCGTGATTTCTTTCAGGATCAATTCTTTTTATTGGTTGAATGGTTCTGGATGCAGAAAATGAAGGCTCCCCGTAATTTTTGGTGAGATCGTGAGATGTGCCTTCACTACGCTGCACTGCCTTCGCCCTTTCAGGTGATAGTTTTTCATACAAACGCCCGATCGCAACCCGGGGTTTAGGCGCGGCATTGTGTGTTATGCTGTCTGTCTTCGCACTGTCGGTTTTGCCGGGAGTCTGAGGTGGCTTTGAGACGTCAAAATTCTTGTCGCTAGTTTGGTTTATTGACGCAGGCGCCTGTTGTGAAAGCAAAGACTGAGATCCTGTTTGTTGATCACTTTTCTCAGTATTTTGAATGGTTTCATCCCCACCCACTGCTGGAAAAGATTTTTTATTTTCTTTTGTGGCCTTCATCCAACCTAACGGATCATGGCCAAGCACGCTATCCTTTCCCATGATTGTCTCCCAAGTAAATCTGTAAAAATATAAGGCAACAGGAATGCTATTTCCTGTTGTTTTCTTGCTGCAATACTTCTTTTGCGAGCGCCATATAATCCTCAGAACCATACGAATCCGGCGCATAAGAGATGATCGGCTTGCCGTGACTGGGTGATTCTGAGAGTTTTACATTCTTTCTAATGATCGTGCTGAACGCTTTATCCCCCAGCGGGGGATATTCCTTAACCTTTCCAATAACCTCATTGCAAAGACGGGTGCGGCTGGTATACATGCAAAAAATGATTCCCGTAATTTCCAAATCATGGTTTAATCTCTTCCGGACAACTTCGTACGTATCTAATAATTTACTCACCCCTTGCAGTGCAAAAAATTCCGTCTGTAAGGGAATAAACAACTCATGCACCAATGTCAGGACATTGAGGGTCAGCAAACCAAGGGAAGGAGGGCAATCGACGAGGACGTAATCATACCCGTTAAGCCCATCGCCTAGATATTCCTTAAGCACCGTTTCTCTCCCCACAACGCCCACCAGCTCAATCTCTGCGCCGGCAAGTTCTATATTGGCAGGGATAATATCCAGGCCGTGAATGCCGGTGTTTAACAGGACGGTTTCCGGCGAACACTCTCCCTTGATGAGATTGTAGACGGAATGCTTCAGATTGTGAATATCCACTCCGAGATGTACGCTCAGGTTGGCTTGCGGATCCATATCAATGACCAGCACCCTTTTCCCCAGCATTGCAAGACATGCGCCCAAGTTTGCGGTTGTGGTGGTTTTTCCCACGCCCCCCTTCTGGTTAAGCAATGCAATACTTCTCATTCCGTGCATCCTCCTTATTTAAAGGTAGGTTTTGTTATCGGCACCAATGTTAGAGGTTTTGTTGTTATGCCATGAGCAAGAATTATTGAGTTCTCTAAGAACAAGTGGACAAACTGTCACAAAGTTTAGCATTTCTGGCAGAAATTGCAAGCTATAAATGAGTCAAAATTACATACTTACCCTTTTTTGTGGTTCTGGAAAATTTCTTCAATGTCGCGGTATTTTTTTGACATTGCCGCTTCGCTCTCTTTTATGCTATGAATGCGGCTGAGAATCTTTGCCATTAGTTCGGTAGCTAAAATTACTTGCTCCCGTGCGATCTTCAAAATTGGCCTCGGTACAGGGGGTGTTTTTTTCACGGCATCCCATAGGATACGGGCGTCGACATTAAACTGTTCGGCAATATCGTACACGCTGAACTTTGAGCGAAATGGGTTGGAAATCGTCACACAATGTGCGCCAACCACCGTGTTTTCGTCAATGCATATCGGCAATGAAAGCAGCGTTAAGCCGCCGGGGCACTCCTCCTCAAAGGATTTTTTGAAATGCATAGCACTTTTTGCCAGTTCCCTGCTATAGGAGAGGCATAAATCTTTTCGTTCGCTGACAAACCGAATTGCCTTGCAATACGCAGAGGCATTGATTTCACTAATTACATCTCCCTCTATGTCGTATACAACGTCGTTGGTATTCAAGATGCTCATTAAGTAGATTTGAATTGTGGAGATAATTTCCTTTTCGAAATCGATCTTTAGTTGCCTAATAGGTTCCATATGCGCTTTTCCAACAAATATTTTGCAACACCAGCATTCCTGCTGAAAGGGCAAAAGGGGACTTTAATAGGTAATATATACACAAATCACAGGGGGTTTTCAACAAAACTCACAAGATTTTTTTACAATCCCCGATTCATAAATAAGCGGAAATTATATCCTGCACTTCTTGACTCACCGATAAAACGACACTATAATTGAAAAACAAGCGTGTTTTTTTTACTCGTGTTTATTCCCGAGAAGGCTGAATTCGTATTAAAGGTATATGTAATGTTTACCCGAAGGTCGTTGTTGAAGGCAGGTGTCGTGGGGGCGGGTTGTCTTTATCTGGGCGGGAGGCTGACTGCTCGGGCTGAAGACGTTTATAATCCCGAGGCTCTTAAGGGTATTAACCAGGGATTTCCTGTAAAGGAGGCTATGTATTACAGAAAACGGGAAGAGGAGCGGGTGGAATGCGAACTCTGTCCGCGGAAATGCACCATTGCTGATAGGGAGCGTGGGTACTGCGGTGTGCGGGAAAATCGCGGTGGCGCCTATTACACGTTAGTGCATTCCCGTGTCTGCGCCCTGAATGTGGACCCTATTGAGAAGAAACCCTTGTTTCATTATTTACCCGGCACAAAGGCTTATTCTCTGGCAACAGCAGGATGTAACGTGGAGTGTAAATTTTGTCAGAACTGGCAAATCTCTCAATACCGGCCTGAACAGATAGAAAGCATCAAGCTGACGCCTGAGGATGTGGCAAGAGATGCCAGAATGAGCGGCAGCAAGACGATTGCCTTCACGTATTCAGAACCCGTGGTCTTTTATGAATACATGTATGACATAGCCAGGTCTGCCAGGGAGGAGGGTATAAAGAGCGTTATGATATCCAATGGGTATATTCAGGAAAAACCCTTAACAGAGTTGTGCCAATACCTGAACGCCGTGAAGATCGATCTGAAAGGTTTTACAGAAAAATTTTACCAGGATATCTGTAACGGTGAACTGAAGCCCGTTTTAACCACCCTCCAGACCTTAAAGAAAGCGGGAATATGGTTTGAAATTGTTATGCTCGTGATACCGACACTCAACGATGGTGAAAAGGAAATTGAGGAAATGTGTGTCTGGATCAAAGAAAATTTGGGGGCGGATGTCCCTGTCCATTTTACCCGTTTCCATCCTACCTATAAGATCAAAAACCTGCCTCCCACACCCGTGAAAACCCTCGAAATGGCGAGAAAAGTCGCCCTTGATTCAGGGATTCACTTCCCCTACGTGGGGAATGTGCCAGGGCATGCAGGTGAAAATACCTATTGCCCGCATTGTCAGCGTATTGTAATCGGACGGGCCGGTTTCTCCATACGGGAAAACCGCCTTAACAATAATAAATGCGGAGGTTGTGGCGGACCGATACCCGGCGTATGGATCTGAAGTTGTTCCGGAAGACAATGATTGACAATCAAACACGGGAAAAACAAATCTTCTTCACTCCTTTGCAGTGAAGGCGTCCATAAGCGGTACGAAAATATTATATGGTAGGTGAACTTTCCTGGCGGAGATTGCCGATTCACAGTGCTCTTCCAACCACACTGTCACCTCAAGGAATCGGTGCCTACCGGAATATTTGCCCTGTGTCTGCGTCGACACAGCAAGTGTGAGAGTTTTTTTATTTCTTAATACTCGCCTCTTCCACAATCACATCATATTTGTAACCGCTCCCAAAATCCTTATCTTTGTATAACGTCCCGTTTACGGTAACAACGTCTCCAACGGCTGCCACGTCTTTTGATGTCACAACGAGGTCATTGCTGCCATCCTCCTGCTTTCCGCTTCCGTCCTGGATGTGTAACCAGTTCCTTCCCATAATTCCGGACGAGACCTTAACAACCTTACCCCTGACAATAACGGTTTTTTTGTCGAGCGCGGCTGTTTTTTCATAAAGCTCTGCCACCGTGTAAGCGTCAGGGCCGGAGGCCTTTTCAATCTGTATCTTCTCGCCATGTGAGGCCACGATATCTTTGCTGATAGCTTTGCCATGGAAACTTTTTGTTTCAATTGCACTGTCCGCAGAAACAAGGCCGCTGGAGAAAACAATCTTATCAAAAGTCCGGTTCAGCGTCTTGCTTGAAAAATTGACCATTTCGTGGCCGGGCTGGAGAGCTATCTCCTGTCCTACAGCTACTTTCATTTCAGGCACAGCCGCCCAGATTTTTTTGCCATCATTTTCGATGCAGAGGTAGGTGTAACCAGCGCTATTCATCGTTTCCACGATCTTGCCGGAGAGAGAAGACGCTTCCTGCGGGTAAGACGCATCGTGCTTTTCTTTCATATATACATTTTCAGGCGGTGTTTTGTATAACTTCTTGGAAGCGGCATAAACGCCCGGCGATGAAACTGCTGCCGTCAAAGTTAAGACAAGGGTTAACGTCAGAAATCTTTTCATTTCTTAACTCCTTTACATGACATGGTTAAATAATGTAAATATGCCAAAACTTTTTCCAGCCATAAGCATACTGCTTTTATCTTAAAAAACAAGTATTTTGTCTCTCCATTTGATTTTACCGTGGTTTAGTGTTATTAATAGTGTAACTTATCGGTAGAGGCAAGAAGCACGGGAGTGGAATTTTTTTATTGCCGTCTATAGCGAAGGAGCGCTGCATATCATGAGAGAAGCAGGAATCCTCTCAATTCAGGTTGGCCTGCCAAAGAAGCTTGGTGAAGTAGAAACGACTGATTTTTCGCGCAAATCCTGGGTGTCGGGTATTTTCAAGACCGAGGTTTGCGGCCCGGTATGGCTGGGAAAATGTAATCTCGATGGGGATGCACAGGCGGACTTGTCAGTTCACGGCGGCCCCCACAAGGCAGTCAATGTGTATCCATCCGAGCATTACCCTTACTGGAAGCAAGAATTTGCGATGCACGATATGCCTTACGGCGCCTTCGGAGAAAATTTTACGACCCGTGGCTTGCGTGAGGATGAAGTTTGCATTGGTGACGTATTCAAGACCGGCGACGCCGTTGTCCAGGTTTCACAACCCCGTCAACCCTGCTGGAAGATAGATCGCCGATGGGGAGTTAAGGATTTCTCTCTCCGTGTGAAACAGGCGGGGAAGACCGGCTGGTATTTCCGTGTGCTCCAGGAGGGATATGTGGAGGCAGGAAATGCCATTGTCCTTCTCGAAAGGCCTTTCCCCCAGTGGACGGTTGCGGGGGCGTATTACATCAGGTGTAACCGCAAGACTGATAGTGAGGCAGCACGGGCGCTATCTCAATGTCCTGCCCTTTCGCCACGGTGGCAGGAGGATTTAAGTTCGGTGATATGAGTATATGCATTTACGACGCGGGAAAAAAGGGGTTTTGTGTTTCATCTTTGTCGCATGCACGGTGTTTTTTCTTGTATGTGGCACATTTTTTTTCTTTCCCTTTTTCCTGGAGAAAAAACTGCTTCCACGCCTTGCACAAGCCATCGGATTTCCCGAATCCTCCTGTGAGGTGCGCAAGTTTAGCCTGACCGGACTCGATCTGGCCTCCCTGCAACTGGGATATCCTGAAAATCACTTCCTGTCGTTCGATTCTGTCCGATTGGATTATTCCCTGTCCGGTTTGTTAAGGAAACACATGAAGAAGGTCATCGTCAGCGGCGTTGAAATCAGGGTTGCATATAAAGATGGCCGTTTCGTAATACCCGGAATGAATATGGAAGATTTTTTCAAAGGCAACGCAGAAGCAAATTATGACAACCAGAACGATGCTCCTCGGCAATTATTACCCCTTACCTCCGGAGAACTCGAGGTCCGCAATGCCGCCATCACAATCGTCTCAGACAATTCCAGCCTGAGAATCCCCTTTGGCATGAAAGCAAAACCATTTTCATCATCGGGAAAAACAACTATTTCGGGTTATGATTTTCAGGTGTGGTTTCATCTGGATATAAAAACTCACGTTCCGGCATTGAAAATTGCCTCCAGAATAGACATTCATGCTCGCCGCTGTTTTCCTCCGTATAAGACAGACATACGACTCAACTTCTCTGGCCTAGATATCGATTACGAGGGTTATCGGATCATGAATTCCCCGGGCAATATCCCACTAACCATCGATATTGCCAAAAAACAGGATGCCTTTCACGCCACCTTTTCCCCTTTTTGCATTGTTTCCCCTTTTCCCGCTGAATTAACCATGGAACCGAATACCGGTTGTCACATCCGGTTTTCTCAGGAAGGGATGGAAATAGAGGGGGAATTTTTGGTGAATTTTTCCCGGGAACTCTGGAATGCTTCATCTCCCGCCGGGTTACAATTGCTCAATTCCGGGGTTTTTCCCTTGCGGTTTGCCGGTACAAAAAAGGGGAATGCCTGGCAATTTTTTTTGGACGCACCACCGAGCGGAAAAGCCCTGCAATTTCACAGACAGGTAGACACATTCAGCTTTTCCCCCCAGTCTCTTTCAATCCGGGGAAAAGGAGCGGAATCCGAGGGGGCTGTGGATTTTTCCCTGGCAATATCTGATATTACCTATATTTCAGATTCTTTCCAGGCGGGCATCAGGGATTTCAGGATTTACGGGAATTCGTCACTGCAAAGTTCACACGTTTCCACCATGCACGCCTTTACCCAACTGTCCGGTGCCGAATTTACTGCAGGTGGTTTCTCGGCGAAAAAAATGGACGCCGTAATTCCCTTTCAATGGCCTATTCCTTTGCCGCAGGGGGAAAAGCCGGAGTATCAGGTGGAAGAAAATAGATATCTTACGGTCGGTGCCATAAAGTATCGTGGGAGGGAGCTTGGAACCATCTCTGCGGTTCCCTATCAGGCGGGAACGGGTGTTTGTTTTACCGGGCAATACAGGGATTTTTTCCCCTATTTCCACATAGACTTCACCGCAATGGCGGGAATAAGCAATGAGGGTAATGTGCTGTCTGAAATTGATTTTCAATCATCCGATTCCGGGAGCGCCGTCAATATCGATCTGGGAAAATTCTTACCCGAAATGTCAGGTATGTTTTTTGAAGGTGCTCTTGGTATCAAAGGAAAGTACCAGTCAACCGGCGGCGCAACAACCAGCGGCGCCATTATTTCCATTCATAATTCCCGTATCGATGCCCCTGAAAAAAAGATGACGCTGACTGGCATTGATTTAGATTTTGAGATAAAGGATTTGGTGAATTTTCAGAGCGCCCCTGATCAGATTCTCAAATTTCAGCGTTTTGCCTGGGGTGATATAGAGATCAATGAGGGAGAAGTTGAATTTGAGATGGATTCGTCATCCTTTTTTTTGAGAAAGAGTAGTTTCTCCTGGTGCGACGGATACGTGCACACGCATGGCTTACAGATAAAATACGGGAAAAGGGATATCGATATTATCTGCATCTGCGACCGTCTTACCCTTGCAACGCTCTTAAAGCAGTTTAACTTAGCGGGCGCAGACGGAGAAGGCGCCGTGAACGGACGTATTCCCATACACTATAAAGGCGGAAAAATAAAACTAAACGATGGTTTCCTTTATTCTACCCCCGGCAAAGGAGGCACTCTTCGTTTCCATGATGAGA
Organism: Candidatus Brocadia sp.; assembly: GCA_011525665.1. Lineage (GTDB taxonomy): Bacteria > Planctomycetota > Brocadiia > Brocadiales > Brocadiaceae > Brocadia. The sequence goes on from WYAU01000108.1 coordinate 23,790, forward strand.
CGCTTTCACCGGGGGCGCTGGTTGCGCAGCAGACGATACAACTGCAAATCGCGCAGGAAGCCCTCAAAAATTTCACGTATGACTGGGCAACGCTTTCTTTGCAAAGCGAGGGCGATGACTTACTCGTCCTGATGCAAATGAGTGGCAGGCCTGCGGGCTTAATGCCATTCGGGTTTAAAAAGGACATAGGGCTTTATAAAACAGAGGGGACGCCAAAGGCCAATTTTCAGCAGATAGATTTTCACATAAATTTCAGACTGCCGCTGGATGCTATGTTGCAGTACAGTTCGGGAATAGGCGAATTATTGTAATGAAGGTTTCACGGATACGGACAGAAAACAAGGTTTTTCATGTGTAGAATATCCTGAACAATTTTAAAATAAGGAGAAAGAAAATGAAGGGTGATTGTGGAGTTTTATGCATGATTTTTTTACTTTTTCTCACAGGATGCAAAACAGAACACAAACTGGAAGTAGATGTGAAGCCATTGCAGGTTACGATTGACGTAAATGTTAAAATCGACCGGGACCTTGATAATTTTTTTGGCTCTTTAGATGAAAAAGCAAGACATTTTGACAGCGCAATAACCGGAGAAGCGCCGACACCCGTTCGATAGTAACGGTATCTTTCTCATGATACCGTTTTTCAAAGAAAGGAAAATACGATGAGAGGAAAATTTTGGGCATCTTTAGTGTTCGCAATGATTTTTGGTGGTTTTTTTATGAATACTGTAACTACGGCGGATGATTTAAATACCATAAAAGCAAGCATGGAAAAACGTCTTCCCGTTCTTGTTGATTTAAAGTCCCGAGGGATAGTCGGAGAGAACGCAGTGGGATTTCTGGAATTTATCGGTAAAAATCGCGAAAAAGACGATGTTGTTCAGGCAGAAAATCAGGACAGAACAAAGGTTTATACTGCAATCGCCCGAAAAGACCGGGTAAGCGCGGAGCAGGTTGGACGGCGCAGGGCGTTGCAGATTGCCAGCAAGGCAAAGAAAGGAGAATGGCTACAGGATCAGAACGGAAAATGGTACCAAAAATAAAGAACTACCCGCATATGCATGCGTCCGGGATTGAAAAAAACAATCTGCAAGAGAGGACAGAGAAAAAAGATTACAGAAGGTACCATGGTGGGGTACGTGTGCCCCTGCAAATTACACAAGCGTTACTTTTATTCTTGAAGGAGAGATTGTGTCTGACCTCAAAGATCCTCGGGTTTTATTTGCCGCAGAAAGGACGTTGCTGGCGTGGAATAGGACCAGCCTTTCCCTGATTGCATTTGGCTTTGTCGTTGAACGCGCCGGCACCGTGATTCGGGGGGCTACCCTGAAGGGGGCGGAACCATCAGGGATTATACCATGGATGGGGCTGTTGTTCATTGCGTTAGGCGCATTCGTGGCGTTTTACTCCTCACGGCAGTATTTGGCGGTCCTGAAAACGCTCAGCCCTGCAGAGTATCCAAAAGGCTATCGGTTAAGATGGGGGGTTGTGGTAAACATCATCGTGGCGATTCTGGGAGCATGTCTTTCCGCTATCCTTTTTGCGGGGCATGCCCGTGAGTGGTTGCACGACTAGAACCCCGTTCAGGGACGGCGACCCTGACGGGCGGGGACATTACCCCGGTAGTATAAAATGTTTCATTTTATTTATGCCGGTTTTTGGGTAGCGCGGACACCCTGTGTTTGTCCGTTTTAATTCATGTTAAGAGAATTTGGCGTGATAAGCGTGAATACGGAACAATTGATCATATTTGGTGTCCTTGCCGCAACGCTGGCGCTGTTCGTATGGAACCGCTGGCGTTACGACATTGTGGCTCTGGTTGCACTGCTGGTGGTTGCACTCGCCGGACTTGTGCCTCCCGATCAAGTATTCGCAGGTTTTGGGCACCCGGCAGTAATAACGGTGGCGGCAGTCCTGGTGATCAGCCGCGGGTTGCTCAATGCCGGAGTTGTGGATTCCCTTGCGCGTCAATTGACGCGTGTGGGTAATCAGCCCGCGATTCAGGTAGCGACGCTCACGGGGATCGTCGCTCTGTGTTCTGGATTCATGAACAACGTCGGCGCATTGGCGTTGCTTATGCCGGTGGCGGTCTGGATGTCGCGTCGGGGAGGCCGCTCACCTTCCTTCTTGCTGATGCCACTCGCCTTCGGATCTTTGCTCGGCGGGACAATCACGCTGATCGGTACCCCGCCGAACATTATCATTGCTGCGTATCGGGAACAACCACCCACTCCTCCATTCGGGATGTTTGACTTTGTCCCGGCAGGCGCGGCGATAACTCTGTGCGGTATTCTTTTTATTTCAATCATCGGCTGGCGTTTAACGCCGCAGCGCGAGAAACAGGATGCCCCTGAAGATCTGTTTGAGATCAGCAGTTATCTGACCGAGCTTCTCGTTCCCGGAAACTGTACGTTTACGGGCAGGACGCTTTACGACCTGATTACATCAGTCAGGGATGATGCCGATATTGTGGTAATCGGCCTGGTTCGCGCCGGAAAACGCCAGGAGATGCCATCCCATTATGAAGTTCTGCAAGAAAAGGATATACTGCTGGTTGAAGCCGATTCTGACAACCTCAAGGCGCTGCTCGATGTCACGGGGCTTGAGCTTGCCGAAGCCAAAGGAAAAGGCGAGAAAGAGAGTGCCCGAAGGGGTGATCTCAATCTCGTTGAAGCTATTATCACCCCCGGTTCGATGCTCGCCGGCAGGACGGCGACGAACCTTGACCTGCGCGGGCGCTATGGTGTCAACGTGCTTGCAGTTGCCCGTCAGGGGCGTCGCCTGCGGGAACGACTTGGCAGGATTCGCTTCTTCGCCGGAGATATCCTGCTGGTGCAGGGGAGCGAAGAGTCCCTGCAATCAGCCTTGAATGACCTGGGGTGCCTGCCTCTTGCGTCACGGGGGTTGCGCATTGGCAAGCCACGTAACGTCCTCCTGGCAACCTGTATCTTTGTTGTCGCGTTGGCGGTGATTGCTTTCAAGCTTGTTCCCCCGGCAACCGCGCTGGCTGGAGGCGCAGTAGTCATGGCTCTTGCCGGACTGATTTCACCCGGCGAAATCTACAAGAGTATCGACATGTCCGTCATCCTCCTGCTGGCGGCCTTGCTGCCCGTAGGCAAAGCTTTGGAAAGTACCGGTGGATCACAATTGATTGCCGACACGTTGCTTGCGGTAAGCAGATCAGCGCCCCCGTCGTTAACGCTCGTAATTCTAATGGCCGCAACAATGCTGCTGTCGAACTTGATCAACAACGCGGCTGCCGCAATCCTTGCTGCGCCTGTAGCTATCCATGTTGCAAAAGGTACGGAGTCATCCGTGGATCCTTTTTTGATGGCGGTGGCTATCGGGTCTTCCTGTGCGTTTCTCACGCCGATCGGCCATCAATCGAATACGCTTGTTATGGCGCCGGGAGGATATAAGTTCAGCGACTATTGGCGAATGGGACTGCCTCTGTCCGTGCTGGTTGTGGCGGTTGCCGTTCCCGTAATCATGTGGTTCTGGCCTCTCTAACGGGGAGATACTTTCTGTTTTTATATTGAGATATTTCTGGAGGGCATTGCATTCCTCACAGGGCTTCGCTTGCTAATGTTTCAGCGAAAGGGAAATTCTCCTCCTTTTGATGTCCACGTCCAGTACGGTAACATTTACCCTTTGATGAATCTTAATCACATCATTGGGGTTTTTTACAAAGCGATCCGAAAGCTGGCTTATATGTAACAGCCCGTCCTGGTGAACCCCTATATCAACAAAGGCGCCGAATGCAGTTATGTTGGTTACGACCCCCGGGAGTTTCATACCGGGCTGAATATCCTCAATCTTTTCGATCCCTTTGAGAAAGCCAAACGGTTCGAACTTCTCTCGCGGGTCTCGTCCGGGTTTGGCCAATTCCTTCATGATGTCATGTAACGTAGGCAACCCTACCGTATCTTTTACATATTTTGCAGGGTCTATTTTGCTCCGGAGATTTTCATCCCTCATCAAATCCGATATTGAACATCGAATGTCTTTTGCCATGGCATCCACAATGTGATAACTTTCAGGATGAACGGCGCTCCGATCAAGGGGATTTTCTCCGTCCCCGATGCGCAGAAAACCCGCTGCCTGTTCAAATGCCCTTGGCCCCAGTTTATTTACCTTTTTCAACTCCTCCCGGGATCGAAAAGGGCCATGTTCATTTCGATATTCAATGATATTTTTGGCAAGTTGGGGGCCTAATCCGGAGACATACATGAGCAGTTGCTTGCTGGCGGTGTTGACTTCAACACCAACAAGATTCACGCAACTGGTAACGACATCATCGAGACTACGCTTCAGTATTCCCTGATCCACATCATGCTGATATTGTCCCACACCAATAGACTTCGGGTCTATCTTTACCAGTTCTGCCAGGGGATCCATAAGCCGTCTCCCGATAGATACCGCTCCGCGCACCGTTATGTCCTGGTCGGGAAATTCTTCACGGGCAACGTCTGAAGCGGAATAAACGGACGCCCCGCTTTCATTCACCATCACGATCTGAATCTTTTCCGGGAGATCGAGATTTCTCATGAACGACTCGGTTTCCCTTCCTGCGGTGCCGTTCCCTATTGCAACGACCTCTACCTCGAATTTTTTACAGAGATTTATAATCCTTGCAGCAGCTTCAGATGCGCCCGCCTCAGACTGATGAGGATAGATGGTATCGGTATGGATCAATTTTCCCTGTCTGTCCATACAGACCACCTTGCATCCCGTGCGAAAACCGGGATCGATGGCAAGGACGTTTTTTTGGCCCAGTGGCGGGGCAAGCAAAAGCTGCCGGAGATTTTCTGCAAAGACTTTTATTGCCTCTTCGTCCGCTCTTTTCTTTGTATCCAGACGTATCTCGGTTTCCATTGATATGGACAGGAGTCTTTTGTAACAGTCATGCACCGACATCTTGACTTGCAGGGAGGCGCCCCCGTTCCCCTTTACAAACAGCGCTTCCAGTATGGCAAGGGCATTTTCTTCAGGAGGTGTTACCCGCAGGCTCAGGAACCCCTCCTTTTCTCCGCGTCTCATCGCTAAAATTCTGTGGGACGGGGCAGTCGATACCGGCTCTTCCCAATCAAAATAATCCTTATACTTGATCCCTTCCTCTTCTTTGCCGGAAATTATCTTTGTCCTGAAGGCGCCTTGTGTCAGAAAAAGTTCGCGGATCTTTGACCGGGCATGTTGATCTTCATTGACCCATTCAGCAATAATATCCCGGCCCCCCCCCAGCGCGTCCTCAGCGGAATTAACACCCTTTTCCGCATCCACAAAGGCCTCCGCCACGGCGAAAGGGTCAATATCCTCCTGTGCGAAGATACGGTGAGCCAGTTGTTCCAGGCCCTTTTCTCTGGCAATAGTTGCCCGGGTACGGCGTTTGGGACGATAGGGCAGATAAATATCCTCCAGCACTGACATGGTCGCTGCTGCAAGGATTTTCTCCTTGAGTTCTCCGGTGAGTTGTCCCCTCTCTTCCAGCGATTTCAGAATGGCTTCACGACGCTTATCCAGTTCCCTGAGCTGGTCGAGACGGTCACGAATTGTCGTAATGGCTATCTCATCCAGGGACCCGGTAGCCTCCTTCCTGTACCGTGCGATAAAGGGAACTGTAGCGCCTTCTTCAAGAAGCGCGGCGGTTCCCATCACCTGTTTTGCCGTAAGACTGAGTTCTCCGGCAATCTGAGAAATGTATTCATTGTTCATAATAATCCTTTCTTTGGTTGTTGAAGGGACTGCAAAGCTTTGTCATATTTATTCCGGGATAATAAAGCATTACTATTTCCGTACCCATGGCCCGGGGTAATTGGAATATGGGTGAATTCTTGAACGCGGAGCAAAAAAATTTTCAAAAAGTGTCCTTCTGAAAATGGGAAAAAGAGGTTTTTTTCACGTAATATAATAGCGTATTCCCCGTAAATGTCCATAAGTCATGCGATTTAAACACGTAATTTTTTATGCACAAATCTGCTTGACAAAAAAGTGAACACGTAGTATATTTATACCCATAGTTTTGAATTCAGGCGATGGAGTTCGCCCAATTGCTATGTGATAGCTGATAACTCCTATTGAAGGCAGATACTTCGATAGGAGTTTTTCTATTTGTAAAACCCCTGTCGAAGCTGCGGTCTCGACAGGGGTTTTTTGTTATACCGTTATACAGCGTAAAATAAATCCCTGTCCGAAATTCATAGGAGGGATTTATGGAAAAGATTATTGGTATTAAGGATCTCCAAGATGCTGGTTTGTTGGGCGTTGAATATACGGAGTCAGATTTGTGTGATGCCTTTTTGATGTACTGGATTTCCAATAATAAGTTAAATAAAGACCAGGTTGTTTTGCGTGACGGTGACTTTATGCTTGATATCCGCAGTTATTTTGAGTCGTGTAATTGGATGGTTTAAGCAGTAAAGTGTAAAAATCATATAGAGAAAGGCAGAAGGTGGACAATAAATTTTCCAGACTTGAAAGATATTACACTCGATGCTTTTATTTTTGTGGAGGTGTTCCATGTTAGAAGAATTTATAAGGCATAAAACAGAAATACTGGCCATTATCGAAAATGTCGAGACCCTGACAAAGGATGACATGGCAGCCGTGGATAATCGGTTGCTCACGGTCAAGGAACAGTTGATAGCAAATTGTTTCAATCTGGTGATTTTAGGACAATTTAAAAGAGGTAAGACAACCCTCATTAATAGCCTGATCGGCAAGGAAATACTCCCTTCTTCCGTAGTACCACTGACGTCTATTGTGACAATCCTGAGGTATGGAGAAGAGGTTAGCTGTTTGATCTCTATGGAGGACGGCAGTGAAAAAAAGATTTACATAGAGGAACTTCCTGATTATGTAACGGAGAAGGGGAATCCCAAAAATATACGGGGCGTACGATGCGCACGCATCGGGTATCCATCCCCTTTCCTTGAAAAAGGGATACTGCTGGTAGACACGCCGGGAGTGGGGTCCACCTTCCTGCACAATACAGAAACGACCTATGAATTTTTAGACCACCTGGATGCTGCATTGTTCCTCATGAGCGCCGACGTCCCCATCTCACAGGTGGAAAAGGAACTCCTCGATACCATCAAGGGCTCTACCCAGAAGATATTTTTTGTGTTGAACAAGATCGATAATCTGACCCTGAAAGAGATTGAAGAAATAGCCGCCTTCAACAGACAGGTGTTGGAGGAGATGGGGTTTACCGTTCAGGAAATCTGGCCTGTCTCTGCCAGGGAAGCACTAAAGGCAAAAACAACGAACAATGACCTTCAACTTTCACAGAGTGGCCTTTTGACCCTGGAAGATGCATTAGGGAGTTTTCTCTCTTTAGAAAAAGGAAAAATCGTCCTCAATACCACCATATCCAAGACAAAGCGGGTCATCTCCCGGATGCTCTCCCAGATAACCATTGAGAAAAAGACCATGGAAGCCTCCGGGGAAGAGTTAGAAGACAAGATTAACACCTTTCATCAGCTTGTAGCGAACCTGAAGCAGGACAGAGAAGACATGAAATGTCTCCTCAAGGGCGAATCAGACAAGCTGTGTTTTAAGGTGGAAGAGATGTTAAAGATTTTGGAAGAAAAGGAGATACCGAGAGTAAAGCAGTGCCTTACGGATTTCTATGGAAAAAATCCCGATCTCAATCCCACCGTCTTAAGGGACGGAATGCAAAAGGTTATCAAGGATGAGATCGTTAAAGGATTCGATGCATTCAGAAAGGATGCCGAGAAGGTAATCTCAAATACACTCCAGGAAACCTTTAATCGTTTTACAAGACGTTCCAACAATATCATCACCGAGTTTAAAACAGCTGCCGAGATACTCTTTGAGGTATCCATGGAACAATGTGAATTTTCCGTTGAACTGGCCAGGGATACCGGTTTTTATTACATGGTTCAGGAATATACCGCCCCCACCGAAGAAGAGGTCAAGTCCATCCTGCGCACCTTCCTGCCGAAATCCATGAGCAGTAAGATGGTCTTGAACGAGATGCTGGAACGGGTCTCCTCCGATGTGGGCAGGAATTGCGGCAGGATACGTTCTGACCTCACAGCAAGGATCAGCAAAACCATCGGCCATTACTCCAAACAGATGAAAGATCTCGGGAGCGATCTTATTGCCCAGATAGAACAGGCCATACAAAAGGGACAGGAAAGACGAAGGGCGGGTAGCGAGTCGGTACGGCTTGAACTGGAATTATTAGCAAACAAGACGAAAACCCTGGAAGAGTACAAAGAAAATCTGGAGAAGGTATGGAATGCGGTAAATCTCATAGATATAAAACCAGAACGAATAAAGATGGCAATGATGTAAGTAAAATCGAGCATCAAATTAGAGCATGGATTCTCATAATGTAAGTAAATAAACATTTTTTTCTATTTTTATTCCGGCGATGGAGTTCGCCAAACTGCTACATTGTAGCTGATAACTCCTGTTGAAGTTGAGCTTCGATAGGAGTTTTTTTTATTGAGCCCCCTATCGAAGCCGTGGTTTCGATAGGGGTTTTTTTGTTTTATCGTTCATCTTCAATTTGGAAATGTAGCTTGCAAAAACAGCACCTTGTTTGATTTACAGGAGGTACGAATGGAAAGAATTATTGAAATTGTTGAGAAAAAGACCTTAGAAATTTCCCGAAAAGATTTGGAGGATAGGATAAACACATTTTATCATCTCGCTGCAAACCTGAAACAAGGTAGAGAGGATATTACGTATCTGCTCGAAGAAGAATTGAACACGTTGTGTCTGAAGGCGGGTGAGATGATAAAAATTTTTGAAGAAAAAGAGATATCCAGAATAGGGAAGTGTCTCCATGATGTTTTTAAAGAGGATGCGGATACCAATCCGACGGTTTTGAGAGATAAGTTACAGAAAGTTATCGAGAAAGAAATCGTCAAAGGATTTGATATGTTTAAACAGGATACACAAAAAGTAATCTCAAATAATACCGGGGGGGCTATTAACCGTTTTCTGAGGTGTTTCACCGATAATATCTGTGAGTTTAAAACGGCCGTAGAGATCCTCTTTGAGGTACCTATGGGCCAGTTTGAATATTTCGTGAAACCGACCAGAAAAACTAGTTTTTCTGGCATGGCTCATGAGTATTCGGTTGCACCTGATGGAGAGTTCAAGTTCGTTTTACGCGCCTCTCTTCCAAAGTCGATCAGCATGAAGCTGGTTTTATATGAAATGATAGATAGGATGACCTCTGATGTAAATCGGAATTGCAAAGGGATACCGACGTTGAAAGAATTGTTGATACTATCATCAACGAATCCAAAACGGGGAGCATTGGCGATGGAAAGATATTTGTTTTTGATGTGGAAAAGGCCTATCGTATTCGTACAAATGAGTCCGGCGAGGCTGCAATTTAAATTGTTTGATGCAATTTAGTATTTTGAAACAAACATCATAACACAAACAAGATGGAATATGTAGCGCGACATTTATGTCGCTGTCCTGCGAACTGCAGGGGCGGGGTAACCCCACCCCTACACAGACGGTAAACCTGATTTTTATTAAGGTGGGTCTTCCAAGGATTATAAGGAGGTCGTCTATGTTAACTAGCACATTCTTTGTATGTCCAAACTGTGGCAACTCTAAAAAATTTAAGGTATTTACGAGTAGCTTTCAGATAATTGAACAATCTCAAGAAACAGGGATGCGTATCCACGAAAGTAGCATTTTACCCAATTTAAGGCAGACCGATAACTATATTGAATGCCAGCTATGTTCCCGAAGATATGAGCACGATGATGCGTCGGTTGTTGGTAAAAAATATGTCCAGGTGACTAAAAGATTTTTCGGGTTACAAAGGTAGGATCCCTCTCCTGACGGCGATTGGCAATTCACAACGGAGAGCAAGAGCTACAAGTCGCCAACAGGAGTTGGCTCCTACCTGCATAAGTTTGAATTTCCTTGACGTTTAAATAAAATGAAAAGTCCTATACTATTAAATCATTGATGGAGTTTAACTTTCCATAGCAGAAAACGTACCTGGAAAGGAGGTAATTTATGTCTGCTGAAGGGAATGAAGGTGCAAACAATCAGGAATATACTGCACCAGTTATTGAGATTGATACCTACGAACCGTCTGAAATGACTGATCGGGTAGGACGGGTGAGCATTTCAAAAACAGACCTTGGTACTTTAACGATGCTTGGCCTCAGTATCCTCGCCGGAGTCTTCATTTCACTTGGAGCACAGCTCTCCATCCTGGTAACACATACAGCTACCTCAAGTTATGGTTTAAATCAACTCATCGGCGGGGTAGCTTTTACCTTGGCGATGATTTTAATCGTAATCACCGGCGCCGAACTTTTTGCTGGAAACCCGCTTGTTGCAATGTCTTTTATGGCCAGGAAAATTACTGGCAGAGCCCTTGTCAGAAATCTGATTATTGTACTTACCGGTAATTTTATTGGTGCATTAACCGTAGTTTTGTGGATATACAATTCTGAGCAATGGATGGTGAACAATTACTTACTTGGCGCCAAAATTGTCCTTACCGCAAACGACAAGGTAAACACCTCATTTGGTGCAGCCTTTGCGCGGGGAGTGATTGGCAATGCCCTGATTTGTCTGGGTGTCTGGCTGTGCTATTGTGGCAGGAGTAATATGGATAAAATATTGGCGTTGCTCTGGCCAACATCCTGTCTCATCGCCTGCGGATTCGAACACTGTGTTGTCAATATGTGGCTTATTCCCATGGGGCTTATTCTGAAAGGCCACCGTGCAATACTGGCTACCGCTGAAACGGTACATGGCGGAAAGTTAGACCTTTCCAATCTCACCTTTTTTAAAGGCTTTTTGATAGATAACCTGTGTCCCGTCGTACTTGGAAACTTGTTTGGCTGTATTGTACTGGTTGCAGGTGCGTATTGGTTTGTGTTTTTACGCCTTTCAAGGAATGATAAAGGAGTTGTGTAAAAATGTCAAAAAATAACATCTCAAGACCTGCGAAAGATACAAATACCGATGCATATACGCCCCTGCAGACCGTTGCCATAATTGAAAATAAGGCCGTAGTAAGGGCCAGATTGCGGGTTACACAAACTTTTATATTAAGTATGTTAGCCGGAATCTTTGTGGCCATGGGTGCCCAATTTGCCACTTTTGTGACCAGCGACTCCGCCCTGCACTTTGGAGTTACCTCCCTTATTACCGGCATTGTGTTCTCTCTTGGACTCATACTGGTTGAAGTTGCCGGGGCCGAACTTTTTACAGGCAATAACCTCAACATTGTGGGCTATGTCAGCAAAAGGATTACAACGCGTGAGTTAGTTAAGATATGGACTATCGTGTATATTGGTAATTTTATTGGCGGCCTCATGATGGTCTGCTGGATGTATATGGCACACCAGTGGGAATTTTCCCACTATGCTACAGGTGCAAAGGCACTGCTTATTACCCACAAAAAGGTGAATCTGTCTTTTAAAGCCGCACTGGTGAGGGGCGTGCTTTGCAACGCACTGGTGTGTCTTAATGTATGGTTATGCTACAGCAGTAGAAGCGTGGCAGACAAGGTCCTTTCAGTTCTCTTCCCCATTGGTGGTTTTGTTGCCAGCGGGTTTGAACACTGTGTTGCCAACATGTATTTTATTCCCACGGGCTTGATGTTACGAAAAAATCAGGACGTCATTGCTGCCGCTGAAAAAATGGCAGGCAAACCATTAGACCTTTCTTTCCTTACATGGAAGGGATTTTTGGTAAACAACCTCTTCCCCGTTACCATGGGAAATTTCATTGGAGGTGTTATTCTGGTTGGTATCGTGTTCTGGTTTATTTACCTGCGACCACGTATCAGTTATTTATCACTTGAAATAAAACCAGATTTTCCCCAAGACAAAAAGTAAACCTCGTAGTTTTAAATCTATAAATGTATCGGCAATTGTCAAAAATGGAAATTATCGATTCATTGAACGAAATAGGGGCACCGGAAGCCAGGAAGTTTATAATCAAAACATTCATTCAGACGTAAAATTAATAAAAGTTTGAAAAATACTATGACGTTCTTCTGTCCTGTATGCTGGAAGGAAATAAAGGGGATTGATACGATATGCCTTTTCTGCGGTGCTGATATATCAGCGTATGAAAAGAAGGATTTTGAAGAAAAATTGATAAATGCGTTAAGACATACAGAGCGGGAAGCTGTTCAGCGGGCTGTTTACATCCTCGGCAGACGCAAAAGTATTAAAGCCGTACAGCCACTTGTAAAGCTCTTTAAGCAGACCAACAACACCCTTTTAAAAATTGGAATCCTCAATGCCCTCAATGAGACAGGTGTGCCGGAGGCCAGGGAGTTCATCGTGAAAGTGATCGACTCAGATGTGGGTATAACGAAAAGAATGGCAAAGGAGATAATAAACAGGGAATCTATAAATCATGCTGAATGAATGTCAGAAAAGCTTGCTATATTGTAGAAAGTAGTTGAGCTTTGAGGAAAAGAGCTATACTCTTTCTTGAATAGAATAGGTTTAGTAAGTTAGTAAAATTCAAGTCAAAGAAAGGAGTATAGCTGTGAAAGA
>WYAU01000109.1 GCA_011525665.1 Candidatus Brocadia sp.
TAAACTTTAAAAAAGCTTTGAAATGTGCAGAAATAGAGGATTTTAGATTCCATGACTTAAGGCATTGTTTTGCATCCTGGCATCGTCAATCAGGGGTTGACCTGGATACCCTTGCCGAACTTATGGGCCACAAAGATACCCGGATGACCAGAAGATATGCCCATATTACTCCTGTACATCTGAGAAAGGCCGTTGAGCTGTTAGAGAAAAGCTATAGCGAATATAGCACAAATTTAGCACAATCAAATGTTGAGATGGCTATACAAACGGCTTAAATACGTGTCCTTATGGCTGTTAACGGTTTAATCTAAAATTATATTGATGCCCTGAAAGGGCGGCACATTATCTTAACTTGATGACATTGCATTGCAAAGGAGGGGAGGGGTGGTTATAAATCTAATATCGAAGGTTGTAAAGCAACGAGCCTCGTCGCTTTACTTGAGAAAGTTGCCGAAGGCCTGATTTTTTATAAAACTATTCATCATTTTAAGAGAGCGAGGGTTCGAATATGAAAAATGTAGAATTTTCTGTAGAAGGAAACATACTCACCATAAAGATAGACTTGTCAAAAGAATTTGGCCCCTCTTCGTCCGGCAAGAACATCATTGTCGCATCAACGGAAGGAAACGTCACTATTCCCAATCGTGAAGAAAAGATCGGCCTGAACGTTTACCGCAAGAAATAACAAAAACCTTTTTTATTAAAACTAAGGTAACGACCAAATATTAATTCTTAATATTTAAGATGACTCTTTCCTCCCTTCCCTCACTCTTTCGCAGTGAAATTCCTTACGCACCAAGACATTTCTCTATGCCTGAAAAAAGTTTTTACTATCTTTATTATCGCTACTTTTCGGGGTAAAATTCGTAAACTTTTCATTGTTTCCATACCATTTAAAAAGCAATCTTTATTTTGGCGTTGAGACAAAATATTCGGTTGCTTATAATAAAGTAAGGTGTACCGGTTATTTCCTGAGAAGTTGCTTCCTTCGACTTTAACGTCACATCAAAAGTACATTACCGGGTGAATATGAGGATACATTTCACCAGGACACAGAGGGATTGAGAAGGAGAAATACATGGAAGAGGAATTTGATGAGACCGAGCAGAAAGTAAAGAAGATTATTAAAAAAATCTTAAAGGTACGTGATACGGAAATAAAAAGGGAATCAAGCATTGCTGATCTTGGTGGAGACTCACTGTCTGCACTGAGCATCCTGTCTGCCATTGAAGAGGAATTTAATATAAACATCCCGGATGAAGAAACAGCGGAGATAGATAGTTTTTCCGGTGCAGTGCAGTTGGTAAAAAAGCACATAAAGGGCAACAAATGAAAAAAAGGGTTGTTATAACAGGAATGGGGGCAATTACACCTCTTGGTACATGTATAAAAGGCTTTTGGAGCGCAATCGTTGAGGGCAAATCCGGCATAAAAAATATTACACGATTTCATGGAGAAAATTTCCCGGTAAAGATAGCGGGAGAAGTCACTGATTTCATTCCTGAAAACTTTTTTACTGATGATAAAATGGACAGGATGGACAGGTTTTCTCAGTTTGCCCTCGCTGCAGCTTATCAGGCAGTCAGCAACAGCAATATTAAGACAAAAAAAGGGATGAGAGACGATATTGGTGTGGTACTTGGCACAAGTATCGGGGGTCTCTCTTCTCTGGAAAAAGCAGCCGAAGACCTCTTTACCAGAGGTTATAAGTTTGTCGACCCGATGTCAATAGTCAAGGTAATATCTAACGCAGGTGCATGCCACATCGCCAGGCACTTTGGCCTCATGGGCCCCAATTATACGATCTCTACCGCATGTGCATCTGGGGCAAACGCAGTTGGTGAGGCATACAGAATAATTCGAGACGGATACGCAAGAGCAATGGTCGTTGGAGGCGTGGATGCACCTCTTACACCGGTCTTTTTTGCAGCGTGGCACAAAATGAGGGTACTCTCCCGCCAAAATGATTGTCCGCAGAAGGCCTGTAAACCCTTTAGTAAAAATAGAGACGGCATTGTCATCGGGGAAGGGGCTGGTATAATGGTACTTGAAGAACTGGGCAGCGCCAGGGAAAGGTCCGCACCGATTTATGGTGAAATTTTTGGCTATGGTTCGACGAATGACGCATACCATTTGACATTTCCTCACATTGATGGGGAGGTAAAGGCTATTAAACAGGCGCTGGAAGATGCACAGATTCCCTCGGATGACGTAAATTATATCAATGCGCATGGAACGGCTACAATACTCAATGATAGCGTTGAAACAGATTCGATAAAAAGGGTTTTTGGGAAAAAAGCCTACTCCATTCCAATCAGTTCTACAAAGTCAATGATCGGGCATACACTTGGAGCATCTGGCGCATTAGAGGTAATAACCTGTGCCCTGGCCATTAAAGAATCTATAATCCCTCCCACGATAAACTATGAGGAACCCGATCCGCAATGTGACCTTGATTACGTGCCTAACACTGCACGACAGGCAAATATTCATATAGCCCTTTCTAACTCATTTGGTTTTGGTGGAAACAATGCAGTCATTGTCCTAAAAAAGTTCTCATAGGCAGGGTAAGTCTTTTTCTTGTACTCCGGCATCATAAAGTTTTAAACCCATAAGCAGTGGATGAAACAAATCAACGCTGTAAAAGGAGTTCGTAGGTTGGCAGACACAAATATTAAAGCCAGGCCTTATAGAGAAGGAGACGAAAAGTCCATAATCGATCTCTTTAACAGGGTTTTTGATAGTTCAATGACCCTTGAGGAATGGGAATGGAAGTACAAGAAAAACCCTGCCGTAACGGCGCCTGCTGACTGGATTACAGTTTTAGAGAAGGACGGCAGGATTGTTGGCCACTTCGCAAGCATGCCATTTGACGTAAAATATAAAAACAAAACCGTAAAAAGCGGTCAGGCAATTGACACGATGCTTGACCCAACAGAAAAGATGGGGATAAAGTTTCTTTATGAACTTTATAAATGCCACCTTGCAGCCAATACCAGACCCTTATTCGGTTTTGGATTCCCTAATGAAAAGGCATACCTGATCGGGAAGAAATTTCTTGGATATCAAAATCTTGGAGAATTTGTTCAGCTTTTTAAAAGATTCAGTCTGAGGAGTGCGGTGAAACGAAGGTTCCCTAATATCCCTTCCTTCATGCTCAATATTATCCACAGGCTAAGCCGGAAATTTTTCTCTCTTTCGGTAAAAGAAGACAATAGATACCTAACTGAAGAGGCAAATGACTTTGACGACAGAATAAACGTACTCTGGGACAAGGCCAAAGAACGTTTCGGCATTACCGTTATAAGGAACAAAGACTATCTGAACTGGAGGTATAAGGATAAAGGATTTAAAATCTTTTTAGCAAAACAAGGGGAAGAAATCCATGGGTATATTCTGTTACGGATCGGAGTCCGGGATGATGCAAAAGTGGGTTATATAGTAGACATCTTTTCAAGGAAAGATGCAACAGACGCTCTTTTGGCAAGAGCCCTCAAGGTCTTTATTGAGCATGACGTTGATTTCGCACTTTGTGGTCTTGTAAAAGGTGACGTCATGGAAAAAGACCTGCTGGTGGCTGGGTTTAGAAGACATAAAGACGTTAAACCTTTGCAAATAGCCTGCGTGCTTACAAGTGATGGGATAGACCGCAATTATATTATGAAAGCAACAAACTGGCATCTCTCCTACGGAGAAGTGGATGGATTTTGATAAAACGATATTACAGACCGAGAACTTCACAGATCATGGGAATTGAAGTACGATTTTTTAACTCCAATTTTGCTTAGTTTGTTATAAGACTTATCAATAATACTATCCAGATACTTGATACTCACCGTCCTCAATCTCTGCACCTCGGCTCGTTTCCTGAAAAGCTTCGGAATGTCTTTATAAATAAGCCAATTGGCAATGAAGGGGGATAAGAAGAAGCCGTCTTTAAAATCTGTCAGGACCGTTTTGATTTCGCTGAGACCGTATTTGAAGTAATATTTGAACAGGTAATATGCCGGATAATTCTTAAATATTACCCATTGTTTGTTACGGTAACCTGTATAGCGGAGCTTTAAACTCTTCCTGCTATGGCTAGCCGTCCCGATGTGGTAAACAATGGCAGTTGGGACATAAAGGCACCGAAGGCCTGCCAGTTGCGCCCGGAAGCCCAGGTCGACGTCTTCAAAAAATGCCCAAAAATCTTCGTCGAAGAATCCGACCTTTTCAAACAATTCCTTGCGATAAATAGCGGCGCCTCCCGAAGCGCCGAAGATGAATGACGGTTGTTGGTAGTGATCAACAGCCTCTCCCTCACCCCTCTTATAAGCCCTGCCCCAGGATGAAAAACCGATCCCTGCACAATCAACAAGGTTTCGGCTATTGTAATTAATCATAAGGGAGGCGCAAAAGCCAACGTCTTTATGATTATCCAGCGCCCGGTTTAATTCCATGAGCCAGTTTTTGTCAACCTCTGTATCGTTGTTAAGGAGGGCAATGTATTGCCCTCGTGCCTGCCGGATGCCCTCATTTACGGCTGATGCAAAACCAACGTTCTTTTTCAGTGCGATAATTCGGGTGTGGGGATAATGAGTTTGAACAAAGGAGAGGGAATCATCCGTTGACGCATCATCCACGAGCACCGTTTCAAAATCGGTATAGGTCTGTTCCCTTAAAGAAGACAGGCAGGCTTCCAGGAATCGCCTGCCATTATAGTTGGGAATGATAACGGATATTTTGGGCATGTTAAAATCTTATAACCTGAGGAGGTAATCTTGCCTTTTCCTCTTTTTACCTTTTCCATCAGGCACATTCTTTTAAAAGAAGTATTACCACTATCGAACAGTAATCGGTTGTGCCTGTCACATCTGTTTTGCTATTATAAAAGACTCTTCAAATATAGAAAAGCAAAATAATAACAACATTGACTTGAATCGTTTGAAATTACAGGTAAAATAAGCAATGATGAAAGATATAAGAACTTTTCAATACACCAGAAAAACCTTTGGGATACTCCTATGAAATTTACAAAAATGCACGGTATCGGCAATGACTATGTTTATATAAACTGTTTTGAAGAAGAGGTTAAAGAACCCGCAAAGCTTGTCCCCATCATAAGTGACAGGCATTTTGGTGTGGGATCTGACGGGCTCATCCTTATCCTGCCATCGAAGGTGGCGGATTGCAAGATGCGTATCTTTAATGCCGACGGCAGCGAGGCTCAGATGTGCGGTAACGGCATCCGCTGCGTTGCAAAGTATGTGTACGACCACAAAATCACCCAAAAGAATCCACTCACCGTAGAGACACTGGCCGGAATTAAGACGATCCAGCTTTTTACAGGAAATGGGAAGGTGTCTAAAGCCAGGGTCAATATGGGCAAACCAAAACTCATGCGGTCTGAAATCCCCATGCTCGGCAAAGAAACCCAGGTAATTGACGAAGTCCTGACGCTTGATAAAGATGTATCATTCCGGATTACCTGTGTCTCCATGGGTAACCCCCATTGTGTTATCTTTGTGGAAAGTTTTGATAAATTCGATATACAAAAATATGGTCCGGAAATTGAACGACATCGTGTGTTTCCGGAAAGGACAAATGTCCACTTTGTCCGGGTCCATAACCCCAAAGAGGTCACCATGAAGACGTGGGAACGCGGTTCGGGGATAACCATGGCCTGCGGGACAGGTGCCTCGGCTGTTTGTGTTGCAGGTGTCCTCAATAAAAAGACCGAGCACAAAATCCTTGCCCATCTTCCGGGCGGTAACCTGGAACTGGAATGGGCAGAGGATGGCAATGTTTACATGACAGGCCCGGCAACGGAGGTATTTGCCGGGGAATGGATAATAAGCGAATGAATTTATTACGGGTCTCCGATACTACTGGCCGTTAATACCAACAAATTCACTATAAATATTTGATAATAGGAGTACGTCTCCGGATGAGATGGCAAATAATACGTATTCACAAGAAAAAGCGTTTCAAAATACCGTTTGAAATCGATCAAAATTACGGTAACAGGCAAGGTTTTAAAACCTTGCCTGTTTTATGCCTGGCGAAAAGAAAAATACCGATTGTTTAAACAATTTCTGTCACTTGCATTCCTTTCCACTCCGTGCTAAACTTTTCCTCTTCATTTTATCATTTTTTTGTAGTATAGACCGAGATTTAGCTGCAGTCCGTATTTTTCATTATTATCCTGCTATGGAGATAAAGCGAAGTTACCCATCGGGAATGCTGACGAAAAAAGACATCCCTTCTCTCATCAGTTTGCTTTCACTCAGCCTTTTTTTATTTCTTTTTTATACAGGGGTTATACCCCTTATCGATCCGGATGAGCCACGTTATGCAGCTACGGCGCGGGATATGGTGCTTCATGGCAACTGGATTGTGCCGCATTTTAATGGTGCTCCCCGTATCAATAAACCTCCGCTCTTCTATTGGGCCGTTGCCATTTCATATAAATTTTTTGGAATAAATGAATTTAGCGCACGCTTGCCCTCCGCCCTGGCAGCGACAGGCACGGTGTTCATTACCTACGTATGGGGAAAAAGGTTCAGGGTGGAAGCCGAAACAGGCTCCCGTTGCCGCGACGGATTTTGGGCAGGTGCGGTGCTCACCACCAGCCCTTTATTTTTCCTCATTTCCCGTTTCTGCATAACAGACATGCTCCTGACATTCTTTGTCTGTGCCAGCCTCTACCTTTTCTTTATTGAATATATGGAAACGAACAAGAGCAGCCGGAGAA
Source organism: Candidatus Brocadia sp. (assembly GCA_011525665.1). Lineage (GTDB taxonomy): Bacteria > Planctomycetota > Brocadiia > Brocadiales > Brocadiaceae > Brocadia. Next base: position 6,737 of record WYAU01000109.1, read on the forward strand.
AAGTGCTTCTTTATTTTCTGCTGGGTATGGGTTTTCTCGTCAAGGGACCTATAAACATCTTGTTGTTTACCGCGATTACCATCGGTTTTCTTTTGTGGACACGCGACTTCCACAATATCAGACACTTATGGTATCTCCCGGGATTCCTTATTTTTCTTGGAATTATCTGCGCGTGGGGTATCCCTTTCTGGTTATCTCTGGGTACAAAGCAGATATTCGCTTTGCTTTCACAAGAAACATCAGGACGGTTTATCGGAGGCTACGCCCACCCGGAACCTTTTTATTATTATCTGCCGGTGTTTATGGTAGGTTTTCTCCCCTGGTCGCTGTTTCTGTTCATCAGTTTCGTCTATACCTTTAGGGAATGGAATGTCTTGCCGTCAGGTGAAAAAAAACAGGTGTATTTTTTCTGTTTATGGTTCTTTATAACCCTGGCCTTTTTTTCTGCATCTCACTCAAAATTAATGACCTATATCCTCCCTATCTCCCCCTCAGTGGCCCTGTTAACACTGCCACCATCCCGGTGGGAAAACGAAGGTGATCGGTGGGAACAATTACGGTGGCTTGTCTGGTTAGCGTTGGGTTTGTTAATAACCTTTCCCCTGGTATTCATTTTATTCCTAACAAAATGGTTTCCGGCGAAATATGGCCTTTCGGCACATCATACTATCATCCCCCTTGTCATCCTTCTTGCTGGGACACTGACTGCACTATTTACCTTTGCCGGGAAAGGGAGTTTTTCCCAATTGCAAAAGGTCCTCTGTCTTACCAACTGTTTTTTTCTTATAATTGCCCTATCCTATTCGGCAAAATACCTGGGAACTTTTCGCTCTGCAAAGAATATCGTAGAAAAATGCCTCTGGCATGAAAAGGAGGATTATTCACTTTTCAGTTTTGCCAGAATTCTGCCTAGCCTTGTATTTTATAGTGGTAAAAATGTATCAGAAATTCAGACAAACACCAGCTTTAAGGAGATCATTTTTGACCCAAAAAAATCTGTCTACCTTGTAATGAGTTTGGATGATTATCAGAAAAGAAAGAGTTGGATCGAAAAAAAGAAACTTCGCGCAGTATGCCAGAACACCACCCATGTCATATTACAGAGAGAAAGCACCGGGAAGGGCGAAGCCTCAGACAGATAAAAAAACAAGATACAGGGTGATGGATGGTTGGGTTATATGGTTAAAAAACGATCAAGCCATTCGACCCTATAGCCATATAACCGTTCAGCCATTATAACGCATCATTTATTGCGTATCTAAAATTAACTTATTTCCGGAGAGAAAACTCGGATAACGATTTTTAAGGAAGGAAAGATGGAGAAAGATATCTCGGTAAATCAGAGCTTGCTGTATCATGGGTTTCCCTTCCACATTCCCGCACCAATACCAGCAGATTCCCTATCTCCCCTTGGACCACCAGGACAGGTATAATCACGATTATTTGCAGTACAATCCATCAAACATTTTTGGTCGTTGACTCGTTTGGTCGCTGAATATTTTTAGACCAATTACCAGCAATAAAATTTCCGACCCTGGGTAGATTTTCTGAACCGAACTGATTTTAAATGTTGATTCAGAATAATTAAACTATTTCATTAATATTAATTTAAATTGCTCGTCTTTAATCTGACAGGTTTATCCTGTCGGTTAATAAACAGCAAGGAGAATATAAAAATGCAATTTTTTTCACATGTTAAGAACAACTGGAAATCGGGGTTTACGGTAGCACTGGTTTCTATTCCACTTGCAGTATCACTATCAGTAGCTGCCAATGCCTCCCCCGTAATGGGGATAATTACGGCCGTTTGGGCTGGTATTGTTGCGGCCATATTCGGAGGCAGTAATTACAATATTGTTGGGCCCACGGGAGCACTTTCAGGCATGTTAGCTGCCTTTGCTATCAATTACGGGTACTCTTCCCTCCCGTTGTTGGCAATATTAAGCGGAGTTATTATCTTAGTGTTTTTTGCCCTGCGTTTTGAGAGATATATCGTCCTTATTCCTTCAAGCGTTGTGCACGGATTTACTCTCGGTGTTGCTTTAATAATAGGGTTAAACCAACTGAATTTTGCGCTGGGGCTGAAAGGCTTGCCAGCGCACAGGCACCTTTTGCAGAACGTAATGGAGTCATTCATGCACATAGGCCAGTTAGATGCCGGGACAATTATGTTGTTTCTGGTTGCCATAGCAGTAATTTTCTCCTTCTCAAAAATAATACCCAAAGTCCCCGGACCTATTCGTAGCTCCTATCGGGATGTTTTTAGGGTATCTGTCTGAAAACGGATTTATCAGCGTTCATTTTGAAACCCTGCATACCAGGTTTGGCGAAATTGGCTCAGCGATTTGCCAGATGCCGAACTTTTCCGCGCTCTTCGTGGATATTAACCTGCTTAAAACCGCCATTGCCATCGCCGTTATTGCTATATTGGAGACCCTTATCTCGGCCAAAATAGCAGACAACATGCAGTGATCTTAAACTTCAGAAACCTATTCTATATAGATTTAGATGGTATGAATGCTTTGGAGGAAATAATCAATACCAACAAGGCCCGGGGGAAAAAAGTGATCATTACCAGTGCCGGGCCACTCATTATTCCGGTCCTGGTTAAAACCAGGTGGTATTACGATTTGAAAGGGCAAAATCTGGTATTTAATAGCACAACAGAAGCGCTCGAATCCCTGGGTTTTGAAATCGATAAAGATATTTCCGGGGTGAAGGCATTAAAAACATATAAGTTTGCCTAGGTTCATTGTGCAAGAAGTTTTGTTTTTTCATGGAGTTATTAGGCGGACTGACAGGACGGCCGTCTCGCTTATCCTTATGAACCCTTTTGTTGCTTTTGTTATAGTCAACCATGACGGTTGATTTGCTGATGAAACAGAGGTGTAAATAGGCGTAAATCAATAGAAATTAAAGTGACAAATGTTTATCAATTCAGTATAATTCTGCCTTCAAAAGTTTTGTGTTTTAAATTAATCACTCATGATAGAAACGAGAAGATATGAACGCGAATAATATTCTCTATGAAACGGCACTCAAGCAATATGATACCGTTGCAGAGATGTTACAGATAGAAGATGGAATAAGGGAGCGTATGCGGAATCCAAAGCGGTCCCTCATTGTTTCTGTCCCCGTTAAAATGGATAACGGTAAAACAAAGGTGTTCAGGGGCTATCGGGTGCAACACGATATTACGCTCGGTCCTTCCAAAGGTGGTATTCGCTACCATCCTAACGTCGACCTTGAAGAGGTCTCCGCCCTCGCTATGTTAATGACGTGGAAGTGCGCCCTCATGCACATGCCGTATGGAGGGGCTAAGGGTGGCGTTCAGTGCAATCCTGAAGAAATGTCAGAAAACGAACTGGAACGCATGACCCGGCGTTATACTACGGAAATCGTTCAGATCATAGGGCCAGACAAGGACATTCCCGCCCCTGATCTGTATACCAATGCGCAGACTATGGCCTGGATGATGGATACATACAGTATGCAACAAGGCAATACGATACCGGGTGTTGTTACCGGTAAACCTTTGTTACTGGGTGGTTCGCTGGGAAGGGCGGAAGGTACAGGACGCGGGGTTGCCTATATGGTGATGGAGGCGGCACGGGTATTATATAAGAATCTTCGTGGTTTGCGCGTGGCCATTCAGGGTATGGGAAATGTTGGTTCGGTTGCAGCCAGACTCTTATATGATCAGGGCTGCAATATTGTAGCCGTGAGTGATATAAGTGGTGGTGCATATAACCCGAAAGGTATTCTCGTACCCTATCTCTTGCATCATATTAAAGAACATAAACATGTTACTGGTCTAAGGGAAGTGGATTCCATAACCAACGAAGAGCTTTTTGAACTGGATTGCGATGTCATTGTGCCAGCCGCTATCGAGGGGCAGATTACCGAAAAGAATGCAGATAAAGTCAAAGCCAAGATTGTCGTAGAAGGCGCCAACGGTCCGACAACACCGGAGGCAGATAAGATATTACAGGATAAAAAGGTGTTTTTAGTACCCGATATCCTTGCCAATGCGGGCGGCGTGACGGTTTCGTATTTTGAATGGGTGCAGGACATTCAGTATTATTTCTGGAGCGAAGAGGACATTCAGAAGAAATTAAAGGATGTCATGGTTGGTACATTCAACCGTGTGCTGGCACTTTCTAATAAGCAGGGTGTGGATATGAGAACCGCCGCATTAATGCTGGGTATAGGACGTGTGGCAGAAGCCAAAAAAATGCGCGGTTTATATCCCTGATTGAAATATTCGTTTTATGGAAGCGCCACAGAGTAAACAGCAAGAAGCAGTTGCTGTGAAAAAAAGCCTTAATCTTTCCATCAAGGATGGAGTAGCGTTTGCTGCGACAACAGGGTTCGGTGATAATTATATCAATCCTTTCGCCGTAGCCCTGGGTGCAAGTAATTTCCAGATTGGTTTGTTAAGTTCCATACCGCAGTTCCTTCCCGCACTTATACAACTTAAGGTTGCTGACGTGACCGAGCGGCTTGGAAGTCGCAAGAAGATTATCGTACGCGCAGTCTTTTTCCAGGCCTTTATGTTACTCCCCATTGCTTTCATCCCGTGTCTGCCTGAATTTGTTCAGGTCGGTGCGCTTATCGGTTTTTGCACACTGTATATGCTCTTTGCCTCTCTTGCTGGCCCGGCATGGGGCTCTCTTATGGCAGATCTTGTACCCGTGAGAAGAAGAGGGGCTTTTTTCAGTAAGCGTTCAAGGCTCATTGGTCTCGTTACCTTAGCCACTACATTTTTGGCAGGCTACATCCTGCACCTATCCAAGACGCAGTCGCTTATTGGCTTTACCGTCATTTTCTTCCTGGCCATGATTTCACGATATATTTCGTGTTTTTTTTTAAGCAGGATGTACGAACCTCTTCTGGAGATAAAGCGTGAGCACTACTTCTCATTTGGGGCATTTTTGCGAAGGCTCAATGTCGGAAATTTTGGGAGATATGTGGTCTTTCAGAGTGCTTTTAACTTTTCAGTCTTCCTTGCTGCACCGTTCTTCCCCGTTTTTATGCTTCGCGACCTGGGTTTTTCATACCTTACCTATACCATCGTCGTTACAACCGTGCCCCTTGCAACTATACTGTCGATAAGTTACTGGGGGCGGCGCTCAGATGTCCTTGGGAATCGCCGTGTTATGAGGATATGCAGTATTGTCGTATCCGTCCTGCCTGTCCTCTGGCTCGTTTCCCATCAGGTATATTTCCTGGTAGTGATTCAGGTACTGGCCGGTTTTTTCTGGGGAGGATTTAATTTATGTTCTTCCAATTTTATCTATGAATCTGCAATCCCTGAAAAGCGGACCCGCTGTATTTCCTACTTTAACACCATCAATGGCCTTGCCATTTGCCTGGGCAATTTACTCGGGGGGTTTCTGGCGACTCATATACCACCTGTATTGGGATATCGACTGCTTACCCTTTTCGCCATTTCGTCATGCTTGAGAATTATTCTATCCACTACCTTGCTAAGTCGGGTAAAGGAAATCAGAAAGACGGTTGGCGGTTGAGTATAGTCTTTTAAGGTAATATTCGACAGTTTGATGAATCCCCTCCTTGTCTCCCCTTGCTAAGAGGGATGTAGGGGATTTATCATGAATAAATGTTGTTAGCCATAGCCTATCCTTGCATTTTTTAGAGGCGAATCGTTTACATTTCAGGTGTCACAATTTGTGTCAGGCCCTTTTCTGTCTTGCTTGACTTACACAACGGATTTTGTGTAAAATACAAAGTTCTTATGCTTTACACAAATAACCTAGATGTTAATTTACCTTACACAATATGAAACCCTTTATTCCTCAGAAACTTCCATTACAAGAGGTGAATTGGGAATCTCTTATCCCACTGATTGGAAAGGCAAACCGGTCCCTTGCTCATTATGATGGCGTCCTTTACGGTGTTCCAAATTCAGATGTTCTGCTCTCACCTTTAACGACACAGGAGGCTGTACTCTCTTCAAGGATCGAGGGTACACAGGCAACGCTTGGGGAGGTACTCAGGTTTGAGGCAGGTGAGGAACCTGAGCAGGAATCGCGCAGGCTTGATATTTATGAGATCATGAACTATCGTCGTGCATTATTCCATGCAGAAATGGCACTGCAGAAACGACCATGTAATCTCAATCTTCTCCTTGAGATCCACGCCATCCTTCTTGATAGTGTGCGAGGGAAAGACAAGAATCGTGGGCTGTTCCGTACAACGCAGAACTGGATAGGTCCGCCGGGAAGTCCTATTGAACTGGCTGAATTTGTGCCGCCCGACCCACTACAGGTAAAGGAATATCTTTATGACTGGGAGAAATACTACCATGCCGACCGTCCTGATCCACTCGTACAACTTGCCATTGTTCATGCACAATTTGAAATCATACACCCCTTTCTTGATGGAAACGGGAGGATTGGGCGTATACTCATTCCCATATTCCTTTATGAGAAAAAATTGCTTTCTCGCCCCATGTTTTATCTTTCTGCATATCTTGAAGAGCATAGGGATGAGTATATTGCCCGCCTGCGTGCTCTCGGTCAACAGGACGATGCATGGAATCAGTGGATCGGGTTTTTCCTCACAGCGCTTGATGAACAGGCAAGGCAAAACACCGCCAAAGCACGGGCTATTATGGATCTGTACGAGAAGCTGAAGGCACGCGTTATTGAACTCACACGTTCACAGTATGCCGTACCCCTTCTTGACCAGATGTTTGAGCGGCCATTTTTTCAGAGCACCCATCTGATGTTTCCTGCCGATCAAAAACCCAGCCGCCAGTTGGTTGCCAGCTTACTTCGGACGCTTAGGGAGTCAGGTATTTTGAAGGTCATACGGGAAGGCAGCGGTAGGCGTGCCCAGATATTGGCGCTTGCAGAACTTATTAATCTCTGTGAGGGAAAAGAGATTGTATAAGGTGTTTTTTGAAGGCGAAGAGTCTCCCATTCATAAATATTTTACGAATTTTTTAACAGAAAAATGGGGAGAATATGAAAGGGTTAGGGAATGGTGGAGAAGAAAAAACAAAACAATCAAAGCCAGAAATTGTGCAGCAGCTTCTTGCACAATTGATTAAAGTGCCTGCAGGTTATAAAGAACTGTTTGAAGACCTTAAGAATCGTATTCGTACTTCACAACTCCGTGCCGGTCTTGCTGTAAACAAGGAGCTAATATTGCTTTATTGGGATATTGGCCGTCAGATTTTACTCCGTCAAAAACAGGAAGGATGGGGAGCAAAGGTTATCGACAGGTTAGCCCGTGATTTGAATCGTGAGTTCCCTGAAATGAAGGGAGTCTCATCCCGCAATCTCAAATATATGCGCGCCTTTGCCGCTGCATATCAGAATGAAGCATTTGTGCAAGAGGTGCTTGCACAAATTACGTGGTATCACAATATTACACTAATAGACAAGGTTAAAAATTCCTCTGAAAGAGAATGGTACATACGTCAGACAATAGAAAACGGCTGGTCCCGGAATATCCTTGTTCTTCAGATAGAAAACAATCTTTATCAACTGTTATATTGTCGTTGAACTAAAAGCAGGGGACTTCAAGCCGGAATATACAGGACAGATAAACTTCTATCTGTCAGCTCTTGATGATCTTGTAAAAGGGCCAGAGGACAATCCTTCGATCGGGATCATTCTATTGCCGCAAAAGACAGAGTTCTTGCCGAATATGCTTTGCGAGATATTAAAAAGCCTAATCGTGTTACCGAGTGGAAGACAAAATTAACCCGCTCTCTGCCGAAGAACCTTAAAGGCAGTTTGCCGAGTATTGAGGAATTGGAGGGGTCTCTTTCGGCATCTTCTCCGCTATCTTTTAAAATAACAAAAGGGCATCTAAATATAAATGAAAAACACGCGTGGAAAATATGAAGGGGTCGGGGGAATGGGTGATAAGTGGATGAAAATATTTTTAAACGAATTCTGCGCAAGTATGGCTGTCCGCATGATAAACAGGAAAAGGCACCACAAAACGATTATGGAACAAGCGGAGTTATTGTCACAGGATTGGGTAGCATAAATACATAAATGCTTATTAAATCATTACTCATATTTATCCTCACCTACGTCATCATCTCTGCCCAGAAGATGAAGTGGCATAAACTAGACAGACCATCAGGGGCGTTACTCGGTGCCGTCCTGATGGTCCTGTCCGGCGTGTTAACGCTGGACGAGGCATACCGGGCGGTTGATTTTAATACTATCTTGCTGTTACTGGGCATGATGATACTTATTGGCTATCTCAAGGTAGCGAATTGTTTCAAATATCTCTCTTATTTGCTCATTACCCATGCCAGGAATTCCTTTCTTTTACTGTGTTTTGTCTCCTTTTCAAGTGGCATCTTATCGGCGCTGTTTGTCAACGACACCATCTGCCTGATGTTTACACCGCTCCTGATACTCGCCTTAAACCAGACGAAACTCAATTCCATACCGTATCTCATAGCCCTGGCAACCTCATCCAATATTGGAAGCGTGGTTACCTTAACCGGAAATCCTCAAAATATGCTCATAGGCGTTTTTTCAAAGATACCGTATTTAGATTTCACCTGGCATCTCTTACCCATCGGGATATTAAGCCTTATGGCCAATGTGCTTATTATTTGCATGCTATTCAAAAAGGATATTAACTTTAAAAAATTAGATGCGATTGTCCTGGAAAAACCCGAACTTGATGTCAGGCTTACCATGAAATCCCTCTTTGTACTCTTCTGTATCTTTTTAGGGTTTGTCTTTACGGGCAACTTACCCTTATCGGCAATAACGGGTGGGCTTGCATTAATTGTCATATCAGGAATGAAACCACAGCATGTCCTGGAAAAGGTTGATTGGACACTGCTACTCTTTTTCAGTGGATTGTTTATTGTGGTGGGTGGCATCAATAAGGCCGGTTTTTTAACCCTGGCACATAACGCCGTTGAACCTTATCTGGGAAAAACCGAATCCAGCCAGATTATTCATTTCAGCATCTTTTCTGTTATTGCTTCCAACCTTGTCTCCAATGTGCCTTTTGTTCTATTATCAGCAGCATGGATTGAGAAATTTATTGATCCAAAGACCATGTGGTATGTGCTGGCCATGAGCAGCACGTTTGCAGGAAATCTCACTGTTATGGGTTCTGTGGCTAATATGATTGTCTTAGAACTCTCGAAGGAATACGTCCATGTGAGATTCTGGGATTTTTTTAAGGTAGGGTTTACTACTACGGTAATCTCTACCCTTATTGGAATTATTATTTTGATTCATTAATGCCCTATGAAAATTAACTAAATAGTATACACTTTTCATTTTGTTTATTCGGTTTGTGTGCATAACCACTGCGACGAATAACCTGCGGATGACCTCCCCTTCATCGTTCAACTGAGTTCACGACGAAGTCCCTTCCTTGCGAGGGAGAGAAAAGCTTGCTATATTGTAGAAAGTAGTTGAGCTTTGAGGAAAAGAGCTATACTCTTTCTTGAATAGAATAGGTTTAGTAAGTTAGTAAAATTCAAGTCAAAGAAAGGAGTATAGCTGTGAAAGA
>WYAU01000110.1 GCA_011525665.1 Candidatus Brocadia sp.
CGGTGGCCGGATTGGTATCAAGTCTTCCTGTTATCTCATCAACTGACATCGCATACCAGGATGTACCAGTCATTTTGTCTACCATCATGGTATCCCTCAAAACATTTTTGAAACTATTCCGCGTAACTCTTTTTGGCTGTGGCTATGCTGCATGAGGTTATCAGTCAGAATACTGCAACACAATCTTACCTATGACTCATACAGGGATGATTCTCAAGTGCCTCATAAGCATGGGAACATTGCTGACTATCTAAATACGAGTTTTTCAAACATACTTCAAGGGAAGTCTCCGCTACATTATACTTGCTGGAGGGTAATAATGCACACGACTCTATGTATCCCTCCGGATTAACATGAACGAATCCCTTACCCGCCTCTCTGCAACTATCCATAAGTTCTTCGTCTCCGGGAAAATGGATCAAATAAGTATTTAATCTTTCTTTTAGCTTTAAAAACCATTGCCTAAATGAGTATCTTTGGGCAGATGATAAACATAACCTCAAATTAGGTGTTCTTCCTGTTGGTATGTATTCTATAAAACATCCTAGCCGAGCACCGTAAGGATACTTTTCCCAAAACACATCTTCTTTTTGAAGTTTCTCAACGTTGTCTGATGTAACCGTAACAGAAAAACCGTAAAGTATTTTATTTTTTTGGAGACTTTCGAAGGCACTCATAACACGATTATATGTACCCACACCGCGCCTTTTATCAGTATCCTCTAAACCACCTTCAAGACTGACTACAGGAATAACATGGGGTAAGCGGGACAGCTTTTTTGCAATGTCATCGGTGACCATAGTGCCGTTGGTTATCAGGATGAAAAGTCTATCGTTGTGATGGCTTAAAATATCTAAGATGTCCGGGTACAGCATAGGCTCTCCGCCGGTAAGCACAAAAAAGAAACAGCCCAACGACCCTGCTTGCTCCAGGAGAGATTCTAAGACCTTTCGAGGTAAGATCCTGGTTTCCTCATACACCCTTGCGTAACAATGATCGCAGGTGAGATTACATTTCGAGGTCAGGCTTAAAACAAAGGAATGCGGTATGGGGTAACCAAACTGGTTCTGTAAATGGAAATTGAGTTTGTATTTCTTCCATACCTTCCCGAAGAGATTCAATGTTAACCACAAATGTCTTGGTGAAGATAATGCCCAAGGTAATAAGGCTTTTCTAAAGATGCGCAGATTATATTTATGCCTACTGGAAGATACATGCATAATACTATTTACTTCGATAAATTTTAAAATATCTTTTTCCGCTGTTATTCCTGCGAAGGCAGGAATCCATGCAGTTTTGCAACCATTTTTTGCTTTTTTAAAGGTCTTTTTATATGGAATTCCGGGCAAAGGCACAATACTGTCCTTTTAAACTCTTCCGATAACATCTTTCTGAAACCGACGTCCTCCACAATCTCGTCCACTCCAAGGTCAATTGCCTGATACAACATGGTTCCTTTTTGATGTCGCAGACTTCTATGCCACATATCAGGTCTTGAAACCCCCGGTCTTTTTATTCATCCCTTCTGCCTTTGTTTGAACTACGTGTCCATCTGATTCATGGCTGCTATGTTCACTGCCGCCACATGTCCCACCACACGCCCATAAAACATTACCTACATAGGCGCTACTTAAACCAACGACAAATGTAAATATCAGAGCCCTTGTTAAAATACGATACAGAATAAACTTCTTTCTAAAAGGTTCACAAGACTTTCCATTAGATTACAATAGTCTCATAATCTTTCACAAAAGAACTGAAAGACACATTCATTAATGCCCGTGCGGCCATTGTAACAAGCACAATTCAATAAAAATAAACATTTTCTCAGGTAACTTCAATATATTACAATATGTAAAAGTATAATTACAACAACACACCTTTTGCATGGTGACAAGCATAATAGACCAGTAATATTTCTGCAGATGATGAGAAGTGATTGCTTCATTTTGCATGTATCAATAGCGTCCCGAAGTGCCTTTTTGAATACAAAAATTCGTACTCTTGAAAAAGACAATCCCTTATTCTATCAGTTGCATCCCCACAGCCCTTTCCAGGTTTGCCAGGTTTTGCTCAAAATCGGTGAGTGCCCTGTAGTAAAGCAGTCTTGAATTCAGGAGAATCCTCTGGCTGTCGATCACAGTGAGAAAATCCACCCGGTCTGCCTCGTATCCAATACGGGCGGCCTTCAGGGATTGTTCGGCCTGGGGGATTACACCGGTTTTATAAAGATTTATCGTGCTTTCAGATGATTGTATTTTGACCAGTAAATCTTTGACCTCAAACAGTGTCTTGTTACTGATAAAACGATAGTCTGATTTTGCAGCGCTAAGGTCTTCTTTTGACTCTGTAACCTTTGACCGGTTTTTGGGCCAAAGCCAAGGGACATTGATCGTGATGGCAGATGCCCATGTATCGGGTCGTCTGTCCTCCTGCATATATTCAATCATCGGCTCAAAGTCTGCATAGTAATAGTCTCTCTTTGAAAGTTTTACGTTTGCTTCATTCCGTTTGATGGCGTGATCGAACCTTTTGAGCTCAGGTCGATTTTCCCTGGCAAGGTCTTCCAGTTCTTTTAGTGTTAAATTCAGGGTGTGTTTTTCAAAGGGGCGTGGTTTTCCCAGCGGGGTCTGAGTCGGTCTGTTTAATAAAATATTTAATCGGGCAATAACGGATTCCCTTTCTTTGGTTAAAACGATAAGGTTATTAGCCAGTGTTGATAATTCGACCTGCGCTGCAAGCGCGTCCCTCTGGGTGGCCTTGCCTACAGAATATTTTGTTTCTGCGATTTTTGCAAATTTGCGCAGCAGTGCCCTATTTTCCTCAGTAATGTCAATGGCATTGTTTATGTAGTATAGTTCATAGAATGCAGATTTTACAAGGGCTGTAATTTCCTGCATTTTAGCCAGAAGGTCTTTTTCTGTCATATGGAATTCTTCAGTAGCAACTTCGCCCCTGAGACGCAGTTTTCCCGGAAAGGGTATCTTTTGAGAAAGACTGTATCGCTGCTGGAGCATCTCTGTTTGGCCATTAATGTTGAACGGGTGATTGGACATATCATAAGAGCCTGCACGAACGGAAGGATCATCCAATGATTTGGCCTGTGGGATTCTTGCCTTTGAGGCATTTAAGCGTTTCTGTGCCGCAACGATCTCAGGATTATTTTCCTTGGCCTCCTGGATTAACAATTTTAAGTCCAGTGGCGCTTCTGCCACGGTCATTTCAATAACAATGTTTTTGCTGTTTGTTTGTTTCTTGGCCATATTGTCGTATTTTTCCTGAGCGATGGTGATGGCCTGGGAAACAAGCTGGATGGAGACGAGAACGAATATTTTTAAGGGTATTCTATCCATGTTATACATTGGATCTTCGGCAACTTTAATAGTGTCGTGGCAATTCATGAATTGCCACTACGTGATTGGTGTGAAATTCCCTAACATTTAAATTAGGATTACCCGCATCTGGCCATATGACATGTTCTTGTCTTACAGTCAGGGATATGCGTAGATATAAAGAATTTATAAAATAAAGACACATAAATTGTCGTAGCGATAAAAAGGGATAAAAGACCGGAAGAATACACGTAAGTCTTAAAAAGACAGGGGGGCGTTACCTGTGGCTCTAACAAACGTCGTATCCGATCCTCTATAATGTTTTGCCCTTTGAAATACGAAGCCGATGGATACAGTGCTGCCGTTTGACGGGATTTGCATATCTTTACGAGTGCGCTGGCAAGTTCAATTGGCTCTCTTGAAATATTTACGGCGCTGTCATCTGCAGCCTTCTCCGATGCGGCAGAAAATAGAATATATAGATAATGATTAACGGGGAGAAAAAAATTGAGCGCATCAAATATTTGTATAATAAATAACCTTAAGGGGTCTTTACTCTTTTTATGCTGTACTTCGTGGAGGAATACGGCCATGAGTTCCTTTTTTGTTAAATAAGCACATATACCCAGGGATAAATATATTTTTGGCCTCCATAGACCTGATGTAAAAGCACAACGCAACTCACTGTTGTCTAAAAGTACAAGCTGATCATGAAAGTGCATACGGTGAACAATATTATTTATCTTAGGATAGTTCTCAAGGGAAAGGGAACGGAAGGAGCGGATAAAACTGTAATTTCTGTGTAATAAGTATAACGCTTTATAAACGGCTGCGCATATCCCCATGAAAAGTATTACAATACATGCCCAGGGAAGTATCGCAGCTATGGTATATAAGGCAAAAAAACATTTTGGACAGATACTCCCGCAACAGGTAACCGCTTTGTATGCAAACCAGGTGTCAGACATATACCCTTTAATGCCTATGACGACGCCGGTCACGATTACCGAGGAGATTACAAGATTGATGAATACTGTTAGCGAAAAATACAATCGTGCCTTCCCCTGCTGATTTTCATCGATGTGTTTCATGGTTTTTTTTGAACCCCGGAATTTTTTTTGAGAGTGATTGTTTTTTGGATTCAATCAGATGGGAAAAGTATTCAATCTTTTCCGGTTCCATTTGCGACATATAATCCACAAAGTGTACCATTGCAGATTGGAGAGAAAATCCGGAAATTCCCTCTACGACTTTTCTTGATACAATTTCACAGAATTGATCCTTGTCATAAGCGGGTGTATAAAAATACGCTTTTCCCACCTTTCTTTTCTGAAGAAGTCCTTTCTTGGTCATCCGATTGGTAACGGTAATCACCGCAGAGTATGAAATATTTTTGCCGGCAGGGAAAGTATCCAGAATGTCCTTTACCGATGATTCCCCGCGCTTCCACATTACCTCCATAATATCCTTTTCCAAAGTCCCCAGGACATGGTTCAGTCCTTCTTTGAAAGGATTAAAATTGAATTTTAATTTTAATTCTTTACTCATGCTCTCCCTTTAATATCGAAAATATATAATGTCTTTTACTCTCATTTTTAAAACACTTATACACAACGATTGCATTAATGGCCTTATTATATTCTACATATTGTAGAATTTGCAAGTGTAATTTATCGTTTATACTTGTTGATTCATAAAATATTTATGCTACAATATGAAAGACTTTTTTTCCCTGTTTTGTTGTGTTTCGCTTTTTTTCGATTCTCCACGTATTTTCAAGTCATTCAAGGAAATTAATGAATAATTCTGATACCATCATTGTTACAGGAGGCGCCGGTTACATCGGCTCTCACACCATTATTGAACTTCTTGAACAAACGGATTACCGGGTAATTTCCCTGGATAATTATTCCAACTCCACCGAAGATACTTACAGAAGAATACAGGAAATAACGGACAGGGGAAACCGCCTGGCATGGTTCAAAGTTGACCTTTGCAATAAAGAGGAACTGATCCAAATTCTCAAACAGGAAAATTCAATAAAGGGCATCATTCATTTTGCTGCATGTAAGTCCGTACCGGAGAGCGTGGCCGATCCCTTATTGTACTACCACAATAACATGGAAAGCCTTGTAAACATACTTTACCTGTGCAGGGAGAAAAAAATCAGGAATTTCATCTTTTCTTCTTCCTGTTCTGTGTACGGCAACATTAAAACACTGCCGGTAACAGAAAAAGCTGAACTGCCTGAAGCTGAATCGCCATACGCTCATACCAAACAGATGGGGGAAGAAGTGGTGAAATCATTCACGAAATATACCCCGGCATTCAAATCTGTTTTACTCCGCTATTTTAATCCTGCCGGCGCTCATCCGAGCGCAAAAATCGGTGAACTGCCGCTGGGGCCCCCTACAAGTCTGGTGCCTGTGATTACCCGAACCGCTGCAGGACTTATCCCGAAAATGTATGTCCACGGCGGTGATTATGAAACCAGAGACGGCTCCTGCATCAGGGATTACATACACGTCAGCGATATTGCAGATGCACACATTAAAGCGCTTGGTTTTGTGCTGAGAGATAAGAATCTGGAGGCTTGCAGCTTATTCAACCTTGGCACCGGAAACGGCATTACGGTTTTTGAAGCAATCAAATCCTTTGAGAAAGTATCGGGGAAAAAGCTGAATTACGAGGTTGGACCAAGAAGAAGCGGAGACGTTATGGCAATTTATGCCAATAACGACCTTGCGAGGAAGGAACTCGGCTGGCAACCCAAGTACGGATTAGATGACATGATGCTTTCGGCCTGGAAATGGCAACAGAATATTTCAAAAATTACGGTAAAATAATTGCAACTATTCAGCGAAGCTGACAGAGAATATTTTTTCAGAATAGTTAAAAACCAATAGGGAAAACGGGCAGACGTGAAAATCCCGAAGGGATGACATGACTATAGAGAAAAATACACACCACAAGATTCAACCCCGCAGGGGTGGAATATCACGGAAATAATGATACCCTGTCACCCCTACGGGGTTAACAATCATTGTACAACGATCTGCTATAATAATGACATCCCTTCGGGATTTCTAATCAATATTTGGTTTACTTGTAATGATTGTGGACGAAAGTACGTTGAATAGTTACAAATATTTTATTTTTTGATGATACTGGCAAAGCTATTGAGACAGAGACGTATCTGAATACCAACCCCGATGCGTCCCATCAAACAACGGCACGAGCATAGCAGTTGCCATCTGCACCCAATCAAACCTTTTGTAAAATGATTCTCTGTTTATCACGAGAATTTTAGCCATAGTCTGCCATTTCCTGTTGAATCTTACTAACCCGCATTTCTCACAGAGGGTAATTTGTGATATCAAAAGGTTTCAAAATACATAATGAGTTTGGTATCCAAGACTGATTTTTCTGCTTTTATGCATCAACATTGAATATCCTGATCGTTTTA